>CABRYP010000013.1 GCA_902475245.1 uncultured Collinsella sp. | reverse complement strand
GATGTAGAGCGAGTCGAAGTTAGTGCGATAGTCCTCAAAATATTGCTTAACTTCGGCAGGTGCTTGAAAGAAATCAATGACAAGGCAGGACTTGTATTCGGTTTCTCCAAACGTGCGGGCAAGCGTGCTCTTGCCGACGCGGCGGGCTCCTTCAATAAGAAGTGCTGTTTTACCAGCGCTTTCATGCTTCCATTTTAGTAGTTTGTCATAGGCTTTTCGTTTAAGCATGGCTACCTCGTACACGATATCCAGAACTTTTATAACCTGATTATGCACGATATCCAGAACTTCAGACCCTTAGAATTGCACGATATCCAGAACTTTGCACGATGTAAAAGCACATTATTGGCTCTTTCATTCGCAAGCCAGGTAAAGACGGTATGCCGATAGAAGAATTTAATGGGGGGGGGCGACCTCTAGAGATGAATGCTCGGTGCAAAAACAAGCGCCCCCAAAAAATGATTTCTCCAATTCATATGTATCCCTTGGCTAACTTAGGGCATAATGCAAAAAGTGCGACATGGCTAACTTACGGAGGCACACCGACGGTGCACGGTCAGTCGGTCGCCAAACATTCAACCCGTTTCCAAGTGAGAGGGAGACAACATGAGTGACATTTTGGACGTCTACGGTCGTGAGGTGCTCGACAGCCGCGGCAACCCCACCGTCGAGGTCGAGGTCGTGCTCGAGGACGGCAGCTTCGGTCGTGCGATGGTGCCTTCGGGCGCTTCGACCGGCGCTTTTGAGGCATGCGAGTTGCGCGACGGCGACAAAGGTCGCTATCTGGGCAAGGGCGTCTCGCAGGCCGTCGAGCACGTCAACAACGAGTGCGCCGATGCCGTCGTGGGCCTCGATGCCTTCGACCAGCGTGCCGTCGATGCCGCGCTGATCGCCGCCGACGGTACGCCCAACAAGACCAAGCTCGGCGCTAACGCCATCTTGGGCGTGTCGCTGGCCGTTGCCCGCGCTGCGGCAGAGTCGGCGGGTCTTTCGCTGTGCCAGTACCTGGGCGGCGTCAACGCTCACCTGCTGCCCACGCCCATGATGAACATCCTCAACGGTGGCATGCATGCCGACAACAACGTTGACTTCCAGGAGTTCATGATCATGCCCGTGGGTGCTCCGAGCTTTGCCGAGGGCCTGCGCTGGTGCGCCGAGGTCTACCACACCCTCAAGGGCGTGCTGCACGAGGCCGGCCTTGGCGGCGGCGTGGGCGACGAGGGCGGCTTCGCGCCCAACCTCAAGACCAATGCCGAGCCGTTCGAGTACATTACCAAGGCCGTCGAGAAGGCTGGCTTTAAGCCCGGCGTCGACTTCATGTACGCCATGGATCCGGCCTCGACCGAGTTCTACAACGCCGAGACCGGCATGTACGAGCTCAAGGGCGAGGGCGTGGAGTACACGAGCGCCCAGATGGTTGATTACTGGGAGAAGCTCGTCGACACCTATCCCATCATCTCCATCGAGGACGGCATGGCCGAGGAGGACTGGGACGGCTGGGTCGAGCTTACCCGCCGCATTGGCAACAAGGTGCAGCTGGTGGGCGACGACCTGTTCGTCACTAACACCGAGCGCCTCAAGAAGGGCATCGAGCTGGGTGCCGCCAACGCGATCCTGGTCAAGGTCAACCAGATCGGCACGCTCACCGAGTCGCTCGAGGCCATCGAGACTGCCAAGGAGGCCGGCTACGCTTGCATCGTGAGCCACCGTTCCGGTGAGACCGAGGACTCCACGATCGCCGACCTGGTCGTGGGTGTTAACGCCGGCCAGATCAAGTCGGGCGCCCCGTGCCGCAGCGACCGTATCGCCAAGTACAACCAGCTCATCCGCATCGAGGACGAGCTTGAGGGTAGCGCGCGCTACGCCGGCAAGTCTGCGTTCTACAACATTCGCTAGGCAGCGGCGTGTGCGGGGGCGGGGCTGACTCGGATTCGCCTCGCTTCCGCCGGGCACTGTTGAGCACCATTGGGCGCTGGGCCATACGGCTCAGCGCCTTTTTTATGTCGAGCAAAGGCTGGCGAAAGCGGTGCGGGCGCTCGTGCTATAACTAAAAGACTTAGCGCAAACAAACCTCAACCGCACAAGGCGCACATGGATCAGATTTACGACAACAGGTATTATTCCGCCGGTTCGCGCGAGCCGTCGCCTCGCCGCGCACCTACCGTGCAGCTCGGCGGGTCCGACTACGCCGGTGTCGATCGCCGCGCACAGCGTCCGGCAAGTGCCTCACATCCCCGTGCTCAAATGAATACGTCGACGGGCCGCCCGCCACGCTCGGCGCCCCCGACGCATGCTTCGCGTACGCAGCACCCCTCGGCTCAAACGCACGAAAAGTCGACCAGGCCCTCGAGCCGTCTTTCGGGCTCGGACTTCATGCACTACGCCAACGACAACGCAGCGGTCAAGGCAATTTACGACTTTACCCACGGTCCTCAGCGAGGGCTGTTTATCGGTATTGTCGTCGCCCTGGTGCTCGTGAGCCTGTACTTTCCCATGCGCGACCTCTACGTTGCCAAACGCTCGAGCGATATCTTGGCCAAGCAGGTCGAGATTCGCCAGCAGTACAACGACGAGCTGCAGAAAAGCGTCGACAAGCTGCTCTCAGAGGAGGGCATTAAGGACGCGGCATCCGAGGACTTGGGCCTGGTGATGCCCGGCGAGAAGAGAATTGAAGTGCAGGGCCTGGACGACGATTCGGATTCGTCTTCGAGCAAGAAGTCGTCGAACGCCAAGAAGGCCAGCGAAGTTGCCAAGGAAATCGAAGACGTCGGTAAGGACGCGCCGTGGTACATCCAGGCGCTCGACATGCTGTTTGGGTTTAACGGTGTCGAGGGCCAGACGGTCGTGTCCAACGGCAAATAGCGCCCGGAGGGGAGCCTGCAATGGCAGATTGCAAACGCTATAAGGTAGCCGCGATCGACCTGGGAACAGTGTCGTCGCGACTGGTGTTAGCGCAGGTCGAGGCCGGGGCGATCGTGGAATCGTCCAAGCATACCGAGATCACCGACTTGGGCGAGGGCGTGGACGCGACGGGCCGCTTTTGCGAGGCGGCCGTCGAGCGTGTGCTCGCCGCGTGTCGCATGTTTGTGGACGAGGCGCATGCCTTTGGGGCCGTGTGCATCTGCACCACGTGCACGAGTGCCGCGCGCGATGCGTCCAATGCCGCCCTGCTGCTGGACGGCCTGCGCGAGCTGGGGCTCGAACCGCAGGTGATTCCGGGCGAGGTCGAGGCACGCCTGACGTTTTTTGGCGTGGCGCACGACTTTGCCGGCGAGCGCATTATTGTTGCCGATTCGGGTGGCGGATCCACGGAGCTCGCGACGGGCGTCTATGCGCCGGAGCGTGGCGTCTTTGCGCTAGAAGGGACGCGCTCGCTGGACATTGGCTGCCGCCGTGTGACGGAGCGGTTTTTCTCGGCGCTGCCGCCTGCGGACGGCGAGCTTGCTGCCGCTGCCGCATGGGCAAACGAGCAGTTTGCGGGCTACTTTGAGAGTCTGCCTGTCGACTTTGAGCGCGCCGAACGCTTGGTCGCAGTGGGCGGCACGGTGACTACGCTGGTGGCTCTGGTCCACGAGCTGGAGCCGTATGATTCGAGCTTCGTGCACCTGCGCGAGCTTTCGCTGGAGCAGGTCTCGGCCGCTATCGAGCGCATGTCCACGCTGGACGCGGACAGCATCGCCGCGCTACCGGGTGTGCAGCCCAAACGCGCGGGCGTGATCTTGGCTGGCGCCGTGGTAATCCGCGAGCTCATGCGAGCCGGCGGCTACGACACGCTCACCGTAAGCGAGAACAGCCTGCTTGCCGGCATGGCCGCCACCATCAACGAGGTTCTCGACGGCGCGACCCCCACCATCGCCTGGGTCCCCAGCCTGAGCGCTCTTTAACCGTCTTCCTCTGAGTTGCGGTGAAATAGTTCCTAAATAAGCTGATAAACGGTATAAACAGGATCTATTCCACCGCAGCTTAGAGTCCCACCGGCATCTAAAAGAAACAAGCCCGCATCCCTTGGGGACACGGGCTCGAAAGCTCCATATGGTAGGGGCGGTGGGACGTCCGCGTATTTGCTGCGCAAATCCGCACCGGCTTCGGCCGCCTGCCGGCGCCCTCGTCGGCTCGCTGCGGACGCTGCGCGTCCGCCTGGTGCTCGCCCCCTCGCGGGTTCGAGTCCCGCCGGCGTCCAAAAGAAACGAGCCCGCATCCCAACGGGACACGGGCTCGTAAGCAATCACATGGTAGGGGCGGTGGGACTCGAACCCACAATCCTTGCGGCGAGAGATTTTAAGTCTCCTGCGTATGCCAATTCCGCCACGCCCCCGTGAGACTAGAAGTCTAGCACAAGCCGTCCGTTACGCGTTGACGGCCATTGAGTGCCGGCCTGACTTTTCCAAGTACTCGGCAAACTTGGCTTCGTCGCCCTTGTTCTTGTACTGCAGGGCCAGCAGGTATTCCAGGCGGCAGCTCTTGACCTTGTCGTCACCGGCCTCCTTGAGCATGCGCTCCAGCTCGGGAATGTCGTTGTGGCGCTTGAGGATCATCGTGTCGTACATCAGTTGGCATTCGTGTGCGACTGCCTCGGCCTGGCCGCCCTCAAAGCCTTTGATCTCGTGCAGCAGCTCCTTGGACTTTTTGCGGTCCTCCTGGCCAACGTAGTAGTTAAAGGCCTTAATCACCAGGTCGACGCGCTGCATTTTGGGCAGGTTGAGCCCCAGCAGCAAATCGAACATCTCGTCGGCACGCTTGTGGTCCTCGCGCAGCAGATAGGAGTTCAGGCGCAGGTAGTCGCGGTTATAGCGCGGGTACAGCATGCTGGTGAGTTTGCCATCGAGCAAACGATCGAACTCGTCCCACTGCTTCGCAGCCATAAGCTGCTGCAGGCGCTTAAACGTGGTGCGTTTTTTGACGCTAAAGAATACCGACACGGCGATGCAAATAATGACGACGGCGGTCCAGAGGGTGCGGGAATCGGGCATATTGGGGTCCTTAGTCGCTCATAAAGCGAGCGGTATGACAACACGTACTAGATGTATTATACGCAGCGCGCAAGCAAACTGGCATAAAAGCTCATCGAGGCCGAGTGCCATCGCTCGCTGCGGTACACTTACCTAAAGTAAACCATGAAGGGAGACATTACCTATGAAGAAGATTGTTTTGGCTTGCGGTGCTGGCGCTGCTACTTCCACGCTCGTTGCCCAGAAGGTCGCCACCATGCTCGACGCCAACGGTTACGCCGACAAGTACGAGATCGTGCAGTGCGCCATCTCCGAGGCCAAGGACGTTTGCGACGAGGGCGCCGACCTGCTGATCGCCACCACCGTTGCCCCCGAGGGCCTCACCTGCCCGTACGTGAGCGGCGTGCCCTTCATGACCGGCATGAACCGCGTCGCTGCCGAGAAGGCCGTCCTCGACGTTATGGCTCAGTAGGCGCTGACTGTATGAGTGAGCAGAACGCCAACCCGGTCGAGCTCTTTGGCATGCGCGTCGCTCACGTGGGCATCAACGCCACCGACCCGGTCGATGCCCTGGAGATCGCGGAGCTGTTCTCGACGACGATGGGTCTGCCCGTTATCGAGACCCCGGTTTCGTACTTTAACGATTCGCTGGTCGAGGTCATGAAGCAGAATGGTCGTGGCACCAAGGGCCACATCGGCTTTGCCGTCAACGACATTGATACGGCCGAGAAGTGGTTTGCCGAGCGCGGGCTCGAGGTCAACGAGGAGTCGCGCGCGCTGCTGCCCGACGGTAGCACCAAGCTCGTGTACTTTAAGCGCGAGTTCGCCGGCTTTGCCGTGCACCTGTGCCGCGAGTAGCGTACAAGCTGCTATAGCTAGCAAAAAGGGATAGGGCCGCATGGCCTTATCCCTTTATTTATGCCGAGGGGTTGACTTTTGCAACGGTCAAAAAACCGAAGTCTAATACTTTTCCGAGAAGTGAACGAGACAAATCGGATCCCCGAAGCATTGACACTTTAAGGGCGTCGTTTCCTGCGGTTTCGATACTAGAATCCTGCGATTTTGCCGACGAAAAATGTGGATGCTTCAGGGGTCCAAAAACAGACGTTCACTTCGCGGAAAAGTATTAGACCTCGATTCACGAGGGGGCTTCCTACCGCGGCAGGCGAATCGTAAAGCGGCTGCCGACCCCTTCGACCGAGGTCACACCGATGACGCCGCCGTGGCTGTCGACGATCCACTTGGCGATAGCGAGCCCCAGGCCCGAACCCTGTGCGCCGGCATCGCGCGCGTTGTCGGCGCGGTAGAACCGCTCGAACGCGTGAGCTGCGGATTCCTGGTTCATGCCGATGCCCTCGTCTTCAACGGCTATGTCGACCGCGCCCGTGCCCGCTTCGGGTGTTATGCCAAATGTGACGGTCGTTCCCGCGTCCGAATACTTAGCGGCGTTTTGCACGATCACGCGCAGAGCCTGCTTCACGAGCGCGACATCGACGGACGCGTCGCAGCGCGGGTCGCTGGCAAACGCAGCGTCAAAAGCCAGCCGATATGTGTGCCCGGCATCAATCATCTGCGATTCCTCGCACACCTCGCCGACCAGTGCAGCCAGGTTGGTATTCACGCGCCGCAGCACGGTGCGGCCGGCATCTCCGCGTGCCAAAAACAGCAGTTGTTCCACGAGCTCCTGCATGTGCTCGCTTTCGGCCTTGAGCGAGGCGATGGACTCTGCCAGCACGGCCGGGTCGTCTTTGCCCCAGCGGTCGAGCATGTTTACGTAGCCCTGAATCACCGCTATGGGCGTGCGCAGCTCGTGGCTTGCATCGTTGACAAAGCGCATCTGCTGCAGCTTGGCCTCTTGCATCTGGCGCAGCAGGCGGTTGAGCGCGACCTCGATGCTTGCCAGGTCGGCGTCGCCGGTGGTGACGCTCGGCGAGTCGACGCTTGCGCGCTCGATGGCCTGCTCCAGCGTTTCCATCTTGCCGCCGGAGAGCTGCATACGGCCGAGCTCGTCCACGCGCAAGGCCAGGTCGTTGAGCGGCGCCATGGTGCGGCGCACGCGCCTCGCGCCGCCGAGCATGTTGAGCACGCTGATGACCTGCCAACCCACAACGACAAGGTAGAGAGGCCATAGCGTGACGAGGTCCTGCGCGAGGGGGAAGGTCTTGCTGGTGCGCGCAAGCTCGACGGTATAGGTGAGCGTTGTCAGGTCCCAGCCGCGCGCGGGCGTCAGCGACATGCCGTGAACGGTGGCGCCGGGAATCCAGCCTGCGGTAAACGCGCTGTCGGGCAGCGTCTGGTTGTATCCATAGACGAGGATCGCCGCCGCAATCACCATCAGCAGCAGATCGAGCCAGACGTAGCTCATCAAGCGGCGCCACATATAGCCCCAGTTGATGGCGCGGGCGATGGAGGTGACGCGCTTGGCCTCGGTGTTACGCGCGGCAGACATAGCCCACCCCGCGCACGGTCTGGATGATGCGGGCGCTGCCGGCGTCTTCGATCTTGGCGCGCAGGTGCGCAATGTGCACGTCGACGTTGTTGGTGTCGCCCACGTATTCGTAGCCCAGCGCTTCGTGCGCGATGCGCTCGCGCGTGAGCACGGTGCCGGCATGCGCCATAAGCAGGGCGAGAACGTCGAACTCGCGGGCAGTCAGCACGATGGGCGAGCCGTCGACCGTGACTTCGCGGCGGTCTGGGTCGAGCGCGACCGAGCCCACGGCGAGCGTGGCGGGGGAGGGAGAGGCAGCGGTCTGGGCCGTGTCGGTTGCCGGGGACATTGTGGCGATACCGGCAGCCGTGCCGCTTGCTACGCCAGCCCTGGCGCCGGCGCCGCCAACGCCCGAAGCCGTCCGCGCGGCCTCCGAGCGCTTCAGCGCCACGCGGATCCGTGCGAACAGCTCCTCGATCGCAAACGGCTTGGTCAGGTAATCGTCGGCGCCGGCATCGAGCCCGGCAACCTTATCCATCACGGCATCGCGCGCGGTGACCATGATCACCGGCACGTCCTTGTGCTTGCGGACACGCCGCAGGACCTCCATGCCGTTGAGCTGCGGCAACAGCACATCGAGCAGAATCAGATCGTAGTCGCGCTCCAGTGCCAGGTCCACGGCGGTGCGGCCGTCGGCGGCGTGCTCCACCTGGTAGCCCTCGTGTTCCAGCTCGAGCGTCACAAAGCGGGCGATTTTCTCCTCGTCCTCTACGATCAGAATCCGTGCCATGCGTGCCCCCGTCTGCGATTACTTGTCGTCGTTCAGATTTTGCTTGATGTCGTCCGCGGCATTGGCAGCGCTGTCCATCAGGTTGTTGATGCTGCCGGGCACGTCGCCGTCGCTATCGATGCGGTAGCGCATGCCAAAGAACAGGCCAAGCAGCATCAGCCAAATCGTGGCGCCCCAGGCAAACAGCGCGACGATGGGAATCAGGATGGGGATGTTGAGGATGATCGCATCGCGGCGCGTGGCGATAAACTTGGTGTCCAGGCTCAGGCGGAAGAGCTTTTTGAGGTACTCCCACACGCTGTCCATCTTCTTGGAGAAGTCGGTCTTTTCGCTCGACTTTTCATAGGCGGCCTGCGCGGCGACCATCTCGGCCGAGGGCTCATCGGCCGGCGCGGACTCGGTGGCGGCGTGCGCCGACGTGGTCTGGGTCTTGCCCTGCGACTCGAGCCAAATAATGGCATCCAGAACGTTGCCGTCAGCGGCGTCGAGCGCGGCCTTGGCATCGGTGTAGCTCACGTTGCACTTGGTGCGGATGGTTTCAACTTTTTCGAGGTCGTTCATGACCTGTCCTTTCGTTCGATGGGCGCGACGCCGGACGATCTGCCCGGGCGCGAGCGTTGCGTTCGGCGGCCTGCGCTGCGCGGCGCCGCCCTTGGTCGAACTCTATAGTGCAGGTTATAGATTAAGCGATTCTTGAGCCAAGATTAATAGTGGATGAGTTTTTGGGTGGCGCGGAGGCGGGCGGGGGCAGAAAAGGCAGGTTTTGCGTGGCGTGAAGGAGGTGCAGTCTGATCTTTGGGACGGCTGACAGCGAGGTCTAATACTTTTCCGAGAAGTGAATGAGTGAAAACGGACCCCCGAAGCATCGACACTTTTCGGGTGCCGTTTCCTGCGGCTTTGATGCCAGAATCCTGCGTTTATGCCGTTGAAAAATGCGGATGCTCCAGGGGTCCAAAAACAGACGTTCACTTCGCGGAAAAGTATTAGACCTCGATAGCAGGGGATGGTGGGCCGATGACAAAGTGGTGGCAGAAAAGGGGTACGCAAAGCACGCCGGTCATAGGGAATCAAAATCACGTTGCAAAAGCATGAGAATATCCTACAATTGCAACATGAAGTACTTTAGCAACATAACGGCGATAAGCGAGCTTTCCGAGAGTGAGGGCGTGTTCACCACAGCCCAGGCGGCTCGTATGGACATCTCTCGAGATGCGCTGGCACACTCATGCCGCGTGGGGCGTCTTGAACGGATATGCCACGGCGCCTACCGGATGTCGGGCACGCAGCGCCGAGACACTGACGAGCTCAACGCTTTTTGGAAACTCACCAATCCCTCCCTTTGCGCGTGGGAGAGAAAACGCCAGTGGGATGGCATCGCCGTGAGCGGTACGACAGCGGCGAACCTACAGCAAATGGGCGATTTCTATCTGTCCCCCTACAGGATGACCGCGCCCATGCGCATCAATACGAGAAACGAATCCCTTTCTTTTGCAAAGCGCGAGATCGCTGAGCAGGACATCGTCTGGCTCGACGGCCTGCCGGTAACTAAACCCGAGCGCACGCTTGTTGATCTTTGCCTCGATTGCGAGGACCCCTCATTAATTATCGATGCCTATAACGACGCGCTTGGGCGAGGGCTCGAGATACAGCGGCTGAAAGATCTTGTAGAGGAGAACTCTAAAACCGCCAAACGACGCGAGTTGATGATGCCCTTGTTGACGGCGCTGAACGAGTAATGAAAAACGGAGGACATGGTGAAGTACAAAACACCTGCCGCACTGGAGATGGCTGTTAGGGATGCCGCAAGAGAATCGCCGATGGATACTAATCGGGCGATCGTCGGTTTCTACTTTCATCGCTTCCTATGTCGCGTTTTTTCAGAAGATGACGGCCGCTTCGTACTCAAGGGTGGCCAAAGCGTCCTGGCGCGAACACTCGATGCGCGTGTCACAAGAGATATTGACTTGGTTGCTCAAGAGGAGAGCCTCGAAGAGGCTGTTGCCGATCTGGCGCGGGCGGCTTCGATTGATCTGGAGGATTTCGTTTCGTTTGTCTTTGATCGTGCAGAGCAGATCAAAAAAGAAGATGAGTATCGGTGTGGTGCGAAGGTGTGGTTCACCCCCTTTATGGGAACCAAGAAGTTGCAGCCAATTTCAATTGACTTGGTAATTGATGAAGTGCGGGGACTTGAGCCTGAGGTTCTTGCGCCGATCGATCGTTTGAATATTGAGGGGCTCCCAGTCTGCGACTATCGAGTATGCCGAGTGGAGAGTGCCCTTGCAGATAAATTGCTCGCAATGGTAGAGATGCATGAGGGCCGTGCCTCTTCGCGAATCAAGGATATAGTCGACATCTTGGTGTACGCGAAAACTTGCTTCGTCGATGGGACTACGCTTGTCGAGAGGGTCGAGAAAGAAGCATCTGCCCGCAAGGTGGCAATGCCGGAAGAGTTCGTGGCGCCTCTCTGGTGGAAACAAAATGGTTCTGCGCAGTACATAAAGATGGCGAGGCAGGCGGGGGTACTTGATCTCGCGGGGAACATTGCTGGGGCAGAAGGGGTCGTCAATCGGTTGTATACACCGTGCTTTAATCATTCGGCGAATGTGCGCAAATGGAATCCTCAGACCACGGGATGGGAATAGGCTAGATAGTTAAGCCGGCGGCAGGATTAGTTCCTGCCGCCGGCTTAAGACGTTTCTACTGCCTATGTATGCGCTACTCACAGGCCTGGTCGACCACCTGAGTAACGGCCTTCTTTGCGGCTTCGAGGTTGCGCTGGGCTTGGGCGACAGCGGCCTCGGCTTGTTTCTTGGCCCTTACGACCTCGGCAAAGCGATTGATGGATTCGCTATACTCGCGCGTACGCGGGTCGAGTGCTGGTGGGACTTCGATCTCGAACAGATCGGTAGGGCGGATGGCGTGGCTGTACTGATTGTCGGACAATACCTGCAAAACTATGGACCCATGGCCGTCGGTGAGGTACGCCGCGACCATCTCTGCATACACCATGCGCTCCTCGTCGGTCATCGTTGGAATCGCCGGGCGAATGGCGGTGGTGTTGTGCGAGGCAACTAGATGCTGCTTTGCATCATCGATGCCGACCACAAGTAGGTTCGACGCGCCGTAACGACCGAGTATGCGCGGCATGACGATATCGCCGCAACGAAGCTCGTAACGAGCCAACACGTCTGGACTTACCTTTACAGGTTCGGAATCCAGCTCCGACGCGCCTTCCGCAACATCCTTGGGCAGCAAATAGCCGTTGCGGAAATCCTGAGATGAAATGCGGCGCACCTCGACAGCGTCGATGTCATCCGAGGTGGTGCTGTCTCGGGGCATAAACGGCACCACGCGCATAAAGCTGTCGCCGAGCGTTGCGCTGTAGTTTTGAGCTACGGAGATCAGGCCAACCCTGCCTTTGGAGAGCGCGGCGTGGTGTTGGAGTAGCTTGCGCGTTTCGAGCTCGGCGGTTTCAATGGAAACCGTTTTGCGTGAGTCGCACTCGATGCCGCTCCAGTCAGGGGAGAAAGCCAAGGGAAGATTGGGGTAGCGAGCCCCGTCGGCAAACCGAAGGCGTGGCATGGGCGTGGCGGCATTGCGGAATGAAACGCTGCGATTTCCCGTCGACAATACAATAAGTGCGTACATGCCGTGCATCGGAGATTCGGCGAGCGGGTGATATAGGACGCTTTCGACGAGCCCCTCGCGCAACAGAATCGCGCGTGCCTGCTCGGCGTTGTCCAAAGACTCGAACGGCAGCAGTACGGCGGCTCGAGTACGACCGGAGAGGGCTAGTGCATACAGGCACCAGAGATAGGCCTCCCAATCGCAGAAGCCCAGGTAGCCAGGCTCCAGATCATTAATGAGCGCCTCACATGCGCTGTTGATTTCGCGAAAACGTTTGCGAACGCAAGCTGTGGCATCGATAAACACCGGCGCCGCGTTGTCATTGCCCGTGTTCTGCTTGCCGGGCTCAAGTTCGCAAATATTAGGTACGCCGTTGCCGTTCAGCCTGAAGCATTCACGAAGCGCCTCGCAGCCGATGGCGCCAGGTAGGCGAACGGTGAGTAGGCGGCTGCCTTGTTCTAGGTTAAGCGCGCGCGAGAGGGCGGCGGCGGTGAGACGTGGCAATGATGTTGTTTCACGCATGTATAGAGCCCTTTCTTCTTAGTGGGCTATATAATAGCAGATAAATTTAAAAATTTCTAATGACGAGAACAGCCTACTGTGCTATCCTCGAAGCAATCCAAAACCAACTCAATACCAACTGCTTGATGCAATCGCTACACAGCCTTTAGGCAAACCGCGCTATCAAGCAGGGTGATTTCACTAACGAAGCTGCAGGTTAGGTCGATTGTCATCATCCATACCTCAGAGCATTCTAAAACTTAGAACAGACTTACACCAAACACCCGAAACCGGATAGAAAGAAACATTCATGAAGAAACGGGACAACATCTACGAGGCATTCCTCAGTGCGATCGACGAGGATCTCCGCGACATGTGCGAAATGAACGGAAAGGTAGAACGGTCTCTTCCGTGTCCGTACTGCGGCGAGAAGAACGTCGAGCGCCTGGCCAAATCGCTCGTTGGCGTGCTGGAAGAGCGCTCGCCCGATATTCCCGGGCTGGTGCCCGAGCAGTATCGAGCTGATGTACACGAGGCCCGCGAACTTTTGACTGCCGCGACACTCGCTTTGCTGCCACTGTATTTTCCCCCGCGCGATAGCCGCATAGGCAGTGTAGCGACTGTGGTGAGTATGTTTAGGCACGGGCGTACTGCGGGCTTTAAATCGGCTGGTGTTCTCTTGTTCGAGGAAGTTGCGACAGGGATGAAGTACAGCACCAAGCAGGGTGCCTATATCCCGTCCTCCTTCGTGCGCCATACCGATGGCAGAAAGCCATGCGACCGGCTGCACCGCGATGGATCGCGTGGCTTTACGGCGGATGAAGATGATGCCGTCATGTTTTATAAGCGCTACCTCAAGGTGCAGCGACGCGTGTTCGATACGAGTCCGCGTTTCAACTTTGAGTTATGCGTCAAACGCCCGTTTGAGGCACTTTTGGACGAACGACACACTTTTTATTACATGGAGGAAAAGATGGAAATCGATTTGACCAACAAAGTACACGGACTCGAAAATCGCTATCTCCTCAATATCAAGCATCATAAAGATTACGACCTGCTTGACAAGCTGATGATCCATGCACTGCTTGCGTACCTGGGCGACACAACGGTCTCAACTGCTGCTCGCGAGAGTTATCTGGCGCAGGCCGAGCGCCTGATCGGTCACGCGACCAAGTCGCCGCACTCGGCACAGCTCAATGAGGACGACGGCGACGATCGCATTGCTTAACAACCACTAACGCCACGGACAAGAAAGGGGTCACGCCATGCCAGTCATCAAGATGTACGGCTACGAGGCCGCGCAGCAAACGGAGTATCAGACCAAGAAGTGGGCGACTAAGGAGGAGATGCGGGCGCTGTCGTCCGGCGATGAGCAGCGCGACGTGATCCTGGCGCAGGGTGCCACGGTGGCGTTCTACGAGGACGACAAGCATTGGGAGACGAGTGTGTCCAACAATGTTTTTGCCTTTGGAGGTACCGGCAGCGGCAAAACGGCGAGTTTCATTTTGCCCAACCTGCTCAATCACCACGAATGCTGTTATGTGGTCACAGACACCAAGGGTGAGCTGCTGCGCCGTACGGGGAAAGGCTTTGAAGAGGACGGCTACGAGGTAACGGTTCTCGATACTGTTAATCCCGAGCAGTCGGCCGGATACGACCCTCTGCGTTACGTGATGGATGTCGAGGATATCCCCACCACAGTGGCGGCAATCATGGAGGGGGTCGATCCTGACGGCCGTAGCCTTAGGTATGATCCGTTCTGGAATAACGCGAGCGACCTGCTGCTTCGAGCGATTGTTGGAATCCTGTTCCTCCTGGAGACCCTTGCCGGCACCCTTACGCCGGGTGAGGACCCCAATGCCCCGCGCCGCTACCTTAAGATGAACAACGTCTTTAAACTGGCTGCGCTCATCAAGGTTACGGGAGATGGTGAGGGGCGATTCCCGTTGGACTACCTTGTAGAAGAGGTGGAGTCCAGGGAGTTTCTCGATAAGTTTGGTGCGGAGAACGCTGATCTGTATGGCGTTGAGCAGTATCGCGATTTTCGAGGTGCGGCAGATAGGACGCTTAAGAGTATTCTGATCACGCTCAATGCAACTATCTCGCGGCTTAAGACGCCTCAGCTCATGCGCGTTTTTGAGAATGACGAGATGCGTCTTGATCGTATTGACGAGGGCAAGCGCATGATCGATCTTAAGGTGAGCGACAACGATTCGGCTAATGCATGGCTTGCGAACGTTGCCCTTAAGCAGCTGTTTAACCTTGCCCAGCGCCGTGCCGATGCCAGCCCCAGCGGCCATTTGCAGCGTCGCGTGCAGTTTGTGCTCGATGAGTTTCCCAATGTGGGCCGCATCCCCGATTTTGAGCGCAGCATTGCGACTGTGCGCAGTCGCGGCATTAGCTTTTTGATGTGTGCGCAATCGCTGAGCCAGCTCGATGTCGTGTACGGCAAATCCACGGCGCTTACCATCCTCGATAACTGCGATAGTTTGGTCTATATGGGCGGCGGCAGCAACATCGCGACGCAGAACTACATAAGCGAACTGTGTGGCGAGTCGGTTTTGGGCACCAAGTACGTGGGCGCCGAGCGCACTGCCGTAGATGTGCGCGGTTGCGTGATGACCCCAGGCGAGGTTGGGCTTATGCCCCGCACCGATTGCCTGGTCAAGGTGACCGGCATGCGTCCCTTCCGCGCCAAGAAGTACTTTTGCGCCGATCATCCCAATGCTGCCAAGTGGCTGAGGGATTAGCCCTTGCAGCTTTGTGTACCCCATCTTGCATGTTTTGTCGCACGGCTTCCGTTAGTCGTAAGCCGTGCGGTCCAGTTTTTGCCTCCTTACCGATTCCGTTTAGAAGGGAATTGCCATGCCCGTTATGTATCGTGAGCCCAGCATCATAAAGAAGTCCAAGGACGGCCGTGTTGCCGCTGTCGATATGGCAAGCGAACTGCTCAACAGCCGTGTGCTGCTGCTGGAGGGCGAGGTCAACGATGCGACCTGCAACGGCCTTATTAAGTCCATGCTGGTGCTGGAGCATCAAAGTGCGACCGAGCCCATCACCCTCATCATCAACAGCCCGGGCGGCAGCGTCACGGCGGGGCTGGCGCTCATCGACACCATGCAGTCGCTCGATTGCCCCGTGATCACGGTGGGCGAGGGCGTCGTGGCCTCGATGGCCGCGGTGATCTTGGCCTGCGGCGACCACCGTCAGGTGTACCGCCACACGCAGGTGCTCATCCACCAACTGATGGGCGGCATGGGCATGGCGCAGCAGACCGATATCGAGATCGTGGCCCAGCATACAGCGGCCATGCGCGCCGAGCTGGACGAGCTGCTGGCCGAGCATGGCAACCTGAGCACCCAGGAGTTCCACGAGCTCACCGAGCGCGACTGCTGGTGCAACGCCAGGCGCGCTCTGGAGCTGGGCCTGGTGGACGAGGTGATTGCGCCCAGCAAGAAGGCGCTCTAGCGGGGCGCATGCCTTACAAGTACGTTGTGCAGGGCGAACAAGTGCGTAAATTCACAGCCAGAAAGAGGTTGAACATGAACAGGATTTGGGACGTCGATGGCATTGAGTGGGAAGACCTGCCCACCGTGAGCGACCTGCTGTGCGCTGCGGACACAAAGATCCTGGCGCGTGAGGTTGCCCTTCGATACGGCGGCAAGCCGGACGGCCGCGGCCGTGGCGATAGCGAACGCAGCCTAAAGCGCGCCCGCCGCAAGGTCAAAAAGCTGCGGAAGATAGATCCCGAGCCCAGCGACAAGATCATCCTGTTGCCCAAGCATGTCATCAATCGTCGCGATGCGGGCCACGGTTTTGGCTATTACGACGTGGAGCCGTGCATCTTTATGCGCGACGGCGTGCAAAGGCTGGGGGAGGACGCACTCGCCAATGTGCTTCCGTGGGAATTGATCCTGATGGATGATGAGTCCGCGAGCGAAATGCTGGGCTTTCGCGTATGGCTCGAAGGCGAGTGGGATCTATGCGAACGTTATCGCTTTTTGGCCGTGGTGTGTGTTCGCATGCTGAACAACATCCGGGCGCAAAAGGAGCTGCGCAAGTTCCTCGAGCAGGGCGATGCGGCCTGCGATATGGACGAGGACGATGTAGTTGAGGACATTCGCCGCGACGTGCTGTATCCCGAGGAAGTAATTAACGCCAAACTCGGCGGCTATTGGGACGCGAGTTTGGGATTCAACCTGCCCTGGAAGGACGAGCATCGGCAGACTTGCACGCGGATTGACAGGGCTATCGATGACCTGTTTGCCGAGGAAACGAAGCGCTGCGCTGCGGAGCTTGGGAAGAAGCTCGAGCGCGGGTATGAGGAGCGCGGGGAGTTACTGAACGGGATGTCCTTGTGAACGGTTGCCGACGGTCCGATAAAAATCTGTCCGGACGAAATGATAGAACGATAGCGTAAATAGCATCTGCACTTTAAGGAGTTAACAATGGGAATCGCCTATAAGGAACTGTTTCGTGTAAACCGTCCTATCTGTGGGCCTGGACCAGGAGGTTTCTTCATTAAAAGATTCAAGGAAGGCGGCTACAGTGAGGCTGAATTGCTCGATTTAATTTCGGGAGTGGACTTTTCTCTTGGTGAAGTGGATGAGGACATTAGCCTGAAAAAGAAATGCGAAATAGTCGAACAGGCGGTGAGTGGGGTGCATTATACGAGTTGGGCCCCCAGCGTGATCAGCATGATCATCTCACTTACGGTCGGAGGGTGTCTGTCTGCATGGGCGGGCAACAATTCAATCGCTGCCGGGGTTTTCGTGACGCCATGCCTGATTGCCTTGGGAATATATGCATGGTTTCGTTTATGCTTTGAGCGAAATCAAACGGTACTGTTGGGTGCGCTGAACCACATAAAGACACTTCAGCCGTAGTTGCATGAAATCGCCGATCGCCTGCCGTGGGCCCTCGGGACCGCCCTCGCGGCGCCCTTCCCGCTCTTTCCGGACATGGCGTCCTCCGATCTCCCGGGGCCGGCCGACCCGGCCCTCAGGGTATCGGATTCCCAAATTCATCCGTACATGTACGGATGAATTTGGGAGGTGTTCGGATGAAGTTGATATTCAAGGGGTGCGGCAGTTGGCAGGAATCTCAAGCGCCCAACCGCCAATCTCCACATTTCTTTGCTAAACTAGCTTTGCGCGGGAAACCGTGCATAGTTCGGGAGCATGTCCCCCAACTGGATCTAGGTTCGGATGCCGTTGCCCGGACTATTGGTGAAGGTTGGGGGACTTCCTACTTTCCATAGCGCAAGAAGTCGTAGATGCGGACGCACTTCCGATAATGCGAATCTTTCAACAGAGCCCTCTTCTTGGCAGGGTCGTTTCCCACGTCAGCCAGTGCCCGCTTCAGCAACGCTTCCAAGTCGTCGACGTCCATCTCTTCCTCTGAAAGGCACGGGATGAACGCGAACGGGCTCTTTGGCGCGCATGCATTCGCAAGGCCCTTTATGCTCAGCGACCCTTCGAATCTGCGACGAGTCGCAGGCATCGATTTGCGGAACGTTTCGCTTCGATAGCTATCAATCGAGGTGAGCGTTGGGAGATAAGTCGCTATGTCCTTACCGACCTCTCCACCGAGTCCGCGCGTGTACTTGAAGACAGGCATGTTGTTGGGCCGTTGGCGCACGTACATGTTGAGGTAGTTCTCGACGATGAACTTTGGGTCATAGCGAAGGTTATCGAGCACGATGTCCTCGAAGATATCTTCAGGTGAAATCGGCTTTCCGATGCTACTTGGTGACACCGACAGGCCGATGACGATCTTCTGGTCCGGGTCAAGGTCGTTGAGGACATTGTCTATCCCTGAGACGATGATGTCGGAACTCGGGTCGATATGCTCCGCAAGCCTGAACACGCTGCCCCTCAACTCGCGGATAAATCGCGTGCTATACATTTTCCGGAAGCTGCGCATCGCATCGTAGATCGACTCGAAGTCATCCGTGGTGATCTTCGTCATCGAAAGCGTACGGCCACCGAAACTCATAGCAATCTCGCCAACAGAGGTGTCGGTTGCGTGCTGAACGAAGATGAGCCGCTTGCCCAGCCGTTTGAACTTGTCATCTGGTAGGCATTCGCAGATGTCACCCAGTATCGACCTGATGTTCTCGTCTTGAATCGAATAACCGAGGAAGATGACGGGATACTCGACGAAGAGGGTGAGCAGCTTCGCCGAGAGATACTTCCTCTTCTGCGCGAACTCCGCATAGTCAGCGCTGGTCAGGACGATGCTTCCCGCCCTCGAGACTGAGCCATGGATCTTGTATATCTCCTGAGAGAAAGCCTGGTCAGAGAACAGGAGGTCGCTTTCTCCGACGTAGGTCGTGAAACCAGGGAATAGGGTCTCACACATACAGTCATAATTCGTGGTGATGATGCCGGCAACTTTTTCCCTGCCCGCCTTCGCCAGCTTCTCAGTTTCGGCGCTCTCGACGAGACGAGCTCTCGCGATCTTATCTGCGACGTAGATCTTCATGGGCGAAGCGTCCCCGGTAAGCTCGTCACTGTGATCTTCGCGGAAGGCAGCGAATTCATCCGATGCAAAGAGCTCGTGGTTTACTTCGCTTTCCATGAGCGTGGCAACGTACGGCAGTTCGGACTCGACCTCGCCGTTCTGGACAGCAATCTTCGCCTGGCTCTTGAAGCGCGCGAAGGCATATGGGTCGTCAAGCACCTCGGCGCAGATATCCGAAAGCAGCCCCTCCCATCCCGGCGTGCCGCAGTAACGACGGGAGAGGCCAGAGCCGATGAAGAGAAACGGATAACGCCCGGCATCATCAACAGCTTTGTGGATTATCGATTTGATTCTCTCGTCCATAATCTTTCCTCCTGTACCAATCGACATGCTCGTGAAATGTTATCCCACCAACTTCGGCGAGTGCGGGCTGAAAGCATCGTTGCCGTTCTGCCCGTCGACCAATCCGCACGCGAGACTCAGCGGCACAACTGCAGCGTTCTCGACCTCCACGCTAAGCACGTAGTGGAAGTCCGCCCCCTGGCTCCCACGATTCCGCTCGTAACCAATGGCGGCCAGCCGGTCGGCTAGTTCGTCTCTCGAAACCAGCTCGTTAGCCTTCACCTTGCAAAGCATGGGTTCAAGTTCGTAAGTGTTTGTCTCGCTGATTGCGTTCCTGTAGAAGCGGAAATGGGTCGTACGAAAGAGATCTTTATGATGGGAGTACGCGTGCCCGTCCTTAATGGCGTAGAAGTAGAAAAGGAACTCACCGCCCTCGTTTAGCCTGCCGCTACTTTCAAGGAAGCGGTAAATTTGTGGCGCTACAACGGAGAGCCGATTACGCTTCCGAAGCGATTTGCCCCACGAGCTGAGTTTATTGAATACCACAACGATATGATATTTAAAGGGTAATTGGACTATCTCCCGACCAAACGAGGATTCGGATTGGCTTGCTGAAATGTGGCAGTGCCCTGTTCTAAGCAACGTATTTGCGATAGAGTCGCGCGGGAACGGTGCTCGGGGCCGTTGCACCAGTAGCAAATTACTTATATCGAGCGATGTGATGCTGCGATTTCGGAAATGCTTGCCTGGTTGTGGCGCCGACTTCGAAAAGCTGGTTTTTATTTCCATTACAGCTGAAACAGGCCGTCAAAATTCATGGAAGATCTTCTCGATAGTAATGGATGAACTGAGGAGGTTTGTCTGGAGGGTGGATCGAGGTTCAAGATTGTTGCGCTCTGAAACGTTTCAGCTGAGGTCGGAGAGCGATCGCATGAGTCGATTTATATTTCGGCAGCGTTGCATCCATAGAAGAGAGAGGGATGCGTATTCGTTTGGCAGCGAGGGCGTGAGTGGGCGGGAACTTCGTGGCGTACAGCAATAAGGCTATACCTAAAAGCCTTTGTGTTGAACGGGTTTTCGCGGGAGCGGAGGGTGCGTGCCGCGAGGGACGGTCCGCGGCACGACCGACCCGGCGCGGCATCCGGAGCGGACGCGGATGCGGCGCGGACGGCCTCTGACGGGCGAGCATGCGACAGTGGTTGCCCTGCTGGGCGGCAATAAGCTCGAATCGAGCACGAGCGATTCTTGTCCGGGCGAAGCGTTACAACTGGATTTGTTCTGTTGCCGACTGATCTTGAAGCATGTTGGAAGAAACGAAATTATAATTATTTATTTGTCTGTATCTATCGAAATGGAGACCGAGCGCGTGGAAAACGAGAGGAACATAACGGCAGTTGACCTTTTCGCCGGCTGCGGCGGAATGTCCCTCGGCTTCGAAAAGGCTGGCGTCAATGTTGTGGCTGCCTACGACAATTGGGACGCTGCCATTGATGTCTATCGCGCTAACTTCCAGCATCCTGTTTTCAAAAGGGATCTCTCCGACGTTTCCGTATCCGAGGAAGTTGCCGGCTTCGCTCCGGATATCATCATCGGCGGGCCTCCTTGTCAGGATTTCTCGCAGGCCGGCAAGAGATCCGAGGATGGTGGGCGCGCAATCCTCTCTGTTAGATATGCCGAGATCATCGCGAGGTGCAAGCCTCGCTTCATCGTTATGGAGAACGTCCCACGCGTTCGAACGAGCAAATCCATGGAAGCGATTCGGGCCACCCTCAAAGCGCAGGGTTATGGCTTGAGTGGGCGAGTGATGGATGCAAGCCTGTGCGGGGTCCCCCAAGCTCGCAAGAGATACTTCTTGATCGGATGCCTTGGGGCGCCCGACGGGTTCCTCGACCCATATCTTGAGAAGGGCCTTTCTGACCATCAGATGACAATTCGTGAGTATCTCGGTAACGAGCTTGGAATTGATTACTACTTCAGAATTCCGCGAAGCTACACGAGGCGGGCCATCTTCAGCATCGACGAGCCCTCGGTCACTATTCGTGGTGTGGACAGGCCGATACCGCCGAACTACAAGCTTCACCCCAACGACGCGGCGGACCTCAGTCAAGCCCGGTGCTTGACTCCAAAGGAACGCAGTAGGATCCAGACTTTCCCGGAGTCTTTCAAGTTCTTTGGGAGTAAGACGGATATCAACCAGATGGTGGGCAACGCCGTACCGGTAAACCTTGCCACCTACGTTGCACGAGCGCTACTAGAGTACAGGAGGGATGTGAGCGATGGACTGCGTTGATCTTTTCTCGGGATGCGGCGGTATGTCGCTCGGATTCCAGAATGCGGGCTTCAACATAAAGGCGGCGTTTGATAACTGGCAGGCGGCTGTCGACATCTATTCGGCAAACTTCGACCACCCGGCATTCAAATACGATCTTTACGATGCGGAAGCGGTCCCGAAAATTGAAGAGTATTCGCCGTCGATGATAATCGGTGGCCCCCCTTGCCAGGACTTCTCCATTGCGGGCGCCAGACAGCGCGGCAAAAGGGCCAATCTCACCATCCGATATGCTGAGATAGTTCGGGACGTCAGACCCGAGTGGTTCGTCATGGAGAATGTTTACAATATCGAGCGGATGGACGTCCTGCCCGAGGCGCTGGAAATATTCCGCAATGCTGGATACGGTCTCACGAGGCGCGTCCTCAACGCCAGTCTATGTGGTGTGCCTCAGATTCGCAGGCGCTTTATCCTTGTCGGTCATCTTGGTGATAAAGATGACTTTCTCGGCGAACTCTTGGATTCAAGGCTGAGCGACAAGCAGATGACCGTCAGGGATTACCTTGGCGATTCGCTCGGCACGCAATACTTCTACATGCATCCACGCAACTTCCAGCGTAGGGGCGTCTTCACGATTGACGAGCCAGCGGTAACGGTACGAGGCACCAACCGTCCGATACCGCCAGCATATAAGAGGCATCATGCCGACAAGGCTGATATTTCTGAAGGTGTGAGAGCCTTAACATACAAGGAGCGCAGCTATCTGCAAACCTTCCCCGAAGAGTTTGAGTTTGTCGGGTCCAAGACAGACATTGAGCAGGCGATTGGCAATGCCGTGCCAGTTAAGCTTGCTGAGTACGTTGCTAGATGCATAGCTGACTATGCAGCAGATTAATTGTGGTGGTTGCCATGTCCTTTGTCGATGAATGGAATTTGAGCTATCCCATTCCGAATTCTATATATAGCGAGAATACGCTATCCGTTCGCGGGAGAACAGTTGGACAAGGTGGTGCTGGACAGTACGAACTCAAAGGTTCAGGCTCTCTTGCAAACGGGGATACGCTGACTGCAGTTGACATTATCGGACACGCAATCATCTTGGAAGTAGTCGTACCCTCTACTGGGCAAGTTGTCTCCCTTGGCACGCGTTATCCCGTTGCAAAAAAAGGCGGAAAAGTACGTGTGCAAATACAAGGAGACGGGGCAAAGCGTCCAAATGTCGGCAACTTGTTTGCCGCACTGCTGTTGTTGCCAGTGACGGGCAAAGTAAACGATTCATCGCCGTTGCAAGAGGACGGTTTTGCGGAAAGGACATTCTGGATGGATGCAGCCGAAGTAAAGCCTGTGGGCGTCTCCGAAGATGCATATATCTTGGAGCTAACGAAACTCTTCTTCGCCACTGGAAGCAGATACAAAGACGGGCAGTTTTCGGGTGCGATAGATTACGACTACAAGTCGAGAATTGACGATCTTATTGCCCTTTGCAATCGCGGATGCAAGATGAGGGCTGGTAGCCTGACCACGGCATTCAAGTATTTCGCTGACGTTTACGCAGGGAAACTTGAGTTTGATTACAGCGTGGCTGAGTTCATGCGAAACCTCATAGCGAGCCAATTGATTGCCGAAGAGGGCATCGACTACGAACAAGGCGATGACGTGCTGCCCGCAATGCATCAACTAATCGACCTTGCTGCAAAGAATTCATCGAAAGCATCAAGCAGAGAGAAGAGGACTTTTCAGCTAAACAACCTTCCAGCTGAATTTAAAACCGACTTCTCCAGGCGCTACATCACGTCACTACTGGCAAAGCCCTTTGTCATCCTTGCTGGCAACAGCGGAACAGGCAAGACGCGGATTTCCAAGCGTTTTGCAAAGTACCTTGAGGTCTTGGATGAAGACGGGGAGCCAAACTGGTTGCTCGTCCCGGTCGGTGCCGACTGGACCGACAACACCAAGGTGCTGGGCTTCTTCAACCCGATTGCAGACGGCGGCAAAGGCGCGTACGAAGAGACCGGCATACTGAGACTCATCGAACGGGCCAACGCTAACCCCGAGGTTCCGTATTTCCTCATCCTCGACGAGATGAACCTGAGCCATGTCGAGCGGTATTTCTCAGACTTCCTCAGCCACATGGAGACCATCGGCGAGGATAACCTCATCGTGCTTGATGGGTACGGCGATGGCGGTGCTGACAGGCTGCCCTATCCGCAGAACCTGTTCGTTGTCGGCACCGTGAACATCGATGAGACCACTTACATGTTTAGCCCCAAGGTGCTCGACAGGGCAAACGTCATAGAGTTCAAGCCGTCGAAGGCCGAAGTCCTCGCAGGGTTCAAAGCCATCGAGGATGCGCCGGACGTTGCCGTCGCAGCTTCCGGCGTCCCCCAGGCTTTTCTGCGTCTCGCCAAGGACATATGGGAGGGAGCCAATTACATCAGCGAAGATGATGCTAACGCCATCTTCGAGAAGTTCGGCAAGCTGTATGAAGAGCTGGAGAAATGCGGCTATGAGTTTGCCTTCCGCACCGTGCGCGAAGTGCGAATGTACGTTAATGCCGCGCACGAGCTTGACGGCGAGAACTACGAACTCGAGCGTTCTGTCGATGAGCAGATTGTCCAGAAGGTGCTGCCGAAGCTCCATGGTAACAAGCGTGAGATCGGCAATCTGCTTAAAAGCCTGAAAGACATATGCGATGGCGAGCTGAGCTCCGTTAAGATAAGCCAGATGGCAGCGAAACTCGATAACGTGCAGTATGCGAGCTTCATCTAGCCTATGGACGGCAGCATCGGCGCAATCCGCTTTGCAGCGGATGGAAGAACAATAGCCAGGCTCTACCAGAGCGGTGCGCATGACCGAGTCGATTGGGACGAGGAACAGCAGACCGGGCTAACCGGGCTGACGTGTTTCGGTCTCAAGCCGGAAGCATCCCAGAATGGCGCTGGTTCAACACCAGCCTTCGCCGTCAAGGACGGTCTTGACGGGAGTCCCACGCTTCGAATCAACGAAACCACATGTTATGTGCTCGAATACGAGCGGACCCCTGATGGTGGCCTGCATCCTCGCGCCTCGTTCCAAAACGAAGGCAAGAATATCAGGTGCGACAGAAACGGCAATAGTGTCACCTTCCAGTTCGTGAACTATCTCGGGCGTTCGAGGATTCGATTCGGCGAGGAAGCTGATGCGCCGATGCTACAGTTCGAAGTCGTCCCGCTCAAGATTGGCTATGAAGACGATTACATCGAGCTCACCGAGGAGCTTGCCGCAAGGTGCGCTGCGCTGCTCCTTGACTACTCGGGCTCCACGTCGAACGTTTACAAGCAAGCCGACGAGAATCGCGAGACGCTGCTTGAGCAGTTCGTCTTCCTGCGGCAGTTCTGCTACGAACCGAACCTCCAAGCCCTCTTCGAGGCGATAAAGAGGAACCCTGATAGGACGCTGGATCACGAGGACGAGCTGCGGTCGGTTGGGGCTGGCATGCCGTCCCGGAGGTTTTATACGAACCCCTTCTCGAACAGCCGGATGTGGACGCGCTTGAACTGCGGCGGCGATGCGGGAGGCGTCTACCTCCCCCAGATGGTCAGCGTCACGCGCAAGTACGACCTGCTCGACACGCCCGCCAATCGGTTTGTGAAATTTGCCCTGCATGAGATTGACCGGATCTGCACCTCTCTGATGACTGTCCTGGATGCCGAGAAGGGCGATACTCGGCAGACGGAGTGTTATCGCGAAGCCGCCGCGCTGCACGCCATGCTGGATACGATACTCAGCGACGCCTTCTTCGACGATGTCGGCACCCTGCAGATGATGCCTCAGAACAACCAGGTGTTGCAGAAGCGCGAGGGATACTCGCAGATCTTCTTCGCATATTCCATGCTCGATATGGCGCTGCAGCTCGACTGGAAGGGCAAGGATGACATCTACGAGGGCGAATCGAAGAATGTGGCCCTCCTCTACGAGTACTGGATCTTCTTTGAGCTGTACGACATCGTAAGGGGGATCGAGGGGTGCGAGCCGATAAGCACCGATGACCACCCATTTATCGGGACGAATCCCGACGGTGGGCTGTCAATATCCCTCAAGCAGGGCGTACGCTCCTGCCAGTCATTCCAGATTGCGCAGTGCGGCGCGAAGGTAAACCTCTACTACAACCGCACCTTCTCGCCCCGTGACTTTCATGCCACTCGTTACGAGGGTTCGTACTCGAGACCGTTCAGACCCGACTACACGCTCGCGATATTCCCGGATGCTTATACAAACGAGCGAGCCGCAGTGCAAGATGGAGCTGTTGCATTCGTCCACTTCGACGCCAAGTACCGCATCACCGACTTGACGGGGCTTGTCGGCAAGGATGTGGGCACCGAGGAGGCAGAGCGCGAGGAACTTAACGAGGAGAAGGCGGCCTCCACCACGAACACCTACAAGCGCGGTGACCTGCTGAAGATGCACACGTACAACGACGCGATACGGCGCACGGTTGGCAGCTACGTGCTTTATCCGGGGTCGGGCGAAACGGGCGAGAAGGGCCAATTCCGGCTCTTCGAGGAGATTTTGCCGGGTGTCGGCGCTTTCGCCATGAAGCCGAGCATCAGCAGGACGGCAGAGAATGCGTTGCGCGATTTCATAGAGAAGGTCATCGGCGAGAACACGGCAAGCAATACGCGGCTGAACCGGCTGAGCTACTTCACCGAAATGGTTGTGGCTGAGCCTCCAAGCGCGGGCAAGACGGATAGCGACTCCTACGGGCATGGTGGCGAATCGTTCGTGATTGGCTACATTCGAGGGGACTCTCCCGATGACTACTATCACTTTCTCGAAAGCAGCGGCAGGCTCCGCAAGGGCGGGCGCTTTCTCTTCTACTTCTATGCCATTAAGGACGGGCATGTCTACTCGCACCATAAGGATCTCTTCCGCACGTCGTGGTTCCGCTTCTATCGGAACGCCATAAGCCAGACGAACACCTACGAGATCGAGCCTGTGGCGTGTCGCATAACCTCGAATGAGCTGGTTTCGAGGGACGAGCTGGCCGACCGCCTGGCCGACCTTGGCTACGTGCGGGATCGTGGGAATCAGGGTGCCGACTTCTACTATGTCCTGTCCGTGCGGGTGGAAGATGACGCGGCAGAACCCTTAAGCCTGGGGCGCAGGGCGGTGGATGAACAGAACGGCAACGATGCGTTCAGCCCCCACTCGCCAAAGATTGTTGGGTGATCATCTGGTCATTTTCAGAGTAGCGGTAACACCTACGGGCGCGCGAGGGGCAACGCATGAGGCCAATCGTCTACAACGGGGTTGACCTGTCGGGCGTGTGCTCTGCCGAGGTCATCGAGAAAGTTGCCCTGCCCGTGGAGGCGGAGACCCTGGCGGTGCCGAGGCGTGCCGGCGCACTGCTGGTGGCGGGGCGGCTGTCCCCCAGGCTAGTGCGGGCGCGGCTGTTCATGGACACCCGCCCGCGCCTTCAGGACGATGTTCGGCGACAGGGACGACGCAGCGGCGCTGCCACGTCGCGCAGGTAGCGGAGGAGGGTTGCTCCCAATGGCCCGCGGCGTCCGCGCCCCGGTGCCACCCCGTGACCGGCGGCTTCGCTCGAAGCCGCTACATCAGGCTCGTTCCCGCTTTTCCGGGTCATATCCCTTCGTATACACGGTAAAGCTAAGGCTATCTATCGTGCCGGTGCTGTAGACGCATGCGTCGGGCGCGCTCCGTGTGCCTTGGGCGGTCGGGTCGGTCGAGACACAATCGTCCCTATCTATTCCAAGCAATGGAATGGGCTTTGCCACCTGGTCGGCGCTATTAATTTGCGCAATGATCTCCAACAACTCGTATAACTTGATAAGCCATGAGCTGTATGGGTGCTCGCCGGGTCCCTTGTGCTTCAGCGTGCACTTTGATTGCGGGCTTTCGGCGAGCTGGCTCAAGCGTTCAAAAAGCGCCGGGTACTCGGCTTCGGGAAACTCGACTTGTACATACTGTATGCCATTGAGGATGAATCCGTACCACAGTACGGGGTATGGAAAACCGTTCCTATCTGGTCGCCTGATTTTTGTCCTGCAATTGGGCTGGTTGACGATAGACAGCCATGCCGCATAGAGCTCGTCGGAAATTAGGTCGCTCGCTTGGTATGTTGGGCCAAGACCATCGAGAACAAAATTGCCAAGGCTGTCAAAATAGTGGGCACAATCCGTTAAACCCTTTTCGTATGCCGTGCCGGCTTTTCTCCGTATATTGAGTGCGACGTCGCGGGGTGATTTGCGACCAAGATGTTTTTTGGCGTTGTGCCGCGGGTTGCAATAGAGCTTGGTCGCCGCGTTATATCGATCGCAGTACTTGCTGTTAGGGCCGGTCGGAAAAAAGAGCGAACCACAGGTTTGGCATGTTATCGGCATAATACCGCACAGCAGCAGCTCGTGGAGGATGCGGGCATAAAGGCTTGCAAAGGAACATTCCTCTTCGGTGAAGTAAAGCTCTCCTGCCTTTGCAATAACAGCTTGAAGCCTTACGAGCCTATTGAGGTTTTCCTGGTCGTTAAGCTCTGCATACGTATGGAAGTCTCCATTTGCGTAGATTTGGTTCTCGCGCATAGCCTCGAGATAGTTCTTGCGAAACGCCTGCATAAAGGGGGCGCTATTCATGCGTTTTATATCGCTCAAATGTTCTTCGAGCTTTTGAGCCGTTTCGTTTCCGGGCAAGTGCTTTTTGGCTGCGTATGCAAAAGCGTCGCCAAAGCGGATGATTGCCGGCAGCTGATTATCGAATAATCGAAATTGTCGCGGGTCGCTTGTTTTGATGGCGGCTGGGAAAAACTCTTCGTTTTGCGCGAGCAGGCTAGGTGCCTCGGTGTTTTTAAGCAGCGGGGCAAGCTCCAGACATTCCTGATAAAAAACAATGAGAAGCGCTCGAAAGAGATCGGTATTGGTGCAAACGCAAGCTGTTTCTATCTGCGAGTTGACCTTTGGATAGTTGTCTCTTGGATTGTCGCGTTTATACGGCACCGGTTCTGTTAGCCCGGTCTTGCCGTTGGTAGTTGTAATGTCCATGTCGTTCGACACGAGCTTGAGATAGGAGCTGAAGAGGGACGCCATTTCTTGCTTATTGAGTTGGGCCGATGTCGTGATCACCGCGCGGTACAGGCGGTTGATTTCGTTGCACTCAATAGCGTTGTTGTTCATCCAGCAGCTGTAATAGCGATAGTCGGGAATCGCTGTGATGTTCATGACACACTGCCTGCAGACATTTTCAAGGAGATACCTGGCCATGCCAGATATCTCTCCGTGTGCATGGCGCGTAATGGCTTTATCGAATATCGGAGCAAAGAAATCGAGGTCGCGTTCCTTTTGTTTTTGAAGGTTGACTTCGATTTCGGCTTCGTTCAATTCTGCTTGCGCGGACTCTTGGTCGGAATCGTCTGGATCGAGCCAGTCGTCATGGTCTGGTTCGGCTGCGTAGTCCATCGAAGCGTGTTGCGCATCGTGGGGAGCAGGGGGCTGACGAATGGCGTTCTGCAAATCGATGTAAAAGCGCAATTTTGCTCGCTCACGAAAGTGGCCCCCAATCTCGTTGAAAAGCGAGCTTAAGTCGACGCGTAATAGGTCGTTGGCTACGGAGACGAGATTCCATGCGCTTGCATTGCCGGTTGCGTTTCCGTCATCGGCGCAATCAATCTCTGGCGTTCTGTTAAGAAGAAGCATGCGGGGATTGACGGGAGAGCGAAGAAAGCCAGCCTCGAAACCCCAGCTAAACGGCTCTTGTTCGGAATCAAGCATTAATGCTCCAAACAGCCAAAATTTAAAACCCGATAAAAGTCATATTACGCGGCTGTTTGCGGCTGTTCAATGGAATCAAGCGAAAAGGCTTAAAACCAGGGAGGCCGTTATGTCCGATTGCATCAAGCTCAACAAAGGAAACATCGATGTATGCGAGCGCGAGGTTATCGTTCTTCGCGAGATCATCGCTGCCGCCATGGGTCGTTTGCACCAGATGCGCAAGCAGTGCGAGCGCGGCTATGTGTCTTCGGAGGATTTCGAGAATGCGTTGGATGCGTACGGAGTAATCAGTGAGCGAGTCGATGAGCTTGACCAGCTTGGTTTCGAGTTCAGATGGTCGTCAGTCCCCGATGCCGGAATCGATGAGAACGACGGGCTCGAATGGATCGAGGACGACAACCCTCCGCGTGAGCGCGGTTTTGATATTGCTTGTTAATGTGACCGAACGGTTGATTGGAGACAAAATGTATCCGTACTACGAATGTGACAACTATCCCATGAGCATTACAGATGATGACGGCCCGTTTCTGATCATGGAGGCGAGGCTGTCTGGCGACGACGAGCTCAATGATGATTTTAGGAAAGGCGCCAGTTATAGATGCTCGTGTGCGACTGTTTCTGCGGCGATTGATCTTTGCAGGTCGATGACGGACGGCGACGCCGATCCTTGGTATGAAAGTTGGGAGAAGGCGGTTGAGCGTTATCCGCTCGAGAAATGCGAGGATGCGACAACGCTGTATTGGATCGAGCCGACCGATCCGCACAAGGCGCTGTGCGCCCTCCAACCCCATTGCGATCTTGAGCCATACGTGGCTGAGGCAATTGGCGCAGTTGACACGTATCTACTGGAGTGCGCGGACTATCCCTTTACGGTCGATCATTTAGATCTAAAGGACGTTGACGTCCTGCTCAGCGCTGCTTGGGGATTGGCTCGAGTCCTCGAAGAAACTTGGGGCACTTGCGACCCTGATGATGTTTTGGAAAAGATCGAGGATGCTACGTACAGTGCGTATATAACGGTTAAGGACCTGATCGCGGGCGAAGAGGCGGCCAAAGCCAGCGCAAAGTCCGATGACAATCTTTAGCCACCGCACTGAACGGCGCGACCGATCGGAAGGCTGCCGGGAAAAGCTTTAGCAAGCGCCCCGACCAGGTTCAGGAGTCTGCCGCCGATGCATCCCTGATGCGTGTTGCCCTTGCAGTGATCGATGCCAAAGAGCGCGAGGCGTTGGAGTGCGATCTTAAGAAACTGCTCGCTTCGTGCGAGTAGTCGCTGACTGCTCCTCTTTCCTTTCTTTCTTCTCTCAAGCGGCATGGACGCCGCCGCCTTGACCGCCCAGCGCGAGTTTTGTCCGCACGGGATGGTATCAAACACGTGTAACAACTAAATCGGAGGTTTGACCATGGCTATGTGGGATCTCAACTGCCAATCGAATCCGTCGTCTGCGGACGACAAGGAGCTCGCTCCCTATCTTGCACGTCAAAAGGCGATGCGCGAGTTTTTTGAGCGTGCGCTGTTTGCCCCCAAGGATCAGGGCAACAATGGCCTGTACTTTTTGGGCGCCACGACGGGCTCGGGTAAAAACTATACGGCCGAGCAGGTCACAGCCGACCTCATCGCCGGTGGCTGGGACGATTCGGGCTGTTTTAACAAGTGCCCGGGCCGTCGTTACCTGGTGTTTGTGGTGCCGGGTAAGGACAACCGCGACAACTACGTTGCGAGCGTGCGCAAATTGCTGGTTGAACAGGGCATGGATGGCGATGCCGCGCAGCGCATGGTGTTCGATCTTCCGCGTGCGGGCGATAACATCCTGCATTGGATTGAGACTACGCGCGGTAAGGGCGCCGTGGGCGTGCGCGACATTCCGTGTCCCATCGAGGCGGACGACGAGAGCTCTCATCGCATCATTAAGCGAGCGTGGGGCAACGCGATGGAGATCGCCGATGACCTTTTGGGCATCCTTGACACTCGAAATCGTCTGGGAGGTGTTGCAGACCGTTTGACCCCCGCCCTTCGCGACAAGCTATCGTCGGCGGATGCGAGCTTGCGTTGGGCTGTGAGCCACGAGCTCAAAAACATCACGCGCGGCATGGAGGTGATCCCCCAGATTTGGCCGTCTGCCCTGCTCAATGACGAGAGCATACCGCATGTGATTGCCCTGACGCCGCAAAAGCTCATCAATAGGATCGATACAGTGACCGGTGCAGGCGTTGTGCTCTTTAACGCAATGGCTGCCGAGAAGGGCCTGTTTATCTTTGATGAAATCGACCACATGAAGGCCGACATACTGTCGACGCTGACAGACGATCCCGTGACGTTTCAACCGGACGAAGTATTGCGTATCCTCGATCGTCATTTTAACGGCGGTGTGGTGGACCCCTTGCTACTGGGGAATCGAGATCAATGGATGGCGGTCTATACGCACGCTTCCACGTCGGGCGATCACAAAGGGTCAAACGCCGAGAGGAACAGGGTTTCGCGGGCGAGCGTAGAGGAAGATGCCGAAGAAATCGCCAAGGATGCCAAGAAAATTCAAAAGGCACTCGCCTCTTGTATTAAGGACATGAAACTGCGTCCGCCTTTTGCGCTGTCTGACGAGGCGAAAGAAGAGCAGCTCTCCGGTCGACATCTGTTTGGCAGCGACGATATTTCGGTGGGCGACAACTCGGCGAATCCGTTGCGCTTCAAACTCAATGAGGGCGGTACTCGCAATATGATTATCACTCGCGGAGGGAGTGGGCAGCAAACCGTCAGCAAGGCGGTGCGTCGTGCACGCGGTCTGGTCAGGATGGTGGTGGGTCATCTCGCCCGTTGCGCCACGCTTATGGACAAGCTGTACTACGGCAGCATTTCGTACAAGGACGACCTTTCGCGCAAGAACATCATCGATGCCCTGGGCATTAGGAACAACCAGACCAGCGAGAAGTATTTTTGGGATTCGTTGATGCTGGCGCTGTTCTTTAAAGATCGCAAGAATGACGAGATCGATGCCGCCGACGACTCGATGTATGCGCGTGGTGTCGATTATCTAGTGATGGAAACCACCATCGAGCACATGTTTACCACGTACCTAACCAGCCACGGCATTGAGCGCATGCCCGAGGCCTACCTTGCCTCCATTGCCGCCAAAGCGCCTTGCGTGTGTATGAGCGCAACATGGAGTGCGCCGACCGTCAAAAACTTCAACCTCGATTACCTTGACGAGGTTCATGGCGTGGTTCGCAAGGACGCTTGGATTGGCGAGCTCAACCAGGAAATCGTGCGACAGACTAAGCTGTTTAACAAACAGGCTGCGAAGGAGTACGACGTCGATATTGCCTGGGTGGATGAGTCCAAGGAAATTGCCGGCATGGTCGCGCTGGCAGGCGGCGCCTTTGGCGGCATCATTGTGTCGCCCGACGAGGTGTACGAGCGCGCGATGCGGTTCTTTGACGGGATTGGCGTGAGTGAGGGACTTGCGGTGCGCTTGCGCTTAAAGATTGCTGACAGGGTGGGCGTGAGCGACGCCAAGAGCATCGAGTTTGAGCTGAAGCGCCTGAGCAAGACGCTTGTTGCCGTGAGTACTTGGGCCCGTGGTGTGGCGCGTAACGAGCAACGGGCGGGAGCCGTTTTTACCACGCGCCACATGGGAAACCATGGCGAATTCAATAGTCTGGCGCTGGATCTTGCGCGCGAGATTGTCGCGGAGCTGGTGATTAGAAACATCAAGTGCCCCGAGATGTCGTACGAGAAATCGCTTGAGGCCGCCAAGGACATGGTGCCGTGCTTTAACGCTGCGGAATGGGATGCAGGTTGGCGTGGCGCTCAAAAACGTCTCGAGCTGGGCCAGCCGACCCTGATGTTTATCAATCTTTCGGCCGGTGGCTTTTCCAAGAATCTCAAATACAAGGTGCCGGAGAATCTGTGCGACATGGTTCATCAGGTCGATTGCGGCTTTGAAAATGCCGACCGTCGCCCCAAGATGGATCTTGATTTCTTATATATCGAGTCGCCCACAAGTCGTTTGACCTGGGGAGTGGAGATCAACTCAAATAAGTTTGTCCAGCAGGCGCTACTTGGCGTGGTGGAGCAGGAGGAACTGGTAGCACGCGGCGAGGTTCCGTTTACTCAAAAGCGCCGGAACGTACGGATGCTTCTATCTGGCGTTAATAAGAGCCTGCCGGTGCGCGACACCCTCTCTTATCAGGCCGAAGGCGCTCGCATTGTGGCACAGGCTGTGGGTCGCCTGATGCGCACGAGTGTAAAGATGCCTTGCGTGCAGGTGCTGCTCGACCGCGAGATTGCGAACGATTGCAACTTTTCGTTCTTGCATGATTTGCCGATGGGCTACGAGCTTGAGCAGGTGGTTGGTGCCTGCGCCGCTGCCAACAACCATATGACGGACAACAAGGAACACGCTGCCGTTAAGCAGCAGAACCTTGCCGCCTTTAGGAACAACCTTGCCAAGCAAAAGCACGAAAAGCTGGCGTGGAAAGTTACCTCGCTAAACGCCGGGGACGAAGATCTCACTGCTTTTGATGGCGAGCGCGACTTTTACCTGCATCATTTTTGCCTGCCGTGGGAAGATCTCGCGCAATACCCAGAGCGCCGGAGTACCGCGCTGCGCATGTCGCATGCTGCAAATGGCTATGCCTATGCAGAAGGCGGGGCATGCAAGGTGCCGCACTTTGAATTCCCTAGCTACGATGGTGAGCCCGTCGAGCAGATTGCTGCTCGTCTGGAGGATCGTTGCCACTGCAAGGAGGGCTTAAAGGGTGCGACGGTTCGCCAGGTGAGCCAGGCGGCGGCGCGCGTACCCGAGCTGCTGTCAATTCGCGAAGTGCGTGAGCGTTGGTCGAGCGACGGGGTGCCCACAACGCTGCAGCCGGCGGCGACGGCGCACATGACGCCCTATATGTTCCAGGCGGTCTACCTGGGTGAGCTGGGAGAATCTGCCGGAAGGGCAATCTTTGAGGCATATTACGACGGCCGCTATTCGCTTACGCGTGGCGATGCGGCACACGCCGAGACAGGTGGCGACTTTGAGGTGCTCGATGCTGCTGGCAACACGACCGGGGTATGGATCGATTTTAAGCACTATCGCATCGGTGCCTATATCGCTTATGTTCGCGACGGTCGCGAGGCGTCGGATGCCGAGCGCTTTAGGGCGAAGGCTCAAAAGGTTGGGGCGAAACGCCTGCTAATCGTCAACGTTTTGGCTGATGAGGCAGCGCTTGAGTGCGTGCCCAAGGCACTCGATGCTGAGGGGACTGTGTTCTCCGTTCCTTATATGGCCGCCGACGGTGCAATCAATTTGGAGATGATGGAGGCGATCGGCCGTGCAATCGAAGCATAACCAGCCGTGCGGTTTGGGAGACATCGCCGTATCAGAGCTCGTGTTGCAGCTCGATGCCGCTGCTGCCGAGGAGCGCTACTCGGTCTTTTGGTGCAACGTCGGCGATGCGGGCAAGCATGCCGTGGCGAACTTTATGGCCGATGTGTGCCAGACGGGCAAGGTCGTCGCGCTCACGCAGCTTGCAGACAACCGCGTCTTTCTGATGGTCAAAGCGGGCGTGCAGACGGGCGACCTTAATGCCTCGCTTTATCAGGAGCAGATAGTTCCGATTAAAACTAATTGGAACGAGTTGGACGATTACGTTGCGCTCCGCTTGCTGTTCAACTCCTGCTCTCAGTTTGAGGGGATTGAGGACGAAGTTCCCAATGACACCGGGCACCTGTATGTCATTAGCGCCAAGGGTGCCCGCCGCGATGCTGTCGAAAGCGACGGAAGGGGACCTGCCAAGATCGAAACGGTTGAAATCGTTATCGATGAGGATTGCACCTTTGATCTTAAGATTCGGACGTTTACCAAGCGCCGTGTGCTTATTGGCAGGGCACAAGGTGACGAGAAAGAGCTCGAAAAGATTAAGAGCCAAGTGGGCTACAGGCTATCGCCCGTGGCGACGATGGTGCTTGCCCACGAACAAAAAGACGAGTACATCCTGCGCCGAGCCAAGGGCGACAAGCCGTCCAAGCGCCGTGATCTGACGTTCTCGGCCCAGGCGGACAAGGTCGCCTATACCAAGAAGGGCATTTTGTATCGAGAGCTGCAGATTCTCGAACGCCGTTACAGCGACTTCGCCCGGGTGACGCTCATGGAATACCCGCGTAAGAGTTTCTACGAGGTGCTCAAGGGTGATGAGTACGCGCGCGTGGTTGCGGAGCGCATGGCGGGGCAGCGAATCGTGGTGTCGTTTGCGCGCAATGGGCTTGCCGAAGTGGCGCGCCAGCTGGCCGATCGACTTAACGATTCCTCGTGGGGCGTTCGCGCAACGTATGGCGGAAGGGCCGTGGATTCGCGGGCGCTGAACCTTGTCGTTGTGCCCAATGAGGTTGCTGAGGACGACGGCTATGCCTTACATGCTGGCGTGGTGGAACAGCACGTGACACCGGATGTGTGCGAGCCACTGTTTAAGGTGGCGCCAAAGCAAAAGGATCGCAATGCGCAAGAGGCGATCCTGGGCGCCATGCTCAAAGAACTGCTGGTAAAGCAGGATGTTGTCGACGAGCGGGTGACGGCGTTTGATCTTGATGCTTTGGATATTGAGTCGGTGACGGTGTGTGGCTTGGTCGATGTGCCGCATAAAACAAAGGACAAGATTGAGCTGGATTCGCGTATCGCTACGTTGGCGATTGGCGCGGATGGGGGCATGCGCTATGCCTCACATTCGGCAGAGGATGGTCCCGAGGACGAGATGGAGCTCGATCTGCTGACCGCGGACGGCAAACTCGATAAGGGCGCCTATGTCTTTGACGTGCATGCGGACGGGCAGTCTATGCTTGCGCGCGTGCGGGATACGGGACTGACGACGTTTTCCAATAACTTTATGGCCCTGGTGGGTGAGCATCAGCTCACAGGCAAAGCAGGGCGTAAGAAAGAGATTTTCGAGAGCTACAACTCGCCTTATTACGGCATTGGAACGTTCGAGCGTGCGGGCAAGACTTGCTATTTTGCGGGCGTCAACAACGGCACCCAGGAGGATATGGCGACTGCGATTCACGTGCGTTCGATTGAGGTACTCGACGGCGATGATTTGTCTGAGTTGTTGGTTCAGCTGGCCAACATAGGCCTTTCGCGCTATAAGGCTCCGTCCGTGTGGCCGATTCCGGTCAAGTATCTCAACGAGTGCGCTGCGCGTGAGGGCGCGGTAGAGGATGGCGGTGGCGACAAGTGATGGTGTTGCGCAATTATCGCTCCTAGAACTTTTTGAAATTACGCTTGCATTGTAAAAGGGGAGAACATATACTGCAGCCATAGCACATCAGATGGGGTCTCAAAAAGAGACCAAGCAAACGAGTTTTCAGTTTATGTTGAGAGGTACTTGAGCATGACCAGCAGATTTTTCCCCCTTTACAACGACAATACCGACCATATCGATCTCAATACCATCTACGGTTGCAGTATTGGTTCTAAGGCCGAGAACTACATGTTCGCTCAAGATGATCTAGAGCTTAGCTCCGAAGATTATGAGTACCTGAATGATATTGAGCGCGAGCGGGAGTATGAGCTCGGCATCCGCTGATGGATGTGGGCTTGTCTCCAACTCCTCCGATTTAATTACCCCGTTATCACCTCTTTTTAGCGGGGCATATTGGATCGATTATGTGTCAAACATCAGCTCATCGTGGGAAGGAATCGGCAATGAGCAAGAACGTGAACAAGAACATCAATGGCGGCGCTGCGGGTAAGGCGAAGGCCGCCGGGCGTATGGCGACAGTTGCTGCGGCAACGATCGCCATGACGGGCGGGTCGCTGCTGTCTCCGCTGACTGCGGTGGCGCAGGGTGCGAACGGTGCCGACGCTACTGCGAAGCCGGCTGCGGTGCTGTCTCCGTTGACGAGCGCGGCTGCTGCTAGCGCTGGCGCGGGCACGGTGTCAGCGGTGCAGAAGGTCGCCAACCTGCAGGCTGCGGTCGATGCGGCTCGCGCTAAGGCCGCTGCTGCCAAGGCCGATTTGGATGCGGCCGCCGCTCCTTACGACGCCGCCGCTGCCAACCAGCAGCAGGCTCAGAGCGCCTACGATGCGGCCCGTGGCACAAGCGACGCTGCCGCTTCTGCAGCTTCGGCCGAGCTGGAGCAGCAGATGGGTGCCGCGCAGGACAAGGCCGATGCGGACGTGAAGGCGCTCGAGGACGCTCAAGCTGCACTCGATGCCGCAAAGAGGGATCTGACGGACAAGGGTGAAGCCCTGACCGCTGCCCAGAAGACCGCCGACGATGCCCAGGCTGCGCTCAAGTCCGCGCAGGCCGCTGCTGCCGATGCCACGCCCGAGGCTGTTGCCGCGGCTCAGGCCGCTGCCGAGCAGGCCGCGAGCGAGCTGGAGCAGGCAAAGCAGCAGGCCGCCGACGCGCAGGTCAGGCTTTCGAATGCCCAGGCTGGCGTTGATGCCGCCGCGGCCAAACAGCAGGACGCGCAAGGCAAGCTTTCGGCAGCTCAGCAGGCAAAGGATGCGGCCGATAAGGATGTGAATGCCGCTCAGGCGAGCTATGACGCCGCCAAGGCCGATCTCGACCGTGCCGAGCAGGGTGCCGCGGGCCCGGAGTACGAGGCTGCCAAGGCCAAGGTGGACGCCGCCGCTGCCGCGCTGGACGCCGCCAAGTCGGTCCAGGCGCAGCGCGAGGGCGAACTCGCTGCTGCCTCGCAGGAAGTGACCACTGCCGAGGGTGAGGTGCAGGCTGCTCAGCAGGCGCTCGCCGTCCAGCAGCAGGCTGCGGCTGACGCGCAGTCCAAGTTGGACGCTGCCACGGCTGCTGCGACCGCGGCAGACGCCGCCGTCGATCAGGCTAAGGCCGAGCATGCCAATGCGCTTGCGGCGCTGGCCGACGCTCAGGCCAAGCTCTCGGCCGCTAAGGACGAGAAGAACGCTGCCGACAAGGCGCTCGACCAGGCAAAGGCTCAAAAGCAGCAGGCCGATCAGGCTGTAGCTCAAGCGCAGGCCAAGCTCGACGCCGCTCAGGCTACGGCGAACGCCTCGGCGGAAAACTACCGCCAGGGCGCCATTGCGTTCTTTAAGAGCGTGGGTGCCGACGATGCGGCGGACCTGATTCTCAACTGCAAATATGCCAGCCTCACCAAGGTGGGCGAGGAGGTTGACGCGACGAGTCTGACCAACATGAAGCAAGCGATTGTGTGGCTCAAGGCGTGCAACAAGTATCGTGCGAGCGTTGGCCTGGGTGAGCTCAAGGTGACGTATGCCATGATGGCGACCGCGATTGCCGATGCGAATTTCTCCGATACCAAGACTGCGCACGCCATGCAGTTCAACGTGGGCGAAAACGTGGCGTGGAACTACGGAAGCGACCCGTTCATCCAGTGGGTCGATCAGGAGAAGGCCGTCTTTGACCGCGCTGCGGCTACGCTGGGAGCGACGGGCCTTACGGGAAAGGCTGCTTTTGATTTCTACGAGCAGCATGGCGACGAAATCGATCGCTACGTGGCTGCGCATGGCGGGAGCGTGCATACAGTCGGTCACTACATGAATGTGATCGATCCCGATTACACCGTAACGGGTATGGGGGTTTGCACGCGCGGGACGATGAACCGTTGGCTTACGCAGGCGCAGACGTTCTCTATGTCTGGAGGATGGTACACGAATGCCGCCAATCCGATGACGGTTGCCGAATACGAGGCTGCGCTTAATGCGTGGTGTGACTCGTTGGCAAATCCTGGGCAGGGCGTGGACGCGGCTCGTCAGGAGCTTTCTGCCGCTCAGGGCGCGGCTGCGCAGGCTGGCGGCAAGGTGAGCGCCGCGTCGCAGGCCGCCGCTGCAAGGCAGGCTCAAGTCGATGCTGCTGCCGCCGATGTTGACGCTGCTGCCGCTGGGGCCTCGGATGCCCAGGCTGCCGTGGGGGAGAAGCAGGCCGCGGCTGAGGCCGCTGCGCGTGCCGTGGCTGATGCCCGCGCCGACGTGGACGCTGCCAGCGCTGCGGTTACCGCGGCGCAGAGTGTCGTGACTGCCAAGTCTGATGAACTCGATGTCGCCAAGGGCAAGGCTGCCGCTGCCCGGCGTGCGCTGGATGCCGCTCGCGCCGGCGTTGGCGACAAGGAGAGCGCGCTTGCTGCCGCCCAGGACGAGCTGGCTGCGTACTCTGCCGACGTTGCCGCTGCTCAGCGTGCATTTGATGCGGCCTCGGCGGTGCTCGAGGGGGCGCGTGCCGTTCAGGCTGACGCGCAGGCTGCAGTGAATGCCGCGCAGGGTGCGGCAGGCCAGGCAGATGCCGACGTCGCTGCTGCCCAGGCCGAGCTTGTTGCCGCCCAGGCTGCTGCGAGCGGTGCCGGCACGGCTGTGACCGCGGCTCAGGCCGCATCCGTCGCGGCTGCTGCTCGTGCGGCTCAGCTACATGATGCCGCCGCGGCGCTTGCTCAGGCGACGGAGGACAAGGCCGCTGCCGATGCTGCTGTTGAGGCAGCGGCTTCGGCGAAGACCGATGCCGAGTCTGGCGTGACTGCGGCGGACGACGCCGTAACGGATGCGACCGCTGATCGCGATGCTTCTGCCGCCGCGGTTGCCCGCCTGCGCAGGATCAACCTTGCCGACGCCATCGCTAGCGGCCGTGCCAACGATGCGGATGAGGCGCTCAACGCTAAGATCGCTGCAGCCCACGATGCCGCCGAGCGCGCCGCAGCTGCCAAGATTGAGCTCGACGCTGCCGTTGCTGCGACGGATGCTGTGGCACCTGCCTACTTGGAGGCGCTTGCCAACTATACCGCCGCCAAGGCCGAGCTCGACCAGGCTATTGTCGAGCTCAACGCCGAGATCGCTCGCCAAGAGGCCGCCGAGCGCGGGAATGGCGAGCAGACTCAGCCTGCGACGCAGGTGGCGTACCAGGCCAAGCACATGACCTCGGCGTCCGAGGCCACCACGCAGCAGACGACGATGCCCGCCACGGGCGACGTGTCCAACCTGCTGGGCGAGACGTTCGTAATTGGAGGCACGGTCCTGGTTGCCGCCGGCGTCTTCCTGTCCGACAAGCGCCGCCAGCTGATCCGTTAGGGACGGAGGAAAGCGGATCATTTTCGGCGCGCGCCGCAAGGGCATGGGTCCTGCGGCGCGCGCCGCTTTTATCTTCAAGATTAATTAAGGAGGGACATATGCAAATTAGAGGAGAGGCCGCGATTGCCTGTGGGTTCATGGCGGGCTTGGCAACGGGGCTGCTGTTCGATGGATGTTTCGACAGCTACATCAATCGATTCTGCGATTCTGATTTTCCGAGAGGCTGGCCTCGGAAAACGGCACCGGCTCGTCAAAAGGCGGATGCGCCCATCAAGTCCCGCAGCGTGGCTGCTTCAAAAACCAAGGTGATCGTCATCAAGAACGGCAAGATTTATCACCGTTCTGGGGGATGCAAAAACCTTCCTCAAAATGCCATTAGAACAAGCGTGCCACTGGCGACCGCGCTCAAACGAGGAAAGACCCCCTGTTCAGTATGTTGCCCGCCAGCGGCTTAGACGATTCTTCGGGGGTGTTCTGCAAGGACATGGGTCCCTGCGGATACATGGGTTTAAAAACGTGTCCGCACGGCATGGGACACTTACCCTGCCGCCCTGCTCTGCCGCGGCGGCATGTACCCAAACAACGATCCTCTAAGGAGTTCGATACCAATGAGCGATAACACCAAGCATCTCGCAAAGAAGTGCGTCAAGGACGCGGGGCCGTGCCTCGCGTTGTGCCTTGCCGGCGCAGCGGTCGCGCTGCTGGCTGTTCTGGGGCCATTCGACGTGCTCCGAAGTGCCAGTTCTCTGCACGTTTGCATGGCCCTTGCCGGCGCCATGATGACCGGCGGCGTACTCGATCTGATTTTTTGGGTGCTCGACCCGTTTGGATGGAAGAACGAGGGGTAAGCCCTAAGGGATGGATACCCCGCAGCAACAGGAGGTCCCCGTGATCTGGTTTACCGGCGATACTCACTTTGGACACGAGAACATGCTACGGCTTAGCGATAGGCCTTGGTCGACTGTTGCGCAGATGAACGATGCCATGGTCGCCAACATTAACAGCAAGGTTGCTGCGGATGACGAGCTCTACATCTTGGGTGACTTTAGCTTTAAGATGACGGTCCAAGACGCCTACGAGCTGCGCAAAAGCATTGCCTGCAAGCGCGTCCATCTGCTGCCCGGCAACCACGACAAAGACTGGACGCAGCCTGCGGTAGCGGATGCTTTTATCGTCGAGCCGCCCATTTGCGCGCTCAAGATCAACTGCCAAAAAATCGTGCTGAGCCACTATCCCATGGTCGACTGGCAGGGCATGTCGCACGGCAGCTGGCATTTGCACGGGCATATCCACAGTTGCGGCGGCGCATACAACGAGTTCAACCGCAGGCAGGGACTGCTGCGCTATGACGTGGGCGTGGACGCCAACAGCTACGCCCCGGTGAGCTTGGAGGAGCTCAAAGCTTGGTTTGCGCAGGTAGACGAGCCGATGTGTTGCGTTAAATGGCCGTGGTGGGTCAATGCCACGGGCGACGAGCAGGTCGAGCACGATCTCGAAAGTTATAAGAGGGAAGTGGTGATCCGATGACGGTCTATGTGACGGGCGATATTCACGGCGGCCTCGACATGCAAAAGCTGCGCGATTGGGACCTTGGGGATAGCCTGACGAGCGACGACTATCTCATCGTCGCGGGCGACTTTGGCTTTCCGTGGGATTTCTCTGCCGAGGAGTGCGCCGACATCGCCTGGCTGGAATCGCGTCCCTATACCGCGCTGTTCGTCGACGGCAACCACGAGCGTTTCGATCATTGGGCGGAGCGCCCCATGGAGTTGTGGCACGGTGGGCTGACGCAGCGCCTATCGGATACCTCTCCCATCCGACGCCTGACGCGCGGCGAGGTTTTTGAGCTCGATGACTCAACGATCTTTACTATGGGCGGTGCCACGAGCGTGGACAAGGAATACCGCATACCGTATTCCAGCTGGTGGCCACAGGAGCTGCCGGACGAGCGCAACTTTGAGGAGGCGCGGGCAAAGCTCGACAGCGTGGGCTGGAAGGTCGACTACGTGATCACCCACACCTGCTCTACGCGCATGCTTTCGCCCACGCTTTATCCGGCACCCGGCTGGAATTACCCCGCCGTTGATCGGCTTACGGCATTTTTCGATGAGCTGGAAGACCACTTGGATTACAAACGCTGGTACTACGGGCATTTCCATCGGGATGCCAACCCGGCCGAGCGCCACACCGTGCTCTACGACTGCATCGTTCGCCTGGGCGACGAACTCCAGCCCTGGGATGTTGCGTAGGGGCGAGGCGTTTGGCTACTCGGCAGTTACAGTGATGTTCTCGCGATGCGCACGGATGACGTCCCAGCTAAAGTATTCGACCAGCTGCTTGGCAGAGCGCGGTGTGGTGTCCGGTGCGATGCCCGTTTGCCCGGCGAGCCAGCCCAGCAATGCCTCGGGTGTGCCAAAGCGGGCGCGGAGCTCGCCCAGGTCCAGATCGCGATCGCGCTTGGAAAGGCGGCGGCCGTCCGGCGACATGAGCAGCGGAATATGCGCGTAGTGCGGCGTGGGAAGTCCCAGCAGATGCTGCAGGTAGATTTGGCGCGGCGTGGAGCCCAGCAGGTCGCATCCGCGCACGACCTCGGTAACACCCATGGCGGCGTCGTCGACCACCACGGCCAGCTGGTAGGCAAACACGCCGTCGCTGCGGCGCACCAAAAAGTCGCCGCATTCGGTGGCGAGTGCCTCGCATTGGGCCCCGTACGTGCGGTCCACGAATTCGACCACATCGTCTGCGAGGTCGTCGACGGCGGGCACGCGCAGGCGCGTGGCCGGGGCGCGCAGGGCACTGCGGCGGGCGACCTCTTCGGCCGAAAGGCCTCGGCAGGCGCCGCGGTAGATGGGCGTGCCGTCGCTGGCGTGCGGCGCGCTCGCGGCGTGGAGCTCGGCGCGCGTGCAAAAACAGGGGTAGGTGAGGCCAGCGCCCTGCAGCTGGCGCAAGGCGCTCTCGTACAGGTCGAGGCGATCGTGCTGGTAGTAGGGGCCTTCGTCCCACTCAAGCCCTAGCCAGGCCAGGTCGTCAATCAGTTGAGCGGCAAGTTCCGGGCGCTTACAGCGATCGTCCAGGTCCTCGATGCGCAACACAATGCTGCCGCCTTGGCTGCGGGCCGAAAGCCACGAGCAGAGGCAGCTGAACACGTTGCCCAGGTGCATGCGGCCCGATGGCGACGGGGCAAAGCGCCCCACGACGGGCGCGGGAACGGAGGCGGGCTGCGTCGTTGGCGCATCCGCGGCGGGCGTTGCTATGTTGCGTGTTTTGATATCCATGCGGACGAGTATAGCGCGGGGCGCGATGGGGAGGCGTCACTGTGGTCCGCAAGTTGTCGAGGCCCCGCATTGCGTATGGCGGGCTGCAGACTCGGTGCTTTAATTCCTGTCCGTCAACTTGGCACCTTAGACAACAGAAACCCCGGCAGCTCTTCGCAACTGCCGGGGTTTCCGCGGAAAAGGGGGACATGATCCTCGAGCGAACGGCAAAGGGGCAAACCGTTTTCGCTCAACTGCTTTATGCCCCTCGACTGGTGGCTCAATCAGCGCATGCCGAGCCCACACAAAGCCGCTACACCTGTGACGGAGCTGTGAAGTGGTATCTATTGTTGGCGCGGGATTCGGCCAAAGAGCGTCCTAAACAACAAATTTGTTGCTGTCTGTCGGTTCAACCCAATGATCCGTTTTCCTCCGTCCCCAATAGATCGTTTTCCAAGTGTCGGGGTGCGGGCGTGACTTTCATCCCGTTTGGCACTCCGGTCGCCTAGATGTTCGTCATGTGTGCCCGCAAACGTGGGACAATGGCGATGTTGGTTTTACAGACAAAGGATGTGCCTATGAACGCCCCCGTTGCCAATACTTGTCGGCAGCGCTGCCTGTTTGCGCGATTCGCTTCCGTCTGCGTGCTCGTCGCGCTCGCGTTGTTGCTGCTGCCTGTCGCCGCGCACGCCGACGGCTACTCCATGACCCAAACCTATATCGGCGCCACGGTCGAGGCCGACGGCTCGCTGACCGTTGTCGAGGGGCGCCAGTTTGATTTCGATGACGACATCAACGGCGTGTTTTGGGAGATCAATACGGGCACCAACCAGCAGGGCGGTACGGCGGGTGTCGATGTGCTGAGCGTCGAGGAGGAGGACACCGCGTTCAACAAAGTCGATAGCGCGAACAAGGGTGACTCTGGCGTCTATACGGTCGAGCAGACTGGTGACGGCGTAAAGATCAAGGTTTTCAGCCCCCACGAGAGCGGCGATAGCGCGATCTATTACGTGAGCTACACCATGACCGGTGCGGTTATGAACTGGGCCGATACCGCCGAGCTCTATTGGAAATTCGTGGGCGACGGCTGGTCCGCGGATTCCGATGACGTCGAGATGGAAGTGCACTTCGCAAATGCCGCTGCCGGGACGGCGGCCGTCAAGGGCGATAACTTCCGCGCGTGGGGCCACGGTCCGCTGACGGGTGACGTATCGCTCGATGCGGACGAACCCATGGTCACCTATACCATTCCCTGCGTGCATCAGGGCGAATTCGCCGAGGCACGCATCGCCTTCCCCAGCGACTGGGTGCCGCAGCTTGCCGCCTCGGGCGAAGAACGCATGTCAACGATCCTGGGCGAAGAGAAGGAATGGGCCGACGAAGCTAACGCCCGCCGCGCTCACGCTCGCATGATTGCCAATGTACTTGCCGTGCTAAGTGTTGTCGCGGCGGTGGCCTTTACCGGCACAATCGTTGTGCTCAAGCTGCGCCGCCGCAAGCCAAAGCCGCTTTTCCAGGACGAATATTTCCGCGATGTGCCTTCGGCCGACCATCCCGCCGTGCTTTCGGCCCTCATGAGCTGGAACGAGGTGCCCGATCAGGCATATATCGCCACGCTCATGAAGCTCACCGACGACCGTGTGATCAAGCTGGAGCAGGCGACCGTGACCAAGGCCAAGAAAGGCCTGATGGGGCGTGAAAAAGAAGAGCAGACGTATCGCGTGACGGTGAGTGATGCGGGCTGGAAGTCGGCCAAGGGCATTGACCGCATGGTGCTCAAGGTCTTCTTTGCCGGTGCTAAGCCCGACGAGAACGGCGATCGCTCGCGCACGTTTGACGAGCTGCAGCACTACGTCAAGCAGCACGCTACGCCCGTGGGCGACAAGCTCGAGGACTATCAGAACACCGTTAAGGGCAAGCTGGCCGATAGCGAGTACGTTGCCTCGGACGGCATTGTCGCAATGGTGTTTTGCCTGGTTCTCGGTATTCTGATCGCCTGTGTTCCCGCGGGATCCATCTTCTTTACCGACGGCGCGCAGGCGAACATTGTCGCCGCGGTTATCTCGGTGCCGATTGTGCTGGTGGGTATTGGCGTGGGCCTTACGTTCCGCCGCTTTACGCCGGAGGGCGCCGAGGTGGCGGCTCGCTGCAAGGCGCTCAAGCATTGGCTTGAGGATTTCACGCGCCTAAAGGAAGCCGTTCCGGGCGATTTGGTACTGTGGAATAAACTTCTGGTGATGGGTGCGGCGCTGGGCGTATCGAAGGAAGTCCTGCGTCAGCTTGCCGAGGCCGTGCCGCCCGAGGTGCGCGAGGCCGACGGTTTCTACGACAATTACCCCTGCTACTGGTGGTACTACCATCATTACGGTACCGAGTCGCCGCTCGATTCGTTCGACGGCGTGTATCACGAGAGCATCCGTGAGCTGACATCGAGCTCCGACAGCTCGAGCGGCGGCGGAGGCGGCGGCTTCTCGGGCGGCGGAGGCGGCGGCGTCGGCGGAGGCGGCGGCGGAACGTTCTAGCGGTCGTAAATTATGGGATGGGCTTTTCTCGACAGCCGTCGGGGGAAGCCCATCCCTTTTTATGCGCTACCTACGAAGACTGTCCCCAACGACTAGTCACTGGGGACGTTCCTAAATGACTAGGTATGGCTGCTGGGCCTAGGCTGTTAGGTCGAGTTCGTAGAGGAAGCTTTCGCGCGGCATGTCGTGACGGCGCTCTTCGCGGTTGGCGCGGTGCGTGGCCGTGCGCTTAAAGCCGTGCAGTTCGTAGAACTTCCACGAGCAGTTGGAGTCGGTGTACAGGTGCGCCCTCGTCGCCCCGCGCGAGGACAGGTACGAGACTGCGGCGTCGAGCAACACCGAGCCAACGCCCAGGCCATGGACGTCGCGATCTACGGCAAGCAGCGTGACCTCGTTGTCGTGTGGCAACGGGCTGCTTTCGAGCAGGCGGTTGTTGGTTCGGATGGTTGCGCGCACAAACGAGAGATACTCGGCGCAGGCATCGGGCTCCAGCTCGCGCATTTGCGATAGCAGTGCGCGTTCGGTATCCAGCCAATGTTCCTTAACGGTGGCGCCGGAGCTCTGTCCCGCACGCGCGAGCGCAATGCCGCGCGCCTGACCGTCGATTACGGCAACCTGCGAAAACGTCGAAGACGAAAGGCAATAGGCGAGGTCGCACGCGGCCTCGAGGCGGTTGTACTCATCGTTATCCGAATTGTTATGCCAAAGCTGCTGCAGAATCAACGCGATGGCGTCGAAGTCTTCGGTATCAAACGGTCGGTAGAGAACCCGCGAGACCATGGTGCCTCTTTCTTTTGCGGATGCATATCGAGCACAGTTCTACCACGCTATTGGCATCTAATTATGGTGCCCCTGTGTTCCATGAACTCACCGTGCCCGGTGCCGTGCCCATCCCCTCCGCTCGCAAACTTTTTCTGCATATGCGCCCGTTGCGGGGTGCATCGATGCGCTCGATGCGCTACATTGAATCAGTATTTTCAATGCCGCTGCGCGAGCGCTGCAGATCGACGTATCACCGACTCACAGAGCACGGCGGCGTACCAGACAGGAGGACTGCATGGGATCTGATGTGAAGATCGCACGCGCGTTGATCTCGGTTACCGATAAGACGGGCGTCGTCGATTTCGCACGGACGCTGGTCGATGACTTTGGCGTCGAGATCATCTCTACGGGCGGCACGGCTCGTGCCATCGAGGACGCGGGCGTCCCCGTAACCCCCATCGAGGAGTTCACGGGCTATCCCGAGATGATGGACGGCCGCGTTAAGACCCTGCACCCAAAGGTTCACGGCGCGCTGCTGGCCCGCCGCGATTCCGAGCAGCACATGCAGGAGGCTGCTCAGCACGGCATTAAGCTGATCGACCTGGTCGTCGTCAACCTGTACGAGTTCGAGAAGACCGTCGCCAACCCCGAGGTCACCTTCGCGGACGCCATCGAGCACATCGACATCGGTGGCCCCTCCATGCTGCGCTCTGCCGCCAAGAACGCCGCGAGCGTTACCGTCATCTCCGACCCGGCCGACTATGATGCCGTCCTGGCCGAGATGCGCGAGACCGGTGGCTGCACCACGCTTTCCACCCGTCGTCGCCTGCAGGTGAAGGTCTACCAGACCACCGCCGCCTACGACACGGCTATCTCCCGTTGGCTTGCCGCCCAGGCAAGCGACGTGGCGGACACCTCTGCCAAGCTCGAGATCTCGCTGGAGAAGGTCGACGACCTGCGCTATGGCGAGAACCCGCAGCAGAAGGCTACGGTCTATCGCTTTGCTGAGGGCTGCGAGAACACCGCGAGCTCGCAGTTCCCGCTCGTGGGCTCCGAGCAGATCCAGGGCAAGCCGCTCAGCTACAACAACTATCTGGATGCCGACGCCGCTTGGAACCTGGTCCGCGAGTTCGACGAGCCGGCCTGCGTGATCCTCAAGCATCAGAACCCCTGCGGCTCCGCCGTGGCCGAGGACATCACGGCCGCCTACGACCGTGCCTTCGCCTGCGATCCCAAGAGCGCCTTTGGCGGCATCATCGCCTGCAACCGCGAGGTTCCCTATGAGCTGGTTGAGCACTTTGCCGATCAGAACAAGCAGTTCGTCGAGGTTATCATCGCCCCGAGCTACACTGCCGAGGCGCTCGAGCGCATGGCCAAGCGCCCCAACCTGCGTGTGCTGGCTACCGGCGGCGTGGACCACGGCGCCCAGGTGGAGCTGCGCTCCGTCGACGGCGGCATGCTGGTGCAGGAAGTCGACCACGTGACCGAGGATCCCGCGACCTTCACGTTCCCCACCGACCGTAAGCCCACCGACGCTGAGATGGCCGAGCTCGAGTTTGCCTGGAAGGTCTGCAAGGGCGTCAAGTCCAACGCTATCCTAGTTTCCAAGGGTAAGGCCGGCATTGGCATGGGCCCGGGTCAGCCCAACCGCGTTGACTCTGCACTGCTTGCCTGCGAGCGCGCCGAGGACTTCTGCGAGCGCGAGGGCGTGGAGAAGGGCGGCTTTGCCTGTGCAAGCGACGCGTTCTTCCCGTTCCGCGACAACGTCGACGTGCTTGCCGCGCACGGCGTGACCTGCATCATCCAGCCCGGCGGCTCCAAGCGCGACGACGAGAGCGTCCAGGCCTGCAACGAGCATGGTATTGCGATGGTCTTCACGGGGGCCAGGCATTTTAGGCACTAATATCGTTACGCGGTTTTACCAAACCGCGTAACTGCTCGACCCTGCGCCGGACCCAAGCACCTCATCTCGCCGCTCAAACCGTCGCTCGCGTACAGAAGTACGCGTCGCTCCTCTTTCGCGGCGACCTGAGGCACTTGGGTCCGGCTCGCTGGCTTATGCTCCACCAGCGGTATTGGCTCGCCCCGAACCAAAGCTATCTATTGCCGTCCGTGCCGGTTGGTGCGGGCGGCTTTTTTGGGTATAACGGTGCGGTGTATGTTTTTGAGAAAGGTTGGATATGGCCGTTGTGGATGATGCCGAGCTGTTTGGCAATGCCGAGGATCAGCGTGCGTACGAGGACTTTTGCGCCAATCAGGAGGCGGTCGAGAAGTTCACGCTCGACAAGCCCGCGCTTGTCTGCCGTTGGCGCATGTCCAACAAAAAGGTGCCCATGCTCAACCGCCACATCCGCGCACTGTCCGAGCGCCTGGTACAGGGCGAGCCGCTTACCCATAACATGCTCAGCTGGGCCAAACAGCACGTTGAGTGGTCGCTTGCCGAGGGCGATTACACCGCACATGACGGCGTGCTCATGCTGGTGATCGACGTCAACGGCAACGCCGCCATGACGGTGGGGGAGTACGAGCCGCTCGCCGATACGTCGGCCAAGGCGCTGCGCGCCCGCTCCGCAGAGGCCCGCTCCGAGGCCGACGAAACCGGCGTGGCGCCCGAGCTGCTCGCCGCCGTCAACAACGGCGAGCTCGCCTTTGTGGTGCCAGCGGACGAGTGCCTGTGTGGCACGGCGACGCTCATCGAGCAGCTGGCCCAGACCAAGGGAATCCCGGTCACGCGCGTAGACATTCCCGCGCAGCTTAAGGGTGCGCTGTTCCTAGTGAGCGACGAGCACGGCGTGGTCCCCGCGACCGAGACGGACGCCGCCGAGGCCGACGCCGCCACGGTCGCCTTCTTCGCCGAAGGCTACGAAAAGCTCCGTGCCCGCCGCTAAATGATTTTTCTGGGACGGGGATTAAAGAATCATTTTGGTCCCCGCCGCCGCTGCGAGTGCGAGGCGGACAAAACGCCCCCGCTCGCGAACAGTTCTGTCACCTTGGCACCGCGCGCGGTGCACACCTGCAGTTTCGCAGCCATAATGGTGGCAAGACAACCAAGAGGGGAGCGAAATCCATGGCGCTGATTTATGTCGTTGAGGACGACGAGCCCATTCGTCGTGAGCTTGTCGACATCCTTGCCCGCGCCGGGTTTGAAGTCGAGGCCTGCGAATCGTTTGAGCATGTCTCGCACGATATTCTCGCCGCCGCGTCCGACCTGGTGCTGCTCGACCTCACGCTCCCTGTCAAAGACGGCCAGCACATCTGCCATGAGGTCCGTCGCGAATCCGAGGTTCCCATCATCGTTCTCACGTCGCGCACGACCGAGATCGACGAGGTCATGGCCATGACGCTCGGCGCGGACGACTTTGTTCCCAAGCCCTATAGCGCGCGCGTGCTCGTGGCGCGCATCAACGCACTGCTGCGCCGCACCACGGCGGCAGGCGAGCGCAGCACACTTGTCCACAAGGGGCTGGAGCTCGACCTCGCCCGCTCCATGGTCACCAACACGCAAACGGGCACCAGCACCGAGCTCACCAAAAACGAGCTGCGTATCCTCTCGCTGCTTCTGAGCCGCGCGGGCAAGATCGTTTCGCGCTCGGCCATCATGCAGGACCTGTGGGACTCCGACGCCTTCGTGGACGACAATACGCTCACCGTCAACATCAACCGCCTGCGCACCACGCTCGAAAAAATCGGCATCAAGGGGTATTTGACCACGCATCGCGGCCAAGGCTATTCGGTCTAGGGGCCGGCTATGTCGTTTGGCAAGTTCTTTAAAGATGCGCTGCTTCCCGTCGCCGTGTGGACGTGCGGTGTGCTGCTGAGCTGCTTTGTGCTGACGGTCGCCGGCGCACCCGTTTCTATCGTGGTCGTGGCGGTCGGCGTGTCCTTTATCTTTGGTATGCTCGGCATCGTGATCGAGTACGCGCGCCGTCGTCGTTTTCTGCGCCAGCTGGAGCGTGCGGCAGAGGAGCTCGAGAGTCCCGCATGGGTGCAGGAGATGGTGCAATGTCCGACCTATGCCGAGGGCGAGCTCGAGTACGAGGTCTTGCGCCGGGTGGGCAAAGCTGCCTGCGACGAGGTTGCCGAAGGCCGGCGTCAGACCGATGACTATCGCGACTATATCGAAAGCTGGGTTCACGAGGCCAAGCTGCCCCTGGCGGCGGCCCATCTAATTTTGGAAAACCTGGACGGCAGCGAAGACGATCTGTCGCGTGTGGATGACCTGGGCCGTGAGCTGGCTCGTGTGGAGCGCTATATCGACCAGGCACTGTACTACGCGCGCTCGGAAGTCGTGGAGCGGGACTACCTGATTCGCCGCTGGAATCTCAAGACCTTGGTGACGGGCGCGATTAAGGCCAACGCGCGCGAGCTCATCGCGGCGCACGTGGCCCCAGTGTGCGAGAACCTCGACTTCGAGGTCTTTACCGACGAGAAGTGGCTTGAGTTTATTCTGGGCCAGCTCATCCAGAACAGCATTAAATACGCGCGCGAGGACGGCGCGAAGATCGTGTTTTCGGGCGCGTTGCTGGACGAGGGCCTGGCAAGTGAGCGCATTGAGCTCACTGTTGCCGATAACGGCTGCGGCGTGAGCGCGGCCGACCTGCCGCGCGTGTTCGAGAAGGGCTTTACCGGCGACAACGGCCGCACCACCAAGCGCGCAACGGGCATCGGCCTCTACCTGGTGGCGCGCCTGTGCTCCAAGATGGGTATCGATGTCACCGCGGCATCCGAGCCCGGCGAAGGCTTCGTCGTCACGTTTGCCTTCTCGACCAACAAATTCCAATACTTTGAGTAGTCGTCGCGGTGTAACGTCCCGGAGCGTCATTCACGTTAAGACAATTATCCCAAACGGGATAATTCCATCATGATGTGCTATGATTATCCCGTTTGGGATAATCATAGGGGATTAGCATGCAAGACTGGAATGAGCGAACGATTTTTGACCCAGCTGAACTCGGTGCATATTTGCGTGAGCGCCGGAAGAAGCTCGGTTATACCCAACGCGATGTGGCTGATTTCAACCAGTGCAGTTTGCGCTTTGTGAGCGAGCTTGAGCGTGGAAAGGCGGGTGCCAATCTTCGCCAAACCCTTCAAATCGCTAACAGCTTGGGGGTCGATTTGATCCTGAGGGAGAGGGGCGACGGCTCATGGCATTAAAGGTTTATCGTGAGTATCGGGGAACGTTTGAGCTGGTCGGAGAATTTGAGAGGGCCGACCCCGTAAACGAGACGTTTGCATATGATGAGGGATATCTTGAACGCGACGATGCTGCCGCACTCTCAGCTTCTCTTCCCTTGCGACATGAGCCATATGCCAGCAATGAGTTTTCGGCCTTCTTTTCGGGCATGCTTCCCGAGGGCCCGGTTCGGCATGAGCTGTCGATGCGTTTTCAAATCCCCCAGTCAGACTATTTATCGATGCTCGAGCGTTTGGGCGATGAGTGCGTTGGTGCCTTGAGGTTTCTCGGCGATGAGAAATCGAGCTACGATCCGGGCTATCGTCCTCTGCAAGACGAGGATTTTGAGGCACTTTCTAAGGCGGAAGTGTTTGAGATTGCAAATGATATGCAGGATTCGAGGCTGTCGTTGGCGGGCGCTCAGTCTAAAACCGGTTGGTTTTTACCGCGCGGTAAAGATGCAAAAAAGGCCGGGTCGGGGGATTGGATGCTGCCGCTCGGCTCTGCCCCCTCGACTCACATAGTCAAGATTGCTTCAACTAAACATCCGGATTTGCCGTTCAACGAATTAATTTGCATGACGGCAGCGTCTGCTGCTGGGCTTGAAATTGCCCGTTCAGAAGCTTCGGATACGATTCCTGGTGCGTTCTTTTCCGAGCGTTATGACAGAATCTGGAGCAATGAGCCGCCGTCGATGAGCGGATTCGATGTGCCTCTGAGGCTGCATCAGGAGGATTTTTGCCAAGCGGTTGGCTGGCCTTCGTATATGAAATACGAGACACGTCCCGATAGCTGCTATATGGCTCTTTGCGGCCGATTGATAAGAGAGCAATCGTCTAACGTAATTGCTGATACTCAAATGTTCGCTCGTCAGGTAATGGTCGATTATGCGTTGGGGAATTGCGACTCGCATCTCAAGAACCATTCGTTTCTTTATAGTCCGAGTTTTTTTTTTTTCAAGCAGAAGACGGCATACGAGATTGTTTGCACGACGATAATGGG
>CABRYP010000012.1 GCA_902475245.1 uncultured Collinsella sp. | reverse complement strand
CCGAGTAGTCCTTCCGCAGAACCTCCGATAAACAAAAAACGTACCCGAACCCTTTCTCGTAAAGAATCGGGTTCGAGTACGAACTGAATGCTGGAGCAACAAAAAACCACCAGAAAGGTGCCTGTCCCCTTTGTGGTGGTTTTGGGCCAGTCCTAGAGCGTGTGGCCGTAGGCGTTGGCGACCTTGATGGCGGCGGCGAACTTTTCGTCGGTGAAGGGCTCAGGGTTGCCCTGCTTCCACTCGTTGGTGGCGTGCGCGTATTCGCACAGGGCAGGGATATCGGCCTCGGAAAGCCCGACCTGCTCAAGCGTCACGGGCAGGCCCATCTGCTTGTTAAAGGCCGCGTAGCGCTCAAGGTTCTCGGTGTCTCCCGTATAGGCAAACAGCACGAGCACGCCCAAGCTCACGACCTCGCCGTGCAGATAGGTTCCCTCGCGCGGAATGCTGCACGTCGCATTGTAGAACGCGTGCGCCACGCTCGAGTTGTAGTAGTAATCGTTTTGGTTGGTCAGGTTCGAGACATAGCCCGTGTTGACCACGATGTCGAGCGCGATCTGCTTGACGGCCTCGCTCGACAGATTCCGGCGCACGTCCTCAAGACCCTGGACGCCATAAGTAAACAGCGGCTCGGAGCAGGTGTGGGCGAGTGCCAGGCCAAGACCGGCGGTATGCTCCAAATTGCCGGCGCTCGTGGCGTATTCGACCTCGGGCTGCTTAGACAGGGCATCGCCCACGCCGGCCCAGAAGTACTCCGCCGGTGCCTCGGCGATGATCTTGGGGTTGATGAAGATGTGCGCCGGGCGGTTGGGATACGAATAGCCCTCGAGCGAGCCGTCGTCGTTGTAGACAACGGCAATGGCTGTCGCGGCCGAGCAGTTGGAGCAGATCGTTGGTACCGTAAAGACGATCTTCTTGAGCTCGATGGCCGCCGTCTTGACGGTGTCGAGCGCCTTACCGCCACCGCATGCAATGAGCACGTCGGCCTCTTGGCAAGCGGGGGAGTTCACAACCTTGGCGATATTTGCGCGCGTACTGTTGGTACCGTAGACGCGCGTCTCCAGAATCTCGACATCGGTACCTTCAAGTGCTGCCTCGATGCCCGGCAGCGCTGCAGCCAGTGCTCGCTTGCCACCGATGATCGCGACCTTGGTCGCTCCGTATTCGGCCAGCGCGCCCGGCAGCTCGTCAAAGCAATCCTCGCCAACGGTGTAGTCGCTCATTCCAATCGTGCGCATAGCAACCTTCTTTCGTTCGATAGAGTGCTTTCAGGTATTTTGCTCCTAGAGAAGGGCTGTAATAGCGAGAAATTTCGAACGTATAAAACCAGTGTTGAGGGTTTTTCGCCGGCGCGGAACGTGCTAGCATACTCCGCATAAGCGTTGATGGGGACGAGTAGTCGGCCGTCCGCATGCTACAGAGAGCGGGGAGCGCTGAGAACCCGTGCATGCGACCGATGAAAATCACCCCGGAGCTGCGGTCCCAACGGACGTGCCGCGCAGGTTCGTCTTAGTAGACATCGCCGAGATGGTCGTCGATACAGACCAGCCGAGTAACGGATGCGAGCGCGCGGCGACGCGGGCGAGGGCATCTAAGCTGGGTGGTTAAGCGAAGAGCTTTTGCGGGCGTGCAGCCCGTTTGTGGCGCTTCGTCCCAGCTTGTAGGGACGGGCGCTTTTTTGGTGCCCAACGGGCGTATGCGCCCATGACATGAAAGGGGTACCGTGGCAAACGAGTACAAGCAGACGATGAATCTGCCCAAGACCGGTTTTCCCATGCGTGCCGGTCTTTCCAAGTCCGAGCCTAAGCGACTCAAGGACTGGCAGGACAACAAGGTCTACGAGCAGGTTCTGAAGAAGAACGAGGGTCACAAGAAGTTCGTGCTGCACGACGGCCCTCCGTACGCCAACGGCCCGATCCACATCGGCCACGCCATGAACAAGATCTCCAAGGACATGATCAACCGTTACTGGATGATGCAGGGCTGTGAAGTTCCCTATGTCCCCGGTTGGGACTGCCACGGTCAGCCGATTGAGCATAAGGTTGAGGAGAAGCTCGGCACCGAAAAGTTTAACCAGACCTCCACGGCTAAGATCCGTGAGCTTTGCAACAAGTTCGCTGTTGAGAACATCGAGCTGCAGAAGGCCGGCTTCCGTCGCCTGGGCGTGCTCGGCGACTGGGACAACCCGTATCTGACGCTCTATCACCAGCATGACGCCGCCGACATCGAGGTCTTCAAGGCCATGTTCGACAAGGGCATGATCTATCGTGGCCACAAGCCGGTTCACTGGTGCAAGCACTGCCACACCGCACTCGCCGAGGCCGAGATCGAGTACTCCGACGAGACGAGCCCCTCTATCTTCGTTCGCTTTGAGATGACCTCCAAGCCCGCTGGCCTCGAGGACTTCGACGGCCCGGTCGACTTCATCATCTGGACGACCACGCCGTGGACCATCCCCTCCGACCAGGCCGTTTCCCTTAAGCCCGGCGCCGCCTATGTCGCCGTTGAGCACGATGGCCGTGCCGAGGTCATGCTCGAGGACCTGGCTCCCAAGTGCTGTGAGGAGTTTGGCTGGGAGTACACCCCGGTCATGGTCGACGGCAAGCCCTATGTGGTTCCCGCCGAGACCTTCCACCACATCCACTACAAGCAGCCGATCTTCGACGGCGTTGAGGGCGTAGCGCTGCTGGCCGATTACGTCGGTGTCGATGACGGTACCGGTATCGTCCACAACTCGCCCGGACACGGCGTCGACGACTACTTTGCCTGCCTCAAGGAGGGCATCACCGACATCTGCATGCCGGTCGACGACGACGGCAAGTTCTACACCGGTGAGGAGTTTGGCACCGGTGGCCCCTTCAGCGGTATGGATACCGACGAGGCCAACCCGCACATCATCGAGTTCCTGCGCGAGCGCGGCACCCTGGTCCTCGAGAAGAAGATCACGCACAGCTATCCGCACTGCTGGCGCTGCAAGCATCCGGTGCTCTTCCGTGCCACCGACCAGTGGTTTGTCTCGATGGACAAGACCGGTTTGCGCGAGCAGGCTGGCAAGGAGGTCCGCGAGAACGTCAAGTGGTATCCGGCGCATGCCGCCAACCGCATTGGCGCCATGGTCGAGCAGCGTCCCGACTGGTGCATCAGCCGCCAGCGCAACTGGGGCGTGCCGATCCCCAGCTACACCTGCGCCGACTGCGGCGAGAAGGTCATGAACGACGCCACGCTCGACGCCGTTATCAAGCTCTTCCACGAGAAGGGCTCCGACGCCTGGTTTACCGATGCTCCTGAGAGCTATCTGGGCGAGGCCTGCGTCTGCCCTAAGTGCGGTGGCCATCACCTCAAGGCTGATAAGGACATCCTTGACGTGTGGTGGGACTCCGGCGTGTCTTGGAAGGCCGTCTGCGAGTACCGTCCCGAGCTGGAGTACCCGGCGGACGTCTACCTCGAGGGCTCTGACCAGCACCGCGGTTGGTTCCAGAGCTCGCTGCTCACCTCGGTGGGCGCCAACGGCCACGCTCCGTACAAGGCGGTCGTCTCGCAGGGCTTCACCCTCGACGGCCAGGGCCGTAAGATGTCTAAGTCACTCGGCAACGTCATCGACCCCAACAAGGTCTGCGACGAGATGGGTGCCGACATCATCCGCCTGTGGGTTGCCTCCGTCGATACCAGCTCCGACGTTTCCATCGACCACGAGATTCTCGCTCGTACGTCCGATGCCTACCGTCGTTTCCGCAACACGCTGCGCTTCCTGCTCTCCGAGCTCGAGGGCCAGTTTGAGCCCGAGACCGACGGCGTCGCTTTTGCCGACCTGCTGCCGCTCGACAAGCTCATGGTTGCCCGCCTGACCCAGGTCCAGGCCGAGGTCGACGACGCTTACTCTTGCTACGAGTTCCCGCGCGCCTACCGTGCGCTCTACGACTTCGTGGTTACCGAGCTCTCTAACGTGTATCTCGACGCTCTGAAGGACCGTCTGTACTGCGACAAGCCCGGCTCGCTTGAGCGCCGCAGCGCCCAGACCGTGCTGGCTGAGCTCTTCTCGATGCTCATGCGCGACCTGCAGCCGATCCTGTCCTATACGGTTGACGAGGCCATGGCATATGCGCCTGCTGGCTGCGTCGATCACCAGAAGTACGCCGCGCTGCTCGATTGGTATAAGTCGCCCATTACGGTCGACGAGGCCAACGAGTTTGAGGGCGTGCTCGAGGCTTCGCTCGAGCTCCGTAGCGCCGTGACCAAGGCCCTTGAGGATGCCCGTTCTGCCGGCACCTTCACCAAGAGCCAGCAGGTCCGCGTCAAGGCGGTCGTTCCCGCCGAGATGTACGCGCTGCTGACCGGCGACAAGGCCGTCGACCTGGCCGAGTTCTACATCGTTTCTGATGTTGAGCTTACCCAGGGCGAGGAGCTTTCTGTTGCCATCGAGGCCGCCGAGGGCGAGTGCTGCGACCGTTGCTGGAACTACCGCACCACCGTCGGCGAGTACAACGGCCACGCGCATATCTGCAAGCGCTGCGCCGACGCTTTGTAGGTTACGGCGTTCTACGAACGCCGTAACCTACCGACGCTGCAAACGCCCCTAAGCGGCAATCTGACGTTCAATCGTCGGTCGCGTACCAAAGTACGCTTCCCTCCTCTTTCACGTCACCTTGCTCGCTTAGGAACGTTTTCGCTGCTGGTGACGATAACACGGCGTTTCCATTGCTGGAGCTAAAGGCTTTCTTTCGCTTTCGCTCTTAGTCGAAAGCTATTAAGCGACATTCCGTTATTCGGAATGTCGCTTTTGTTTTGTGCTGGTTATTTCGCTAGCGTTGGTGAATATGCTGCGCGTTTGGCGTTTGTCACTATAAGATGATTACTTGCGTTAAACAGAATTCGATTGTTCTTGAGGGTAGGGGATTTCTTTGGGTCGTGGTGCGGATATGACGCCGTCTTTGCGTTGGCGGTTGGGTGTTGCTGGTGGCGTGGCGCTCGTTGTGTTGCTCGTTGACCAGCTGACCAAGCTTGCGGTTCGTTCCGTGGGCGATGCCCTGCATATGACCGTTATTCCCAGCGTGATCGATTTCCTGTTTGTTCGCAATATCGGAGCCGCCTTTAGCATGGGCGAGGGTCATGGCGTCGCGTTCGCTGTGCTGGCGCTTGCGGTCATTGTTGCCATTGCCGTGTACTTGCTCCGTGCGCCTCAGCTCGCTCGTCTTGAGGTTGTGGGCATGGCTATGGTTGCGGGCGGCGCCATCGGCAACGCGATCGATCGCCTTGTCTTTGGCTTCGTAATCGATTTTATCGCCACTACGTTCATCGACTTCCCCGTCTTTAACGTGGCCGATATCGGCATTACGGTCGGTGCTGTGCTGGCGCTCATCGGTTATATGTTCTTGAGCCCTGCCGCTCGCGAGGTCGATGCGACCGCCGAACTCAACGCTCGTGACGAGGCCCGCGCAAAACGCAAAGCCAAGCAGCGTGGGGAGCGTGCCCGCAAGATTCGCGAAAGGAATGAGCGTTAATGGCCGACATCCATATTCTCGTTGCCGACGATTCCGCTGGTCAGCGTCTCGACGCCTATCTGGGCGCCAACGATGGCTGTCCCACGCGCTCTGCCTGCGCACATCTGATCGAGGGCGGTGCCGTTGCCGTCAACGGCGAGACCTGCCTATCAAAAAAGTATGCTGTGCGCTCCGGTGACCGCATCTCGGTCGACCTGCCCGAGCCGCATGATCCCACCGACGTGATTCCCGAGGCCATCCCTCTCGACATTCGTTACGAGGACGACTACCTCATCGTGCTCTCCAAACAGCGCGGCCTGGTGTGCCATCCCGCCCACGGCCACGAGAGCGGCACCCTTGCGAACGCTCTGGTTTACCACTGCGGCATTGATCATCTGGGTACCGTGCAGGGTGAGGATCGCCCCGGCATCGTGCATCGCCTGGATCGCGATACCTCGGGCCTTATGCTCGCGGCAAAAGACGACGACACCCAGCGCGCGCTTCAAAATCTTATCCGCACGCGCACGCTCGACCGTCGCTATATCACGCTCGTTCACGGTCACATCGCCATGGACGAGGGAACCATTAACACCGGTATCGCCCGCTCCACGCGCGACCGTGTGAAGATGGCGGTTTCCGATGACCCCTTTGCGCGCCAGGCCATCACGACTTTCAGGGTGCTCGAGCGCTTTGATTCCACGCGTTTCGACGACGGCTACACGCTTGTCGAGTGCCACTTGTTTACCGGACGCACGCATCAGATTCGCGTGCACATGCGTCATATCAACCACGCCTGCGTGGGCGATCCGCTCTACGGTAAGTGCGATGCTCGTGCCGATCAGGGTCTGACCAGGCAATTCCTTCATTCCTGGCGCGTCGCATTCGACCATCCCGTGACGGGGGAGCGTATCGAGTGCCGTGACGAGCTGCCGTGGGACCTTGCCGCGGTTCTGGATGATCTGGCCCCGCGTTCACTTGGCCGCACTGCCGCTGGCGACGAAATCGTCCCGCAGCTCGGTCTGCTCGAAGCCTAGCCAGTATTAGGTGGTTTCTTGAACTCGGTAAGCCTGCGGTAAGATATACGGTTGTTTACGTAACGCGTTGCTGGGAGCCTGCATGCTCGCCTTTTTACAAACCAACACACCCATCGTGATCTTCAATCAGATTGTCGTCACGCTGCTCACGGTCTGCTTTCTGTACCAGGTGGTCTTCTTTGTCATTGGCGCTCTTCGTGGCGAGGTCGCGCCTCCCAAGGCCAAAAAACTCCACCGCTATGCCTTCTTTATCGCGGCACATAACGAGGAGGCCGTGATCGCCAACCTCGTTCGCTCCATCAAGGACCAGGATTATCCGTCCGAGCTCATCGAGGTCTTTGTCGTTGCCGATGCCTGCACCGACAACACGGCGCAGCTCGCGCGCGAGGCGGGCGCCGTCGTCTATGAGCGCAACGACCTGGCCCGCAAGGGTAAGAGCTGGGTCATGGACTTTGGATTCGACCGTATCCTTAACGAGTATCCCGATACGTTTGAAGGTTACTTTATCTTCGATGCCGATAACGTCATTTCCCGTGATTACGTATCTAAGATGAACGATGCTTTTGACCAGGGCTTTCATGTGGTCACGAGTTATCGTAACTCTAAGAACTTCGGCAGCTCGTGGATCTCTGCGGCCAACGCCACGTGGTATCTGCGCGAGGCGCGCTTCCTTAACAATGCGCGTAATATCTGCAAGACTTCCTGCGCTGTATCGGGTTCGGGCTATCTCATTTCTGCCAGTGTTATCGAGGGCATGCACGGTTGGCAGTTCCACACGCTGACCGAGGATATTCAGTTCACCACGTTCTGCGCCATTCACGGCATTCGCATTGGCTATGCGCCGGCGGAGTTCTTTGACGAACAGCCCGTGACGTTTAAGGCTTCCTGGAAGCAGCGTATGCGTTGGACCAAGGGCTTCTACCAGGTTTTCTTTACCTATGGTAAGCATCTGGTCAAATCGACCTTCCGCTATCATCGCTTTGCCGCCTACGACATGTTTATGACGATCGCGCCCGGCATGCTGCTGTCGCTGATCTCGATGCTCGCCAATGCGACGTTCCTCATCGTGGGCGGGCTTTCGCACGGCTTCTTGGCCACTGAGGTCGAGATGCAGGCTTGTGCCGCCTCGCTCATTATGACCTTCGCGATGATGTACCAGGCCTTCTTTATCCTGGCGCTCCTTACGACCATCTTTGAGTACAAGCATATTCACTGCGCGCAAAAGTGGCGTCTGGTGACCAACCTGTTTACCTTCCCGATCTTTATGTTCAGCTATATCCCCATTACGGTGGCTGCTCTGTTCCTAAAGGTCGACTGGGTGCCGACACAGCACGCCGTAAGCGTTACCCTCGACGAGGTCATGCAAGGCGCCAAATAACCACGATCAAAACCACCACAAAGGGGACAGACACCTTTGTGGTGGTTTTTGCGTTTGAGCTGCTGCCCAAGGAGGTGTTCGATGGTCTATTTTCCGTTTTGGATTTGCATCTTTGTTGGCGCGGCGATTGATGCCCGTGAGCGGCGGTTTCCCAATCAGCTTGCCGGTGCGTGTGCGGTGGCGGCGTTTGCGGGCGTTTGGCTCGACAAGGGTGTTAACACGGCGCTTGACCACGCCGGTCTTGCGGTTATCGTCTACCTTGCCCTTGTGCTTACTGAGTCGCTCTGGCGTCGTATTCGCCATGCTCCCGGCATTGGCATGGGGGACGCCAAGGCGCTCTTTGCCCTTTGTACCCTCGATCCCTTGGGTGGTGTCGTCGCGTTTGGGGTTGCGCTCCTGGCCCTTGCCGCCGCCTGTCTCATTGCAAAATCACGCTCCCTGCCTTTCCTGCCGTTTTTAGTGCCGATATTTGCCATAATCGAGGTCGTGGGTAGTACGCTGTAACCGTTTGCGCGCCCTTTTAAGGAGCATGCCATGGCAATCATTCAACAGACAGCCGCCATCAAGGCACGTATGGATCGCATTCCCGCGGCGTTGTCGCCCGAGCTGGTCGAGCGTATCGCCGCCGACCGCGCCTCGGGTGTCGTTAATCCCTATCGATGCGGTGACGACCAGGTCATCCGACGTGTCGATCGGGCTGCAGACGAGGGCACGCTCATGCGTCCGGCCTTCATGCGCGATACCGAAAAGATTCTGCATCTGCCCGCATACACCCGTTATGCAGGCAAAACGCAGGTCTTCAGTTTTCGCAGCAACGACGACCTGTCGCGTCGCGGCCTGCACGTGCAGCTTGTCTCGCGCATCGCTCGCGATATCGGACGTGCCCTGGGGCTCAACTGCGATTTGATCGAGGCGATTGGCTTAGGCCACGACTTGGGCCACACGCCCTTTGGCCATGCCGGTGAGCGATTCCTCAACGATATCTATCACGAGCGCACGGGTCGTTATTTTTTCCATAACGTGCAGTCGGTCCGCGTGCTCGACGCGCTGTACGGCCGCAACGTGTCGCTCCAGACGCTCGACGGCGTGCTATGCCACAACGGTGAGTACGAACAGCGTGTGTTTGAGCTTTCGGACATGAGCTCCTTTGACCAGTTCGACCTTACGGTTGAGGATTGCATTGTCACAGGTTACAGCGCAATTGAGCACCTGCGCCCCATGACGCTCGAGGGCTGCGTGGTTCGCATCTCGGATATCCTTGCCTACGTGGGGCGCGATCGCCAAGACGCCATTTCGGCGGGTCTGCTGTCACCCGACGCCTTTGACGATGACCTGGGCGGCGCATACAACAGCTGGATCCTTACGCATGCCTCTATCGATATCGTCGAGCACAGCTATGGCAAGTCGCGCATCGAGATGAGCGAGGACCTGTTTGAGGAGATCCGCCGGGCCAAGCGCGAGAACTACGAGAAGATCTATAGCAAGGGCGGCATCGAAGGCGACTCCGAAGTGGAGCTGCGCGAGGCCTTCGAAAAGCTCTACGACCGTTGCCTGCAGGATATAAACGAAGGCGACGAGTCTTCGTATATCTTTAAGCACCACATTTCTCGCATTGAGCGGCAGCTTTCCTACTACGATCGCGCCTATGCATGGCAGGACGATATAGATCAGACCGTAGTAGATTACATTTCGAGCATGACGGATGGCTATTTCTGTGAGCTCACGAGCAAGCTGTTCCCAGGATTGAAGTTTCCGCACCGTACCTATATTAACGAACGGTAGTTCGTATTTATTCGGTATACTGTTGGTGAAAAACGTTTTTGATTGACGCACAGGATGGCTATGGACGACCTTTTTTCTGCCTCGACGCGCGAGCGTTTCTTTAAAAATGCGCCGCTTGCGGTGCGTATGCGCCCCAATTCGCTCGACGAGTATGTGGGCCAGCAAAAGGCCGTCGGTAAGGGCTCGTGGTTGCGTGCCGCAATTGAGCACGACGTGCTGTCGAGCGTGATTCTGTACGGGCCGGCCGGTACGGGCAAGACGACGCTGGCCCACATTATCGCCAACCATACCAAGAGCGAGTTTGTCGAGGTCAGCGCCGTGACAGGCACCGTGAAGGACCTGCGCCGCGTGATCGATGAGGCCAAGACGCGTCTGAATACGTACGACCGCCGTACCATTCTTTTTATCGATGAGATTCATCGCTTTTCCAAGTCGCAGCAGGATGCCCTGCTGCATGCAGTTGAGAACCGTACCGTCATTATGATTGGCGCCACGACGGAGAATCCGTACTTCGAGGTCAACTCGGCATTGCTCTCGCGCGGTCGCGTGGTGGAACTTGAGCATCTTAAAGACGAGGATATCGCCACGCTTATTGAGCGTGCGCTCGAGGCGCCGCAGGGTTTGAACGGTAAGTTCTCGGCCGATGAGGATACGGTTAAGACCATTTGCACGCTGGCAGCGGGTGACGCTCGCTCGGCGCTCACGACGCTTGAGCTTGCGAGCGAGATTGCCGTCACGCGCTCCGATACCGAGGGAACGCCCGCGCCGGCGGCGGGGGAGCGCTATCTCATCACTGTTGACGACGTGAAGATTGCCAATCCGCGCCGTGGCTTTTCGTACGACAAAAACGCTGACATGCACTACGACATCATCAGTGCGTTTATTAAGTCTATGCGCGGTAGCGACCCCGATGCCACGATTTATTGGCTCGCGCGCATGATTGACGCGGGGGAGGATCCTAAGTTTATCGCTCGTCGTATCATGATTCAGGCTTCTGAGGATGTTGGCAACGCCGACCCACAGGCGCTTTTGGTGGCACATGCCGCGTTTAAGTCTGCCGAGGTCATTGGCTATCCCGAGTGCCGTATTAATCTGGCTCAGGCTGCTCTCTATGTGTGCTTGGCGCCTAAATCCAACGCGTGCGAGGCTTCGATCGATGCGGCGTTGGCCGATATCCATTCAAGTGGGCTGCGCGAGGTGCCGAGTTATCTGCGCGATCGTCATCGCCCGGGCAGCGACGAATACGGTGTGTATAAGTATCCGCATGATTATCCCGAAGGCTGGGTCGATCAGCGTTATTTGCCCGAGGGGCTGGAGCGCGGCGCGTTCTGGCAGCCTGCGGGCCGCGGCTGGGAAGAGTGGCGTGTGGAGCAAAGCGAACGCGACCGGAGCGGTAACGCGCCCAAGTAGGTCATTGGCACCACGCACATTCCCTTTGGGTATCTTTCCCCTTCTTTGGGGTACCATGAACAGCGTCTGTATTTCGATTTTTCCGGGAGGCTTGTATGAGTCCCATTCAAATCGTCCTGCTGGTGCTTGCCATTGCCGGTGTGTGGGCCATCGTTGAGCTCGCGCTTACCCTGCGCAAGACCCGCAACGTTGTCGACTCGCTCGATAAGACCGTGAACGACCTCAACAACACTATTGCCGAGGCGCAGCCGGTGGTGGCAAAACTCGACGGCGCTGTCGACGAGCTTACGCCGGCGCTTGCCCAGATGGAGCCGCTGCTCAAGTCGAGCAAGACTGCCGTTGACGCCCTGACGTCCAACCTCGTTGAGGTTGAGGCGGTCGTTCGCGACATCTCTGAGGTCACGGGCACCATGGCCGAGGCAAGCAACGCTGTGTCGAGCGTGACTGATTCTGCTGCTGGCGCCGTGCAGAAGCTTTTCAATAAGGTGAAGGCTCCTGCAGCCGACGCCGATCGCAAGCTCGCCGCTGCCGCCACCGAGGCCGAGCAGCCTACCGAGCGCGTTCTGATTGGTGAGGCTGAGGACGAGGCCGCCGATGGTGCGGATGCGGCTCAGAAGCCCGCAGCCAAGCCTGCTCAGTATTACACCTATACGCCCGCCGAGACCTCCGAGGAGTCCTGCGATGAGTAGCGAAGCAACTTGCCCCATCACGCTGACTGTTGCCGGGGATCCGCGTCTGGCGCGCCTTGTGCGCATGACGGCGGCAAATGTCGGTGCGCTGTGCTCTATGTCCGTCGATCGCATCGAGGATATCCGTATGGCTGCCGAGGAGGCCTTCATCTTTGGCTGCACGGCCGTTGATTCTGACGACATTTCGATCAAATTCGACGTCGACGAATCGCACGTGGGCATGACCTTTACCTTTGGTGACCAGGCGACTGTCGATGAGGATGATCAGGCTGCCGTGTATGCCGAGCTCATTCTGGCAAGCGTGTGCGATTCCTACGAAAAGACTGCGGCGCCCCTGACGCTTTCCCTCGACCTCAAGGCGGATATCTAATATGACCGAACGTTCCCGGAGCGGTAAGACCGCTTGGGACAAGGAGAAAACCCGCGAGCTGTTTCGTCGCTACAAAGAGACCGGTGATCCGGACGCACGTGAGCAGCTCGTCATGTCCCATATGAACCTGGTAAGGTTTCTTGCCAACAAATTTAAGAACCGCGGCGAGCCGCTCGACGACCTCATGCAGGTCGGCTATCTGGGTTTGCTCAAAGCTATCGACCGCTTTGACCCCGAGCGCGGACTCGAGTTCACGACGTTTGCCACGCCTACCATCCTGGGCGAGATTAAGCGTCACTTCCGTGATAAGGGCTGGAGCGTGCGCGTGCCGCGCCGTTTGCAGGAGCTTTCTGCCAAGGTTAACCAAGCTACCGACAAGCTCACTAACGAGCTGCAGCGCTCGCCTAAGGTTGAAGAAATCGCTGAGTACCTGGGTGTGACCGTCGACGAGGTGCTGGAGGCCATGGAATCGTCTTCGGCCTATACCTCGGTGCCCATTGAGGCTCCTGGCGCGTCCGATTCCGATGATGCCCCCTCGATTCTCGACCGCTATGCCGATGACGACAACGAGCTCGATTTTACCGATGACCGCCTGGTGATCGAGGAAGCCATCCGCGATTTCTCGCCGCGTGAGCGTGAGGTTATCGAGCTGCGCTTTGTGAAGGGCATGACCCAGATCGAGATTGCTAAGAAGTTGGGTATCTCGCAGGTGCAGGTTTCGCGCCTGCTGCGCCGTACCCTTAAGAAGATACAGGACAAGATCGACCCCGACGGAGTGATGGTTCGTTCATGATTGAGCACCCCCAACAAACCGACCGCACGCTGCGCGATACTCGTATTCTGACGCTTCGCATTTGGGCTGTCGTCGGCTGCATTGTCATCGCAGCCGTCATCTTTAACCTTATGGGCATCCTGGCGCCGGTTATCGAGTTTCTAGCTGTCGGCTCCATCATCGCTTTTGTGATGTCGCCGATCACTAACTGGCTTGAGCATCACGGCGTCGGTCGTGGCATCGGTTCGCTCGTCGCGCTGATCGTGGTTGTGGCAGTGCTCGTCGGCGTCGTCTGCATCCTGTCGCCTATTTTGCTCGGTCAGATTATGGAAGTCCTGAGCCGTCTGCCTGAGCAGCTTCGCGTTGCGGGCGGTGATCTCAACGAGATGATTTCGCACGCTAATACGCTCAACAACACGCCGCTCAAGGAGTACCTGGACGATAATCTGTCCTCGCTGGTTACTGTGGCGTCCAAGTACGTATCGCAAATCGCCGCTGAGCTCGGACGCGGCGTGTTCCCGCTTATTACCAACACGGCCTCGCAGCTGTTCGTAATCTTCCTGGGTTTGGTGCTTGCCTACTGGCTTGCCTGCGATTATCCCCGTATGCACCACGAGGTCTGTACCATCATCGGACAGGAAAAAGAGACCTCGTACCGCTTTATGGTCGCGATTCTTTCGCGCTCGGTCGGCGGTTATATGCGCGGCATGGTCGTGACGTCCATCTGCGGTGGCATCCTCGCCTTTATCGGCTTTACGCTCATTGGCCATCCCTACGCGGCACTCATGGCCATCTTTACCGGCATCATGCACTTGGTCCCGGTTGTCGGTCCCTGGGTAAGCGCGGCGATCGCCACGGTGCTCGGCTTTATGTTCAGCCCCATGCTGGCGTTGTGGACGCTCGTTGTGACCATGGTGGCTCAAAACGTCACCGATAACGTCATTTCCCCCAAGGTCATGCAGAGTTCGGTGCAGGTGCATCCCATCATGAGCCTGACGGCCCTCGTTATTGGTTCGGCACTTATGGGTCCCATCGGCATGGTCATCGCCATTCCGCTGTGCGCGGCCCTCAAGGGCATTTTCGTCTACTACTTTGAGAACGAGACCGGTCGCCAGCTCGTGGCATACGACGGCGCTGTATTTAAGGGCACGCCATATCGCGATGCCGAGGGCAACCCGGTCGCCGCCTACGACGCGCTTGGAGACGATACGTTCATTTACGAGTCCGAGCTCATCGGCAACGAGACCGCGCCCGAGGCCCAGGCGATGCCCAAGCCCGAGCTCGAGAATCCCTGGATCAAGCTCTCGGGCCTGCAGCCCGATGCGACGAGCTTTTTCAAGAATCCCTTCGCCAAGGACGATGACTCCAACTCGGACGACGATACCAAAACCGGCATCGACGGCTCCATGGACGATTCGGATTCCAAATAGGCACCGCTAGCGTTTCTTGAAGTTGTAAATGACAAGAAACGCGAGCAATGCGATTGATAAGGGGCCGGCTACATAGAAAAAGAGAACGTCAATTGCGCGTAGAGTGTAATAAGCTTTATCGCCGGACATTACTGCATACAATACGTAGCCAAATACTGGTTGGTTTGCGTACCAGCAGGAGAAAGCCAAAAGCGCTAAAAGTGCTACAACCAGAAGTGCATTCAGGACAAATCGTTTGCTTTTCATCGATCGCTCCTTCCGGGTGAATCTTATATGTAATTCTACAATAGCCTTTTTCAAAGCATCGCATACTCCTAAATAACGTGCACTTTCGCTGTAGGGTCGGCTTTATGTCGGCCCTCTTTTTTGCACTTGCGCGGCGGGATGGTAATATCGTTACGTTTGAACTGTTTCGATGTGAAACCGAGGAGATTCCCTCTATGAGTGCTGACTACCCGTCAATGACTACGGCCGAGATCCGCTCCAAGTTCCTCAACTTCTTTGAGGAGCGCGGTCTTAAGCTCTATCCTTCTTCGTCCCTTGTTCCCGACGACCCCTCGCTGCTGCTTGCCAACGCCGGCATGAACCAGTTTAAGGAGTACTACCAGGGCAAGAAGACCATGAAGGAGATCGGCGCGATTTCCTGCCAGAAGTGCGTCCGCACCAACGACATCGACTGCATCGGCGAGGACGGCCGTCACCTGTCGTTCTTCGAGATGCTCGGTGACTTCTCCTTTGGCGGCGTCTCCAAGCAGCAGGCTTGCGCTTGGGCCTTCGAGCTCATCACCAAGGAGTTCAAGCTGCCGCTCGACCGCCTGTACTTTACCGTCTTTACCGAGGACGACGAGACTCATGACGTGTGGCGCTCTCTGGGCGTTGCCGAGGATCACATCTCCCGCCTGGGCGAGGACGACAACTTCTGGGCCGCCGGCCCCACCGGCCCCTGCGGTCCCTGCTCCGAGATCTACTTTGACATGGGCGAGGAGGTCGGTTGCGGCAGCCCCGACTGCAAGCCCGGCTGCGACTGCGACCGCTTCCTTGAGTTCTGGAACCTCGTGTTTACCCAGTACGACCGCCAGGAGGACGGCTCCATGCCGGAGCTGCCGCACCGCAACCTCGATACGGGCATGGGCCTGGAGCGCATGGCCGCCATCATGCAGCACAAGACCGCCAACTACGACGGCGATTTGATGCAGCACCTCATCAAGCTGGGCGAGGAGATCAGCGGCAAGACCTATGACGCCGACGATTACTCCGGTGCCAGCCGCTCCCTGCGCATCATCGCCGACCACTCCCGTGCCGTCGACTTCATGATCTCTGACGGCATCCTCCCCGGAAACGAGGGTCGCGAGTACGTCCTTCGCCGTCTGCTCCGCCGTGCCGTGTTCCACGGCCGCCTGCTGGGCATCGAGGGCGCCTTCCTGACCAAGTTTATCGACGAGGTCAACGCTCAGATGGGCGAGGCCTACCCCGAGCTGCTTAAGAACGTCGCACTCGTCAAGGGCATCGTCGCCTCTGAGGAGGAGCGCTTCTCCACGACGCTCGACAACGGTCGCGTCTACCTGGACGAGGCCTTGGCAGCGCTTGCCGAGGGCGCCGTACTTCCGGGCGATGTCGCCTTTAAGCTGCACGATACCTTTGGTTTCCCCATCGACCTGACCGTCGAGATTGCCGGCACTGCTGGCCACGACGTCGACATGGACGGTTTCACCGCCTGCATGGAGGACCAGAAGGCCCGCGCTCGCGCCAGTGCTAAGGGCGACGCCTGGGGCAGCTTTAACGACGTGTGGGTCGAGCTTTCCGACAAGGTCGCTGCGACCGAGTTCGACGGCTACGACAACGACGTCATCGAGGGCGCCAAGGTTGTGGCCATCGTGCGCAACGGCGAGTCCGTCGAGTCCGCTGCGGCGGGCGAGGATGTTGAGGTTGTGCTCGACCGCACCCCGTTCTATGCCGAGATGGGCGGCCAGCAGGGCGATGCCGGCGAGCTTTCCGCCGAGGGCGTTTCGCTGACCGTTTCCGATACCAAGAACCACAACGGCCTGTATGCCCACGTCGCGCTCGTCGCCGAGGGCACGCTGACCGTCGGTGCTACCGTGACCGCCGCGCTCGACGCCGAGCGCCGTGGCTTCCTGCGCCGCAACCACACCGCCACCCACCTGCTTGATGCCGCGCTTAAGCACGTCCTGGGCGAGCATGTCTCTCAGGCCGGCTCGCTGGTGACGCCCGAGCACCTGCGCTTTGACTTCACGCACTTCGAGGCTCTGTCCTCCGAGCAGCTCAAGGCTGTCGAGGATCTGGTCAACCAGCAGATCTTTGCATCTAAGCCGGTCGTGACCCGCGTCATGGGCATCGACGAGGCCAAGGCCGCCGGTGCTGTCGCCCTGTTTGGCGAGAAGTATGGCGACGTCGTCCGCGTCGTTTCCGTGGGCGCCGAGGACCAGCCGTTCTCCCGCGAGCTCTGCGGTGGTACGCATGCTACCAACACTGCCGAGATCGGCCTGTTCAAGATTATCTCCGAGTCCTCCACGGGCTCGAACGTCCGCCGTATCGAGGCCGTTACCTCTAAGGGCGCCCTCGACTACATGGCCGACCGCCTGGCACTCGTTGACGCCGCTGCCGCTGCGCTCAAGTGCCGCGTTGACGAGGTTCCCGCTCGTGTGGAGAACCTGCAGGCCGAGCTGCGCGAGACGTCTAACAAGCTCAAGAAGGCGCTGGCCGGTGGCTCCTCCGACGCTATCTCCAGCGCCATCGAGGGTGCCGTCGAGCTCGACGGCTATAAGCTCGTCGTCGCTGAGCTCCAGGGCCTTGAGGCTACTGACCTGCGCAACGTCTGGGATACCGTGCACCAGAAGGTCGCCGGCCCTGTCGCCTGCGTCGTTGCCAGCGTGACCGAGAAGGGCACGCCTGCGTTGCTCGCCGCCGGTTCCGACGACGCCGTGAAGGCCGGTTTCCACGCTGGCAACGTGATTAAGCAGATTGCGGGCCTGGTCGACGGTCGCGGTGGCGGCCGTCCCAACATGGCCCAGGCCGGTGGCAAGAATGCTGCCGGTATCGCCGATGCCCTCGCGGCCGCCAAGACCGCGCTCGGCGCCTAAGTAGTCGCTGTGGTCGCGCTCGCGCTGGACATAGGGGAGACCAGGATCGGCATCGCCGTCTCGAGCCGTGATGGCAAGATGGCGATGCCCGTCAAGGTGCTCCCGGCCGCCGAGGTCACTGGTATGGCTAAGACGTTCCGTTACCTGGTCGAGGACTATGAGCCCGACATCCTGGTAAGCGGGCGTCCCCTGACCATGGCCGGCGAGCCTGGCCCCCAGGCCGAGCGCGTTGCCGGCGTAGCGCAAAAGATCGCCGACGAGCTCGATCTTCCGCTGGAGTTTGAGGACGAGCGCCTGTCCTCGCAAGAGGCCAAGCGTATCCTGCGCGAGCAGGGACTCAACGAAAAGCAGATGAGGGGCAAGATCGACATGATCGCCGCCAGCCTGTTCTTGCAGACGTGGCTCGATCGCAAAAACGAGGAGGTTTCGCATGTCTAGCGCTTTCGATCCGCGCCAGCCGAATCGTACACGACAGCCTGCGCCACGCCCTGTATCGTCCGGTCAGCGTCCGATGCAACCGACTCAGCGCGCGGCCCAACCCGCCGCACGTTCGGCGCAGCCCTCTTCTCGCCCCGCGCAGCCCACTCAGCGTCCGGGCCAGCAGCCTGCTAGTCGTCCTGCCCAGCAGTCCGCCGCCCGCGCGGCCCAGCCCGCGGGCGGTTCCCGCTTTAAGCAGCAGACGCCTACCCAGCGCGCGCAGGCCCCTCAATTGCACGCGCATCATGCACGCGGCTCGCACGGCGTTGCTCCGGCCACGCGCTCGAGCTATAACACGCGCGCTCGCCGTGGTGCCCAAAAGAAAAGCTCGCCGGTGCCTATGATTATCGGTGCTGTGGTTGCGGCGATCGTTCTCGCTGCCATCGCCTTCTTCGTCGTACCGGCTGTCAAGGGCCTTTTTGCCGGTGAGGATGCGAAAGTCACTGCTGGCCAGCAGGTTACTATCACTATTCCCGATGGTGCCTCGGGTGACAGCATCGCTTCGATTCTCTCCGAGAACCATATCGTCGAAAATCCCAAGGATTATTACGCGGCGGTCAAAAAGCTCAACGCCGACATGTCGCTCAAGCCCGGCACCTACTCGTTCACGACACTCATGGACGCGACCAAGGTAGTTCAGCAGCTCATGGAGGGCCCCAATGCGGGCTCCGATGCACTGACTATCCCAGAGGGCCTGACGGTTGACCAGGTCGCCGATCGCGTGGCCAAGGCATACGACAGTATCTCCAAGGAAGACTTCCTCAATCAGGCAAAGGCCTCCAACTATGTGAAGGACTATAGCTTCCTTGAGGGCGCTGCAAACGATTCGCTCGAGGGCTTCCTATTCCCCAAGACCTATTCGTTGGGTAAGGACCCGTCTGCCGATGATGTGATTCGCGCCATGCTCGATCAATTCAACACCGAGTACAAGTCGCTCGATTTTGCCGGTTGCGAGGCCAAAATCAAGGAGCGCTACGGCGTGGAGATGTCTGATTACGACATCATCAATCTCGCTTCCATCGTTGAGCGCGAAGGCCTCAACGCCGAGCAGCGCGCGCATGTCGCCTCGGTGTTCTACAACCGTCTTGCCGGCAAGCTCGATGGTCTGCGCTACCTCAATAGCGATGCGACCATGATGTATGTCACCGGCGGCGAGGTTACCGCCGACGACCTGCAGAGCGATAGCCCGTATAACACCTATAAGCACGAGGGCCTGCCGCCCACGCCCATCTGCTCTCCGTCACTCGAGGCGATCAAGGCAACCCTTGAGCCCACCGACTCCGATGACCTGTATTTCTACATTACGCAGGACGAGGAGTATTTCTCTCAGACCTATGAAGAGCACCAACAGTCTTGGAATTAAACATGAGGATTTTCAGCCCCAAACGATATATTGCCTCGGTCGACCGCATCGACCTTGATACCCTGTGGGCCGACGGCAAGCGCGCCATTTTGCTCGACCGCGATAACACCCTGGTGCCGCGTGATACCGAGCAGGTTCCCGCTGCCGTCTCGGCCTGGCTCGACGCCGCTCGTGCCAAGGGCTTTAAGCTGTGCATGGTGTCGAACAACTGGCATCGCGACCAGGTCATGAGCTCAGCACGCGAGCTGGGGCTCGAGGCCATCAGCCATGCCATGAAGCCTGCACCGTTTGCTCTCAAGGCCGGTCTTAAGCGCTTGGGCGCCACGGCCGATGAGGCTGTGCTGATCGGTGACCAGCTGTACACGGACGTGTGGAGCGGTAACTTTGCCGGCGTCGACACGATCTTGGTAAAGCCACAGGCAACTCAGGACCTGTGGTATACGCAGATCTTCCGTATCTTTGAGCGCCGGGCCCTGCGCGACCTTCCCTGCGAGGAATAGGTTTCGTCATGTCCCAGCACACCAAGCACGGCTGCGACCATATCTTCTTTATCGGGTTTTTGGGTGCGGGCAAATCGACGCTTGCACGCAACGTGGGCACGATGTTCAAGCGTCGGTTTATTGATACCGACCGCCTTGTCGTGCGCCGTTGCGGCAAATCGGTAACCGAGATTTTTGAAACCGAGGGCGAGGAGCGCTTTCGCGAGCTCGAAACCTCGGCGCTCCGTTCGCTCCAAAGCGAGCGCAGCTTGCTGGTTTCGTGCGGTGGCGGCATTGTCGAGACGCCGGTCAATATCGAGCTCATGCACCAGATGGGTACCTGTGTGTACCTCGAGGGCGATTTTGAGGATTCGATGCGCCAGATCCGCCGCTCCGACACGCGTCCCGATTTCCGCTCGCCCGAGCACGCGGCGCTGCTCTTTGAGCATCGCCGTCCGTTGTATCGTCAAGCTGCCGATCTTACCCTTGATATTCGCAACAAGTCCTTCGAGGACGTTTCCTACCTTTGTGCCGAGATGCTTTTGGAGCGTGGACTGCTATGATTCGCCGTCAACTTATCAATTTCCAAAACCGCAGTGTCGATGTCCGCGTCGGATTGGGCGCGTTCGAGGAGCTGTCGCGCATGTTTGCCTCGGCTGTGGGCAAACCCAAGCGGGCGATGGTGGTTTGGAACAGCGCCACATCCGAGCGTTTTGGCGAGGTTGTCGAGCATGCGCTGGTCGACGCCGGTTTTGCCGTGTCGCCGCTTGTCCTCGAGGTTTCGCCTGCCGGTGCTACGCTGGCCGATGCCGATACCGTTTTTGGCGCCCTGTCGGCTAACGGCATTACCTGCGACGATCTCGTTGTCGCTGTCGGCGACACGGCGACCTGCTCGGCCGTTTGCTGGTGTGCCAATCAGTGGTGCGGTCGCACCGAGTGCGCCTTGCTGCCGACGACGTTCGACGCCATGCTCACGGTCGCGACGACTATGAAGCCACTCGTCGCCTCGTCGGCGAATACGCTTCCCGCTATCGCGTTCCGTCCCGAGCCGGGCTTGGTCGTGTGTGACCTCGAACTTGTTCGCGAAGCGGACCCCGAGGACCTCAAGCTCGGTTATGCGGTACTTGTTGGCACCATGCTTTCGAGCAGCAAGTCCCGTTGGAATCAGTTTACCGAGACCGTCCCCGAGATTCTCGCTGGCGAGGAAGTCGCGCTCGTCAATGCCGTTCAGTGGTCTCAGACTGCCCGCAAGGACGTACTGATGGCCACGAACCCGAGCGCCCGCCATGCGCTCGATTTTGGCAAGACGGGGGAGCGTACCCTGCGCGCCTGCTTGGGCGATACTGCGGCACGCGTCCCCGCATACCAGCTGCTTTCAGAGGGTATGCGCTTTGAGGCGCGCCTAGCACATGATGCCTGCGACTTCGATATCGATTACGTCTTTGAGGTCGATGACTGCCTGGAGGACTTTGGTATCGAGGAGTTTGCCTTCGATCTGGAGCCCGCCGCATATATCGAGGAGTTCCGCAGGCAGCAGTTTGTCCGCTCGAACCGCAGTATGTTGCCGCTGCCTGCGGCACTTGGCGCCATTCGTCTAACGAGCGTTGAGGACGAGGTTCTTGAGCGCCATGCTCACGCCTACTTGGCTTCTCGCAAAGAACTTCTCTAAGTTTTATTGACATTCATCGTCTTTCGTATCATGTTGAGGTGCGGGTTTTCAATCGGTTGCGGATCGCGTGCGAATCCGTCTTTCGATCGGGACCCGTCCCGCTTTTATGAGGACATCAAGAAAGGAATCTGCATGTCTGAGTTTGCTGCCGGTCCTGCCGGTCGTATCGAGCGTGTCCGTGCCCTGATGGCCGAGCGCGGCTACGACGCCATCGTCGTGCGCGACGAGGCCAATCTCCGTTGGCTCACGGGCGTGAAGGGCGTCTTCGACTACACCTTCGAGTTCCCGCACGCCGCGTTTATTACGGCCGACCAGTGCCTGTTCCACACCGACTCGCGCTATCTCAACAGCTTTGAGGAGAACACGCCCGCCGGCAGCCCCTGGGTCTACGACATGGACGAGGGCACCATTCCCGGCTGGGTCGCCGGCAAGATTGCGGCCAACAAGTGCCGCGTCTGTGCCGTCGAGGATGACATGCAGATTAACTTCTACCAGGGTATCCAGCGTGGTCTGGAGGATCGCTCCGTCGCCTGCATGCTGCCGCTGATGCACGACGACATCCGCAAGATGCGTGCCATCAAGGATGCGGAGGAGATCGAGCTCATGCGCCACGCGCAGTCGATCACCGATGCCGCCTTCCAGCACATGCTCGGCTTTATTAAGCCCGGTATGACCGAGAAGCAGGTTCGCAACGAGCTCGAGAACTTTATGTTCGCCAACGGCGCCGACAGCCTGGCCTTTGGCTCCATCGTCGCGAGCGGTCCCAACACCGCCAATCCGCATGCCGTCCCGAGCGACCGCGTGATCGAGAAGGGCGACTTTGTCCTCATGGATTACGGTGCGGGCTACTGCGACTACCGCTCCGACATGACGCGCACTGTCGTGATGGGCGAGCCCACCCAGGAGCAGCTCGACCTGTACGCGCTCGTGCGCCGCACCCATGAGGAGTGCGTCGCCGCTATCCATCCGGGCGTCGAGGGCAACGACATTTTCAAGCTTTCCAAGAAGATCATCGGCGATGCCGGCTATGGCGATTACTACAACCATGGTCTGGGCCACGGCGTGGGCATCGACATCCACGAGCTGCCTAACTTCAACCGCAGCAAGAATATCATCGAGGTCGGCTCGGTTATCACCATGGAGCCCGGCGTCTACCTGCCCGGCGTGGGCGGCGTGCGCCTGGAGGACTACGGCGTCGTCACCGAGAACGGCTATGAGCCCTTCACCAAGACCCCGCACGACCTGCATATTATCGATTGCTAAACCATCCATTTGGGTTTTTGGAGGCGGGGCGTCCGGATCGATTCGGGCGTCCCGCGTTCTCTTTTTATGCGCTCGCCGCAGCCGCCGTCTGCAAGTGTATAATTTCGCTCGTATGTAATTTGGACGTTTGTGCGTCTAGCCAATAACAAGAAAGGTCGCTATGCCTACTATCTCTACCGCCGACTTCAAGAACGGCCTCGGTCTCCGCATTAAGGACAAGGTCTACACCATCGTCGAGTTCCAGCACGTCAAGCCGGGCAAGGGCGGCGCTTTCGTGCGCTACAAGACTCGCGACATCAAGAGTGGCCGCGTCGTCGAGAACACCTGCAACGCCGGCACCAAGTTCGAGAGCGTCATGCTCACCACCCGTGAGTTCCAGTACCTCTACAACGACGGCGCCGATTACATCTTCATGGACAACGAGTCCTACGAGCAGGTTCCCGTTCCCGAGGATATGGTGGGCGAGAACGCCAAGTGGCTGCGCGAGAATGACACCTGCCAGCTGCTCTTCGCCGACGACGAGCTCATGGGCGTGACCCCGCCGATGTTCATCGAGACCACCATCGTCCAGACCGACCCGGGCTTCAAGGGCGATACCGTCCAGGGTTCCACCAAGCCGGCCACCATCGACACCGGCGCTGTCATCCAGGTCCCCATGTACCTCAACGAGGGCGAGGTCATTAAGGTTGACACCCGCGACGGCAAGTTCGTCTCCCGCGTCTAGCAACCAACTCTTCTAGGAGGACTCATGCCCCAGGAAATCAAGATTGACGGCATCGGCATTTCGCCCGATGTTCTGACCGCCATCGTCTCGCGCGCCGTCACGGATGTCGAGGGCATCGCCTCCGTGGGCGTCAAGGACCTTGCCACCAACCTTGTCTCCATGATGCTTTCGTCCAAGGCCCCGGCTTCCGAGCCGGCGGTCGAGGCCGAGGTCATCGGCGACAAGCTCGCGCTTACCGTGCGCGTCGTGGTGTTCTTTGGCTATCCGTTCAAGAAACTCGCCGAGGCCGTTCGCGCCGCCGTGGTTGCTGCCATCGACGCCCAGGTGGGCGTCGAGGTCGAGCGCGTTGACGTTTGCATCGACGGCCTCGTTTTCCCCAAGGAGTAACCTTTGAGCCTTAAGGTTTATCGCGGGCGTACGCTTGCCCGCAGTCAGGCGCTGCAGCTGCTGTTCCAGGCTGAGGCCACGGACAGCCCGCTCGAGCGCGTCCTCGAGGGCGATTTCCTGATCTCGAAGGGTCCCCTCGACCCCTACGCGCTGGAGCTGTGCCGCGGTGCCTACGAGCACATCGACCGCATCGACTGCGCCCTGCGCTCCGTCGCCAAGAACTGGGATCTTATGCGCATGCCCGGCGCCGACCGCAATCTGCTGCGTATCGCCGTCTACGAGATGCGCTTCCTCACCGACGAGGAGGTCTCGGACGCCATCGTGATCAACGAGGCCGTCGAGCTTGCCAAGGCCTATGGCACCGACCAGTCCGCGTCGTTTGTCAACGGCGTGCTGGGCAAGATCGCTCGTAGCGAAGAGCTACCGGGCGAGGACCTGTATCAGGAACTGCTGGCCGAGGACCGTGCCCGCGAGGAGGCCCAGGCCGCCGAGGCTGCCGCCAAGGTTGCCGCCGCTCAGGCTGCGGCCGGCGTTTTCGACGAGGATGCCGAGGTCGCCGAGGCCGAGACCGGTACCGTCGAGGAGTAGCCATGCCAGAGGGTTCCGTCCGCAACTTCGACGAGATCTCGGACCGCTTGGACCAGATTATCGCGACCGTTCGCTCCAAGGATACGTCCCTGGAGCGTTCGCTCGATCTGTTTGACGAGGCGATCGAGCTGGGCTCCCGTGCGGTCGATATGGTCGACAAGTTTGAGCTGACGCCTCGTGAGGCCGATAAGCTTGAGCAGGAATACGATGAGGATGCGGCAAACGAATCCCAGGATAGCCAGGCCGCGTCTCCGGATACGAATGGTTGATGGCATTCATGAAACGCGTGCGTCTCGATGACGAACTGATTTCACAGGGCATCTGCGCCGATCGCGCGGATGCCCTTCGCACTCTTATGGCCGGCCTGGTCTCGAGTGGCGGCGAGCGATTGACCTCGCCGGGCCTTAAGGTGACGCCGGGCCTGCCACTGCACGTTAGGGGGCGCATCCCGTACGTTGGGCGCGGCGGCCTTAAGCTCGAGGGTGCGCTCGATGCGTTTTGTATCGATCCCACGGACCTTGCTTGCCTTGATGTGGGCTGCTCCACGGGCGGCTTTACCGATTGTCTGCTCAAGCGCGGCGCCGCTACAGTTGTTTCGGTCGATGTGGGCCGCGCCCAGTTTGATTGGTCGCTGCGCCAAGACGATCGCGTGACACTCCATGAGCGCACCAACGTGACACAGCTGCCCGAGCTCGGCTACGGCGGCGCTATCGACCTGGCGGTGTGCGATGTGTCGTTTACGAGTATTGCGAATATCATCGACGCCGTGCTGGCGTGCCTGAAGCCTTCGGGTTCGTTTTGCACGCTCGTAAAGCCTCAGTTTGAGGCACCGGCTGCGCTGGTGGGCGACGGCGGTATCGTGACAGACCCCGCCGTCCGTTGTGATACGCTCGTGGCGGCGATCGAGCTCTTTGCCGCTAAGGGCCTGTTCCCGCGCGACGTGTGCGTGTCGCCCATCCATGGCGCCAAGGGTAACGTTGAGTTTTTCCTGTACGGCACGAGGTTTGCCCCCGGCGAGCGCGCCGCGGCTGAGTTGCAATCCCAGGTATCGGTTTTGAGCGAGAAAGCTGCAACGCTATGAAGGTCTTTCTGGTTCCCAATTACTACAAGCAAGAGGCGGTCGAGAGCGGCCTGATGCTCGAGCTTTGGCTTTCGCGCCAGGGTTACGAGGTCGCATGGGCTGCCGACCAGCGCTCCAAGATCCAGAGCGCGCCCGATGTTGACGATGCCGACTTGGTTATTACGCTCGGCGGCGACGGCACGCTGCTGCGTGCCGCCCGCATTCTCAACTACCGTGAGATTCCCATTTTGGGTCTTTCCTATGGTCATTTGGGTTTTTTGACGGCCGCGAGCCCCGAGGAGCGCGACATTTTGCAGGTCGTGAGCGATGCCCTGTCCGGCGAGCTCCATGTGAGCCGCCGTGCCACCATCGCCGCCGATATTGTTTCGGTTCGCGAAGACGGCACGAAGGATGTTGTGCGCACGTTTGCCCTCAACGATATGGCGCTTACGCGCGGGCCCCTGTCCGATATGGTCGAATTCGATATCACGGTGTCCGGCCATCATATCGACCGCCTGCGCGGTGACGGCGTGGTTGTATCGACGGCGACTGGCTCCACCGGCTATGCGCTTTCCGCCGGCGGCCCCATCGTCAGCCCCGATTACACGGGCATGGTCTGTGTGCCCATCGCTCCGCATACCATTCAGGCTCGCGCTTTTTTGACCTCGCCGAGCGATGTCGTGGAGATCTTTATGTCCGATGACCGCCCGAGCGTTCCGGCGATCGCCATCGATGGACAGTTTATTACCTGCGATGGCACGGTCGAGAGCGTGGCTGTGCGCCGTGGTCCCGGCGATGTGCTGCTGCTGGATTACGGCCCCGAGAGCTTCTATAACTCGGTGAGCCGCGTGTTCTACGGAGTGCGCCATGATCGATGAGCTGCAGGTTTCCAACATTGCACTCATTCGCGAGGCGACGTTGGTTCCGAGCACGGGTCTAACGGTTCTGACTGGAGAAACCGGCGCCGGTAAGACCGCGCTGCTCTCGGCACTCAAGCTCATTTTGGGCGAGCGCGCGGATTCGTCGACGGTGCGCGAGGGCGAGGCACTTGCCAGCGTCGAGGCGCGCCTGTTTGATGGCCCGCACGACACGGAGGGCTTCACCGTGCAGCGCAGCCTTTCTGCCGAGGGCCGCAGCCGCGTAAAAATTGACGGCCGCATCGCCAGCGTGCGCGAACTTTCGGAGCGCGTCGGCGTGATGATGGATCTTTGCGGTCAGCACGAGCACCAGCGCCTGCTCGACCCGGCGCATCATGTTGCCATGGTCGATGCCTGGGCAGGGCGCCCGGCACTCGAGGCGCTCGCGCACTACCGTGCTTGCTTTAAGGCATCGCGCGCGGCTGCCAAGGAGGTCCGTCGCGTCGAAGAGGCCTCGCGTGCGCAGGGGAGTCGCGTCGAGGAGGCGCGCTTCGCCCTGGAGCGCATCGCCGAGGTCGACCCCAAACCGGGCGAGTATGAGGAGCTCGAGGAGCTGCTGCCGCGCTCCGAGCATGCCGAGGTGCTGGTGGCCACGGCCAATGATGCCCATGCATCGCTTGCTGCCGAAGGGGGAGCGCTCGATGCCGTGAACAGTGCCGTGGCGGAGCTCTCTCGTATGGCTACTGTCGATCGAAAGCTGGGCGACATTGCCGATGCGCTTTCGGATGCCTGTATCTCGCTTGAGGATTGTGCCAACGAGCTGCGCACCTATCGCGATGGAGTCGCCTTCGATCCGCGCGAGCTGGCTCGTATGCGCGAGCGCTATTCCGATCTTAAGGCCCTACTGCGTCAGTGGGGGCCCACCATGGACGATGTCTTTGCCATGCGCGACCGCTCACAAGAGCTGTTGTCGCTGGTCGATGATGGTGATGAGCGGATCAAGAAGGCTCGCGAGGCGCTCGGGTGTGCCGAACGCGAGCTTTTTGCTGCTGCCAAGGCGCTTAAACGCGTGCGGAATACCGCAGCCCCTCGCTTTTGCCACGAGGTTGGCCGTCAGATGGCGCGCCTGGAGATGGGCGACGCCGAGCTCGTTTGGGAGTCGCGCGATCTTCCGCGTGCCGAATGGACGCTGGCGGGGCCTTCGAGCTATGAGCTTTTGTATCGCAGTGGTGCCGGATTGACGCCGCGCCCCCTGCGCCGCATTGCGTCGGGCGGCGAGCTGAGCCGCGTCATGCTGGCGAGCAAGGTCGTTCTCGGTAACGCGGACGGCGTGGATACGCTGGTGTTCGACGAGGTCGATGCCGGTGTCGGCGGCTCTACAGCGCGTGCCCTCGCGAGCGTGCTGGCAGATCTCGCCGCTACGCATCAGGTGATTGTCGTAACCCATCTGGCGCAGGTCGCCGTCATGGCCGACAAACACTACGTGGTGAGCAAAGAGCCCGGCGACGTTCCCCAGACGCATCTGGATGAGGTGGCCGGGGACGCCCGCATCGCAGAGATCGCCCGTATGCTGAGTGGCGATCAATCTGAGGCAAGCCTGGCACATGCCAAGCAGATGTTGGAAGAGGCTCGAGGTTAGAACGAGCTGACAGTGTTGGCGGGGACAAAATATCAGCAATTGTTGCACCGCCACTTGCTTGTCTGGCCCGACCGTCAAAAACTATGCCGGTTTACTACGATGAGTCGGCGTAGCTCGAGCACAGCTAAAATTGTAAAAAGAAAACCGCAGGTAGACCCCCTGCGGTTTTCTTTTAAAACACGATGTGGTCGCATATTCCGATTTCATCGTAGTAAACCGGCATAGTTTTATCGGAACGGTACATAACGACCCCTGATAAAACCTACTCCACGACCTTATCCGGCTGGATGAGCTCCTCGTAGTAGCTGATATGCTCGCGGGCGTCTTCAATCTCGGGCAGCAGGAAGTTGTAGATAACCTCGATGATCATCGTGGCACTCATCTTGGAGAACGCAAAGTCGCCCGTGGTGAGCAGTGCCTCGTGGTTCACAGTATTAAAGGTGTAGTCTGCCAGGCGAGCAAGCGGGGACTTGCTGTCGCTGCTGATGACGACAACGGTGGCGCCACAGCCGCGAGCCGCTTTTGCCATGCGATTCAGTCGGCGCGACTTGCCAGAGTTCGAGATCAGCACTATACAATCGCCGGGGCGCAGCGTAAGTGCATAACCAATCGAGGTCTCGCTGATGGTGCTTGCCATGCAGCGAAGGCCCAGCTGTGAAAACTTAAACGTCGCGTCGAGTGCGACGGCGTTGGTGTTGCCTACGGCTGCAAACTCGATCGCCCCTGCGTTCTTAAACGCGTGCACGACGGCTGTCAGCGTGTCGTGATCAATGCCATCGATCGTCGCATTGAGCTCGCTTACCTTGGCAGCGAGAATATTCTTGAGGCTCTGCTCCATATTGTCGAGCGACACCTCGTCGGTGAGTCCTTCATTGCGCTGGCTCTCCAGATCGCGCGCCAGCGAAAACTGAAAACTGCGAAAACTGCCAAAACCCAGTTTGCGGCAGAAGCGCGAGACGGTTGCTTCGGAGGTTGCAGCGGCGTGCGAAAGCTGAGCGGCTGTCAGACGCGGGGCCTCGGACTGGTGCTCTAGGATATAGTCGACAATGCGCTGCTCGGACTCGCTGTACCCCCTGTGCATACTAATAAGGGAGAGTGCGCTCTTGCTGCTATCGGACATGGGATGGCTCCTAGCTGGCATGAAAATCGGACTTGTTTTGTAATGTCGTAGTATACGGGCATTTTCAATTACAAGATACACCTTGCCGTTTCAATAGTTGATGGTAAACTTTCATCGACCGTTTACGGTAATGAAAGAACCTTTCACCGGAGAAATGAGCTGTATTGCTTCTCATATAAGCGGTGGGTTGGTATCTTTCAGGTGTGGAAAAACGCGTATCGAAGCGCGTGTAGGGGAGCGCCCGCGGGCGCTGTACTCAAGAAGGAGGGACACATGGCTAAGTTTGACATCATCGCAGCCACCGGTTGCCCGACCGGCATTGCGCACACCTTCATGGCGAAGGAGGCGCTGGAGAAGGCAGCTGCCGAGCGCGGTCTGACCATTAAGGTCGAGACCCATGGCCAGGTCGGTGTCGAGAACGAGCTCACTAAGAGTGAGATCGCTGGCGCCAAGGCCGTCGTCGTCGCAGCCGACAAGGATGTCCAGGCGGAGCGTTTCGCCGGTAAGCCCATGGTTTCCGTTGGTGTTTCCAAGGCCCTGTCCGTCGAGGCTGCAGGTAAGCTGATCGACCGCGCACTCGCCGCCAAGGGCGAGGATACGGTTGCTGCTGCTGCCGATGTCGAGGATGAGGTCGAGGAGAAGGAGTCCATCGGCCACATCATCTATAAGCACCTCATGAACGGCGTTAGCCACATGCTGGTCTTCGTCGTCGCCGGTGGCGTCCTGACCGCCGTTTCGTTCCTGTGGGGCATCACGTCCTTCGATTCGACGGCTGCCGACTACAACAGCTTCGCCGCTATGCTCAAGATCATCGGCGGCATTGCCATGAACCTCATGGTTCCCGTGCTTTCTGCCTACATCGCCGAGTCCATCGGCAAGCGCCCGGCACTCGTCCCCGGCTTCGTCGCCGGTATGATTGCCATCCAGGGTCTGCCTGTCGTCGAGGGGCCCAACGGTACCACGCTCATTGACGCTGGCGGCACTGGTGTGGGCTTCGGCTTCCTGGGCGGCATCGTCGGCGGCTTCCTCGCTGGTTATGTCATCTTGCTGCTCGAGAAGGTCTTTGCCGGTCTGCCCAAGAACCTGGACGGCCTCAAGGCTATCTTCCTGTACCCACTGTTTTCCACGCTGATTGTCGGTCTGGTCATGCTCGGCATCTCCGGCCCCATGGCTGCCATCAACACCGCCATGATGGACTTCCTCAAGGGTCTGTCTGCCTCCGGTGCTGTTGTCCTGGGTCTTGCTATCGGCTGCATGTGCGCCTTTGACATGGGCGGCCCGGTCAACAAGGCTGCTTACGTCACCGGTACCGCTATGCTCACCGAGGCCCTGGCTGCTGGTGTCGGCACCGACACCTACAACTTCGGCACCAACTTCATGGCTGCCGTCTCTGCCGCCTGCATCGTTCCGCCGCTGATCACCACCTTTGCCGTCATCGTCGGCAAGAAGTACTTCAGCCAGGAGGATCATGACGCCGGTGTCGTCAACCTCATCCTTGGCTGCACCCACATCACCGAGGGCGCCATTCCGTTCATGACCAAGAACATCTGGCCCGTCATGCCCATCATGATGCTCGGTTCCTCCATCGCCTCGATCCTGACCATTATGTTCAATGTCCACGATCCGGCACCCCACGGTGGCTTCCTGGTCCTGCCCGTTGTCGAGAACGGTCCGCTGTGGGTCCTCGCGATCCTCATCGGCGCCGTGGTCGGTGGCATCCTGTTCGTTGCCTTCAAGAAGTATGACTTCGAGAAGAACCAGAAGGCCGCTCCTGCCGCTCCCGCTAAGCCGGTCGAGGCTCCCAAGGCCGCTGCCGTCGAGGCCCCCAAGGCCGAGGCTGCCGACTTCGTGAAGGTCGAGAACGTTTTTGTCGCCGAGAACTTCGCTTCTCGTGACGAGGCCCTGAGCTTTGTCTCCAACCAGGCCGTCAAGGCCGGTGTCGCTGGCGACGCCGATGCCGTGATGAACGCCTTCCTGGCTCGCGAGGCCGAGGGCACCACGGGTATGATGGAGGGCTTCGCTATCCCGCATGCCAAGTCCGATGCCATTACCGAGGCCGCTGTCATCGTCGTCAAGGACGACTCTGGCGTGACCGGTTGGGACACCATGGACGGCGCTCCCGTCAACGTGGCTATCGCCCTGCTCATCCCCGGTGCCCAGGCCGGCACCACGCACCTCAAGATCCTGTCCAAGGTCGCCGAGGCGCTTATGGACGAGGGCTTCCGTGCCACCGTCAAGGGTTCCTCCGACGCCGCTGAGATCGCCAAGACGATCAACGCCCGTCTGGTCTAACCCCACAGTTCGCGAATAACATCGCCCCTGTAACAAAGGCGGAGACCCTCTTCAGGGCCTCCGCCTTTTTCTGCCCCACCCATAAGTTGCGGTGAAATAGGGACTGTTTAAACGATTCAACTCCAAATTCAGTCCTTATTTCACCGCAACTTACAAAAGGGTATAGAGGGGGCTGTCTATCGAGTCTTTGTCGCGAACAGTTCATCAGCCAGAATTCCGTTCGCACGATATTACTCTGGACCGACCAAGTTTCCGTAGCTCGCCTGCCGGGCGGGGCGGTTAAGTTTGTCGCGAGTTCCGCACGCAAAGGAAAGCACTTAATGTGCTTTCCGTCTTGCGCAGGACTGTAGAGCAGCAAACTTAACCGCCCCGCCCGGCAGGCGAGCGTGCAGGAACGACATCCGTCCAATAATTCGTGCGAAACACAATGAAAAACAGTTTGATGTGAGTTAATATAAACAACGTCGTGAGTATGGCTCCTGTCGCATGGTTGGCAGGGGTTAAACACAAAAAGGAGTCAATTATGGTTTCTGAGAAGGCTACCCTCGTTAATCCTCAGGGTCTTCACATGCGTCCCGCTGGTCTCTTCGCCTCCACCATGGGCAAGTACGCCTGCGACGTGACGGTCGTCACCCCCGAGAAGGAGGTCAACGGCAAGTCCCCGATGGCCCTCATGGCTGCTGGTATCCCCTGCGGCACCGAGGTCGAGGTCAAGTGCGACGGCGCCGACGAGGCCGAGGCTCTGGCTGCTGCCGTCGAGCTCATCAAGAGCGGTCTTGGCGAGTAGAACTCAAACGGGTCGTATGTTGAACAATTAAGTTCATACTTGGGGGCGCAGTGACCTGTATTAAGGTAGCTGCGCTCTTTTGTCATGGATATGGCAAAACGCTTTATCACATGACACGGAGAGAGGAATGGGAATGTATCAGGGAGTCAACGCATCCGAGGGTATCGGTATCGGCACCGTCATGGTCGCCGTCGATCCCGACTTGACGTTTGAGCCGCACGAGGTTGCTGATTCGGCAGCAGAGAAGGAGCGCTATCAGTCCGCTCTTTCGGTCTTCTGCGAGAAGACCCAGGCTCAGGCCGACCACATGAAGGAGACGGTGGGCGAGGCCGAGGCCGAGATCATGAGCGGACACATTGTCCTGGCTCAGGATCCGGGCATGACTGACGCCATCAACGCCGCCATTGACGGTGGCACCTGCGCCGAGCAGGCGCTCATGGACACCTCGACCATGTTCGAGAACATGTTCCTGTCCATGGACGACGAGATGTTCCGTCTGCGCGCCGCCGACATCGCCGACATCCGCACCGGTATTCTTGCCGAGCTGCTGGGAAAGGAGGTCGTTGACCTCTCCGTCCTGCCCGAGAACACCGTCGTTGTCGTGCACGACCTCACGCCGTCCATGACCGCTACGATCGATAAGGCCCATGTTGCCGGTATCGTCACCGAGACCGGTGGCCGCACGTCGCACTCTGCGATCATCGCGCGCGCCCTCGAGATTCCGGCTGTCCTTTCGGTTGCCAACAGCTGCACCGCACTGCGCAACGGCATGACCGTTGTCGTTGACGGTGGCAAGGGCGTCGTCGAGGCCGATCCCGACGAGGAGACGCTCGCCGCCTACACCGCCAAGGCTGAGGCCTTCGCTGCCGAGAAGGCGGCCCTCGAGGCTTTCCGCGGCAAGCCGTCCGTGACTGCCGATGGCATCAAGAAGATCATCGCCTGCAACATCGGTAACCCCGATGACGTGCCCAATGCACTCGATCATGACGCCGAGGCTATCGGTCTGTTCCGCTCCGAGTTCCTGTTCATGGACTCCGCCGAGCTTCCTTCCGAGGAGGAGCAGTTCAACGCCTACCGCAAGGTCGCCAGCGCGCTCAAGGGCGCTCCGGTCATCATCCGCACGCTCGATGTGGGTGGCGACAAGGAGATTCCGTATCTGCACATGGTCAAGGAAGATAACCCCTTCATGGGCTTCCGCGCCGTGCGTTACTGCCTGGCCAATCCCGACCAGTACAAGGTCCAGCTCCGCGCTCTGCTGCGCGCCAGCGCCTTCGGCGATGTCAAGATCATGATCCCGCTCGTCACCTGCGTCGAGGAGGTCGTGGCTGTCAAGGAGCTCGTCGAGCAGTGCAAGGCCGAGCTGACCGAAGAGGGCCGCAAGTTCAACGAGAACATCGAGGTCGGCATCATGGTCGAGACGCCTGCCGCCTCTCTGCTCGCTGATCGTCTGGCCGAGGTCGCTGACTTCTTCTCCATCGGCACCAACGACCTGATCGGCTACACAATGTGCGCCGACCGTGGCAACGACACCATCTCCAACCTGTACCAGGTGTACTATCCCGCCGTGCTCCGCTCGCTCAAGAACATTATCGAGAGCGGCGTGAAGGCCGGCATCATGGTCGGCATGTGCGGCGAGGCCGCTGCCGATCCGCTGCTCGAGCCGCTGCTGATCAGCTGGGGCCTGGAGGAGTTCTCGATGAGCGCTCCGTCGATCCTGCGCGCCCGCAAGACCATCAGCCAGTGGACCAAGGCCGAGTGCGACGAGCTCGCCGAGAAGGCGCTCGCCTGCAACACCGCCGCCGAGGTCAAGGCACTGCTCGAGTCCGCAGCTCGCTAATTTGGTATCAGAGGTAACCGCGTGGTTGGAATGGGCCGGCCACGCGGCCCTCACATATACAGGGGGTACTGTAAATGTTCTACACGCTAACCGCTAATCCGGCTGTCGACATGACGGTTTCGAGCTCTCCGCTCGAGCCCGACGAGAACGTCCGCACCGGCTCGGCCAGCTACACGGCCAACGGCAAGGGCCTCGACGTGTCCTTCGCCTTTAAGAAGATGGGCGTCGACACCGTCGCGCTCGGCTTCTTCGCTGGCTTCACGGGCAAGTTTATCGTCGAGGAGGTCATGAACCTGGGTTGCCTGTGCCGCCCGGTCTGGACCGACGGCATCACGCGTATCAACACCTACGTCAACGATGGCCAGCACGAGTACGGCATCCTGAACCCCGGCGCCCCGATTACGCCGGAGCATCAGAAGGAGCTCTACAACATCCTGGACACCGCGGGCGATCTTGAGTGCCTGATTGTCTCCGGCTCCGTGCCTCCCAAAGCTACGCCCGACTTCCTGGCCCAGGTTATGGAGCACGCTCAGGCTCGTGGCGCCGACGTCGTCCTGGACCTGTCCTCCGACAAGCTCAAGGAGCTCGCTCACAAGAAGCCGCTGCTCATTAAGCCGAACCATCACGAGATGAAGGCCATCTTCGGCGTGCCTGTCGACACCGACGACGAGGTCCGCGTTGCCATGAAGCTCGCCCACGACGCCGGCGTTCAGAACGTGCTGCTCACCCGTGGTAGCCGCGGCGACGCTTACTTCTCCAACGGCGAGGACATCTGGTACGCCAAGCGTGAGTTCAACATCAAGCTGGTCTCTTCTGTCTGCGCCGGCGACTGCACCCTCGCTGCGTTCCTGCACAAGTGGTACAGGGATCGCGACAACGTCGAGGAGGCCATGAAGCTCGCTATGGCTACCGGCGCTAACGTCGCTGAGTCCGTCGGCATCGGCGACTTCGGCCACGTCGATGAGTACAGCAAGCGCGTTGCTGTCCGCAAGCTCGATCGCAAGTAAGCGAAACTCATTATTTTCGCGTGCATGGCGCCCCGGTTTTGGCCGGGGCGCCATTTTTGTATATTGTGGGCGAGCGACAGGACAAGGACCCTGTTTCTTTTGCCCGTCATCCCGCCGCCCTGCACGCGTTCTACACCGTTCGCCGAGTTGCTATGGTCTTTTCCCGAAGCGTGGAATATACTTTCACTAACACGTTGCCTTGTGAAAGGAACTTACATGATTTACACGCTCACTGCAAATCCCGCCATTGACTACAACATTGCCTGCGACGGTCTTTCCGCCAACACCGTCACCCGCACGCGCAACGCGGTCTATACGCCCAACGGCAAGGGTCTTAACGTCTCTTTCACCCTCGATCACTACGGCGTCGACACCACGATCCTGGGCTTTTTTGCCGGTTTCTCGGGCGAGTTCATCGTTAAGGGCGCCGAGGCCCTGGGCGTGCCCGTCAAGCCCGTTTGGACCGACGGCATCACGCGCGTCAATGTCTTCCTCAACGCCGGTCCCGACACCGAGTACAACATGGTCAATGCAGGCGCTGCCATCAATGCTGCCAACGAGCAGGAGATGTTTGAGCTCATTGATTCGCTCGAGGACATGACCTGCCTTGTCATTAGCGGCTCGCTGCCCCCCAACACCTCCGAGGGTTTCCTGGCCGAGGTGCTGCGCCGTGTTAAGGCAAAGGGTGCCGAGTTCGTGCTCGATATCTCGAGTCATCAGCTGGCCGACCTCATTGCCATGGAGCCGTTGCTCATTAAGCCCAACGACGACGAGCTGCTCGACATCTTTGGCATTAAGGTGAGCGGTGGCGACGACGAGTCCGTCAAGGGCGCGATGGCCGAGCTGCATGCCAAGGGCGCCAAGAACGTGCTGCTGACCCTTGGTGGCAACGGCGCGTACTTCTCTAACGGCGAGCACATCTGGTTTGCCAACCGTACCTTTGAAGTCAAGGTGTTGTCGACCGTCTGCGCCGGCGACTCCTCGCTCGCCGCTTTCCTGTCCGTGTGGCACGACGCCCCCGAGCGCGTTGAGGACGCCCTGCGTCTCTCGATGGCCACCGGCGCCAACGTGGTGGAGTGCGCCGGTCTGGGCGATTTTGCCAAGGTGGACGAATATAAGAAGCACATCGAGGTTCGCCAGGTCTGCTAACCGCATCGATATGTCGTTGTCGAACACCCGCTTTGGATCTCCGAGGCGGGTGTTTTTTTGCGTTCTGGCCGCATGTGGCGCTTGCTGTCCCGTTCGTTCGAATCGACGATACGATTGCATGTGCGCGCATGCTCGTTTCTTGCTAGACTTCTTGAGGACCATCGATTAATGTTTGCAGGCGCAGGAGGCCATAGCTATGTGCAATGTTTCGCTCAACGGTACGCAGCCGACCGATGCCTCCATCCGTGTCCTGCGTGCGCTCGAGGCAGCCGGTCTTGAGGCTTGGTATGTTGGCGGTTGGGTGCGTGATGCCCTGATGGGGCGCCCCAGCCACGATGTTGATATGTGCTGCAGCGGCTTGTGGCAGGAGTCCAAGGCGGCGCTCGAGTTGGCTGACATTGCCGTGGTTGAGTCGGGCATTAAATTTGGCGGCATCACGGCCATTTGCGATGGCGAGCGCATTGAGGTCACGACGTATCGCTTGGACGGTTTTTACACCGATGGCCGCCATCCCCAGAGTGTGGAGCGTGCGGCTTCGCTTGAGGACGATCTGGCGCGCCGTGACTTTACCGTTAATGCCATGGCTTGGCATCCCGATCGTGGTCTTGTCGACCGCTACGATGGCCAAGGCGACCTTGAGCGTAAACTTATCCGTGCCGTCGGAGATCCTAAGCGTCGCTTTAACGAGGACGCGCTTCGCATGCTGCGCGCGGTGCGTTTTGCCTGCCGTCTGGATTTTATGATCGAGCCTAAGACCAAACAGGCGCTTGCCGAGTGCTCGCCGCTGCTCGATGCCGTGGCACGCGAGCGCGTGGGCATTGAGCTCGAAGGCATTCTTTCGACCGGTCATGGGGGAGACGCGATGCTGCGCTACCCCGAGCTTATTTGCGCCGCCGTGCCCGAGCTTGCTGCGGGAAGGGGCTTTGACCAGTGCAGCGTCTATCATGCTTTTAATGTCTACGAGCATATCGCTCGCGTGTTGACGGTAGCGGGGGAGTTGGCACTGTGTGATGGCGTGGAGCCTTCGCCGAGCTTAATGTGGGCAGCGTTTTTGCACGACGTCTCCAAGCCTGATTGCTTTACGGTCGACCATGCGGGCAGCGGCCATTTCTACGGTCATCCCGAGCTTGGCGCCAAGAAGGCGCGCGCCTTTATGGATCGTCTGGCGCTTTCGCACGATTTGATTCGCGACGTGTGCCTGCTAATCAAGTACCATGACAAGCCGCTGCGTCCCGAGCGATCCTGCCTGCTCAATATGATGCGCGCGCTTTCGGGCGAGTGCGTCGACACGCCGCGCCTGATTGACGAGCTCATGGACCTTAAACGTGCCGATACGCTGGGCAAGGCGCCGTCGTGCTTCTATTACGTCGAGACGATCGAGGAGATGCGTTCGCTCGCCCACAACCTGCTTGAGGCGGGGGAGCCCTATACGCTCAAGATGCTTGCCATCAACGGGGGCGACTTGATCCGCGCTGGCGTCAAGCCCGGGCCGGAGTTGGGGCAGCTGCTCAACGCCGCCCTCGACGCTGTGATCGAGGACAATGTTCCCAACGAGCGCGAAGCCCTCCTGGCTCACCTGCATCTGGGATGATTTTTCTGGGACGGGGCTTAAAAAATCATTTCAGATTGCCGAGCGATTCTTTAAGGCCACAACTTCATTCAAAATGATTTTTTAAGCCCCGTCCCAGAAAAATCATCAGCTATGGCGTTTACCTGCGTGTTCCATAACCTCCCGACAAAATTTGGGCAATTTGGAATTTCTTCTTGCGCTCGCGTTTTTTGTCCCGTAATATATCTCCTCGCAGCACGGCAGTGCAGATGTCATGTGGCCCGTTCGTCTAGCGGTTTAGGACGCCGCCCTCTCAAGGCGGAGATCACCAGTTCGAATCTGGTACGGGCTACCACTTCTTTTCTGCTGACGCTTATGGCCCGTTCGTCTAGCGGTTTAGGACGCCGCCCTCTCAAGGCGGAGATCACCAGTTCGAATCTGGTACGGGCTACCATGTTTTAGATACCCGGTCTTTCGTAAGAAGGCCGGGTTTTTTATTGCAAGTGGTCTGGTCTGTTAATCCCATTTGCCTCATAGCTTTACGTTTTGCTCATCCTCCATACGGGTACAATAGGCCAGGTACTTTGACGGTCAGAAGGAGCCTCATGACGGAGTCCTCTCAGCATAGCCCAAAGCCCCAGGTCGAGGTTTCTGGCGGCGATGACAACAAGAGCGCGCGTCGCGGCGCTATCTTCATCGGCGTTGTGCTAATCGGCTACATCGTCTATCTGGTCGTGACCGGGCAGATGGGGCAGTTTTGGGCCGCTATGTCCAGCGTTCAGATGCCCTGGCTCTTTGCTGCATGCTTTTGTATGTTTCTGTATCTTGTTTTTGGCATCGTGGCGTACGCAATTGCCGTTTGGCTCGACCCCGATTCGCCCGTCGGCATCCGCGACCTCATTTCGGTCGAGGCGAGCGGAATCTTCTTTGGCAACTTGACGCCCATGATGATGGGCTCTACGCCTGCCCAGATTTACCGCCTGACCAAAGCCGGCCAAAACGTGGGCGAGGCAGGTGCCACGCAGTTCACCCGCTTTATCGTGTACCAGTTTGGCCTGGTGGCATGGGGTGCCATTCTGCTGCTCGCCCGTATGCCGTTTTTCGCCGAGCGTTATGGCGACATGACGCTGCTGTGCGTCTTTAGTTTTGGCGGCCACTGCTGCATCCTGCTCGGCATCTTTGCCGTGGCGTTGATGCCCAAGACCGTCACGCGCGTCGCCCATTGCATCATCAATTGGCTTGAGCGCGTAGGTGTTTCCGCCACAAAGATCGAGGGCTGGCGCACCTTTGTCGATGGCGAGATCTACTCGTTTTCCGAGAAATTCAAACTCTCTGCCGGTCATTTCTCGTCCATGTTGCTTACGGTCGTCATCACTATGCTGCAACTGGCGTTTTTCTACCTGGTTCCTTACTTTTTGATGCTCTCCTTTGGCCACCACGAAGTCGACTTTTTCTCGGTCATGGCCGCGAGTGCCTTTGTCCAGCTGCTGAGCTCCGCCGTTCCGCTGCCCGGCGGCACTGGTGGCGCCGAGGGTGGCTTCGCACTGTTTTTGGGTCACTTTTTTGGCACGGCCTCTACTGCCGGCTATCTACTGTGGCGTCTGATCACCTTTATCGCGCCGACCATTTTGGCCGCTCCGCTGCTGGGCCTTAAGAGTGCCCATAACGAGAGCATTCATGCGCGCTGGGACCGTGTGATGCGAAAGTTCGGATGCACGCCTCAGACGCCCTCTACGCCCGTTAAGGCACATCCTGCGTGCCAGGTTACCGTTGATCCCAATCAGCATGCTCAAAAGGCCGCTGTGCCCTCTAAGCCGGCACGGAAGACCTACGTTCGTCAGACTGGTGACGGCATTCGCGTTTCCCCGGCGGCGCTCAATAAAAAGAAGCGGTCCTAGGGCCCGTTCGGCGAGTCGTGCGTTCTTGATGACGCTCGTCATTGCGAGGTGAGTTGTAGGATAATCCTCTTACGTTGATTATCTCCCACATGTAGAGGAATTACAGGTGGGCAGTTGACATGAAGGGGACACGTCTATGGCTACCACCAAACCTCGCCTTGACCGTCGTATCGTTCGCAGCCGCAATGCGATTCTTTCGGCGTTTGAGCGACTGCTCATGGAAAAGCCCCTGGCCGATATTACGGTGAGCGCCATCGCGCGTGAGGCAAATGTCGACCGTAAGACCTTCTACGTGCACTTTGGCACGGTCGACGGCTTGCTCGACGCCATTGCCGTCGATGTGGTCGAGATGATCGTCGATTCAGTCGAGAAGACGCTTTCCTCCATGGGCGGCGACACCAACGAGCGCGCACTTGGCGCTGCGGCGTCCTTTTTCAAGACCGTTAACGAGGCGCTGTGCAACAACCTGGTGCTTAATCGCCAGTTGATCGAAAACATTCCGCTCGATGACTTTATGGCTCGTCTGCGTGTGCCGCTCGAGCACGAGATCGCTGAGCGCGATCTGCTGCCCGAGGGTCTAAAGGACGAGATGTTCGATTACTACCTGGCGTTTTTGCTGTCCGGCATTATCGGCATCTATCGCACGTGGGCGTTGTCCGATGGCTCGGTTCCCATCGAGCGCGTCTCGGCGGTCGCCAACGACCTGACGTTGAATGGACTATCGAGTCTGGAATCTCGTTTCGAATAGCACTAGCGCCTTATCCCCCCCCTGAGTTGCGGTGAAATAAGGACTGAATAGGCCTTTTAACAGCTTAAACACTCCCTATTTCACCGCAACTCAGGGGGATTGCATTACTGATAGCGCAGGCACTCGACTGGATCGAGCTTTGCGGCGCGGCGCGCGGGGTAGAAGCCAAAGATCACGCCGATGCCGACCGATACGGCAAACGCGAGCAGCACAGTTGTAATGGAGAAGCTCGGCGTAATCGTCCCGGTGGCTCCGAACTCGCTCATAATGCCCGAGTTGGCGGCAAAGAACGTGAGCCCCCAGGCCAGCAGATAGCCAATCACGACACCTAAAATGCCGCCGGTGATGCACAGCGCCGAGGATTCGGCCAAAAACTGGGCCGTGATATCGCGTCGGCTTGCGCCCAGAGCGCGGCGAATACCGATCTCGCGAATGCGCTCGGTCACGTTGGTGAGCATCATGTTCATAATGCCGATACCGCCGACTAGAAGTGAGATGCCAGCAACGGCGCCCATGATGAGCGAGAAGGCGCCCATAAAGGAGTTGAGGGCATCGATAGCGCTCTTCATGGAGCTTGCCGACACGCTGTCGTACTCGTCGTCCTCCGAGATGCCCTTCATGCTGCGCACCTTGGACTCGATCGTCTTGCAGAGCTCGTCCATATCGGTGCCCTCAGCGGCGAGTGCCGTCACACTGGGAAACGATGGATTGTCATCGCCGAAAAGCTCGGCGATCGTTTCTCGTGGCATGTACAGGCTCAGCGAGCCCATGGAGTCGTTGCCGCCGTCGATGACGCCAATAATCTGCACGTCTCCGCTCGAAACCTTGATGGTCTTGCCAATCGCGTCCTGTTCGTTGCCGTACAGTTGATCGGCGCCGCCGCGGCCAATGAGCGCCACGCGCGCGCCGGATTTGGACTCGATGTCGTTATAGGTGCGACCGGCAACGATCTTGCTGGCGCCCACGGCATCGAGCATGTCACTATCGACACCTTGGGCCATGACGGTATAGCTCTTATCTCCAACTTTGTACTCGGAATAGGCGCTGTCGACGATGCCGATCTGCTCGATTTGCGGCACCGTCTTGCGCAGCTTCTCGACATCCGAATCGGTGAGCTCTTGGGACGAGTAGATCTGCACCATGCGGGCCGCATTGAGGCCCAAGCTGTTGACCAAGCTGTTTTGGATGCCGCCGATGAGCGAGGTCATGGCTATGACCGAGGCGATGCCAATGACGATGCCCAGGATGGTGAGCAGGCTACGTCCCTTGTTGGCCTCGAGCGAGTGCAGGGCTTCTTGGACAAGATCGCGGGTGCTCATGCCTTCGCTCCTTTCGGCGGTGTAGAAGGTGCGTAAATCGCGGGCAGGTTGCTGACAGCTCCGCGTAGCGTATTCGGCGCATGTGCGATATATGCGCCGTCATGGATTCGCCCGTCGCGGATAGTCACGGAACGGTCGGCCTCGGCAGCAATGCCCGGGTCGTGCGTGATGAGTACGATGGTCTTGCCTCGTTCTTGGAGCTTATGGAAGGTTTCCATGACGAGTGCCCCGGTTGTCGAGTCTAGGTTTCCCGTGGGCTCGTCGGCCAGGATGATGGGCGGATCGTTGACGAGGGCGCGCGCGATGGCAACGCGCTGCATCTGTCCGCCCGAGAGTTCTGATATGCGGTGGTCCCAATGGTCGACCGGAAGCGTGACAGCTTGCAGTGCGTGTACGGCGCGCATCTCGCGCTGGTTGCGCGGCACATTGGTGTAGGACAGTGGCAGCATGACATTTTCGATAACCGACAGACGCGGCAGCAGGTTGAAACTTTGAAAGACAAAGCCAATGCTCAGCGCACGCACCTCGGTGAGCTCATCATCGTCGAGTTCGGCTACGTTGAGCCCTTGCAGGTAATAGTCACCCGCCGTCGGTTTGTCAAGACAGCCCAGGATGTTCATGAGCGTCGACTTGCCCGAGCCCGAGGGGCCGGTGATGGCGACGAACTCACCGGGGTCTACCGCTAGGCTCACGTTGTGCAGGATGTGGGCGCAACCGGCCTCGCTCTCAAAGATGCGGTGCACGTTGCGGATGTCGATGACGGGGCGCATTACATGCCCTCATCGGCAGGCATACTGTCGCCGCCGTCTGCCGTCATGCCCGCGCCGGTATCCACCACGATGGTGTCTCCATCGCGCAGCTTGGTAACCGGCACGTCGGGGTTGATCTCGTTGCCCTGGTCGTCGCGCTTGACCTGCGTCTTGCCGACCACGGCGTCGTTGTCGTTTTGCGTCACGACGGTCACCTTCACGCGGCGCGTTTCCTTGCCTTCGTCATCGGTTGCCACGTTGACGTAATAGTGTTCGCCGTCCTCGGTCATCAGCGCCATAGTGGGCACCATGACCACGTCGTCAAGCTGCTCGGTCACCACCGAGACCTCGGCAGTCATACCGGGCTTAAGGCGGCTATCGGGTGCCTCAATGAGGATGTCGACGTTAAAGGTCACGCTTCCGCCACCACCGTTGGCGGCGTCGGAGTTTGCCACCGATGCGATAGCCGTGACGGTGCCCTGGCTCACGATATCGGGAAACGCGGGATAGGTAACGTTGGCGCTCTGGCCCACGGCGATCTTGGCGATGTCCTTTTCGCCCACCTGAACCGTCACCTTCATCTTGGAAAGGTCGGCGATCTGCATGCATTGCTTGCCACCGCTTGTGTCGCCTTCGCCCATGACTATGCCTCCGGTCACCGTGGCGCCCACTTTGGCATTGAGCTCGACGATGCTACCTGAGCTGGGGGCCTTTACGGTGCGCTCTGCCGCCTTTGCATTTGCCTGGTCCAGGGTTGCCTGGGCCGAGGCGAGATTGCGCTGGGCGCTCGACACGGCGCTGGCGTCGGAGGTTACATCCGTCGGGGTGGTAGATCCGTCGACATCCAGCGTCGGTGCTGCCTGTGCGGCGGCGAGCGCCGCTTGTGCGTTCTTCAGGTCTTCCTGTGCGGCAGTCACCGCGCGCTGCGCCTCGGCAACGGCGTTGTCGAGCTCATCGTTTTTGATGGTCATGAGCACGTCGTCCTCGTTGACGCTCTGACCGGCCTGCACGTTGATCTGTGCCACCGTACCGTCGACAGAAGGGGAGACGACCGAGGCCGAAATAGGCTTGAGCTGTCCTTTTGCCTCGACGGTCGTGGTAAAGGTGCCCTCCATGACCATGTCGGTAACAGGTCCGTCCGCAGATTGCGGCTGCGAGTTGAGGATAATGCTCGCGATAATGGCAATCAGAATAATGCCGCCCACGATGCCGGCCGCGATGCCGCGTCGGATGAGCTTTTTGCGCCGACGCTCGGCACGCTTCGCCTTGAGCTTTGCGTAGGCCTCATCGTCGGATATTCCGGCGTTACCTTGCTCGCCGTCGTTTTGCTGCGCCGTGGGGGCGCTTGTGATGAGCGGTAGAGTTTCAGATGCGCCTTCCGGCACGCGCCCGGTATCGTCGGGGCCCGGGGTGATGGTGGGGACATTCGACATGGCGTCTCCTTTATAGAACATACCGCGATTAGTATATGCGCCCACCGGTTGGGGCGGGCGCATAGGCGCGTTTCTTTCAGCATCGAAAGGTAGGTGTCGCTGAGCTTTGTTGCGTTGCGCGTGACGTTCTACGAATGCACGACCACGCACAGACCGACTTTGATGCAGTCGTGGAGCGCCTTGGCATCGGCCAGGCGCAGATTGATGCAGCCGTGGCTACCGCACCATTTGTACGATTCGGCACTATCGAAACTCGAATCGTTTTGCCAGGTAGCGTCGTGGAAGCCAACCATGTTGCCCTCAAACGGCATCCAGTAGCTCACCGGGCTCTCGTATTTGGGCTTACCGGTCTTGGGGTCCTTGGCGCCGATAAGCTTGGTGGCGCCGTCGTTGCTGTTGATCTGCCACACGCCCTCGGGGGTGGCGTCTTCGCCCGGTTTGCCGGAAATAAAGTTGGCCTCCCACACGATATTGCCGCCCTCGTCATAGTAGCGTGCGTGCTGCTCGGACAGGTCGACGTCGATATACGCCTTCCAATCGGGCTCTCCCTTGGCGGTAAAGGTGTCGGCCTTCTGAGAGTAATTGATCTCAATCTCGCCGGTCTGCTTGTTGTTAATAGCATCCTCGACCTGCTTGGCAAGCGTGCTGCTATCGATAGACCAACCAAAGTCACCGCCCTCGACGGCACATTGCTTTCCATCGGCGCGCGTCCACCAACGGGTAGAGCCCACGGTGTTAAAGCCATTGGCGAGCTCGGCTGCCCAGTTGCTGATCTGGGAGGTGTCGAGCGTGGGGTTTGCAGGGTCGGCAAAGCTGATCCACTGCAGTACTGAGCTACCGTCGACCTTGCCGGCATCGTTGCCGTTGAGCTTAAGGGTCACGTTAACGCCCAAGAAGTTGTTCGCGGCATCGCATGCGGCCTGGATCTGGTCGTTGGTGAGCGTGCCGTTGAGCGGCTCGTAGGCATCGTTTCCGAGCTTCGTAAGATCGACGGTTTCGGACAGCGACGCGAGCTCGATCTCAGCATACTTAATAACATGCTCGCGGTTGAGCTTTTCGTTGGAGCGGGCCTTCTCGATCGTGAACTTGCCCGCCTTCTCGTCGTAGGAGCTTGATGCCTCAAAGGTACCCGAGCGGCCTTCGTTGAATGCGTCGATGGCGGCACCCAGATCCTCCTCGAACTGCTTTTGGTCAAAGGCGTCCGAGAGCATGGACAGGTCGACGTCCTGTTCCAGGTCGATGGTACCGTTTTTGGTCGCGCTAACGTTCTTGCCGCCGAGCGAGGCAATCAGGCGCGAAGGCCACAGCAGCGGCTCGTTGCTGCCGATAATCTCGTGGGCAGCTGCCTCGCCATCGACGATGGGCTCGTCGGATTCGGGCTGATAGGTCCAGCTAAAGTCATCTCCCGAAACGGTGAGCTTGTAGTGCTTCCAGGCGGAGTCGACCTTGGTAGCGGCGGATGAGGCGTTGGAAAACGAGATATCGACGCCGGCGATGGTGGTGTTGGGGTAGGCAATCTGCGAAAACGCCACGACGCCCACGATATAGACGATGGCGACAAGGCCGAGGACGACGAAGAACGCCGTCTTGCCGCCCGTCTTATTGCCCTTTGCGGAGCGGTTGTCGGCGGGGCCGCGGTTGTTGGAAACTCGAGTGTGCGAAGGGCCCTGATTGTGGCCGGCGCCATGTGCGGAACGCCGCTGGCGCTGCTGATGCTGGCCCTGATTGGGGCGTGGGGAGGTGTTTGCCGCGCCGTGCTGTTGACCATGGGCTGGCGCAATGGGACGGGGCGATTGGATGTCTCCGGACTGCCTGCTGGGCTGTTGCGGATCGGGGATCAGTTGGCTGCGGTCGAGTTGCGACATCGTGTATATTTCCTTCGAGTTTCGCTTTACGGCTCATCGTGTTTTAACTGGGCTTGAATTATAGCGATTACGCAGTTGCTTGTGTTACGAAAACAGTGGTGATAAAGGATAGGTGGGACATATGTCCCACCTATCATTCGCATTTGCTTGCTATCCGCATATTCCGCATTTCGCGCACGCCGAAAGCGCTGCTGGAGCCTGCGCGATGCCGCCCTTGGCCGTCTCGCGTAACGTGGCGGGCAGGGCGTGGCCCACCGAGAGCATCACGTGCGCCATCTGGTCAAATGGCACCAGGCTCTTGATACCAGCGAGTGCAAGCTGCGCCGAGCTAAAGGCCGCGGCCACGCCGATGGCGTTGCGGTTTTGGCAGGGCACCTCGACAAGGCCGCCCACAGGGTCGCAAACGAGGCCCAACAGGTTGCTCAGCGCGATGGAGCTGGCGTCGAGCGCCTGCTCGGGCGTGCCGCCCATCATCTGGACCAGCGCGGCGGCGGCCATGGCGGCAGCGCTTCCAACCTCGGCCTGGCATCCGCCCTCGGCACCGGCGACGCAGGCACTCGTGGTGAGGTTGAGGCCGATGGCGGCGGCGCAGTAGAGGGCATTCATGACCTGTTCGTCGTCGAGTTGCAGGTGATCGGCGAGCGCCAGCACGCAGCCGGGGACGACGCCCGCGGAGCCTGCCGTGGGGGCGGCGACGATCACGCCCATGGTAGCGGAGCGCTCGAGCACGGCCATCGCGCGGGCCACGGCATCGGTCTGAACGGGGCCCATCAGGCTTGTGCTCAAATCGTTGTGGCAGGTGGCGTCGACGAGTTTGGCCTCGCCGCCGATAAGACCGCCGAGCGATCGCTGCGGATTGGCGATAGGGGCCGTGGTCTCCTCGCGCATGACATCGAGCACGCGGCGCATGGCTGCGATAGCATGGGCTTCGCCGGTAAGACGCGCCTCACGCACGGCCATGACGGCGCCGATATTCAAACCGAGTTCGGCGCACGCATCGAGCGTCTGCTCGCCGTCGTCGAAGATCTCCTTGGCCGAGACGCCGGGGGAGAGCGACGAGGCCGAGCCCGGGAGCTCGATAAACGTGGCGTAATCGACATTGTCGAGCTTGCGCAGCATGGGGACGACGGTGTCGTCGGGAGCGCCGTCGGTCTCAAAGACGGAATAGGCCTGGCCGCCCACCTCGGTGCGGTAGGTGCGGCAGAAGGCGATGTTGACGTGTGCGTAGGCAAGCAGGTTTGTGAGCGCTGCGAGCACGCCGGGAACGTCCTGGTGCGCCACGAACAGCGTGGAATACATGCCCGAGATATCGACGCCGACGCCGTTGATGCGGCTGATGCGCATCTTGCCGCCGCCAAGGCTCTCGCCGCGGACCTGTGCCGTGGCGCCCGTGTCGTCGACCATGTCGATGTCGACGGTGTTGGGGTGGATGGAGGCGTCGTCGCCCTTAATTTCAAAGTGATAGTCGAGGCCCTTCTCGCGTGCGAGGTCAAAGGCCTGCTTGATGTTCTCGTCGTCGGTATCGAGGCCCAAGATACCCGCGACGAGCGCGCGGTCGGTGCCGTGGCCGCGGTAGGTGTGCGCGAAGGAGTTCCACAGGCCAAAGGTGACCTTGGTGATGCGGCCTTCCAGCAGGCTGGCTGCTACCTGGGCGCACCGCAGGGCGCCGGCGGTATGTGACGAGCTGGGGCCGACCATGACGGGGCCCAAGATCTCGAATGCCGAGGTCGTAGCTAGTGTTTGCGGCTTGCCTGCCATGGCTGCTCCTTCTTTATCTCGTCGTCCCGAGGGGCGGGGCATAAGGTCGCCTGCTCGGGCAGTCCTGCTCGCACGGAGAGCACATTAAGTGCTCTCCGGCTCGTGCGGAACTCGCGATCGACCAAATACTAAAGCCCTCGGAACTTAGGATACATGGTAGAGGCGCTCGTGCTACGAAATTCATGAGCTGGTGACGTGTCTTACCCTGCATATCGAAACTTCTTCACCACCGTTTAAATAAAAAAGAAGTACCGCTTGGGAGCGGTACTTCTTTTGTGCGTTGTTATTTGGCTGTGGCTTTCCTCGTTAGCTTACAGGCCGTAGGCTGCTTTGAGTTCTTCGACTCGGTCGGTCTTTTCCCAGGTGAAGTCGGGGTCTTCGCGGCCGAAGTGGCCGTAGGCTGCCGTCTTTTCGTAGATGGGGCGACGCAGGTCCAGGTCGCGGATGATGGCGCCCGGGCGCAGGTCGAAGGTCTTCTCCACGGCCTCGACGATCTTGTCCTCGGCGACATGCGCGGTGCCAAAGGTATCGACCATGATCGAAAGCGGCTTGGACACGCCGATGGCGTATGCCAGCTCGACCTCGCAGCGATCGGCCAGGCCGGCGGCCACCACGTTCTTGGCGACCCAGCGCGCGGCGTATGCGGCGGAGCGGTCGACCTTGGTGCAGTCCTTGCCGCTAAAGGCGCCGCCGCCGTGACGGCCGTAGCCGCCATAGGTGTCGACGATGATCTTGCGGCCGGTCAGGCCCGTGTCGCCCATGGGGCCGCCCACGACAAAGCGACCGGTGGGGTTCACGTAGATGTCGGCACCATCCCACGGCATGTTCTCGGCAGCCATGACAGGCGAGATGACATGCTCGATGAGGTCGTCCTTGATCTTGCCCATGTCTTCGATCTCGGCTGCGTGCTGCGTGGAGATGACGACGGTCGTGACCTCGACGGGCTTGCCGTCCTCGTAGCGCACGGTGACCTGGGTCTTGCCGTCGGGGCGCAGATAGGGCAGGGTACCGTCGTGGCGCACGGCGGCCAGGCGCTCGGCCAGGCGGCTCGCCAGGTAGTGCGGCATGGGCATGAGGGTCTTGGTTTCGTTGGAGGCATAGCCAAACATCATGCCCTGGTCGCCGGCGCCGATCAGGTCGATCGGGTCGGTGGTGGCGCCGGTCTGGGTCTCGAAGGACTCGTCGACGCCCTGGGCGATATCGGGGGACTGCTCGTGGATGAGGCTCATGACGCCGCAGGTATCGCAGTCAAAACCGAACTTTGCACGGTTGTAGCCAATGCGGCGGATGACGCCACGGGCAATTTCCTGCACGTCGACGTATGCCTGGGTGCGGATCTCGCCGGCGACGATGACGGTGCCGGTGGTCACGAGGGTCTCGCAGGCGCAGCGGACGTTTTCCACGTTGGCGGGCACGCCGTTGGGCGCAATGTAGCCCTGCTCCTGCAGCTCTATTTCTTTGGCGAGGATTGCGTCGAGGACGGCGTCGCTGATCTGGTCGGCGATCTTATCGGGATGGCCTTCGGTCACCGACTCCGACGTAAATACAAAGGACCCGTGTTGGGGCGGGATGGAACGAAGTTCTTCTGACATGATTGTCCTTTCGAAAAACGTGTCCCGGCGACCGTTACCATTCCGCCGGGCTCTGTATGCAAGGGCACATCATAGCGCGTAAATCCAACATTCACACCCTTTCCGCACCTATTCATTGGGGACAGACTTAAATGAGTAGCCGGGTGCTCATTGGGTAGTCATTTAAGCCTGTCCCCAATGAGTAGGTCGGTGCCCGTTGTGCGGAGGTCGCATTGTTGCTTTATACTGATGCAGTTAGACATCCATCCTGCAATCGAGGAGATTTCCATGGCATCAGACGTTCGCGTCCGCTTTGCACCCTCACCGACGGGCAAGCTGCACATCGGCGGCGCCCGCACCGCTATCTATAACTGGGCTTTCGCCCGCGCAAACGGCGGTACGTTCATCCTGCGCATCGACGACACCGACCCCACCCGTTCCACCGACGAGAACACGCAGATCATTCTGCGCGCCATGCGTTGGCTGGGTCTGGACTGGGACGAGGGCCCCGAGGTGGGCGGCGACTTTGGCCCCTATGCCCAGACCGAGCGTCTGGACCTTTACAAGCAGGCCGCCCAGCAGCTCTGGGATGAGGGCAAGGCCTATCCCTGCTTCTGCACCAAGGAGCAGCTCGAGGCCGATCGCAAGGCCGCTCAGGAGCGCAAGGACCCCTTCCAGGGCTATCAGCGTCGTTGCCGCGATCTTGATCCCGAGGAGGCACGCCGCCGCATCGAGGCCGGCGAGCCCTACGTCCTGCGCATCAAGGTGCCCGAGGACCGCGGCGACGTCGTCATCCACGACGCCGTCCATGGCGAGGTGACCTTCGACGCCAAGGAGCTCGACGACTTTGTCATCTTCCGCTCCGACGGAACGCCCACGTACAACTTCGCGACCGTCGTCGATGACGCCATGATGAAGATCACCCACGTCATCCGCGGTGACGATCACCTGTCCAACACCCCGCGCCAGGTCATGGTCTACGAGGCCCTCGGCGCGCCCGTGCCTACGTTCGCCCACATCTCTATGATCCTGGGCGCCGACGGCAAGAAGCTCTCCAAGCGCCACGGCGCCACCTCGGTGGAGGAGTACCGCGATGCCGGCTACCTGCCCGACGCGTTCGTCAACTACCTGGCGCTGCTCGGCTGGTCGCTCGACGGCGAGACCACGATCATCCCGCGCGATGTTCTGGCCAGCAAGTTCTCGCTCGACCGCATTTCCAAGAACCCGGCGACCTTCGACCCTAAGAAGCTCGACTGGGTCAATGCCGAGTACATCAACGGCATGTCTGACGCCCAGTTTGCCGACGAGATCATGGTCCCCGAGCTGCACGAGGCGGGTCTCATCGAGGGTAACGTCGAGTACGGCGAGGACTGGATCGACGCACTTGCCGCCATCGTTAAGCCGCGCACCAAGATGCCGGCCGACGCCGTGACCGTTGCCGCTCCCATCTTTGCCACGGCCGAGACGCTCGAGTATGACGAGAAGTCTGTCAACAAGGGCCTGGCCAAGGAGGGCATGGGTGCCATTCTGGATGCCGCCAAGGCCGCGCTTGAGGGTGTTACCGAGTGGACGGCCGAGGCCATCGATGCCGCGCTTGAGCCGCTGCCCGAGCAGATGGACCTCAAGAAGCGCGTGGTGTTCCAGGCCGTGCGCGTCGCCGTCTGCGGCAACATGGTGAGCCCTCCGCTGGGCGAGACCATGGCGCTCGTCGGCCGCGACGACTGCCTGGCGCGCATCGACCGCGCCCGCACGATGGCGCTGTAATCGCTGCGCAAACGTATGTATCCGAGCCCCGCTCACCGCGAGTGGGGCTCTTGTTTCTGTAGACGTATGGGATAGGAGGTGCTGGCGCCATGGCCGAGCAACTGTCGCTGTTTGGTTCGCCCGAACCGGAGCAAGCTCCCATGAAGCATGCCCGCACGGCCGAGCAGGCCAAACCTGAGCCTGCGCCAGAGCCCATTGCCGCCTACGCGAGCGTGGTCCTGGACATTCCCACCCGTGCGCTGTCCGAGCCTTTTGCCTACGGCATTCCGCAGTCCCTTGCCAATGAGGCCCAGATCGGGTCTACGGTCCTGGTCCACTTTGGCAACCGTGCGGCCGCGGGCTATATCGTCGACATCTCGCCCGAGCTGGCCGACCTGCAAGGTAACGACGCTCTCGATGCCGCGCGCATCAGGCCTATCGAGGCCATCCTCAGTAAACCGCTCTTTGGCGCCGAGGCCGCCCGCATTGCGCGTTGGATGAGCCGCGAGTATGTCGCGACGCTTTCCGAATGCCTGCGTCTGTTTTTGCCTCCGGGCGGCAGCCCGCGTGTCGTGAAGGGCGATGACGGGGCGTGGACGGTTGAGCGCCCAGCCGTCAAGCCTATTCAAAACCGCTGGGTCATGCTCACGCCTGAGGGTTTCGACTATACGCCGCCCAAGACCGCCGTTCGTCAGCGTCAGCTCATCGAGGCGCTCCAGTGCGGCTCGGTCACGACGCGCGATCTCAACCTGCTCTACAACAGTATGTCGGCGACCATCAAGGCGCTCGAAAAACGCGGCGTCGTGGTGGTGGAGGAGCGCCGCGCCTGGCGTGGCTGCAGCGAGCAGACCACGTTGTCCTCGGCAAGCGGCAAGGCGCCGGTCGCGCTCACGGACGGCCAGCAGCAGGCGCTCGCGCAGATTGAACGCGCGCGCCTTGACGCCCACGGCGACGTGGTCCTTGTCGATGGCGTCACCGGATCCGGTAAAACCGAGGTCTACCTCTCCGCTATCGAGCGTGTGCTCGCGGCCGGTCGCTCGGCCTGCGTGCTCGTGCCCGAGATCTCGCTGACGGCCCAGACCGTCGGCCGCTTCCGCTCGCGCTTCGGTGAGACGGTCGCGGTCTTCCACTCGCGCCTTTCGGCCGGCGAGCGTCTGGACCAGTGGGATATGGTCGCCAGTGGTGCCGCGCGCGTTGTCGTCGGCGCGCGTTCGGCACTCTTTTGCCCGCTCAGCGATTTGGGCCTCATCATCATCGACGAGGAGCACGAGACCAGCTACAAACAGGGCTCCAGTCCGCGCTACCATGCGCGCGAGGTGGCGGCCGAGATGGCGCGCCGCTATCGCTGCCCGCTCGTGCTGGGCTCGGCCACGCCTTCTGCCGAGGCCCTCGATCGCTGCCGCCGCGGCACGTACAACGGTGTCACCTGGACGCGCGTCGAGATGCCCGAGCGCCCGGGACACGCCGTGCTACCCACGGTCCGCATTGCCGACCTGCGCCGCGAGTTTTCGCACGGCAGCCGCTCCATGTTCTCTAAACCGCTGATGGAAGGTTTGGAGCGCGTTGTAGAGCGCCGCGAGAAGGCTGTGCTGCTGCATAACCGTCGCGGTTTTGCGCCGTTTTTGATGTGCCGCGAGTGCGGTTGCGTCCCCACCTGCAACCACTGCTCTACGGCGCTTACGTACCACGAGCGCACCCATACGCTGCAGTGCCACACCTGTGGTTCGTCCTGGCGCGTGCAGCCCTATCCCGCGCCCACGAGTCGCTGCCCCAAGTGCGGCAGCCGTTACCTGGCAAAAATGGGTCTGGGCACGCAGCAGATCGAGGATGCGCTGCACCAGATGCTGCCCGAGGATGTATCCATCATTCGCATGGACGCAGATTCCACGCGTGGCAAGGACGCGCATAAGAAGTTGCTCGAGCAGTTCGATGCCGCCGATTGCGCGGTGCTGCTGGGTACCCAGATGATTGCCAAGGGCCTCGACTTTCCCGAGGTCACGCTTGTGGGTGTAGTCAATGCCGATTTTGCGTTAAAACTGCCCGATTTTAGAGCGGGGGAGCGCGCCTACGATTTGCTGGAGCAGGTCGCCGGTCGTGCCGGACGCGGCGATCGCCCTGGCGAGGTCATCATCCAGACCTACCTGCCCGAGGACCCGGTCATTCGCGCCGTCGCCGAGCACGACCGCTCGATCTTTACCGACTTCGACCTGGACCAACGCCGCGACGCCCTGTATCCGCCCTTCGTGCGCCTGGTCAACATTTTGGTGTGGTCGGCAAGCCGCGACGATGCGCAGGATTATATCGGGCGCATCGCAAAGCTGCTCAAGCGTCGTTGGCATGCCGCCGCTCCCGACTTTTTGCGGGCGGGCAGCGCGGTGCCGCAGGTGCTGGGCCCGGCTTCATGTGTAATCGAGAGAGCTAAGGACCGTTATCGCTTCCACCTGCTTGTGAAGTCGCCCGTAGGGTACCATGTCTCTGATGATATCGACGCCTGCCTCAAAGAGGTGGGCTCCGTGCGCGGCGTGAGCGTGAGCGTTGACGTCGACGCCTATGATTTGATGTAACAACCCGAAAGGATGGCCATGGAAGCCAACGGAATCGTACTGTCGCCCGACCCTCGTCTGCGTCAGGAGTGCGCCGTCATCGAGGAGATCACCCCGGCGATCGAGGCGCTTGCCGAGAAGATGAAGAAGATGATGTTCGAGAACGGCGGCTGCGGCCTGGCTGCCCCGCAAATCGGCGAGCTCATCCAGCTCGTCACCATTGACTGTGACTACAGCGACAAGAACGACTACGATCCGTGCGTGCTCATCAATCCTGTCATTGTTGAGCAGAGCGACCATCTGGTGCCGTTTAGCGAGGGCTGCCTGTCCATCCCTGGCATTAGCTGCGAGATCGAGCGTCCCGATCACGTTATCGTCGAGGCGTACGACCTGGATGCCAACTTGATTCGCTATGAGGCCACGGGCGATTTGTTCTGCGTGTGTCTGCAGCACGAGATTGACCATCTGCACGGCAACACCATGTTCGAGCGACTCAAGCCGATGCAGAGGCTCAAGGCAGTCAAGGAGTACCAGGACGCCCTGGCCCGCGGCGCTCGACCGGGCGAGACGGAGTAGATCCCACCGTCCTCGGTGCTGAGCGCCCACATATCATGCCGTGCTCAAACATTCTCGCGTTGCTGCGAAACTGCGCGCGGGACGATATGTGGGCGCTCAGCACCGGGGACTGCGTTGTTCTGGCTCGGTTCGCCCGGGTGCCGTCGGGCCAGGGAGGGACGTCTTCGCTGATAGGTGCTTTGTTGAGAGAGCTGCTTTTATGCGGCTCTTTCTTTGTTTTTGGGTATATTTGTTCTTGTTGAATTGTTATTGCGGATGGGCTGGGTACTCGCTTTCCGCTGTTATTTGTAGCCGTCTCGGCTTTGGTTGAGGGGAGACGTCCTTTATGCGTATTGTGTTTATGGGTACGCCTGATTTTGCTGTGCCTTCGCTGACTTCGCTTGTTGAGGCTGGGAATGAGATTGCGCTTGTCATTACTCGTCCCGATGCTGTTCGTGGGCGTGGTAAGAAGCTTGAGCCTTCTCCTGTTAAGGCCAAGGCGCTTGAGCTGGGGTTGCCGGTTGTTGAGGCCAATCGTATGACGCCCGAGGTTGTCGAGTCGCTTCAGGCTGCGCAGGCTGATATATTCTGCGTGGCTGCCTATGGCTGCATTTTGCCCGATGAGGTGCTGCATATGGCGCCGCTTGGTATTGTGAATGTTCATGCTTCGCTGCTGCCGCGTTGGCGTGGCGCCGCTCCCATTCAGCGTGCGATTCTTGCTGGTGATGAGGTTGCCGGCGTTTCCATTATGCGTATTGGGCATGGCGTGGATACCGGCGCTTATTGTGCGCAGGCCTCGACATCTGTCGCCGGCAAGCATGCCGAGGCACTGACGATGGAGCTTGGCGAGCTGGGCGGTAAGCTGCTGGCCGATACGCTGCCCTCGCTTGCCGATGACACAGCGGTGTGGACCGAGCAGGATGAGTCGCTCGTCACGCATGCTGCCAAGATTTCCAAGCAGGAGATGCGTCTGGATCCGCAGATGGCGGCGCTCGATTGCGTGCGTCACGTGTTGGCTTCGTCCGACACTGCACCCGCTCGCTGCGTGATTGCCGGTAAGTCGGTTCGCGTGCTCGATGCTGCGCTGGCGGATGTGTCGCTTGGCGAGGGTCAGGTTCTCATTAAGACCAAGCGTGTTTACCTTGGTCTTTCCGATGGTGCGGTTGAACTGCTCGAGGTTAAGCCCGATGGCAAGCGTGCCATGGCCGCTTCTGCTTGGGCTGCTGGGCTGCAAGGCGCCGATCTTATCTGGGGTGTTTTGTCATGAGCAAGCTGTCTCCCGCGCGCAAACTTGCGCTCGATGTGCTGATGGAGGCCGATCGCCGCGGCATGTACGCACGTGACGTTCTCTCGTCCCGTGCTTCGGCCAAGGCCATTGACCAGCGCGATTCTGCCTTTGCCGCTCGTTTGGCACTTGGTGTTGCAGCCACCCAGGGCATTTTGGACGAGCTGCTCGATCAGTTTCTCGATAAGCCCAAAAAGGTCGCGCCGCGCGTTCGCATGGCGCTTCGCATCTCGGCCTTCGAGATGCTCTACCTGCATACCCCGGGTCGCGTTGCCGTGAGTCAGGGCGTTGAGCTGGTTCGTAGCGGCGCTAAATCGGCTGCTGGTCTGGCGAACGCCGTGCTGCATAAGGTCGCGGACAATGTCGAGGACTTTGCCACTGCGGCGGATGCCGATGAGTCCGAGCGCCGATTGGTTCGCCTATCTCGCCTGATGGGTATGCCGCGCTGGCTGTGTGCTCGCACTATGGCGTCGTTCGATACGCCCGAGGGCGCGCTCAACTTTGCAGGAAATCTGGCTCCCGCGCCGCTCGCTTTGCACGAGAACGCCTTTGCAACCAAGCCTGATCCGTACCTATCGCAGCTTGTGGCGCCGGTGTTCCCGGGTTGCCATGCGCCGGTCGATGCCCAGGCCACCGTTGCGTCGGGCGTGTTTGAACGCGCAGCGGCCGTGGCCTCGGACCTTAACGCCCAGCTCATCGCTACTGCGGCGACCCGTCCCGGGCGTTGCCTGGAGATTGGCGCCGGTCGTGGCACCAAGACCTATGTGATGATGTGTCAGGCCAAGCGTGCCGGCTACGATCGTCAGCACACCGCACTCGATTTGCACGACCGCAAGTGCGATCAGAATCTCGCGCGTCTGCATAAGGCGGGTATTACGGGTGTTCGCACGGTTTCGGGCGATGCCTGCGAGCTTGACGAGGTCCTCACGTCGTTCGATGCGATGCTTGGTAAACCCGTTCTGTTCGATACAGTGTTTATCGATGCCCCATGCTCGGGTACCGGCACCATGCGCCGTCATCCTGAGATTCCGTGGCGCTTGACCGAAAAGGACGTGACGGTTGAGCTTCCTAAACTGCAGCTGACGATGCTCAAGGAAGCCGCCGCGCGCGTGGCTGCCGGCGGTGAGCTTATCTATGCCACCTGCTCGGTTTTTGCTGAGGAGAACACTCAGGTCGTGGATGCCTTCCTGGCTTCTCCCGAGGGTGCCGGCTTTACCGTGGCGCCGCTCTCCGAGGCGCAAATCCTGCAGCTGCCCGAGTTTGCCCAGGCTAAGAAACTCGTCTCCGTCCGCCAGAACGCTCGAGGCCTCTTCCAAAGCGTTCCCGTAAACGCCGACTCCTACGACGGCCACTTCTGCGCCCGCCTGGTCCATAAGTAACAACTAAGTTGCGGTGAAATAGGGATTGAATAGCGGCTTCTACCCACCAAACAGTCCCTATTTCACCGCAACTCATAAGGAAGATTTTTCTGGGACTGGGACTAATAAATCGGGTATGAAAGTAAGCGGTTGGGTTTGGTAAGTTTCTGGATGCATGAACCGCTCGCAGATTTAATATTGAGGGGTTAAAATGAACGATCTTAATAGGGACAAGATTGACAATCCTGAAGATAATACTCAGGAAAATGAAGAGGTT
>CABRYP010000011.1 GCA_902475245.1 uncultured Collinsella sp. | reverse complement strand
CAATGGTATACGGGTGCATCATCGACGTCTTCAATACAGAAGATATCAGTGCGGAGTGTTCTGAAAAGTAACACCAGGGCGGGCCCTACGTTAACTCGGCAGGGGGAGTGCGATTCCCTGATCGCTCGCTTAATCTGATAGGGAATTGTGTGAGGCCGGAGCCTTGGCTCCGGCCTCACCATATAAGGGCTCGGCAAAGCCGAGCCACTAAATTTGCATCAGCCCTCAAAACATGTTTGAGAACGGTGCCTGGAGTACGTGCCCCTAGGGCAGGAATGAGGTTGCTTTCCAACGCATTCCGCAGGGGGCGGCATTATTTTGTAGCGCGAAGCGCGGATCAAAATAATGCCGCATGCCCGAGGACGCGTTGGAAAGCAACCTCATTCCTGCCCGAACAGGTCAGTCTACCTGCGCATTTACAAATTCGTAAACTTTTTTCAAAAAAGTGCTTGCACAGTTCTCGAATCATAGGTTATTATCTTCCTCGTTGAACGCGCGGGTTCAACAAAGCGAACCGCGAATCAACAACATAGCATGTCGGAGTGGCGGAATTGGCAGACGCGCTAGCTTGAGGTGCTAGTGACCGCTTTTTGGTCATGCGGGTTCAAGTCCCGCCTCCGACACCATCGCATTTGAGAAGCCTCTTCGGAGGCTTTTTTGTTACCGATAGACGGTGAGGTTCACGATGGAAACGCTTGAGCGCAATGAGTGGGCGGACGTTGCCCAATTGGTCGAGATCACGAGCGATGCTGTCATTATCTGCGAGCTCGACGGAACCATTTTGCATGTAAATAATCGCTTGCTCGACTTGATGTGCGAGGAGCGTTCCGATGTGATCAACGGGGACGTTAAAGACCTCTTGTACTCGTCGGCTTTTGAACGCGCGACAGAGCATCGGCTTCCTTTTGAGACCAATGGAACAAAGAGCGAGTTGATGCTCAAGTTAAGTGACGGATCGTTTATTCCCGTCCTGGTTTGTGCAGGCTCGGTTACGCCGCCTCGAATCTTTGGCCGCCGTGCGCCGCGCGTTCTGGTGGCACTCCATAGCATCGAAGAACAGTATTCGCACGACCGTCAGCTCAAGCGTGCGCTTTCGGAGCTTAGAGTGGCGAATAAGCGTCTCTCGGGTACATTGTCGGTCATTATGAGCACGGTGGGCTCCGATGAGCTGCCCAGTTTGTTAGATACCGTTTTGAACCAGCTTGTAGGAACGCTCGATGCTTCGGGTGCCGCTATCTATTTTTCTGAGAGCGGCGGTTTTAAGCTTCGCGGTGTCTCCAAGGAGCTGCACGACAGCTACCTGCCCGAGTTTTTGCCGTATGGCGCTGGCATTCCGACGTATGTTCTTCGCGAGTCGCGTGCCTGTCGCTTGTCGATTCAACAGGACCTTGAGGGTGATAGGGCTGCTTCCGGTATGTTCATGGACCTGGACAATCGTTCTAAGCACCTGTTGCGCGTGCAGGATATGCCTCCGTACCGCAGCGAGATCTGTCTTCCCGTTTTTTACGGTACGCAGATCCTTGGCGTGCTGGAAGTTGGTTGGAAGCGCCCTCAGGCACCGCTCGCCTATGACGTTAATGTACTCGAGGTCATTTGCGATTACCTGTCTATTCAGCTGGTCGGCATGGCGTCGAGCTTACGTTCGCGCCGCACGGCGGAGTTCGGCCGCTCACTCAATGTCTTACGTGATGAGTTGTTTACCTTTCTAGACGATTCCGCCGCGGCTACCCAGGCGGTATCGTCCGAGATTTGCAATATGCTCAACTGTCATTTTTGCCCTGTTGAGTATGACGCCAGTCTGGGCTCCTATGTCATAGATTTTGAAGGCGGCAGTCGCGTTGCTTTGCCGGACGATCCCGAGAAGCTTTTCTTTTCCACGACGGCGCCAGCGGCACGTTTGGGGGTTGGCTCTGATGGCTTTGAGACATCTGTTTTGGGCGGCACGAGTGCCGAGGATCTTAAACACGTCCGTATAACTCGCGTTGACGAATCGATGCCTATGGGAGGCTGGCTTAGGGCGCATGGTCTGCCTTGCCAGGGTCTCTACGTCGACACCGGCATTGAGGCGGGGCGCCCGCGCTCTGAGGGTGATGGCAAGCACAGCAACGACGCGATCGTTCCTGCTTCTGTTGCGAAAGGCCCGACGACGCGCGCGCTGCTGCTTCGTGACGGTAGTCAAGAGCCGATTGATGACCTTGAATATGACTACTTGGTGCACTTGGCGCATGACTTTGAACTAATCTACGAGGGCGAATCTCAAAAGCGCGAGGAGCGCCATATCGCTCAGACCCTCCAGATTGGCATGAGAAATTCGCTTGGTGACGTTCCGGGTATCGCGACCGATTCGGTATACCTTTCGGCAACGAATTCGGCGTTGGTCGGCGGCGACTTCTATACTCTTGTCCGTCTTCCCGACGATTGCGCCGTTATGATTTTGGGCGATGTATCCGGCAAAGGAATCGAGGCGGCGTCGATGTCAGCGCTCGTCAAGACGGCGCTGACGGCCTATGCCTGGGAGGGTGCTGGGCCCGCCCGTATGGCCCGCTCGCTCAATAGCATGCTCATGGGCTTTTCGAGGGTCGAGACGTTCGTGACGGCGTTTATCGCCAAGATTGATCTTAAAGCGGGTCGCGCTACCTACTGCTCTGCGGGACATCCTCCCACTATGGTCATTAGACCGTCGTCGACGCCGCTTGGCGGCGGAGAAACCCGAGGGGGAGAAGTGGAGCTCCTTGGGTGCCAATCGGGCGTGATCGGTGCCTTTGAGAGCATGGTGTACGAGACAGGCGTGTTTACGTTCGCTCCTGGTGACATACTATTCATGTATACCGACGGAACAATCGAAGCACGTGATCGCTCGGGTGCTTTCTTTGGCGAGCAGCGCCTTCGTGACCTTTTGCTCTCTGTCTCGGGTGAGGGCGTATCGGGAATCTGCGGTAAGGTCTTGGGAGAGCTTGACCGCTTTACCGAGTCGGCGCTGGACGATGACATCGCGCTGGTTTCCCTTGAGTTTTTACGGGGTCGCTCGTAGACCGCGATGCTTGACGGGCAAAATCTGCGCGGTTGCAGATACGTATGCATCGAGCGAGCTCTTTTGGGGAACCATGGTCGTATGAATGAGTGGAATGACATAGCGGTTCTGACGCCACCGGGTGATGTCGACATCGCCTCGGTGTCCGTGCTGCGCCGACGGTTGGATAATTTGATCGACCGGGGCGTGCGTCGCGTTGTCATCAATTGCCAGGCTGTGGGCTTTATCGACTCGACGGGTTTGGCGTTTTTGCTTACACGTGCCAGAGAGCTCATGAGGCGAGAGGGCCTGCTTTCGCTCGTTAACGCCTCCGATGAGGTCATTCGCTTTTTGGAGATTGCCCGACTTGTCGACATCCTTCATGTTGCGGGTCCGGCGCGTGAGTCGATTCCCGCTATTCCGGTGGGAGAGTTGCCACGATGGAGCAAGAGCGTCGAGGTCCGACAGGGTATCGAGAATCTTCCATACTATCGACATCGCATCGCCGAACTCCTTGAATCGCTTCCGTTGCGCCGCGACGAGCGCTACGATGTCGCGTTGGCGTCGGGGGAGGCGCTGGGTAATGCCTATGACCATGCGGGCGGTATCGGGTGCGTCCTGACGGTTCAGGCCTATGGCGATCGCGTCGTGGTTGAGGTGCTTGATCGGGGTGCCGGCTATTCTATCGATGGAGCGAGCGAACCGGTCGCATCTGAGGAACGCGGCCGTGGTATCAAGCTTATGCGTATGCTCGTCGATAACGTGGAGGTTGCTCGTCGCACAGACGGCACCGGCACGCGCGTGCAGATGGTGAAGCTATTTAGCGGAGCACTGGAATCGCGTGCCTAGCCAATCGCTTTAGCGCGTTTAGCCACCAAGAACACGCGGCCGGCAACTTTTTTGAAAAAAGTACTTGCGTCTTTTGGATAACTCGCGTAAATTAATAACCCGCAAGCGGACATGGCTCAGTTGGTAGAGCACAACCTTGCCAAGGTTGGGGTCGCGGGTTCGAGCCCCGTTGTCCGCTCCATTGCATTTCCGGACCGTTTAGGCGGTCCTTTTTCGGCGAAGTGGCCAAGTGGTAAGGCAGAGGCCTGCAAAGCCTTTACCCCCGGTTCGAATCCGGGCTTCGCCTCCAGGCAACATCCGGGCGCTCCGGCGCCCGTTTTGTTTTACATATGCGGACATGGCTCAGTTGGTAGAGCACAACCTTGCCAAGGTTGGGGTCGCGGGTTCGAGCCCCGTTGTCCGCTCCAACTATCTTACGCGGTTCTAACGAACCGCGTTTTTTGTTGACGCTGCGCGAGCCCCGGGCACCCCATCTTGCCCCCTCAATCGTCGGTCGCGTACATAAAGTACGCTTCCCTCCTCTTTCGCGGCAACCTGGGGCACCCGGAGCCCGCTCGCTGTTGTGGCCGGGGGAGTGAGTCTTCCGTTCTTTTCACTAATCGATCGATTCGTCCCAGGAGGCTCGAGCCCGAGAGGGAGCGAGCGTTTTGGGGTGTGGCTGTGGCGTTGTTTGCCTCGAATGACAGCTTTGGGCGTATCATCGTGGGCATCTCGCAAAACCTCGTTGCAAGGGAGGCTCACCCCATGGCTGCAGAAAAGTCCTCTTCGCGCTCATGGATGTCCGATGCCGCGATCTATCAGATCTACCCGCGTTCGTTTAAGGATTCGACCGGTTCGGGTCTGGGCGATATCGCGGGCATTACCCAGCAGATGGACTATCTTGAGCGGCTGGGCATCGAGGCCATCTGGCTGAGCCCGTTTTACCCTTCGCCTCTTGTCGATGGCGGCTATGATGTGGCGGACTACTGCGATGTCGACCCACGTCTCGGCTCGCTTGACGACTTCGATGACATGATCGCTGCGGCTCACGCGCGCGGCATCAAGGTCATCGTCGATATCGTGCCCAACCATTCATCCAACCAGCACCCCTGGTTCAAAGCCGCTCTTGCCGCCGGCCCCGGATCGCCCGAGCGCGCCCGTTATATCTTCCGCGATGGTCGCGGCGAGCATGGCGAGCTGCCTCCCACCAATTGGAATGCCAACTTTGGCGGCCCCGCCTGGACGCGTGTTGCGGACGGTCAATGGTATCTGCACATGTTTACGCCCGAGCAGCCGGACTTTGACTGGTCATGCCCCGAGGTTCACGCGTTCTTTTGCGACGTCCTGGCGTTTTGGAGCGATCGAGGCGTCGATGGCTTTCGCATCGATGTGGCGCACGGTCTCGCCAAGGATCTCGACCGCGATGACCTCGACCGGTGGCATCTCGCCGAGGGCGATGACATGGTTGACGACGGCGCCCATCCGCTGTGGGACCGCAACGAGGTCCACGAGATCTATCGCGAGTGGCGCCGCGTGTTCGACCGCTATAATCCGCCGCGCAGCGCCGTTGCCGAGGCGTGGGTGCTGCCTGAGCGCCAGTATCTCTATGCGCGTCCCAGCGAGCTTGGCCAGACATTCAACTTTGAGTTTGCCAAGGCCACTTGGACCTATGATGACATGCACGCTGCAATCGAGGAGGGCTTGAAGGCAGCTATCGAATCCGATTCCGCCTCGACCTGGGTACTCTCCAACCACGACGTGCCGCGCGTGGCGACGCGCTATGCCCTGCCGCAAATCAAGGCGACGCGCTACCACCAGATTGCGCTCGACTGGCTCTTACGCGACGGGTCGTCTTATGACGAGGACCGTGAACTCGGCGAGCGCCGCGCGCGGGCGGCCCTTTTGCTTGAACTGGCGCTTCCGGGCTCGGCATACGTGTATCAGGGTGAGGAGCTCGGTCTTTTTGAGGTGGCTGATATCCCGTGGACCGCACTCGAAGATCCCAGTGCAACCAATACGCGCGGACCGAAGCGCGAGAAGGGGCGCGACGGCTGTCGTGTGCCCCTGCCGTGGGTAGCGGCGGACGATCCCGCGCAGGGCGGATCGTTTGGGTTTTCGCCGGCGGACGCTGATGCGGCGCCCCATCTGCCGCAGCCTGCATGGTTTTCCGATTATGCTGCCGATAGGGAAGAAACGGACCCGACATCGATGCTTGCGCTCTATCGTGACGCCCTCTGGCTGCGGCGCAAGCTGCGCGGGTGCGCCAACGATCTTGCGTGGCTCGATCTTGACGGGCGCACCGGTCTTGCGGATGGTGCCGAGGGCGCTGAGGGCGGCGTCATCGCCTATCGCCGCGATAACGGCTGGGCGTGCGTGACGAACTTCGGTGCAGCACCCGTGGAGCTGCCGGCGGGCAGGGTCCTGCTCACCTCATCAGCGCTTGCAGACGGCAGACTCGCGCAGGACAGCTCTGCCTGGATCATGCTCGGTGAGATGTAAGGGCCTCTTGCGGCGAGTTTGCGTTTGCCTGCGCCTTCCGTGGTGGCTGATGTCTTCGCGAGGTTCGCGAGGGCGTCGCAAAACTTTTCAAAAAAAGTTCTTGCATAGGATGCGGGCATCACGTAAGATTAATCCTCGTAAGCGGACATGGCTCAGTTGGTAGAGCACAACCTTGCCAAGGTTGGGGTCGCGGGTTCGAGCCCCGTTGTCCGCTCCATTTGGGCGTTTAGCTCAGGGGGAGAGCGCTTCCCTGACACGGAAGAGGTCAGAAGTTCAAATCTTCTAACGCCCACCAAATGTTCGCAGCTCAGAGGCTATGTCCTCTGGGCTGTTTTGTTTTTTGCCACCAAGCGCGCCGCCAAATAAGTCATCAAATATTGATCCAAGGTCCGTACGCGATGGTCTTTGTATCCCGTAGGGGTGCCGGCAGATTGCATGTGTCCTGGCCCATCATGACCGCAACATGTTGGTCAAGCATAATCTTTTGGATTCTTTTGGCGTGAGCGGCTTGGTTTTGGTGCTATTTGGCGGCGGCACGGTTGAGGGGGTTTCAAAACTGCTGTGCAGGTAGTTGGGTTGATAACGTTTTAGCAGTCTGCCAAGAGGCTTTCATTTATAATGCGTCTGCAAATTGACCAATTGCTTTGACCTGCTGAAACACTATATGTTGTGTTTGACCTAAAAAAAGAATACAGGATATAGATGCCTCTTTGTCGTATGATAGATGGCGGACAGAGAACGAGAACCTTATTCGCCCCATTATTTGGATGGATCTTTGAGCCCCTTGATTGGCTGCGAGGATTGTCCGCATGAGGGCCTATGGTTATCGAAAACACAGATTGCGCGACGGCGCCGCAAGACAGGGTAAGCCCTGCCGGGCATCGTTTGGCTCTGAAGCGCAATGAGGCTACGATGCGAAAGAGGCAAGAGGATGAAGATCATCAAGCGCAGCGGCACCGAGGTTACCTTTGACATCGATAAGATCGTCAATGCGATCCGCGCCGCAAACTTGGAGGTCGAGGAAGGCTCTCGCCTTACCGACCGCCAGGTGATCTATGCGGCACAAAACGTCGCCGAGGCATGTGAGAAGGCCGGCCACACCGTATCGGTCGAGGAGATCCAGGATCTGGTCGAGGACGAGATTATGCGTCTCGACTGCTACGAGGTCGCTCGCCACTATATCATCTATCGCTATGTTCAGAGCCTGAAGCGCCAGAAGAACACGACCGACGACAAGATCCTGTCGCTGATCGAGTGCAACAACGAAGAGGTCAAGCAGGAGAACTCCAACAAGAACCCGACCGTCAACTCCGTTCAGCGCGACTATATGGCCGGCGAGATTTCCAAGGACCTGACCCAGCGCGTGCTGCTGCCCCAGGAGATCGTGGATGCCCATAATGAGGGCCTGATCCACTTCCACGATTCGGATTACTTTGCTCAGCATATGCACAACTGCGATCTGGTGAACCTGGAGGATATGCTCCAGAACGGCACCGTTATCTCGGGCACGCTGATCGAGAAGCCGCACAGCTTCTCGACTGCTTGCAATATCGCGACGCAGATTATCGCCCAGGTCGCCTCTTCCCAGTACGGCGGTCAGTCGATTTCGCTGACCCACCTGGCTCCGTTTGTCGAGGTGAGCCGCCAGAAGATTCGTGTCGAGGTTGCCCGCGAGCTCGAGGAGCTTGGCGTCTCTGCGTCTGCCGAGAAGGTCCGTGAGGTCGTTGAGGACCGTCTGCGTGACGAGATCCGTCGCGGCGTCCAAACGATTCAGTATCAGGTCGTGACGCTTATGACCACGAATGGCCAGGCACCGTTCGTGACGGTCTTTATGTATCTTAACGAGGCCCGTACGCCTCAGGAGAAGCACGACCTTGCCATGATCGTGGAGGAGACGCTTCGCCAGCGCTACGAGGGCGTTAAGAACGAGGCCGGCGTGTGGATTACCCCGGCATTCCCCAAGCTTATCTATGTGCTCGAGGACGATAACGTTCACGAGAATTCCCCGTACTTCTACCTGACCCAGCTGGCTGCCAAGTGCACCGCCAAGCGCATGGTGCCCGACTACATCTCTGAGAAGAAGATGCGTGAGCTCAAGCTGTCTAAGGGTGAGACCGCCGGCAATGGCGATTGCTACACCTGCATGGGTTGCCGCAGCTTCCTGACGCCCGACCGTTCGGGCAACGGCTTTAACAATGTCGCCAACGCGCTGAACTATGACCCGACCAAACCTAAGTACTATGGCCGCTTTAACCAGGGTGTTGTGACCATCAACCTGCCCGATGTCGCACTGAGCTCGCATCAGGACATGGACAAGTTCTGGAAGATCTTCGACGAGCGCCTTGAGCTGTGCCATCGTGCCCTGCTGTGCCGTCATGAGCGCCTGATGGGCACGCTTTCGGATGCCGCACCGATTCTGTGGCAGTACGGCGCCCTGGCGCGCCTTAAGAAGGGCGAGACGATCGACAAACTGCTCGTGGGCGGCTATTCCACCATCAGCCTGGGGTATGCCGGTCTGTATGAGTGCGTCAAGTACATGACGGGCCACAGCCACACCGAGAAGGAAGGCACGCCGTTTGCCATGGCCGTCATGCAGCACATGAACGACAAATGCGCCGAGTGGAAGGCCGAAAGCGATATCGACTTCTCGCTGTACGGCACCCCGCTTGAGTCGACGACCTACAAGTTCGCCAAGTGCTTGCAGCGTCGTTTTGGCATTATTCCGGGTGTGACGGACAAGGGCTACATTACCAACAGCTACCACGTCCATGTGTCCGAGGAGATTGATGCTTTCGATAAGCTCAAGTTCGAGGGCATGTTCCAGCAGCTTTCGCCGGGCGGTGCCATCTCCTACGTCGAGGTTCCCAACATGCAGGACAACCTTAAGGCTGTCATTCGCGTGATGCAGTACATCTACGACAACATCATGTATGCCGAGCTCAACACCAAGAGCGATTACTGCCAGGTGTGTGGCTACGACGGCGAGATCAAGATTGTCGAGGATGACGGCAAGCTGGTGTGGGAGTGCCCCAATTGCGGCAACCGCGATCAGGAGAAGATGAATGTCGCCCGTCGTACGTGCGGCTACATCGGTACTCAATTCTGGAACCAGGGTCGAACCGAGGAGATCCGCGACCGCGTGCTGCATCTCTAATACCGCTCCGGGGCTGAACCGAGAGGGCCGCTTGGGCATTTGCTCGCTATTTCGGACAGTCCTGCGCAAGACGAAGGCCACATTAAGTGGCCTTCTTTGCGTGCGGAACTCATATCGAGCAAAAGCCCAAGCGGCCCTCTCGGTTCAGCCAAGTTGACGTAGTTGAGATGCAGCATGCGGTCTGCTCACTTCTCGAAGTTCTTAGCGGAAATGAGTTGACTTGCAACAACGTTTTGCTTGCGATGACGGTTGGGCTGCAACAAAGTTTTTATTGGACCTCGAACCCTATACTCGATGTTCGCTTCGTTCATTGAGTTACCCTTTGCATGAGGCCGGGACATATCGTCCCGCCCGCAGTTTCGCAGGCCGCAGGCCGAGAATGTTTGAGGACGGGATGATATGTCCCGGCCTCCCGGGAGAGTTACCTATGAACTACGCGAACATTAAGTATTTCGACATTGCTGATGGGGAAGGTGTTCGTACTTCTCTGTTTGTGAGTGGGTGCCGTCGTGGGTGCAAGAATTGCTTTAACTCCGTCGCGTGGGACTTTGCCGCGGGTGAACCGTTCGACCGTGCCGTCGAGGACAAGATTATCGACAGTCTTGACCATCCCTTTATTGATGGCCTGACGATTCTGGGTGGCGAGCCCATGGAACCCGAGAATCAGGCGGGTCTCGTTGACTTTATCGAACGCGTGCGTGCGGCCTATCCTGTGGAGTCGGGGAAGACCATTTGGTGCTTTACCGGCGACGTGCTCGAGGAACTTATGCCGGGCGGCCGTCATCATACCGAGGTGACGGACCGTATCCTTGCCTGCCTCGATATGTTGGTGGACGGCCCGTTCGTTCAAGACCTGTACGATATCTCCTTGCGTTTTAGGGGTTCGAGTAATCAGCGGGTGATCGACATGAACGCCACGCGCACTCGTGCCGCGCGCGAGGGCGTTTCGCTTTGCGACGCTGTGGAGCTTTGGCGAGACGATCCGGTCTATTCGACCCATACTATGTAGCTTGTGGCCGATGCCGGAGGGCGTGGTACCATAGCGCGAACGCAAAATCGGAAGAGTGAGGCCTAGATGGTCGATCAGGAAAAAGTTGAGACCGCCATAAAGCTGTTGCTTGAGGGCATAGGCGAGGACCCAACTCGTGAGGGCCTGCTGGAGACGCCGGCACGCGTCGCCCGCATGTATGGCGAGATTGCCGGCGGCATGGACCAGAGCGCTGAGGAGCACCTGTCCAAAACTTTTGCCGTCGCTTCGAACGATTTAGTTATCGAGCGCGACATCACGTTTTACTCGCTGTGCGAGCACCATCTGCTGCCGTTTTATGGCAAGGCTGCGATCGGCTATATCCCTAACGGCCGCGTGGCGGGTCTGTCTAAGCTTGCTCGCACGGTTGAGGTCTATGCCCGTCGTCTGCAGCTGCAGGAGCAGCTGTGTACACAGGTTGCCGATGCCCTCATGGAATATCTTGCCCCCCAAGGGGCAATCGTGCTGATGGAAGCCGAGCATATGTGCATGACCATGCGCGGCGTGCAAAAGCCCGGTACCAAGACCGTAACGCTTGCTCGTCGCGGTGTCTTTGAGACCGATCCGTCGCTCGAGGAGCGATTCTTTAGGATGCTGGGCCGCTAACCATGAGAGTCGTCAACGACTTTGCATCGAAGACCGATGAAGGAACGTCGCGTCGCGGCTTTATGGCTTCGGGCCTGACTCCCTTTGGTGCCATGCCTTGCATTGATTACATCTGTGCCAACGGACTGTTCCGGCGGCATCTGGGAAACATTGCGCAGTTGGAATCGGGGCGCATCTTTTGCCGCCACGGTATCGACCATCTGCTGGATGTCGCCCGTATTATGTGGATCAAGAATCTCGAGGAAGAGCTCAAATTTGACCGCGAGGTCATCTATGCCACGGCACTTCTTCACGATATCGGCAAAGATGAACAGTATGAATCGGGTATATCCCATGATGTTGCAAGCGAACGCGTCGCCGATGCGATTCTCGGCGGCATGCCCGAAGACGTGGCGTTTGAGCCGGCAGATGCCGCAGCCATTAAGACGGCCATTCTGGGCCATCGAAAGCTGCGCGTGAACAGCCAGCCGCTTGAGCGTCTGCTCTATGCAGCCGACAAAGCGTCGCGCGCCTGCTTTGCATGCCCTGCGCGCAATGCCTGCAACTGGAGCGATGATAAAAAGAACCTGTCGATTCGCGTGTAGTCGGTATGCGCGGTCGGGGTTCTGAACGAAGGAGACGATCGCGATGACTAACAAAAAGCTGCCCGAGAATGCAACCAAGACCGAGGGTGCCGAGCTTGCCCGTCGTGGCAGGGGCGAGATTTCCGCCGCAACGGCGGTGCCCCATGTGAGCTATGACGACCTGCGCCATGCCGACCGCATTACTATCGATGGTCTCGAGGTCTTTGCCAACCACGGCGTGTATCCCGAGGAAAACGCCCTGGGGCAGAAGTTTGTCGTGTCCTTGGTGCTCTATGCCGACCTGCGCGCGGCGGGGGAGCACGATAACCTGGATGCCTCTATTGATTACGGCTCGGTGTGCCACGATGTCGATGGCTATCTGCGCGAGCATACGTTTAAGCTCATCGAGGCTGCAGCCGAGGGTGTGGCCCAGATGCTGCTACGTCGTTATCCCTTGCTGCTTGGCGTGCGTGTTAAGCTCGATAAGCCTTGGGCGCCCGTTGGTCTTCCCCTGGCAAGCTGTGGCGTCGAGATCGAGCGCGTGCGCTAGCTGACGCTAAAGCTCGTTGGCGGGCGGTTTTTTGAGTCGCTGCGACAGAGCTCTATTGTTGGGGCAGTACGTGTCGAGCAGGGCGTGGAACCGCTGATTGTGGCTTGGCTCGAGCAAGTGGACGAGCTCGTGGGCGACAACCATGTCGAGGCATTCGACGGGGTAGGCGGCAAGTTCTCGTGCGATGCGAATGGCGCCGGTTTTGGGCGTGCACGAGCCCCAGCGCGTTTTCATGCTGCGTACGGAAACGCGGGAAACGGCGACACCCATTGCGATTTCGTATGCGTGCACAATATCGCGTAGCGCCGATGTGACCTCGGACGTATAGAGCTGGTCGATATGGACTTGGAGCTCGTCGGACGTTAGGCCGTCGAGGATTGCGCGCCGCTTGGCCTGTGGGCCTTCGTTCGATTCGTCGGTACCCATAAAACTTGCGAAGGTGACCTGTTTGGGTCGCGGTGCGGGTGATGCAAAGTTGTGATCGAGTGCGTCCTGTACCGTGATGGGCTTGCCCCAAAGCGCAATGATCGAGAGGGGACTGAGCGGTTCTCGCGCCGTCGCCTGACGTTGCTCGCGCTGGGCAAGTCGGCTGATAATCCAGCCGTTGTTGCGCTTTACAAACGCTTCGATACGCTCGCGGCTGGCGTCGAGCGGTGCGCTGGCGTGGACCTCACCGCTCGATGTGACGCGCAGGTTGAAGTTCTTGACGCGCTTTTTGGTAACGACGACGGGGATGGGCGTCCCATCCGGTCGGGGTAGGAAAATCGTAAATTGCTGCGTCAAAAGTTATCCTTTGGATTGGGGACGGGCCGGCATGTCGATCGCTCGGCATACCGGCCCGCTCAAGGGATGTGAAATTAATAACGCTCGAAGAAGGCAAGGGCGTTGTCGCTGCAGAGCTTTTGCATCACGGTCTTGCCAAAGTGCTTGGAAAGCATGTTCTGGAACTCGGGCATCTTGCTGGCATCGGAGAGGAAGTCGGGTACCTTGGCGCCGTCCCAGTCGCCGCCGAGTGCGATGACATCTTCGCCGCCCAGGTCGAGCCAGTGTTCGATATGGGCTGCCAGCTGGTCGAAGGTGACATCTGCGGCGGTCTCGTCGGTTGCTTCGTTGGAGAGGAACTCGCTGCAGTAGTTGAGGCCGACGATGCCGCCCATGTCGCGAATGGTACGGAACTGGTCGTCGGTGAGGTTGCGCTTGACGCCGCAAACCGCACGGGAGTTGGAGTGGCTGGCGACGAAGGGGCGCGTGGCGTGGGCGACAACCTCGTCAAAGCACTCATCGTTGAGGTGGGAGACGTCGAGTATCATGCCGGCGTGTTCCATCTGCGTAAGCGCCTCGATGCCGGCGGCGGTGAGGCCGGCGTGGGTGTCGTGGCCGCTCGCGAGCGGTCCCTGCGCGTTCCAGCTGAGCGATGACATGAGTACGCCCAGGCTCTTGAGCGCCTCGATCAGCGCGGGGTCCTCGGCAAAGAACGTGGCGTTTTCGATGGTGTGGATGCAGGCGACCTTGCCGTCTTTGAGTGCAGGGCGAATGTCAGCGGCGCTGCGTACGTTGACCATGCGGTCGTGGTTGAGCATTGCCTGGCCGCTCATGTGCGCCATGATCTGTGCTTGGAAGCGTGCGGCGTGGGCGGTGGGAATCTCGTCGGGGACAAACGTGGCGAAGCACTGTGCCCACGGCGTGTTGCCGATCTTTGCGAGCGAGATGGCGCAGGCGTTGCCCTCGATGAGGTCGAAATCCTGCGGATGCGTTTCGTCGCCGGGGAAATAGCCGTCGGTGCCGGCGGTAAAGCGCAGGTCGAGATCGAGCGTGGCCCAGCCGATGCGGTCGGCGGTGTCGCAGTGTAGGTCAAATACGGGATATGCCATGGTTCCTCCGGTTGCAGCGTTTCTTTGCAAACTGTCTTTGAATTGTATGACTAGGGTATAGTTAGCGCCATATGTTCACGGCGGCCCGCGTTGTGCGCCGCCCTTATCACGGAGGTCACCATGTCCAACCAGGGCAAGAAGGTCAAGACCCATTATCGCGGCACGCTCGACGACGGCACGCAGTTCGATAGCTCCTACGATCGCGGCGAGCCGCTGGAGTTCACCTGCGGCGCCGGCCAGATGATCAAGGGCTTCGACGCCGCTGTTGTCGACATGCAGGTGGGCGAGAAGAAGACCGTGCACATTCCTGCTGTCGATGCCTACGGCGAGCGCAACCCCGAGATGGTTATCACCTTCCCGGCCGAGCAGGTTCCCAATATCGAGCAGATCGAGAAGGGCATGAAGCTCTTCCTGTCCACGCCGAGCGGCATGCCCGTCCCCGCCGTGGTCATCGATGTGACGGCCGAGGCCGTGACGCTCGACGCCAACCACGAGCTCGCCGGCAAGGACCTCAACTTTGATATCGAGCTCGTCGAGGTCGAGGACTAGTTGATGTCCGTGGACCTGGTAGCTACGGAGCGCTTGGGAAATCTCAACGACCCGTCCTATGAACTCCTGCTTCGTCGGGAGCTGGGTGGCGTCTTTGAGGTTGACGAGCTGCTACTCGATTGGGACCAGGCTGATGCGCGCCTGTTTGTGGGCGTGACGGAGCTGGGGCGCACGGTGAATGCCCGGCTGGATGCCACTGATGGCGAGCGTCTTGCCGACGGTGACGTGCTTGCTATTGACCGCACGGGCGCGGTGCCCGTAGCGGTTGTCGTGCGCCTGCGCAGCGCCGAGGTCTATTTGGTCGAAGTCGACCGCATGGATCCGATTGTGCTCGCACATGCGTGCTGGGAGATCGGCAACATGCATGCGCCGCTCTTCCGGGGTGACTCGGACGAGCATACCGTGCGCATGTATACGCCGGTGCAACCGGTTTTGGGTCGTATGCTCCGGGGTATTGGGGGCGTTCGGCTCTCGGTGGTCGCACGCGAGCTCGATGCCAGTCGACGCTTTGCATCGAGCGCGGCGGATGTTGTTGTGAGCATGGCTCCCGACTTTACCATCGTAAAAAAGACGCGCGGCTAAGCGCGCGTATGCGCAAGACGGGCTTTGAGGGATTGCCATTCAAAGTCCGTCTTGCTGTTGATGAGAGACTTTGGGGGAAGCATATGGGTCTTGAGGGAATCAAGCTGATCGCCTGCGATTTGGACGGCACGTTGCTGCATCCGGGGGAGCGCGAGCCGCGTTCCGAGGCCTTTGAGCTCATCGATGAGCTGCATCGTCGCGGTATCGTGTTTATGCCGGCGAGCGGCCGTCAATATGCGAGCTTGCGCTATCTGTTTGCCCCGGTGGCCGATGAGCTCGCCTATGTGTGCGAAAACGGAGCCCTGGTGATGAGCGAGGGGCATGCCGTTGTCAAGCGTTCCATGGAGCGTAGCCTTGCTATGGATATCGCGAATGCCGTGGTCGCCTTTCCCCATGCCGACGTGACCCTTTCGTGCGAGGGGCACCTCTACACCATGAGCGGCAACGATGCGTTCGTCGACCATTTGCGCTATGAGGTCCACTGCGATGTGGCGGTGGTCGACCGTCCCGAGGACATCGACGAGGATGTCATTAAGATTGCGTTTCAAACGCCCGAGACAGAGCAGCCGGCGGCGCTGGAGTATTTCGAGCGCCTCTTTAGCGACCGTGTCGACGTGATGACGTCGGGAACCGAATGGACCGATTTTATCGGCTTTGATTCGGGCAAAGGGTCCGCGCTTGCCGATTATGGTTGCGCGCTGGGGATCTCACCTAACGAAATGATGGCGTTTGGCGATAACGAAAACGATCGCGACATGCTCAACGTGGTGGGCCATCCCTATCTGATGGAGGACTGCAATCCCAGCATGCGCGGTGTCAATGACCGTGTCCGCTACGTGCGCGCGGTTGAAGAAGAGCTGCGTCGTCTACTTGCTGAGTAGGCATGTCCCAAAATCTACCTACAGTTGGGGCAGAGGCCCTCGAAGATGGTGTAGTGCGAGGTGACGTTCCAGCCGATTTGCTCGGACGCCTTGGCGTCGAGTTGGGCATCGAAGGGGAGCGGTACGTCGATGACGCGGCTGCACGAGGTGCAGATGATATGCGCATGCGGCTCGATGGTGCGATCGAAGCGGCTGCCGCCCGGTGTCTTGATGGAGAGGATCTCCCCGGCGTCGGCCAAGAGATTGAGATTGCGGTAGACCGTACCGCGGCTGATTTTGTCATCCTGCGCGCGCACGGCGTTGTAGATCTCATCGGCGGTGGGGTGGTTATAGCTTTGGCGCACGGCGTCAAGAACCAGCTTCCGCTGCTTGGTGTTTCTTCTTTGCACCGCCATGCGCCTCGCCTCTTTTCTGTCAACGGTCGTAGGTAAATGATACCGTATTTAGCACACAATACTAATAACGAGGACTGAAACCGTCTTCATTGGTAAGTGGGGCTCGGGCCTGGGCGTCTGCGAGGCGAAAACGCGTTCCCATGCGCTCGTAGGAGGCATGAAGCGCCTCGAGATGAGATAGGATGTTTGCCGGAGCCCCCTGTATCTCCATCTCGACGGAGCCGTCTTCCATGTTACGCACCCAGCCGGTGAGTGCGCGTGCCTGCGCGAGGTTGGTGTTGGTAAAGCGAAAACCAACGCCCTGGACTTGGCCCTCCCACCGCAGAAAATAGCGCTGCGGAGTGTCTTGAGTGGCCTCGTCGCTTGCGAGCACAGTAAGCCTGCGGCGCAGCTCGAGCTCGATGTTTGATGGTTTTTGAGGCTCTCGACTGCTGCCGGTGACGCTGGAGAAGAACGTATCGAAGAGGCCCATCGCTAGGCCTGCTTGACTGAATCGGCGGGGAAGGTAATGCCGGCCTGCTGACGCACGGCATCCATGATGCGGAGCGAGACGAGCGTGACATCGCGGTAGTGGCCGAGCTCGTGGCGTCCCGCTGGGGTCTCCCAGATCTCTTCCTTAACGTTATCGATGTTACCGATGGCGGTGACAAAGTCTATGAGTTCGTATTCCATAGTGTTGCTCGATTTGGGTAGGTCGAGCGCGCGGCCGTTGTCGTCCTGTTCGCGCGGTGCCTCGGTCGCCGAGCCGCGTACGACGTCGCCGCGATAGTCGATGCGGACGTTGCGGGGCGTGGACAGATGGTCGATCTGGATAGTGCCACGCTCGCCTTCGATCTGCGAGGGCAGCAGGTCATTCGTAATTTTGGAGTGCGCGAGCTCGACGGAGATACGGCCACCGCCATAGCTGGCGAGAATGGAACCGCAACCGTCGATGGGGCCATGGGTGAGCTCTTGCGTTGAGGGGTCGAGCAGCGTGGTCATGCTGGTGAGACCAGAGGGCATGCCGAAAATCTCGACCATGGGCTCGACGGCGTAGACGCCAATGTCCATGAGGGAACCCGATGCCATATTGCAGTCGAAGATATTGGTGGCGCGTCCAGCGAGGATTTCGTTGTAGCGTGAGGAATACTTGCCAAAGCGCAGTGAGGCGCGGCGAATGGGCGCAATCTCGCCCAGAGCGTCCTCAATGGCGTGGAAGGCGGGGTCGTGAAGCGGGCGCATGGCCTCGAGGGCCACGACGCCTGCTGCCTCGGCAGCGCGGAAGACTTCCAGTGCCTGCGCTTCGGTGGCGCAGAAGGGCTTCTCGACGATGACGTGCTTGCCACCGGCGATGCAGGCGAGCGCCTGCTCGTGATGGAGCGCGTTGGGGCTGCCGATGTAGACGGCGTCGACGTCGTCGGCGGACGCAAGCTCGTCAAGTGCGGTGAAGTTGCGTTCGCCGCCGTGTTCGGCGGTAAAGGCGGCGCCACGATCTGCGTCGCGCGAGAGCGTGCCTACGAATGTAGCCTGGTCGTTGGCATTGACGACTTGGATAAAGTCGTCGGTGATCATGGATGTGCCGATGGTTGCGATGCGCAGCATGTGTCCCCCTTGCGTTGTTTGGCCTACAGGACGAGTGTAGCGCGGGAGGACATAAAAGCGTGCGAAAACGCCGTTACAGGTCGCTCTCGCTAAAGCCGGTGTCGATATCGAGGTTGGCTCCGTCGGCCGCGGTGGTGGCGAGCTCGTCGCAGCGCTCATTGAGCTCGTGGCCGGCATGCCCCTTAACCCAGATGAACTCCACCTTATGCTTGCTCTTTGCGGCAAGCAGGCGCTCCCACAGGTCGCGGTTCTTGACGGGCTGCTTGTTGGCAGTTTTCCACCCGCGCTTTTTCCAGCCGTCGATCCAGTGTTTGTTGAAGGCGTTGACGACGTATTGCGAATCGGAATGGACCTCGACCTCGCAGGGGCGGTTAAGTGCCTCGAGCGCCACGATGACCGCCATGAGCTCCATGCGGTTGTTAGTGGTCTTGGCGTAGCCACGCGAAAGCTCGGAGGTGAAGGTCTTGCCGGCGGGGTTGGTGTACTTGAGCACGGCGCCGTAGCCGCCGCGTCCCGGATTTGATCGGGCCGAGCCGTCGGTATAGATGATGACCTTCACATGGTTCCTTTCGTTGGGTACGCTTCGTGTGAGTGACCATTGTAGCGCCATGCCTGCCGGGGGCTAGCAATTTACGATTTCTATCCCGTCTTCCGACAGTTAGTTGGCATGGATGATGCGGTTGAGCTCGTCGAGGTATTGCCGCAAGAGAGGAGAGGGCTTGCGCTCGTCGTGCATGATATATCCTACGTGCATCGTTGGGGCGTCTGCTAACGGGATCGATGCCATACCCCACTGCATTTCATTGGAAAGGACACCGGTCGACAGGGTGTAACCGTTCGACGCGATAAGTAAGTTAGTAAGTGTTCCGCGGTCCGAGATTCGTATGTTGCGGTCGCAAGGGATAAAGCTAAAAGGTTCCTCGGCGTAATAGAAGGAGTTTGAGGTTCCCTGCTCAAAGCTGTAGCGCGTATAGGGCGTGAGGTCGGCAAGGGACAGCTGAGGGCGGCGTGCGAGCGGGTGGCGTTCGCTAACGAAGACGTGGACCGTCGCGTCGAAGAGGGGATGGAAGCTTGCGCGGGCATCGGCGAAGGCCTTCTGCAGAACGCGGGCGTTAAAGTCATCCAGGTACAGAATGCCGATATCGCTGCGAAATGCGCGGACGTCGTCGATGATCTGCGAGGTGGTGGTCTCGCGCATGATGAACTCAAACTTACTGTCGCGGCAGCGCTCGACGACGTTGACAAAGGCCTTGACCGAAAAAGCGTAGTGCTGGGCCGAGACGGCAAGGCGCGCCTGGGGTGTGCCGCCGTCCTCGTAGCGTGCCTCGAGCATGTCGGCCTGCTCTACGACCTGGCGCGCATAGCCCAATAGCTCGGTGCCGTCGTTGGTGAGCGTGACGCCGCGGCTGGAGCGCGTAAAGATCTCCAGGTGGAGCTCCTGTTCCAGGCTTTTGACAGCGTTTGAGATGTTGGACTGTGCCGTATAAAGGCGCTGGGCTGCGGCGTTGATCGATCCGGACTCTGCCACGGCGATCAAAAAACGAAGTTGCTGGAGGGTCATCGGCGCCCATCCTTTCGATAGCTATCTAAAAAACCGATAACAAGTTAGCGCTTTTAAGTGATTGACCGAGCAAAACAATGCTCGTACTATTCAAAACACACAAAGGCGGTAGGTAATTAAGCCGACCAAGGAACCGGGATGCGAAAGGAGGCCCGCATATGAATTGCTTACCAAGACGAATGCCGGGCTCCTGTTTGCGCCCGTCGGCGTGATCAGGAGACAGCGACTTACTTCTCTTACTCTTATTACTTTCTTCGATCAAGGAGATCATCATGAGCCAGTTTATCAACAACCCCGAGCACACCTTTGGTTTCGATACCCTGCAGCTGCACGTTGGCCAGGAGAGCGCCGATCCTGCATCCGACTCCCGTGCTGTGCCTATCTATCAAACCACGAGCTATGTGTTCCGCAACTCCCAGCACGCCGCCGACCGCTTTGGTCTTGCCGACGCCGGTAACATCTACGGCCGTCTGACCAACTCCACCCAGGGCGTCTTCGAGGACCGTATCGCTGCGCTCGAGGGCGGCGTTGCTGGCCTCGCCGTCGCCTCTGGCGCCGCCGCCATCACCTATACCCTGCAGGCCCTCGCCCAGGCCGGTGACCACGTGGTCGCCCAGAAGACCATCTACGGCGGTTCCTACAACCTGCTGGAGCACACGCTCTCCCAGTTTGGTGTCGAGACCACCTTCGTCGATGCCCATAACCTGGACGAGGTCGAGGGCGCCATCAAGGACAACACCACGGTCATCTATCTCGAGACGCTCGGTAACCCCAACTCCGACATCCCCAACATCGACGCCATCTCCGAGATCGCCAAGAAGCATGGCCTGCCGGTTGTCGTCGACAACACCTTCGGCACCCCGTATCTGTTCCGTCCGCTGGAGCATGGTGCCAACATCGTCGTCCACTCCGCAACCAAGTTTATCGGCGGCCACGGCACCTCGCTGGGCGGTGTGATCGTCGACGGCGGTAACTTCGATTGGAAGGCGAGTGGCAAGTACGCCCAGATCGCTGAGCCCAACCCCTCCTACCACGGTGTTTCGTTTGCCGAGGCTGCCGGTCCCGCCGCCTTTGCAACCTATGTCCGCGCTATCCTGCTGCGTGACGAGGGTGCCTGCATCAGCCCGTTCAACGCCTGGGTCCTGCTCCAGGGCACCGAGACTCTGTCGCTGCGCGTTGACCGTCATGTCGAGAACACCAAGAAGGTCGTTGAGTTCCTGACCGGTGACAGCCACGTCGCCAAGGTGAACCACCCGAGCCTGCCCGAGCATCCCGACCATGAGCTGTACCAGAAGTACTTCCCCAACGGCGGTGCCTCGATCTTTACCTTTGAGATTAAGGGTGGCCAGGAGGCAGCTTGGAAGTTCATCGATCATCTGCAGGTGTTCTCGCTGCTCGCCAACGTGGCCGACGTCAAGTCGCTCGTCGTGCACCCGGCTACCACCACGCACTCCCAGCTCTCTGCCGAGGAGCTCGCCGAGCAGGACATCACGCCCTCCACGATCCGTCTTTCCATCGGTACCGAGAACGCCGAGGACATCATTTGGGATCTGAAGCAGGCCTTTGCCGCACTGGACGAGTAAGGCGACTTGTGCAAGGACCCCTTGCGACTCGATAGGTATAACTGCATAAAATGCCTGCTCAAGGCGCCTGTGCGAACAATGGTCGCACAGGCGCCTTTTTTGCATAGAGAGGGTGCAAAAACAGGGTTTTTGGCACGCTTTATGCAATCGAGATGTGGAAAACTCCTGTTGAGAGGATGTGAGTTTTACGCAAATGACGTGCGCCTTTTGAGAAAAACCGCAGGTCGCGATTTGCTCGGGGTACTATGCAGCGCGATCGAATCACACGCAGCTCAAACGCAGCAAAAACGCACTACGGAGGTTTCCAGCTACATGAGGATTGATTCACGAAAACCGAAAGCCGCCGCCCTTTCCGCCGCTCTGACCGTGGCACTTTTGACGGGCGCCGGCGCAACTGATGCCCACGCGGCAACACTATCCGATACGGTCGGATCCACGCCGTCCGAGGCGACGCTGATGCAGCCCGTCGACTATCGCGGCGACGGCTTTGGCTCCATGCAGGAGTGGAACGCCTCTATGGGGGCCAAGCGCGATTCCCTGGAGGTCCGCGCCCAGATCATCATGAACATGTACGGCGACTATGCCACCGATGACGAGCGCGCTGTACTGCAAGGTTGTATCGATGGTGCGGGCAGTCTTTTGACGATGGAGGAGGTCGACGCGAAGTCGGCCGAGCTCGACGAGCTTCGCTCCGCGCTCGAGGATGCTAAGCGCGAGGCGCTCGAGGCTGCGGCTGCCGAAGCCGAGGCCGCTGAGGCCGTTCAGGCTTCGTATTACAACGCCGGCTCCGGCTCGTCTTACGCGTCTGCTGCGTATTACGCGAACGGCTCGGGCCTGACGCGCTCGAGCGGCGTCAATAACTATAACGGTCGTCGTGAGACCTATTACAGCAGCAACGTGTTGTATCACCACCGCACGGGCGAGTGGACCCAGGATTCCGAGGGCTTTTGGCGCGATTCCGATGGTTACTACGTCGTGGCCGCGGGCGATAAGGCTCAGGGCTCCACGTTTACCGGATCCAAGGGCGAGTGCAAGGTCTATGACTCCGGCTGCGCTGCCGGAACCACCGACTACTACACTGGCTGGTAATTTTTCTGCATCACGGATATTTGGCGGACGGGCGTCTTTACCGAGCTTTAGGGCAACGTAAGGGCGCCCGTTCTATGTATGCATTTGAGTTAACAGAGCGCTTACCGTGGCAGTACGCCGCGCATATGGGCGCGGGACACACTAAGTCACGAGAAACAAAGTCTTTCTCGTGGAGGAAGTGGTTCCATGAACGCTCGAGATGTCGCTATTGCCGTCGTTGCCCTTTTGATCGGATGCCTTGGTCCGACGGCGGCGTTAACTGCCGGCTTGCAGTCCGCTACGGGCGCCGCTCCTGTGATTGTGGGCGCCTTGATTGCAGCGGCGTTGCTGGGAAGCGCCGGCGTGCTACTTTGCCGCGATGACGAGGACGAGGTTCCGGAATCGCAAAATAAGCCTCAGTTTTAGCCTCGAGCTAAATGCAACAGGCCTTCGCGAATGACGGAATCCTCGCGAAGGCCTGTCTGCTTGTATTGCGCACGTCGCGATGCGGCCGAGGCTACCAGCTGCCTTCTATTTCGCGAATCCTCTGGTAGAGCCAATCGTTTTGCGGCACTTGGATATCGTGTTTGGCGGCCAGGCGGCAAATGGTGCCCGCGAACTCCTCGACTTCGGTCTTTCGTTGTGCGATGCGGTCCTGCGCCATCGAGGGCATACCGGTGGGGTCGATTCCCTCGATGAGGTGCACCATCTGCGTCAGGTCTGCCTCGGTCAGCTCAATGCCCTCGGCATTGGCGACCGCAAGTGTCTCTCGCATGGCGGAGACAAAGCAGCGGCGCTGCTCGGAGCCGGCCTCTGTGGCGCTTCCATACGTTCCGCCGTAGGCCATGCACGTCTGGTTGATACCATCGTTGAGCATGAGTTTGGCCCACATGCGGTGCGCAATGTCGCTCTCGACGGTATGGGCGATGCCGCAGCGTGTGTAGAGCTCGTCGATGGCGGTGACGGTTGCGGGCTCGGTGCCCGCTGCCGCGCCAAAGCGAATCTCGCCCGCATTGGTAAAGGTGAGCTCTCCGTCGAGGAACACGGCATCCATGCCCTGGCAGATGCCCAGGACGGTGTGCTTCCAGCCAAAGCGCTCGGCAATCTTTTGCTCGCTCGTAATGCCGTTGCACAGCGAGGCGATGAGCGTGTTGGGTCCCACGACGCGCTCCATAGTCTTGAGTGCTTGGTTGAGTCCCGTCGTCTTGACCGTGAGAATGACCAGATCGGCGGGCGTTGCCTCACTGACGCGCACGGACTTGAGTGCGCAGGGCTCGCCGTTGACCGTAAGGGCGTCGCCTGCGTGACGCTCGAAACGGGCGTCGTCCATGACGTATTCGACGGCATCGTCGCCGAGTGCCTGGGCGATCATGCTGCCGTAGAGTAGCCCGACGCCGCCCTTGCCGATAAAGGCAACCTTGTTGATCTGCACGTGAATCATCTCCTCACAAAAAGGCGCCCGCGTGCGGAGCGCCCGGTGGATTGTATGCCGCTGGAGCATGTAGCGTGCACCGGAGGCGGAATTTAGAAGAACAAACGCATGAGAACTTATGCCGCGGGGCAGATGGCAAAAACGCGTGCGGGATATCCAACGCCATCGCGCGCCTTGGGGAAGGTGCAGAAGATGACGGCGCCTGTGGCGGGAAGCTCGTCCAGATGGTCCATGATCTCGGTCTGGTAACAGTCGACCGAGAGGATGTATTGCTCGCCGGGATAGGGGTAGGCGTCCTCACGCGTGGCCACGCTTGCCTCCTTTCATCGGGCTTTTTGCTGATGTTAAAGCGGTGCCGTGACGGCCTGATTTCTGCTGCGTTACGATACGTTCTCGATTGCGATTCCGATGTGCTTCGATGACGTGACAGGTTTGTTTCGCCTTATCAGGGCTTCGATGGGGGAGGAGGGGCCGTGCAATATCGCGTTGACCCCAAAAGCAGTAACCGTATCTCGGCGTTGGGGCTGGGCTGCATGAGGTTTCCCGGTGCGCCGGGACGCCCGGATGCGAAGACAGCCGACGCCATCATCTCCCGTGCGGTGGAGCAGGGGATTAACTACCTGGACACGGCCTATCTCTATCCCGGCAACGAGGCTTGCGTGGGCGCTTCGCTTGAGCGCCTAGGCCTACGCGACCAGGTTTTGCTCGCGACCAAGCTGCCGCATGCTTCGTGCAAATGCGCGGAGGATTTCGACCGGTTCTTCGACGAGCAACTGTGCCGCCTGCGGACCGACCATATCGACTATTACCTCATGCACAACATTACCTCGCCCGCCCAGTGGGAACGTGTGGTGGCGTTGGGCATCGAGGACTGGATCGCGCGTCAAAAGGCGGCGGGGCGCATTCGCCAGATTGGTTTTTCGTATCACGGCAGCGCGGCGGATTTCCTGACGGTGCTTGACGCATATGACTGGGATTTTTGCCAGATCCAGTACAACTATGCCGGCGAGCGTTACCAAGCGGGAACGGCAGGACTCATGGCGGCTGCGGAGCGCGGTCTTGCGGTGTTTGTGATGGAGCCACTGCTGGGCGGTCGTCTAGCGGGCAAACTGCCGCCGCGGGCACGCGCTGTGCTCGATGGCGCCCGTGACCCGCATTTGCGCACTCCGGCCGCCTGGGGGCTTTCGTGGGTGTGGAACCATCCTCAGGTGACGATGCTGCTTTCGGGTATGACCGATACCGCGCAAGTGGATGAGAACGCGGCGTTGGCCGATCGGGCCCTGCCGGATTCGATGACGGCTGCTCAGCTCGATGCCATCGCACGCGTGCTGAGGGAGTTTGAAAAATCGAATCGCGTGCCCTGCACGGGATGCGGCTATTGCATGCCGTGTCCTAAAGGCATCAATATCCCTGGGTGTTTTGCTGCCTACAACGCAAGCTATGCGCACAGCTGGTTTACGGGGCTGTCTCAATACTTTACGGCGAGCGCGGTGCGGACGAACGAGCCCAAGCTGGTGAGCAATTGCGTCAAGTGCGGCAAATGCGCGCGGCATTGCCCGCAGCATATCGATATCCCCGGGCGCTTGGACGACGTACGCCGCCGTTTTCAGCCTGGCCCCGTGACGGCGGTGCTTAAGGCCTTCGGCAAAACGCGCTCCTCGTGACCCTTTTATAACTTGCGGTGGAATAGTTCCTGCTTGCGGCAGAATAAGGCATCGACAGGAACTATTTCACCGCAACTGAAGGGGGCTGTCGTGGGCCATCGGGATTCATGTGATGATTTGCGTGAGGTTCGTTGGGGCGTTTTGGGCGCTGGACACATTTCGCATCGATTTGCATCGTCGCTCAAGAAGGTCGACGGGGCACGGCTGGTGGCTGCGGCCGGCCGCACTCCTGCACATGTCGAGGAATTTTGCCGAGCGTTTTCGGTTGATGTTGCGCATGGCCATGCCTCGGTCGACGATAACGGCGATGCGGCTTATGATGCGCTGATTGCCGACCCCGATGTCGACGCAATCTACTTGGCTCTTCCGCATGGCATGCATGCGCATTGGGTCTGTCGGGCACTGCGCGCGGGAAAGGCCGTACTGTGCGAAAAGCCGGCCGTTTTGAATGAAGAAGAGGCCCATGCGATCGCCTCCGTTTCCCTTGAGTGCGGTGTGCCGTTTATGGAGGCGATGAAAAATCGGTTTTGTCCGATGCGTACTCGCGTGAAGGGCTTGCTTGCGTCGGGCGAGCTCGGCCGTATCGTTTCGATCGAAAGCGTGCAAAAACTCGATTATGGTGAGTCCCCTTCGAGTTATCTACTCGATCCGTTGCAGGGTGGCTGTCTATATGACATGGGCTGCTATGCAGTCGGGTGGTTTGAGGATCTGCTTGCGGGCGCGTGCGATGTTTCGTCTCGTGAAGTTCGCTGGCGTGACGTATCGGGCGGCCGCGTGGATTGGGCCGATGAGATCCATATGAGTGTCGGCGGTATACCCATTCATATGGCGTGTGACGGCAAAGCAGCATATGAAAGCCGCTTAATGATTGCCTGCGAGCGGGGCTCGTTGGAAATCGAGCGCCTCCATCGCCCCGAGCTCGCCCATGTGAGGTACTCCGACGGACGAATGCTCGAAGTAAATGCCCCGTTTGAGGTCGATGATTTCTACGGCGAAATCCAGCATGCGACCCAGCTCATCCGGGCGGGGAAACTCGAGAGTCCCGTCATGCCCCTTGCCGCCACACAGCGCTGCGCGCGCATTATCGATGCAATCCGTCTAGCCCTCTAGGACCTGGCGCTGACGCGTGAGGGATTATGACGCCGGCGCCCGTAGCCGTAGTGCTTGGTGCCCCGCATCTCTGATGCCCCTTTTATAACTTGCGGTGGAATAGTTCCTGTTTGCGGCAGAATAAGGCATCGACAGGAACTATTTCACCGCAACTGATGAGGGGGAGCTGGGGATGCTGACGATCGGGTGTCACCTATCCACGACGAAGGGCTATCGGGCAATGGGGGAGACGGCGCTGTCCATTGGCGCCAATACCTTTGCATTCTTTACGCGCAACCCGCGTGGCGGCAAGGCGAAAGACCTTGACATGGATGACGTGGCGGCCCTGCGCGAGCTTATGGAGCAAAACGACTTTGGCCCGCTCGTGGCTCATGCCCCGTATACCTATAACCCCTGCTCGGCCAAAGAGCGGGCGCGCGAGTTTGCCCTGGAGGCCATGGCGGAGGACCTGAGGCGCATGGAAGCGCTGCCCGGCAACTACTACAACTTCCATCCCGGTGCGCATGTGGGGCAGGGCTCCGACGCTGGCATTCAGATGATCGTCGACACCCTGTGCCAGGTGATGTTTGAGGGCCAACAGACGACGGTGCTGCTCGAGACCATGGCCGGCAAGGGCACCGAGGTGGGCCGCAGCTTTGAAGAACTGGCACTCATCATCCAGGGCGTTGCCGACAAGTGCCCCGAGCTGTCGGCCAAGTTGGGCGTGTGCCTTGACACCTGCCATGTGAGCGATGCCGGCTACGACATCATCCATGATCTGGACGGCGTGCTCGACGAGTTCAATCGTGTGGTGGGTATCGAACGCCTGCACGCCGTGCATATCAATGACTCCAAGAATCCCTGCGGCGCCCATAAGGACCGCCACGAATGCATCGGTAAGGGCTACCTGGGTAGCGAAGAGTTTGGCGGCGGTATGCAGGTTATGCAGAATATTGTATCGAATGACCGCTTGCGCGCATTGCCATTCATTTTGGAGACACCGAACGAACTTGCAGGTTATGCGGCTGAAATCAAATTGTTAAGGTCATTGCAGCAGTGATGACTGTCATAAAGTGGAGTGCTCCATTCACGTTATGGGTTTGTTTCAATCAGTTTTCTAATTGCAGATTCTTCCAAGCGGGTGCATAATAACCCTCAGTTTTTGCAGACCTCTGAATCACGTGGGGTCTTTGGAAGGAGACTGATTATGAAGCTGAAGAAGCTTGGCGCATTTGCCGCCACGGGTGCTATGGCGCTCGCCCTCGCTCTGACGGGCTGCGGCTCGTCCAACGCCACCTCTGGTTCTGATGCCAGTTCCAGCAGCTCTGACGACGCTAAGGTCGAGAAGGTCGACGGTTCCAAGGAGTACGCGCTCGTCAAGGACGGTACGCTGACCGTCGGCACCTCTGCCGAGTACGCTCCGTTTGAGTACAAGGATGACAACGGCGATTATCAGGGCTTTGACCTTGAGCTCATCAAGGCTATCGGCGACAAGCTGGGCCTGGATGTCGAGTATGTCAACAATGACTTTGACACGCTGGTTCCGGGCGTCGCTTCGGGCGCCAAGTATGACGTCTCCATCGCGGCTATCACCGACACGCCCGAGCGTGAGAAGGAAGTCACTTTCTCCGATTCCTACTACATGGACGATCAGGCTATCGTGACCAAGGTCGATAACACCGACATCACGGCCGACAACTACAGCGAGAAGCTCAACAACGCCGACGCTACCATCATCGTCCAGTCTGGTTCGACTGCCGAGTCCTTTGCCCAGGAGAACTTCCCCAAGGCCAAGATCGTCCCCTACAAGGACGCTACCGAGTGCTTCAGCGCACTGCAGTCCGATAAGGGCGACGCCGTAGTCACCAATCGCTCCGTTGCCAGCCAGCTGACCGCCGAGCAGTTCAACACCTGCCAGACCATTAAGCAGATCAGCACCGGCGAGGAGTACGCCATCGCCATCAACCAGGGCAACACCAAGCTCAAGGACGATATCAACCAGGCCATCAAGGACCTGACCGACGACGGTACCGTCGACGCCCTCATGGCTAAGTACAACATCAAGTAAAATAACTACTTGATTGCGCGCGGGCCCTTTCCGTTTTGGCGGAGAGGGCCTTTGCGCTTCTCTTGACGGAGAGCATTTCCGTCTCGTTTTGCCGGCAACTTCTACGATAGGAGCCACCTTGTCTCGACTGAACAAAGGGGCCGCGGAGCAGCGTTTTCCACTGCCCGCCTTGCTCCAAAAGCTAGTCTGCGTCATGGCCGTGGCGCTTGCGCTGGTGTGCGCGGGGGCATATGCGCCCACGACCGCCCAGGCGCTTGAGACCGCAAAGATTACCGCCCGACCCAACACCGGTTCGGGCAGCGCTGTGGTCGGCGGTACCGAGACGCGCATTACCTGGGAGGTCCAGGCCGATGCCGACGAGGAGCTGAGCGGTCTTTCGCTGACGTTTGTCGACGGCACGACGTTTGGTACCGATGACACGCGATTGACGATGCTCTCGGGCGAGGACCTCATGGATCGTACGCCCATGAAGCCCACGTGCAAGGCTGACGGCCAGACGCTCAAGATCGACTTTGGCGAGACGGCGCCTGCCGGCGGCTTTTTTCGTGTCGAGGTTTACGGCGTGACGTTTCCCGTCGAGGGCGGCGATGAGGCCTTTAGCGGCACCTATACGCTCGCCGACGGTTCGACTAAGAAGATTTCCAAGATTCCTTCCGTCGAGATCAAGGGCGTGACGGCGTTCGATAACTTCCTGGCCGATCTTAAGGAACAGCCGTGGGTCGAGGCCTGGAACTCCAATATGTTCCTGCGCCTGTTCTTGAACCCGGTGATTTTGGTCCAGAGCCTGCCGATCGTCTTCAAGGGCTTCCTTATGTCGCTCTCGATCGTGCTCGTGGCGTTTCCGCTGGCGATCCCCTTTGGCTTTGCCCTGTCGCTTATGCGCATCTCTAAATCGCGCATCCTGCGCTGCCTTGCCGGCATCTACGTGAATGTCATCCGCGGTACGCCGGCGTTCTTGCAGATCTATATTGCGTTCTTTGGCCTGCCGCTGGCCGGTGTCAAAGTGGACGACTATGTGCTGGGCGTTATCGTCATGGCCATGAACTCGTCTGCGTACCTGTGCGAGATCTTCCGTGCCGGTATTCAATCGATCCCCAAGGGCCAGAACGAGGCTGCTCGCTCGCTGGGCATGAATGCCTTCCAGACGCTGCTCTACGTTATGATTCCGCAGACGTTCCGCAATGTCCTGCCTACGCTGACCAGCGAGTTTATTCTGCTTTACAAGGATACGTCGCTACTTGCCGCTGTGGGCGTGGTCGAGATCGTCATGAACGCCCGCACCATCGTGGCCACGACGGGCTCCATTACGCCGTATGTGGTTGCCGCCCTGTTCTATCTGGTCATTACCCTGCCGCTTGCGCGCTTGGTGAGCGGTCTTGAGGCGAGGCTGCTGGGTACGGCCGAAACCAAAAAGAAGCGTCCCACCAAGAGCGCCGGACAGGTTGTCGCGACGCCCGCCGACCATATCGCTGGCCTGTAAGGAGGTTCTATTATGAGCGAAACCAATAACTCGAACGAGGTCGTCGTCAGCATCAAGAATCTCCAGAAGGCCTTTGGCGACAACGTAGTCCTGCGCGATATCGATCTGGATGTGCACAAGGGTGAGGTCGTGGTGGTCTTGGGTCCCTCGGGCTCGGGCAAGTCGACGATGCTTCGCTGCATTAACCGTCTCGAGGAGCCTACGAGTGGCTCGATTGTCGTCGAGGGCGTGGATGTGTGCGCCAAGGGCGTTGACCTCAATAAGGTGCGTACGCACTTGGGCATGGTGTTTCAGCAGTTCAACCTGTTCCCGCACCTGTCGGTCAAAAAGAACGTCATGCTTGCGCAGCAAAAGGTGCTCAAGCGCAGCAAGGAAGAGGCCGAGAAGATTGCCATCGAGGAGCTGACCAAGGTCGGCCTGGCCGAGCGCATCGATTTTATGCCGAGTCAGCTTTCGGGCGGTCAGCAGCAGCGCGTGGCCATCGCCCGCGCCCTGTCGATGAATCCGCACGTGATGCTCTTTGACGAGGCCACGTCGGCGCTCGATCCTGAGCTTGTCCGCGATGTATTGGGCGTCATGCGCGATCTTGCGCATGACGGTATGACCATGATCGTGGTGACGCACGAGATGGGCTTTGCCCGCGACGTCGCCGACCGCGTCGTCTTTATGGACGGCGGCGTTATCGTGGAGGATGGGACGCCGAGCGAGGTCTTCGACCATCCTAAGAGCGAGCGCACCAAGGCGTTCTTGGGTAATATCTCGTAGCCGCTTTATATGACTGACACAGCAGAAAACGGGAGCCGGATGTGATCCGGCTCCCGTTTTTGTTGGGACGCGAATGTGTTTTGGTGCAGAGCGCGTTACGGGCGGAGCTCATTGCAGCTAGGCGAGCTCGGCTCCAAGGGCGCGGCAGGCCGCCTCGCCCTCATCGTCGGGGGCGTCGTAACAGATGACGGAGTCGACCACGTTGACGCCTGCCTCGTCGGCGTCCGCCTTCCAATTGTCCATCCATTCGCCTTCGGCCCACGAATAAGAGCCAAAGAGGACGACCTTCTTGTCGCCGAGGGTCTCCTTGACTTCGTCCCACATCGGTTGGAACTCATCGTATTCAAGCTCCTCGGAGCCCATGGCGGGGCAACCGAAGGCGAAGGCATCATAGTCGGCGGCCCTGTCGGCAGAGAAGTCGGCGCAGGGGATGACTTCGGCCTCGGCGCCCGCGGACGTGGTGCCCTCGGCAACGAGGTTTGCCATGGCCTCGGTGTTGCCCGTGCCGCTCCAGTAGACGACGGCGATCTTGCTCATGTTGAGTCCTTTCGGTTGTGCGGCGTGCGGTCGCGGTTTGTACGTTCTATCGGGTCGCCTGGGCAAGTTGCGCCAAGCTGCAGCCCTGCTGATAGATAAAGGTGAGGTGTTGGGTGCAGGCACGGTACGCATCAAACGTCGCAAGCGCCTGCTCGACATTCGTATAGACCTTCCAGGCTCCAAAGATCTTGTAGTTCTCGCCACGCTGGGCGATGAACTCGTATACGTCGTCGTAGGGGTACCCCAGGAAGTAGCCAATTTCGTGTGGAAACTCGCAGGTGCAGCCGTTGTCGCAGTGTGCTTGATGGTCCAATGCGCATCGGGTTTGGCCGCATGCGCATTCCGCGGCGTTATTGCTCGCGAGCGTGATGCGCGATGCCAAGTGCACAAGACATGCCGAGAGGTTGCCGGTGTCGTAGCCCTCCTTGGCGAGTGCCGTTTTGGCGCGCGGGTCAGCAAGGTAAGTGGCGAGGCTATTGGGCCGATATGCGTACACGAGCGCCCCGCAGGGGCGCCAGACCAAAACGCTCAGATGGATGCCGAACGGATTAAGCTCGTGATTGCACCGGGCGATAACGTTGAGCAGTCGTGCTCGGCGATCTGTGATTGGCGCGGTCGCGTCCGAACCATCCTGATGGGCGTAGACGCCGGGATAGGTAAAGAGCGATGCCGGTTTGATGCCCGCGAGCGTGGGGGAGCAGTTGCGCACGACTGCTGCCTGAAACGTTGGGATGTCTATGGTTCGAGTCACGGCGCTCCTTACGGATTTAACCTGTTAGCCTAGGAAAACTTATACATGAAAGTAAACCATGGTCAACAAAAAAGTTTGAAGAGGGAAACTAATTGACCGAACGGACATGATTTTGGGTTAAGATGGGGACACCCCATGGGGGTATCTAGATAGGGCTACTTGAAAGGGAAACGCATGAGTGACTTGCTCAACCCTGCGAATCTCATCGTGCTGGCCGTCATTGCCGTCGGCATGTTTTTTGGACTGCGTCGCATTGCCGCTTCGACACACGGGAAGAGTTGTTGCAGCGATGGCGCGAGCGGCAAGAAGGCCAAGAAGGTAGTGGTTTCGGATACCGATCCGTCCCACTACCCCTATAGCGATGAGCTGCTCATCGGCGGCATGAGCTGTGACGGCTGCGCTCAGAATGTAGCCAATGCCCTCAATGCGTTGGACGGCGTGTGGGCTACGGTGACGTATGCGGACCACACAGCACGCGTACGCTCGAAGCTCCCGGTTGATCGCGACACACTCGAGACGGCGGTGAGGGGCGCGGGCTATTACGTTATGAAAATGTAGGTGTTGCCCTCTCCGGTGGATACCGGCCTCCTGCTCATTGTGACTATCGACATCCAAAAATTTGCGCAAAAAATAACCTTTAGATGCGGCAAAAGTGGAGTTTGGTGACGGTTTGCGCGGAATTCGCTACCAATCGAGCATCTATTAACCCGTCCAAAAAATTACAGGTGTATATTTATACGCTGATTATTGCTGTGCTCAGATTGCAATTAACCGTGGACAGAAATGAAGAATGCTAAAGCTGGGCTTTAGGACAGGGGAGGTTATAGCCTTATGAGACGAGTGGGAGCACTTGGCTTGGTGGCAGCGCTTGCCGCTATCTTGGTATCGCCGCTGCCGGCGCATGCCGAAGACGCTTCGGGTGCCGTTACCTACAATGCGGGAAATGGGTATTCCTTTGAGAAGCTCTCGCATCCTACGGTAGGAACGTCGCAGCCGGATGGCATCGTCGACTACCAGGGTAACGGTGCCGTTGCCGTTCCGGGCGCCGATGGTAATACGGCCAACAACGAAGGCGATCGCGGCCAGAGCTACACTTGGGCGGCTGCGAGCTATGGTGACTGGCTTTATGTGGGCACCTGCTATGCGGCGATGGGCAACACGCTGACGCTCATGAACGGCACGCTGGGCGATTCCTTTGATGCCGAGACCATGCGCCTGACGCTGGAGGCCATGTTTAACGGCACCTTCTTCTATGGACAGCAGAAGGAGGACGGCACGGCCGACAAGGACAGCGGCGGCATCTTGGTCAAGATCAATACCAAGACCGGTGAGACCAAGCTGCTGCTCTCTGATTCGCTCAACGGCGTCGCTCCTTTGTTCCGCAATGCCGTGAGCTATAAGGGCAAGCTTTATTTCTGCGGCAGCGTCAGAACCAATGGCGGCAAAAGCGGCCTGCCTGCTGTATATGAGATCGATCCTAAGACGGACGAGTTCAAAGTTGTCTATAAGGGCCTTTCGAGCATGCAGGATTACGGTGCTGCCTACAAGCAGGGCATTTCTACCGGTATCCGCGGCATGTGCGTCCATGATGGCCAGCTCGTCATCAGTAATGTGGGTAAAGACGCGGCCGGTAACTTTGTGTCGACAATCCTGACGTCGTCTGACCCGTCGAAGGGCCAGGACAGCTTCACCGAGATTGCCAACTCGGGCACGCTGTTTAACTATCCGGCGATTCGCTATCAGGACAGCATCTACGGCGGTGCCATTTGGGATATGGTCTCGTACAATGGCCATCTCTATGCGACCATTTGCACCGGTACGCCTGAGAACGCTCCCGATGATAATTCCATGCAGTCGTTCGCCATGGTCCGTGGCGACAAGAACGCCGACGGCAGCTATTCGTGGACTCCCATTGTTGGCGATCAGGAGACGGACGGTGCAAAGTACTGCTTTGGCATCGATCCTGCCCGCACCCGTTCTGGCGCTGCCAACCTCATCGTCTACAACGACTACCTCTATATCGGTGAATATAACGACGAGGAGATTGCCCTCGAGCGCATCCTGTTCAACAAATCCAACACCGAAGAGGGCGGCAAGAGCGGCATGGGCGGCGTTGACTGCTCGTTTGTGAATGCCAATCTTGAGCAGTCGGTCAACATCTATCGCATGGACAAGAACGAGAACATGGAGCTCGTTGTTGGCGATCCCACCGACATGTTCCCCGAGGGCGGTATTTCCGGCCTGGCTTCGGGCTTTGGCCGAAACGAGAACCAGTACATTTGGCGCATGCAGAAGTTCGACGGCAAGCTGTATATCGGTACCTTTGATACCGCGAGCCTGCTTGAGCCGATCGGCCAGTTCTCCAATGGCGACATTATCGATATGACGCCCGAGGAGTGGAACTCTCAGGTTCAGCGCCTTAGGGACCTGCTCGATCACCTGCTCGACAAGAAATCGCCTGACGACCCCATCGTTCCCGTGAACACGCTTGCGGACGATGATTCAAACGAGGCCGTCGAGGTCGATGACGAGAAGGCTGAGGCCGTCGAGGCCGATGACGAGAAGACCGAGGTCGCTAAGGGCTTTGGCGACCTGAGCGATGCGCTGGAGGATTCCGCGGGCGACCTTTGCGATCAGGCCGCGACGATGTCCCAGGACGTTGAGGACGACGCCGCTTACGTCCAGAAGATCGATGGCGAGATCGCGTACTTCAAGTCCTTTGCCGACCAGTATCAGGACATGCTCGATAGCTATGAGAGCCTGAAGCAGCAGTACGAGGATGCCTATGGCACCGAGCTGCCGGGCGATATTCAGGATGCGCTCGATAAGCTGCTGAGTAAGGAGAACCTCAAGAAGCTGCAGAGTGTCCTTACGTGCATGTCTTACCTTCGCAATGCCGAGCGTGGCTTTGATATGTATGTGACCGAGGACGGCGTGAACTTTACGACGCTGACGACCAATGGCTTTAACGATCCGTATAACCATGGTCTGCGCACCTTTGCGGTGACCAACCAGGGTCTGTGCCTCGGTACCGCCAACCCGTTCAATGGCTGCCAGGTTTGGATCCAGCGCAAGGAGAATTCTGAGAATCCGATTGATCCCGGTACTCCGGATCCGACGGAACCCACCAATCCTTCGCAGCCGGGTGGCGGCGATCAGCCTGGTGGCAGCCAGACGGGCGGCAACGGCCAGTCGAGCAGCACCACGACGACCGTTTCGACGACCACTAAGAAGACTCCGAAGGACGGCTCGCTGCCTCACGCTGGCGACTCGACCCTCACGCTGGTCTTGGGATTGCTGGTTGCAGCTGCCGCAGTGCTTGGCATTGCTCTCGTCTTGCGCAAGCGTTCTCGTCGCTAGGCTCGACCACGCAGCTCGATGCCTTGGATGTCGTCGAAGTTGATGGCGATATCCCTGAGTTTGAGCAGCTTGAATGCGGGTAGCACTTCGTCGAGGATGCCCGTGCGGCTACGATAGCCGTACATATCGTAATAGGTGACGCGCACCAAGTCGCCGCGTTTGAGGCCCTCGAGCTTTTTCGAAAGCTCGAGGGCTTTTTCTTCCGTGAGTTCGCATTTGGGCTCAACAGTGATTTCTTGTTTGCGCACGAGCTCGTAGTATCCCGTGAGGGCGGCAAAGGGCATAAACTGCGCGGCACGGCCGGCGCGGACGGCGCCGTTGGCGGTGAGCTTGGGGTCGGAGGAGCGACGTCTTCCCTCGGGGTCCGCTAGACGTTCAAAAGGCGTCGGTGGCCGCATCGGCTGTTGTTGGGACTTAGGCACGATGTCCTCCTACCTGATCGTTGCGTTCGCGTGCGGTGGCGCCGGCGGTGAAGCTTAATCCCTTGACGAGCGCGTTCTTGCCGTACTTGCCCTTCACGGCCAGGACAGCGCGCGCCAGGTCGCGCTCGCGCTCATCGGCCTTAACATCGCTGAACAGGTCGATAGTGGTAAATTCCTCGGGCATGAGGTTGCCAAATCCCAGGTTGATGCGCTTGACCGGTCGTTTGGGATCGACAGTCTGCGCCCAGAGCTCATCGAAATAGCCCATGATCTTCTTAAACGAATTGGTGCGCTCGGGCAGCTTGCGCGAGGCGTTGGAGTGCGCAAAGAGCGCGGCATAGCCACCACGCGGCTTGCCGCCGTGTTCGCCCACAAAGATGCCGTCAATCGCCTGTGCCTCTCGCACCAAACGTCGGCGTTCGTCGTCGCGTTGGACGGGCTTGGGCGCGCGGGGCGTGAGCTCGGGGCCGTCGGTTGCGGCGGGTTCGATGCTCGACGTGCTCGAACGCAAATGCCCGCATCCGTCTACATATTGTGCTGTGCCGCTGGCGTCGAGGCGGCGTATGTCGGCGCGCTCGCTCGCGTAGCCTACAAAGAGCGAGATACTGTTGCACACCACGTGCTTATCGACTAAGTCCAGCACAGCGTTGTCGACCATCTCGCGCAAGACGGTGTAGGCCTGTTCATAGGCATAGCCTTTCGAGAGCACCTGTCCTGTGGTAGTTGAGGTTGCCTGCGGGCGATAGGCTTGGATATCGGCGATGGTTGTCGGCTCGCGCCCGAAGGCGTGGTCGATGAGATATTCGGCATTAACGCCGAGTTCGTCGTAGAGCAGGTTCTCGTCGAGTGCGGCGACGCCCATCAGGTCATAGACACCGTATTTCTCGAGACGGGCCGCCACGCCGGGGCCGATGCCCCAGATGTCGGTGATGGGGCGATGGGGCCAGATCTCCTTGCGAAAGACCTCATCGTCGAGTTTGCCGATGCGACTGGGCACGTGCTTGGCGGTGATATCAAGTGCAACCTTGGCCTGGAATAGGTTGGGGCCGATGCCGACCGTCGCCGTGATGCCGGTGCGCGTCAAGACCTCATCGCGCAACATGCAGGCGAACCCTTTCGCATCGGTGTGATAGAGGTCCAGATAGGGCGTCACGTCGATAAAGCACTCGTCAATTGAGTAGACGTGCACGTCCTGGGGGCTGACGTATTCCAGATAGATGCCGTAGATTTGCGCCGACACCTCCATGTAGTGCTGCATACGCGGTACGGCCTTGATGTAGTCGATGCCGTCGGGAATCTCGAACAGACGGCAGCGGTTGTGTATTCCGAGGTCCTTCATAGCCTGCGTGATGGCGAGACAGATGGTCGTTCGTCCGCGCGATTCGTCGGCAACGACCAGGCGCGTAGTGAGGGGGTCGAGGCCTCGGTCGACGCACTCGACGCTGGCATAGAACGTCTTAAGGTCGATGCAGATGTAGGTGTGACGCTCGTGCCCCACGCGTCCTCCCATCAAACACATGTTCTTATCGAATACATGTTCGATAATACCGGCTTGCGCGGACATCGTCAAAACCTGTCCCTTTTTGGTCGGTTGCCGTTTGGGGGCCGATTGGCAACGCTCGCTGATTATAGTCTTGACCTGCGCTAGAATAGTGGCATCTGAATGTCCGGGCGCATGGAGGCGTGCGCCCGTATGCTGAGGAGGACTCTATGGCAACTGTTGCCGCACCTATCGATGCTACGTCGACTGCCGCTTGGAAGGCACTCGAGGCTCATCAAGAGAAGCTCGAGGCCGAAGGTATCGACCTCAAGGCCTGGTTCGCCGCCGATGCCGAGCGCGTGAACAAGCTGAGCTTTGACGCCGGTGACCTGCACTTCGATCTGTCGAAGAACCTGGTGACCGATGAGACCGTCAGGCTGCTGTGCGATCTTGCCCGCGAAGTGAAGCTCGAGGAGCGCCGCGACGCCATGTTCTCCGGCGAGCACATCAACACCACCGAGGACCGCGCCGTCCTGCACACCGCGCTGCGCCGCCCGGCAAGCGAGAAGGGCCAGCTCATCGTTGACGGCCAGGATGTCGTCGCCGACGTGCACGAGGTCCTCGACCGCATGTATGCCTTCGCCGAGCGCGTGCGCTCCGGTGAGTGGAAGGGTGTTACCGGCAAAAAGATCGAGCACCTGGTGTCCATCGGCATCGGCGGCTCCGACCTGGGCCCGGTCATGGCTTACGAGGCCCTGCGTCCCTATGCCGACGCCGGTATTGATTGCCGCTATATCTCCAACATCGATCCCAACGACCAGGCCGAGAAGCTCAAGGGTTTGGATCCCGAGACCACGCTCGTGATTATCGTCTCCAAGACCTTCACCACGCTCGAGACCCTCACCAACGCCCGCGAGGTCAAGACCTGGATGCTCGAGCAGCTCAAGGCTCAGGGCGCCATCGATGGCTCCGATGAGCAGAACGCCGAGGCCGTGGCAAAGCACTTCGTCGCCGTTTCCACCGCACTCGAGAAGGTCGAGGCCTTCGGCATCGACCCCGCCAACGCCTTTGGTTTCTGGAATTGGGTCGGCGGCCGCTACTCCGTCGACTCCGCCGTGGGCCTGTCGCTGATCGTCGTGCTCGGCCCCGAGCGTTTCCAGCAGTTCCTTGAGGGCTTCCACGCCATCGACGAGTACTTCTGCAACACGCCGCTCGAGAACAATGCCGTCGCGCTGATGGGTCTGCTCAACGTCTGGTACGTCAACTTCTTCGGTTCCAAGAGCCATGCCGTGCTGCCGTACTGCCAGTACCTGCACCGCTTCCCGGCCTACCTGCAGCAGCTCACCATGGAGTCCAACGGCAAGCATGTCCGCTGGGACGGCAGCGCCGTGACCTCCGACACCGGTGAGATCTTCTGGGGCGAGCCCGGTACCAACGGCCAGCATGCCTTCTACCAGCTGCTGCACCAGGGCACCGTGGTGGTTCCGGCCGATTTCATCGCCTTCGCCAATACCGCCAACCCTGCGACCGATAGCGGTCAGGACGTGCACGAGCTGTTCCTGGGCAACTTCCTGGCCCAGACCAAGGCACTCGCCTTTGGCAAGACAGCCGACGAGGTTCGTGCCGAGGGCACGCCCGAGCAGATCGTCCCGGCCCGCTGCTTTGAGGGCAACCGTCCGACGACCTCGATCTTCGGCGACACGCTGACCCCGTTCGCACTCGGCGAGCTCATCGCCCTGTACGAGCACATCACGTTTGTCGAGGGCACGGTCTGGGGCATCGACTCCTACGACCAGTGGGGCGTCGAGCTTGGCAAGCAGCTTGCCAAGCAGATCACCCCGGCCTTCCACGACGACGCCGCCAAGGCCGAGCAGGACGCTTCGACCCAGGCGCTCATCGAGTTCTACCGCGCTCACCGCAAGTAGTCTTTGTTGCTGAGATAGGTCATTGCCGAAAGGGGCCCGTATCCGTTGGGATACGGGCCCTTGCTGTTTGCGGTCGAATGTGGCGGACTGCGCGGCGTTGTTAGCGGGTTAATTCGACCTGCGTGGTGTCTCGCTGCGCTTCGGGCAGTTCCCCGTACAGCGGATGGTCTTCGAGCCTAAAGCGTTCGACCTGCTCGGGGGTACGACCGCGCACAAAGAGCCACGAGCGATCGATTGGCGTCGCCATAAGTGTGCTGGGCAGCGTGTCGGCGCGGTCGGAAAACACCCGGGCACTCTCGGGATCCTGGAACGCCAGCACCAGATGCGTGTCGCAGTTGCCCATGATGGAGCGAGCGCGCGCTTCGCCATAGAGCGCATCGAGTTGATTGGCCGACTGCAGCAGCAGCGTTGCCCAGATGTTGCGGCTTCGGATAATCGAGAGCACGTTGTCGATCTGGGGAATCTGCAGGTTTGCAAAGTCGTCGAGCATAAAGCGCACGGGCACGGGCAGGCTGCCGTCGGGCTGCTTGTCGGCCTCGCGTATGAGGCCCATAAACGCCTGCGAAATAAAGAGGCCGGTCAGCGGATCGAGATTGCGGTCAATATCGCTCACGGTTACAAACAGGGCGCAGGGGGTGTGTCCCATGGAAGCGAAGCCCACCTGATGGCACTCACGATAGAGCTGTGCCGCACCGTCGAATCCCAGACACATGACCTTTTCGGCAAGGATGCCGACGATGCTCGCGTGCATGCGCTCGGCATTTTGCGTAATGGCGTAGCGCCGCCATAGCGAGAGGGCATAGCTTTGGGGGTCGGTCGTGATCAGGTCGTCAAACAATCGACCCGTGGCACCGTCCTGCAGGTGCTCGATCAGCTTGATGACCGAGCTGATCGTCTGCTCGTCGGCGGGTAGCTGTTCGGTGACGTAGGCGATAAGACACGACAGCAGGTTTGCCGCCGCATGATCCCAAAAAGGCTGGTTGTTGTCCTCGATGGGGCAGATGGCCTTTGCCACCGAGAGGATGTCCTGCTGGTTGGGCCTGCCGTCCGCCTTGCGGCGAATGTGCCTCAGGGGGTTGTAGCCGCAGCGCTCGATGCCGGGCGCAAGGGCCGGGACGGTGTTGAGGTCGGCGAAGTTGAGACATTGCACGCGGTAACCGTGGGCTGCCAGCACGGGTCCCACTTCGCGACAGAGCGTGCCTTTGGTGTCGAGCACGATGTAGCTTGCGTTCATTTGCAGCAGGTTGGGCTTGAGGACGTTTCGGGTCTTGCCGGCTCCCGAGGGGCCGATCACAAGTGCGTTGTTGTTGAGTCCCGTTTGGCGGGTGTCGCAGGAAAGCGTTCGATCCTTGGCGAGGATGGTGGACGATGCGGACTCAGGTGCGGCGAGGCAGCTGGCGAGGTTAGGCATGGGCGACCTCCTTGGTGGTCGAGAGGATTTCGTGGGCAAAGCCGAGCTCGACGGCGCGCTCGGCCGAAAGGTAGGTGTCTTTTGCAGTGAGGGACTGGATGCGCTTGGGCGTGAGGCCGCTGCGGTCCGAGAGGATTTGCGTGAGGGTCTTGCGGGTCTGCATGAGGCGTCGGCTGGTTTCCTGCAGCGCAAGTGCCGAGCCGCCTGCCCCCTGGGGGATCAGCGGGTCGTGAATCATGAGCTCTGCATGGGGCGCCATACGGCGATCGTCGCCGCCCATAAAGATCACGGCGCCCATGGACGCGGCGAATTCCAGGCAGACGGTGCGGATGGGGCACGAAGCGAGGCGCATGGCGTCATAGATCGCAAGACCCGATCGCACGCTTCCGCCGGCGCTGGCGACAAATATGGTGATGGGGCGGCTGGGGTCGGTGGCATCGAGCAGGCGGATCTGCTGGCATAGGTCGTGGGCCATCGGGGTTTCGATGTTTCCCATGACGGAGAGCTCGCGACGGGCGAGCATCTCATCGTAAATGCTGGTGAGCGTGATACCTCGGGCGGATTCACGCATGGTGAGGGGGCTGATGATGGGGGAATGATTGGTGTCCATGAGGACTCCTTTCTGTTGGTTGTGTTGTGGAATAGGATTGTTGCCCGCGGAGGGGCTGGCGGGCTACAGGGTTCGTCCGAGTCTGAGATCGAGCTCGGTTGTGGGGCAGGCTGCCTGTTCGTGCGGCTCGCAAGCGCCAAGGGCTCCAAAGCGATGGAGCGTTGCGGCGGGCGTGGTGTAGGCGAGCCGCAGCTGATGCTCGACAGGGGCACATCCGTCATTTTTGTAATGAGCCGCGTAGTACTGCGCGATGCTGGCGTTCATCTCGCTGCCATTGCGATGGCGCTCAAACTGGCGTCTGCAGGTCTCGATGATCTTTGCTACCGACTTGGGTGCCGTCGCGGGAACAAGGGCGAGATAGCCCTCAAATAGCTCGTTGATGCTCAGGAGGCACAGCAGGTCGATCAGCGTCCTTATGGCTGCTCCCTCGGCGGAAAAGTGCGCGGTCATGCGGTTATATCGGTTGCGGTCGACGATGGCCGCATGGGGTCTTGGAGTTTTCTGCTCCGTGGTCCCGGGCTTTTGCCGCGCCTGTGTATTGAGCTCGACGTTGCAGCGCTTGAGGCCGTCCAACGGAAGGAACAGTGCGGTGCGCAGGGTGTTCCGCTTGCTTTCGAGTTCATGACGTTCGTCGGGTTTCCATTCGAGCTTGAGTTTCGTGTCGAGCGCCGTAAGCATATGGGCTAGGCAGCCTACGGTAAGAACGTACGAATCGTTGTCGCGTTTTGGGGCATAGGGGTCTGTCAGCTTGCGAATGTCGGGGTCGCCCATGATCTTTGTGCAGCGCTTCAGCAGTTGAGGGTGGTCGGCCAAGATCGTCGCGAGCGGTAGCGACGCGTGGTTCTTGATGGTCGCGGCGGCAAAGGCGGCGTCATATTCGTTTGCATATGCTCGCTCAATGCGGGCATCCAGAATGCTTTTCTTATCGCCGTCTTCAGCGTGGTGGTTTGTCATAGCTTCTCCAATCGGTTGATGTTCGTGCTGTTTGTTGATGTGTTGGTTGTCGTGAGTGATGTGCTTGCCGTGGGTGATGTGCTGACGCTGGGGTGCTATGCGGTTTTCAAAGAGCCCGTGAGGCAGTTGCTGCAGGGGCGGGATGGAACGGCCCATGCAAGGCGGAAGGCATCGTGCTCAAAATCGAGACAGCAATGCCCTGGGTGCCTCACATGTGGCAGTTACCTCATTAAGTTGTCATTGCGTTTGGGGTTGTACTTTGCCGATCTTCCTTCTCTTACACGCTAAAACTCAAACTGCATATGCTCGATCTACTAAAAACCGCAACGGCGGTCCTTTTTAACTTAAATGTCGGGATGCGTCTTTGCAAGCACTTTTTTACTTCTTTCAAATGGGGTGGTTTTGCAACCGTCATGCACTGCGCCGTGCGAACGTGCCCCGGCTCGGATAAGATAGTGCGCGATAAAAACGATGCAAGGAGGCGCATATGGCAATTAAAGCCATCGCAATGGATATCGACGGTACGCTCACCAACGACCAAAAGGTCATCAGCCCGCGCACGCGCGAGAGGCTGCTCGCGGCGCAGGAGTCGGGAATTAAGCTCATCTTGGCTTCGGGTCGTCCCGCATGGGGGCTGCACGCCTTGGCGCAGGAGCTCGACCTTCAAAACCATGACGGTCTGCTAGTCGCTTTCAATGGCGCGCATGTGGTCGATGCTCAGACCGATGAGGTACTGTTCGATCAGGCTATGCCTGCCGACGAATTGCATCGCCTGATTGATCACCTGCGTAATTTTGACGTGATCCCTATGATTTCGCTCGGTCGTAATCTGCACGTCGAGGATTCGTACCATTGCATGATCACGCTGCCTGACGGCTCGCAGAAGAATATCGTCAAGTATGAGCGCGATGCGTGCGACCTTAAGATTCGCGAGGTCGAGAGCTTGCATGAGGTTGTGGACGCTTATCCCGTGGACAAGCTGCTGACGGCGGGCGATCCGGCCTACCTGCAGGCGCATTACGAGGAGATGTATGCGCCCTTTAAGCAGACGCTTTCGGGCATGTTTACGGCCGACTGGTACTTTGAGTACACGGCGCCCGGTATCGACAAGGCCTGCGCGCTCGAGGGTGCCCTGCCCAAGCTCGGCATCGATGCCAGCGAGGTCGTATCGTTTGGCGACGGCCAGAACGACAAGTCTATGATTGAGTGGGCCGGCACCGGTGTTGCCATGGGCAACGCCGTCGATGAGGTTAAGGCTGTAGCCCAGATGGTGACCGCCAATAACAACGAAGACGGTATTGCGGTGGCGCTGGATAAGCTGCTGGGTTAGAATCGCCGATAGTGCATGGCTCGGGCGTCTGCTTGCGGGCGCCCTTTTGTTAGGGAGGGTGCCGTGTCCGCATTTCCGTTCGACGCCGTTATCTTTGACATGGACGGCGTGATTGTCGATACCGAGTATTACTACCTGGGCGAGACTGCTGCGTTTGCCAAGGAGCTGGGGCTTAATCTGACTCAAGAGGAGTTGAATGGGCAGGTCGGTACCTCCCATCAGTTCTTCCTGCATATGCTGGTCGATTGGTTTGAGCGTGCCGGTAAGGGGCATTTCACTGGCGAGGAAGCGTTGGCCCGTTGGGACGAATGGGCTCATAAGCGTCCGCGCGACTATCAGGCTTTGATTAACCCAGGCGCCGTGGATACGATTCGAGAGCTGCCGCGCCGCGGCGTTCGCGTGGCGCTTGCCAGCTCGTCTCCCATGGTTAGCATCGAGGAAGTGCTCAATGCGTGCGGGCTGTCGGATGCCTTTGAGTATGTGGTGAGCGGCGAGCAGTTTAAGGAGAGCAAGCCCGAGCCCGACATCTACCTGCATGCGCTGGACCTGCTGGGACTGCCCGCGAATCGCTGCTGCTGCGTTGAGGATTCGGTGCCTGGCATCACCGCTGGCAAGCGAGCTGGCCTGACAGTCATTGCCAAGCGCGAGGAACGCTTTGGCTTTAGCCAGGATGCCGCGGACAAGATTATCGACCAGCTGCCGGAGCTGCTCACGCTTTCTTAGGAGCGCGGTAGTTGCGCGTTTTTCGGGTCTGATGAGTAAATAGCCAACATTTTGGTGCGACACCTAGCATACTTTAAGCTAATGCGGGCTTAAGGGCTTGTTGAATGCTCTTAAGCCCGTTTTAGAATTAATTGTGCTGGGAGAGGGTATATGCCACCGACTGAAGGGCCAACTGACGGTAAAGCAGCGATACCGCTGTACCAACAGGTCATTGATATCATTAAAAACGAAATTAACTCCGGCGCCTACAAGGCAGGCGCGCGGATACCCAACGAATTCGAATTGGCTGAGAGCTATAAAGTTGGCCGCGTTACCGTGCGACGCGCTATTGAGGAGCTCGTCCAGCAGGGCTATCTAACGAAGCGACAGGGGAAAGGCACGTTTGTCAATGCCCCCAAGCTCAAGCGCAAGATTCGCCAGAAGGATGACGTTCAGAGTTTTTCGAACGCATGCCGCGTTAACGGAATGGAACCGGGGGCGTGTGTCATTTCGAGAAAGATACTGCCGGCGGATTCCACCGAAGCGCAGTTCTTTGGTGTTCCCGTTGGAACTGACTTGATTTGCGTTGAGCGTGTGCGCACTGCCGATGGCGTCCCTGTCATGCTCGAGAACAACATATATGTTTACGAGGACAACGCCTATCTATCAACGGCACCTCTATCTAACCAATCCATTTTTGAGTTCGTGCGCAACCGGACGGGCCGCACGCCCGCGTTTACCGACCCGTGCACGCTCGAGATCGCGTGCGCGTCGCCCGAGGTCGCTCGACTGTTGGCAATTCCCGTTGGCGAACCCTTGTTTTATATGGAAGCCTTCTTTTTCGATGAGCAGCGGCGGCCGTTTATCATCGGTCGTCAGCGGATCGTTGGGTCTCGCTACGTTTTTGACATCTAGGACATTGCGAATGGAAGCGCCCGGTGGATCATCTCACCGGGCGTTTCCATACCGTTCACGGCGCAAACGCAACCGTTCAACCGCGTTGCGGCAATCAGTTTGAAATTATCTTGATGAAGGAAAAAGCTGCTGGTAATCTATGGGACGTCATAGAACGTTTGCATTGTGCAAACGTTGAAGCGAGATGCGATGCAGTCTCGAGTTCTTTGGAGGTATCTATGTCAGATACGAAGGCGAAGAAGACAAACAGACGTTTTAAGTTCAAATTACCGCATGTCTATACGATCATGTTCTTGCTGATCGTTGTCTTTGCGGTCCTGACTTGGATCGTTCCCTCTGGTCAGTATCAGCGCAAGACGATTTCGACAGCGGCGGGCGAGCGTGAAGTCGCCGTTGCTGGAACCTATGAACAGGTCGATAAGAACTACACCGATTCCGAGACCGGCGAGACCATCAATCTGGGCCAGGATATCTTTGCGGTCCTGCAAGCGCCCACCAAGGGCATCCAAGAGGCTGCCGACGTCGTTGCGTTCGTCTTATTGATTGGCGGATCGTTCGCGATCATCACCAAGACCAACGCTTTGAATGCCGGCATGAGCCGTGTGATTAAAAAGCTCAAGAACAAGGACATCCTCATCATTCCCATCACGATGACATTGCTGTCCATTTGCGGCACTACGTTTGGTATGTCTGAGGAAGCCCTGCCGTTCTATGCCATCTTCATTCCCATCATGATGGGTATCGGTTATGACTCGATGACGGCATTCATCATCTGCTTCCTTGGTCCTAACCTGGGATATTGTGCTTCGACCATCGACCCGTTTAATGTTTTGATCGCCCAGGGCATCATTGGCATTGAGGGCAATCCGCAACTGTGGCTGCGCGCCGTTTCTTGGGTCATCTTCACTGCCGTCGGTATCGCATGGGCCATGCGCTACGCCATGCGCGTCAAGAAAAACCCCGAGTCGTCCATTGTGTACGAGGACGATAAGCTCAAGCGTATTGAGTTTTCCGTGACCGATGCCTCCATCGAGGAAGAGTTCACTATCCGTCAGAAGCTCGTGCTTATCGATTTTGCTTGCGGTATGGGCATTATCGTCTGGGGTCTTGTTACCCAGGGCTGGTACATGAATCAGATTTCCGCCGTGTTCCTTGGCATGGGCTTGCTTGCCGGTATCCTGGGCGGCCTTGACCAGCAGACGATCGCAGAGGAGTTCGTTAAGGGTCTCGCCGACTTTGCGTACGCTGCCGTCGTTATCGGTATCGCTCGCGGTATTCTGGTCATCGCCGAGGGCGGCATGATTATCGACACCATCCTCCAGGCGCTCGCTACCGCGCTCGCCGGTGCACCCGCCGCCGTCTACACCACGTTTATGTATGTCGTCCTTGGCCTGCTCTCTTTGCTGGTTCCCTCGAGTTCTGGCTTGGCGGCGCTCACCATGCCCGTTATGGGCCCCCTGACCGAGCTCATGGGCCTCAATCCCGAGGCGGCCGTCACCGCGCTCCAGTTTGCCAACCAGACCATCAACACCATCAGCCCCGTGGCGGGCATGACGGTCGCCGGTCTTGCCGTGGCTAGGATTTCGTTTGGCCAATGGTGGAAGACCATTTGGAAGTTCTTCATTTTCATGGTCGTTTTTGGCCTGATCGTAACGGCAATCTCTGGCATGCTTCCGGTGTAGGTGGTTGTGATGTCTGATCGTTTGACGGTCCTGACGTCTAAGAGCGTCTTTACCGGTACGGGGGACCTGCCGTTTGAAGGTTTCGTAGCGGTCCGTGGCAATCGAATTGAGGCTGTTGGCACCAAGTGTGAGGTGGCTTCGTATTTGACCCAGGCGGACGAGGTAGTTGATCTGGGCGACCGCACTGTCATGCCTGGCCTGATCGATGTGCATACCTTCTATACAGGTTGGGCGCTGCGGACGTTAGGGTCTGATCTGTCCTGCATCGCTGATGCCAAAGAGGCTGTGTCGCTCTTGCGTGCATGGAAAGAAGATCATCCGGATTGCGCGGCGGCTTTTGGCCACAACCTACCCGAAACGTTGGCATCGGATGCCGAGAACGCAAATACGGCAGCTGTGTTTGACGATTGTTTTGGCGATATCCCCGTCGTCTGCTTTACACCGGGAGCGGAGACCTGCGTTCTCAATGCTGCTGCCAGTGCGCGATACGGCTTTACACCCCAGGCGTGCTATGCCGAGAAGATCTGGCGCATGATGAGCGATTTCCTCGCGCTGCCCGAGGTGCGTGCCGGGTATTCGGACTACATGAGCATGCTTAACGAGCGCGGCGTTACCGCCATCAAGGAGATGGCGTTTGATGACTACTACGGCTTTGCCGACGAAATGGCTCGCCGTGAGGAATCTGGTGAGCTGACGGTTCGCGTCTCTATGATGTCGCAGCCGGTGGGTGCCGGTGCAAATATGGCATATGCCCGCGAGGCACGAGAGCGCTTCCGGGGATCGTTCGTTCGCTTTTCCGGCTTCAACCGTATGACCGATCGCGGCGTATGGGCGGGGCTTGCCGAGATGATTGACCCCTATGAGGACACGGCCGATGCGGGCGCTGCCGGCAAGACGGTTGTCGAGGAGCCCGAATGGGATCTGATTGAGAACGAGCTGCGTGCAATTGATGCTGACGGCTTCCGATATTCCTTGCATTGCCAGGGCGATGGCGCCGTTCGTCGCACCGTGGCGCTCTATGCCTCGCTGCCTCGAGACGAGCATGGACGGATGCTTCGCCGCCATGCGATTACCGATCTCGAGAACTCTGACCCGACCGATCTTGTCGAGTTTGGCAAGTTAGGTGGAATTTGCGAGGTCTATCCGCAGATTCTGACGCTGGACCGGCGCGAGGATTGCCTGTCGATGATGCGTCGACAAATTGGCGAGACACGACTTTTGCACAGCTGGAATCGCCACGGCATGGAGGATTCCGGATGCACGGTGTGCTGTGGTACGGATTTGCCGCTGCTGATTCCGAGCCTGGGCGAGTCAATCTACAGTGCGTGCGGCGGATACTTCGACGACGGACTGCCCGTGAATGAGGCCAACGTGCTGACGCTTGTCGAGCTCTTGCGCGCTTGGACTGCCGGGGGCGCGTACGACCTGATGCGCGAAGATGAGCTGGGTACGCTCGAGGTCGGCAAGCTTGCCGATATCTGCGTGCTCGATCGGGATGTGTTTGACCTCGATTATCGCGACGCACGCGATCTTGCGGTTGATATGACGATGTCGGACGGACAAATCGTGTTCGACCGAAATAAGGAGGCATAAGATGCCTGAATCCAAACCGACGCTGCGCCGCGAGCAAATTGCGGGCATGAATATCCACTACATCATGTGGTCGCTCGATTACTTCCTTGATGTGCAGCAGCGTTTGGGCTTTGAGTCCATTGAGCTGTGGTGCGCAGAGCCGCATGTGACGCTCGACCACACGGGCTACTTTGAGGCTGAGGTCCTGGCGAAAAAGGCTGCAGACCGTGGGCTTAGGTATCGTACTCTGTGCCCCGAGAACGTTGTCTATCCTTGGCAGTACTGCGCACGCAAACCGCTGCATGAACAGCGCAGCCTGGCGTACTTTAAGCACGGCATTGAGCTTGCCGAGGTACTTGGGTGCGATCGTATGTCCATCAACTCGGGCTGGGGCGACTGGGACGAGGACCGCGAGGAAGCCTGGAAGCGCAGCCGCGAGCACTTGTCCATTCTGGCGGAGTATGCCGGCGAGCACGGTCTGGTGCTTACGATGGAAAGCCTGCGTCCCGAGGAGAGCAACCTTGTGACGACGGTTTCCGATGCGAAGCGCATGATTGACGAGGTCGCGAGCCCGTACTTACAGCCCATGGTTGATACAACCGCGATGGGCGTTGCAGGCGAGACGCTCGAGGACTGGTTTGCCGCCTTTGGTGATGGGGCAATTCACGAGATGCACTTTATCGACGGTGACCCGTATGGCCATCTGGTGTGGGGCGATGGCAAGCACGATATGGACGCCTTCGTCGCCACACTCAACGCCCATGGTTTCGACGGCATGCTGGGCCAGGAAATCACGGACGGTCGTTACTACGATGACCCGGCGGCGGCAGATGCCAAGAACATGGCCGCATTCGAGAAATATCTGATTGACTAAAACAACCATCGGCCACGCAACCAACGTCATTGATTGCGGGCCAAACAAGAAAGGAACTGGATATGAACGCACACGATCTGATCAAAGAGGCAATTGCCGAGAAGGGCAAGTTCGACAGCGTCTACTGGATTGCTTGCGGTGGCTCCATGATCGATTTGATCCCGGCTCATGAGCTTCTGCAGCGCGAGGCAACCACCTTCACTTCGTATATCTATACCGCACGTGAATTCGACATTATGCGTCCGCGTCGTCTGGGCGAGAAGTCCCTGGTCATCGCTTGCAGCCACAGTGGCAATACCCCGGAGGTCGTCGAGGGCTGCGAGATTGCCCTTGCCGCCGGCGCTACGGTGATCGCCCAGACCGACAACGCTGGATCCAAGATCGACTCCGGCAAGTGGACCACGTGGGTCTACCCATGGGGCGAGGGTGTGCCGCAGGCCGAGGTCCCCGCTGGCATTTCGCTGTCGCTTGCGGCAGAGCTGCTCGATCAGCAGGAGGGCTACGCCGATCTTGCCGACATGTATGCCGGTATCGCCGAGATGGATAAAATTCTTCCCCCGGCACGTGAGAAGGTAAATGCCGAGCTGGGCGATCGCTTTGCCAAGCTTTGCCAGGAGCACGAGTTCTTCTATATTCTGGGCAGCGGTCCCAACTTTAGCCAGACCTACGGTTTCGCTATCTGCTCTCTTATGGAGATGCAGTGGCAGCACTGCAGCTACATCCACTCTGCCGAGTACTTCCATGGCCCCTTCGAGGCTACTCAGGATGGCGTTTTTTACTTCCTACAGATGGGTTCCAGCGAGTGCCGTGCTATGGACGAGCGCGCCCTGGCGTTCCTTAAGACGCATACCGATACGCTGATGGTGCTCGATGCCAAGGAGTACGGTATGGAAGCCGTGCCGGCGAGCGTCCGTGCCTATCTGGACCCGGTGCTGTTCTACGCCATGAACTGCGAGCTGCGTGCTGCACGCGGCAAGGTGTTTGATCACGATCCCGATTTCCGTCGCTATATGGGCGTCGTCGAGTACTAGAAGGGACAAAGGCCATGGCATTTAACGTTAACGCGCTCGGATTTGGCGACAACGTCGTCGATCGCTACGAGCATATCCACACCATGTATCCTGGCGGTAACGCGGTTAACTTCGCCGTTTATGCCAAGAAATGCGGTGCCGCACGCTCTGCATACATGGGCATTTTTGGCAATGATGCCGCTGCCGAGCATGTCATTGCAAGCCTCGAGGATGAGGGTATCGAGCTTGACAAGTGCGAGCAGATGATTGGCGAGAACGGAGCGGCTCGCGTGACCGTCGTTGACGGTGACCGTGTCTTCCTTGGCTCCAACGAGGGCGGTATCCGTGGCGATGCGCGCTATGTCCTCGATCGCTTTGACCTTGCGTACATGAAGCAGTTCGATGTGGTTCATTCGGGCAACTATTGCTTTACCGAGCGCGAGCTGCCCAAGTTGAAGGCTGCGGGCGTCACGGTCTCTTTTGACTTTTCGGACGACTCTACCGACGAGTACTACGAGCAGATTGCGCCCTACGTCGATTTCGCTTTCTTTAGTGCGGCGGATGCCGCGAGTGAGGACGAGATCCGCGAGCGTCTGGCATGGGTGAAGGGCTTGGGTCCGCGTTTTGTGTCGGCTACGGCGGGCGCCGAGGGCTGCATTGCTTACGACGGCGAGCGTTATTACCGCCAGCTGGCTAAACCGGTAACGGACATGAAGGACACCATGGGGGCGGGCGACTCGTTCCTTACCTCGTTTTTGATGTGCTATCTCGATTCCGCCAAGCGTGGTGAAGATGGCGCCGAGGCCATCGAGCGCGCGCTCGACTTTGCTGCCGGGTTTGCCTCGACCGTGTGCGGCATGGAAGGTTCTTGGGGCCACGGAGCACCAATCGTCGAATAGCCGAGCGGTCCCGGGGAGGTGCAGGCGCCTCCTCGGGACCCGGTGTGCAAAAAATGCCAAATATGAGTACTGTGACTAATTTAGTCGCAGCAAAATCAACCCCTTCAGACGTGATTTGAGCGTCTGGAGGGGTTTAAGATTTGCGAAAACGCAGGATGAATGACTGTAAAAGCTTTAATTAGCGGACAATCGAAGATTATTCTGGCGGTTGGAAAGTTAAAAGAAATGTATCCATTCCGGTAGCAGTACTCATATTTGGCATTTTTTGCACACCAGGGGTTAGCGAAGGTCAAAAACAGAGCGCGCATTTGTTAAAACTATCGACTCGATGCGCTTTGCGTTGCAGTTTTTGAGCGAGGTGATGCGTTCTGAGGTCCTTGTGAGCGACCTGATGAGCGACTGCGTGCTTGTTTCTGTGTTTGGCTCGGCCGGCGCATCGGTCTCGAGCAGTAGGCGGTCGAGTGGAATCTGTCGTGCGTATTCGCGACCGCGCTTGGTCGCGAGCATGCGTTCGTTGACGGAAAAATAGCAGCCCGCATTACGCGCGCGGGTGAGTTCGTCCGAAGTGCCGCTAAACCAGTGGAAGATGATAGCGGGGGAGTCGGGGTTTGGGATGAGTAGTCCATGCGATTCGAGGACGTCCAGTACGGCTCCTGCCGAACGAACGGCGTGAATTGATATCACGCGCCCGGTAAGAGGATGCTGCACGAGCGCATCGCAGAGCCGGTTAAGTGCCTGTATTTGTAGCGGCTCACTTCCAGCAAAGCGCGCGGAAAAGTCGAGTCCGACTTCGCCGATGTAGCGTTCTTGGGCAGCAACTTCGCAAAGCAGATTGACTTCGGCAAAACCGCAGTGGCCATCGGCGAGCCACCAGGGGTGAAGCCCAACGCCGGCGATGATGCCCGGGTGGCGACGAGCGCGCTCGTTTGCGGCCGAAAAGTCGCGTGGATCGACGCCGCAATCAAATAGACCCAAGCCCAGCGCCGTTGCCTCATCGGCAACGGCGTCCGGGTGGGCCATTAAATCAAGATGGCAGTGTGCATCAAATAACCGGGGCTCCATCTCGGTGCGCTCCGCTAGTCTAGGCGCTGGCCATCGGCGCGCACGCGCTCGATGCCGCGACCGCTGATCTGGCGGATAACCTCGCCGGCGATCATCTGACCCATGATGGGCGGCATAAAGCTGGCGGTTCCCAGCTCGGTGCGCTCGTGGATGTTGGAAGGATCGCGGGGCTGTGTCTTAACCGATTCCTCGCAGCTAAACAGTACATGCAGGCTCTTGATTCCGCGCTTCTTGCATTCTTTGCGCATGATGCGGCTCATGGGGTCACGTACCGTATCGAAAATGTCGGCAAAGCGGAGGCACTCGGGATGGAGCTTGTTGGCCCCGCCCATGGAGCTAACCAAACGAATGTCGTGGTCCTGAGCATATTTGGCAATGGTGAGCTTGGCCGAGATGGTGTCGATGGCGTCGACGACGTAGTCGAGCTTGCCGTCCGTCTGCTCCAAAACGCTCGCGAAGAAATCATCGATGTTGTCGCTCAGCAAGTATTCGGTGCGCTTGATGACGGTGGCGGCGGGATTGATGTCGTGGATCATGGCCTCCATCACGTCAACCTTGCGCTTGCCGACGGTGCTGTGAAAGGCGATGGCCTGGCGATTGATATTGCTGGGCGCGATGATGTCCTTATCCAGAATGACGAAATGACCAATGCCGCCGCGGGCGAGTGCCTCGCAGCAGTTGGAGCCCACGCCTCCGCAGCCGAGCACTAGCACCGTAGCACCGGCGAGCTTATCGAGTGCCTCGCGGCCCATGATAATCTCGAGCTTGGTGTCGCGTGTCTCGATGGCGGCTGCGGCTGTGGTTTCGGTCATAGATATCCTCCGATGGGGAGTCGGTCGTGTTTTAGCTATCGCCATTATAGGTATTATTGCGATTCCATTTGAGCCCTTGGGCTTGTTGAAATGGGATCGGGATTCGCATAAGATTGAAGCAGATGGCACCCGTTGCAGCGGGTTGGCCAACTCCGAAACACGTTTATGGCGTGAGAAGTGGCCGTCTTCGCATTACGCGGGGGCGGCTATTTCATTCGACCTCCAATGTGGATGCCGAGCTCCACAGCCGCGATTACAAGCAATAACAACGTCAGGACATCGTCAATACTCATAGTCCATCTCCTTCTCGGGTAGAGGGAGCTGGCCCATCTGCTTCAACCTCCATTGTAGCTAAATACGAACGAATGTTCTATAGATGTTCCTGTATTAGATAGTTAGACAAACATCTAAATATCGAGTATAGTGTGCGCGTCATGAGAGATGATGAAAGGGGGTCTTATGCCGGGAGAGGGTTTTAAGGCGCTTGCCGATCCAACGCGACGGCGCATTTTGGAGTTGCTGCGCGAGGGCAATTGCACGGCGGGGGAGCTTGCCGAGCATTTCGATATCAGTAAGCCGTCGCTGAGCCATCACTTGGCGACGCTCAAAAACGCCGGGTTGGTAACCGACGAACGTCATGGTCAAAACATCGTATACAGCTTAAACACTACCGTCATGCAGGACTTGATCGGTTGGTTTATGGGCTTTACAAACACGGAAGGTGATAAGGATGAATAACGAAAACAAGGGCATTCACCCCACGGGGGTATCGTCGCGCGTGTGGATTGCGCTGGTCGCTCTGTGCGTCGCCAATGTCGTAGCGCATCTCATGGTGATGCCGAGCTTGCCTGGGCAGATTCCCACGCACTGGGGCGCGAACGGCGCCGTCGACGGTTGGGGTCCCAGCTGGATGGCCTCCGCGCTCGGCGTGCTGCCTCTGGTGCTTCTCGCAATGTTCTGCGTGGTGCCGCGCATCGATCCCAAAGGTGAGGCATATCGAACCTCGGGCAAGTTCTATCAGGGCTTCGTAATCGCCTTCACCTTGTTCATGTGCGCCATAAGCTGGCTGGGAGAGCTTACGGTCTGGGGCGTGGTGCCGGCGGTCGGTTCGGTCAACGTGCTGATTTCCGGTGTTGTCGGTTTGCTGTTCATCGGCGTAGGCAACTACTTGCCGCGTGTGAAGCAGAACTATACGCTCGGTATCAAGACGCCTTGGGCGCTTGCCAATCCCGAGAACTGGCGCCGTACGCAGCGCTTTGGCGGTGCCTGCTTTATGGTGCTGGGCTTTGGCCTGATTGTGATGGGCGTGGCAGGCAGCGTGCTTTCGAGTGAAGTCGTCGCCGCGGTGATTGCGGTTCTGGCGTTTGGTTCGGTTGGAGCCGTCTACGTCTACTCGTATCTGCTGTGGCGCAAATCGCAGCGAGCCGCTCGTTAAGGTTGCGGAAAACTAGCGTACGCAGTTCATAGTGTGTTAAGGGGGACTTTTCCCAGGTAGTATTAGGGGGTGTGGGCAACCATGCCCCTTTTTCGTTAAGTTTCAGAGCTGGTTTTCTCATTTCGTTTCCACTAAAGCGAAACAAGAATAGGGAAACAACAGGTAGAAAGGATAAAACAGGCAAATGGCAGAGTTTATCTACCAGATGTATCAGGCTCGTAAAGCCCATGGCGACAAGGTGATCCTTGACGACGTGACCCTGAGCTTCTACCCCGGTGCCAAGATCGGCGTCGTGGGCCCCAACGGTATGGGCAAGTCGACCCTGCTCAAGATCATGGCCGGCATCGAGGAGGTCTCCAACGGCGATGCCAGGCTCACCCCCGGCTACACCGTGGGTATCCTGCAGCAGGAGCCGCCGCTCGACGACGACAAGACCGTCATCGAGAACGTGCGCATGGCATTTGGCGACATGATCGCCAAGGTCGATCGCTTCAATAAGATCGGCGAGGAGATGTGCGACCCGGATTGCGACATGGACGCCCTCATGGCCGAGATGGGCAAGCTCCAGGACGAGATCGACGCCGCCGACGGCTGGGATATCGATTCCAAGCTCGGCCAGGCCATGGACGCCCTGCAGCTGCCCGATTCCGACATGCCGGTCAACGTACTTTCCGGCGGCGAGCGCCGCCGCGTGGCCCTGTGCAAGCTGCTGCTCGAGGCTCCCGACCTGCTGCTGCTCGACGAGCCCACGAACCACCTGGACGCCGAGTCGATCCTGTGGCTCGAGCACTTCCTGCACAACTACCAGGGCGCGGTGCTTGCCGTCACACACGATCGCTACTTCCTGGACAACGTTGCCGAGTGGATCTGCGAGGTCGACCGCGGCCACCTTTATCCCTACAAGGGCAACTACTCCACGTATCTGGAGACCAAGGCCGCCCGTATCGAGGCACAGGGCAACCGCGACGCCAAGCTCGCCAAGCGCATGGAGGCCGAGCTCGAGTGGGTGCGCAGCTCGCCCAAGGCCCGTCAGGCCAAGAACAAGGCCCGTCTGGCCCGCTACGAGGAGATGGAGGCTGAGGCGCGCGCTAGCCAGAAGCTCGACTGGACTGACATTCGCATCCCTGTCGGCCCGCGTCTGGGCAATAAGGTGCTCGAGGCCCATCACCTGCACAAGGAGTTCGACGGTCGCGTGCTCATCGATGACCTTTCGTTCACCCTGCCGCGTAACGGCATCGTGGGCGTCATCGGCCCCAACGGCGTGGGCAAGACTACGCTCTTTAAGACGATTGTTGGTCTGGAGCCGCTGACTTCGGGTGAGCTCGAGGTGGGCGAGACCGTCAAGATTTCTTACGTCGACCAGAACCGTTCCGGTATCGACTCCGATAAGAACCTGTGGGAGGTCGTCTCGGATGGCCTGGACCACATGATGGTCGGCGAGACTGAGGTTCCGAGCCGCGCTTATGTGGCGAGCTTTGGCTTTAAGGGCCAGGACCAGCAGAAGCGCGCTGGCGTACTATCCGGTGGCGAGCGCAACCGTCTGAACTTGGCACTCACGCTCAAGCAGGGCGGCAACCTGCTGCTTCTCGACGAGCCCACGAACGACCTCGACGTCGAGACGCTGTCCTCGCTCGAAGCGGCGCTGCTCGAGTTCCCGGGCTGCTCGGTGGTCATTAGCCACGACCGTATGTTCCTGGACCGCGTCGCCACGCACATTCTGGCGTGGGAGGGCACCGACGAGAATCCGGGCAACTGGTATTGGTTCGAGGGCAACTTCGAGGCCTATCAGGCCAACCGAATCGAGCGCCTGGGCGAGGACGCAGCCCAGCCGCATCGTATCCACCGCAAGCTCACGCGCGATTAGTCGAGCTCAGGTGGCCTAACGAGAAAGGGACGATAACCTTGAGGGCTATCGTCCCTTTTTGTTACTTGGTAGAAGGCTCGACTTTATCGATGGTCCAGGCGGCTCCGAGACCGCCGGTGGTGTTGCGGCGGATGCGCACGGTAACCTCGCGGCGCTCGCCGGCCTGCGTGTAGCGCAGGGGGAAGCTTGCGCGGTTTCGCGCGACCTCGATGGTACCGCGCTCGCGGGCGATCCAGTAGTACTCGCCGACGATGCCGAGGGTGTCGGCGCCGTAGGGGAGATAGGTTGACAGCTGGTGCAGAAGCGGGCCGGGGCAGAAGATCTCGGTTGTGAAATCGACGGGGAAGTCCTTGGGGATGGCGGGCGCTGCAGGTGCGGGGGTTGGGGCTGCTGCGGGTGCCGAAGCCGGTGCCGGTCCGGGAATTTGGTCGCAAGCAGCGGTGGGCACGGACTCGATGACGGTCGCGGGCCCCGGCGTCGAGTCCGGCTTGGTCGTGGAATCTGCGGGCTCCACGGTGACGGGCGCGTCTGCAGCGGCAGTTTCAACCTCAGCCTGCGTCGCGTTCTCGTTCTCGACGCTCGACTTTGCCTCGATGGGCGTGGATGCCATGGTGGTGATGCCGGCGTTGGCGTTCTCGGGGTCATAGACGACCGTGAGCGAGATGGCAGGCTGCGGTACCTCGGGCTCCGATGCCGCCTCGGCAGCGTCCTGTTCTGTGGGCTCTTCGGGCTGATCGTCCTCAGCCTCGTCGCCAAAGACATCGCTGTTTTGGAACGCAGACGTTTCGGATAGGTTAGCGGCTTCTTCGGCTGTCGACTTGGGAGCCTCGTTGATCGCGTCGAAAATGTTGGTGTAAGGGCGGCGCCCTAGCGCCCGTTTAACGAAG
>CABRYP010000010.1 GCA_902475245.1 uncultured Collinsella sp. | reverse complement strand
CCAGGCCCGATTTTGCCTCTTGACAATGTCCTGCTCATATTAAAAGGAACGTCCCCAAGTGACGGGTTGTGGCTAGGCGCGGGATTTGTTGTGCGCAAGGGCCAGGCCTGCGGCGGCAATGGCCACGGCAAAGAGTGCCGTTACGCCCAGGTCGCAGGCGATGTCGCCCAGCATGGCAGACGTCAAATCCGAGGCAAGCGCCTTGCTGATCGCGTCGTTCACCCAATATGTCGGCACAAAGTGCGCCACCGTCTGCACGGCCGGGCCCATCAGCGACAGCGGCATCCAAGCGCCGCCCAAAAACGTCATGAGCATGCCAAGCAGGTTACCCACACCGTTGAGCAGCTCCTCGCGCGCACCCAGGCTCGAAAGCGCAAAGCCAACGGCCAGCGGCGTGCACGCCAGGGCAAACGTCGCCGCCAGTGCCAAGCACACACGCCCCACGCCGACCTCGGCGACCGCGCCGGCAAAGCCCACGATGCCCATCATGCTCGACACGAGCCAAATGCAGACGGTGAGCACGGCAGCGGCCGCGAACACGGCAAGCGAACGCTGGCGCTCGGAGACCGGGCCGGCCTCCATGCGGCGCACGCGCTCGGGCTCGTTCATGCCCGAGAACACCAGTCCCACCGACACGATGACCGACGAGATGATCGCGTATGCACCAAAGTTGAAATACGACTCGAGCGTGGCAGCGGCAGTCGAGTCGACCTTGACCTGCTCGATCTCGACTTCCGCGCGCTTGGCGGCCGCGTGCTCGGCGGCCCTTGCGACGCCAACGTTGGAGGCAGCGGGTTCAAGCGCCGCCGCAGCGCCCGCGAGCGAGACCCACCGCGAGGCCTCGGCAGACGAGAGCGCCGCCGCCATAGTGCCGGAGCCGTACGTCACGTCAAGTTTGGGCAGGGCCTCCCCCGCACGGGCGGCTGCAACAAGATCGTCCTCAAACCCCTCCGGGATAAAGAACACGCAATCGGCGCTGCCCTTGGCGCTGTTGCTCTTGGCGAGCGCATCCGCAAGGTCGTACGTGTCGTCGCCGACGCCCGTGACCAGGTCAAAGCGTGAGCCCAGGTGCTTGGTAAGCGCCCGCGAAAGGTCGCTATTGTCGCGGTCGACCACGATCACGTTGGCATCGTAGGGCTTGTACTCGGTGAGCTGCGACGAGTTCCAGCTCACCGAGGCCGCGATGAATACGCCCATGAGCGAGATGAACACCGTATAGATGAGCAGGTAGAACGGGTGCGCCAGCGCCATGCGAAGCGCGGTCTTAAAGGTGCTCATAGCGGCTCCTTCCAAAGATCAGCGTAGCGGCGACGACAAACACCAGGGCCATCAGGACGAGCGCGCCGACGCGGACGGCGAAGGGCCCCAGGTCCTCAAAGAAATACAGGCGATTGAACATGTCGCAGATGAGCTTGACGGGGTTGAGCCAGCACTCGGCCGGGCAGGCGCGGGCGACATCGTCGGCAAGCGCCATCGCCGGCTCGCCGTAGAGCCCGGCAAACAGGGCGCACGTGGTGGCAAAGCCCGTGAGGATGCCCGACTTGGATGCCTTGCCACCCTTAACGGGAAGCGTACCCACAAAGAGCCCCAGGCCCGTGACGGCAAGCGCGGATGCAGCACCGCCCAGCAGGCACAGCCCCTCGCGCCCGCCAAAGTCGACGCCAACGACTAGGCGCACGTAGCCAATCGCGACCGCCATCGAGGCAAAGGAAACCAGCCACGAGCCGACAAAGATGCCGGCCAGCGACGCCGTCTTGGAAAGGCCACCCACGCAGCGGCGCGCTCCAAGGCCCGACAGATTGGGCTGCAGGTCGACGACGCTCAAGGCGGCAAACTCGGCAGACATCATCGCGACCAGGCCAAAGAGCGCGTAGTAGTAAATGGTCGTGCCGTCGGGCGTGGTGCGCGTCAGGCTCACGCGGCGGGTTCCGCCCTCGAGCGACAGGGCGCGCGCAACCGCCTCCGGGTCGGCAAGGGCGGCCGGGTTGTCTTGGGCAATCTGGGACATGAGCTCGGCATTTTGCGTATACGAGCTTGCCACCGTCTCCAGAATGCTGCGATCGGTGAGCACCGACGAGGCACGCGAGCTGTCGTAGCTCGATAGCAGCGTGAGCTTGGGTGCGCCTGCGTCGTCGACCGTATAGATGCCCGCGACCTCGCCAGCCTTAAGCGCACGGTTCGCGGCGGCTGCGTCGTCGCACTCGTGGATCTCGAGCAGCTGATCGTCGCCCTCCTTGGCAAGCGACGTCGCCACGTTCTTAAAGGACGAAGCGCCCCAGGCTTCGTCAGCGACAACGGCTACCGGCACCGGGTCGACTTTTCCGTCAGAGCTCAGGTTCGCGAACATAAACATGAACATCGTTGAAAGTGCAATGGGAAAGATCGCGCCCCAGACCCATGTACTCGGTCGACGCAGTAGCGTCTTGAGCGTGGTGATGATGGTGTTGAACATGGCCGCCCCCTAGTCGCGCAGCTCGCGGCCGGTGATCTCGAGGAACACGTCGTTGAGAGTCGGCGGCTCGCTCCACACGCGGCCGAGCGCCACGTCGGCGGCGCGCAACGTGTCGAGGATGTCGACCAGATTGTGCGGACTCGCTTCGCAGGTGCAGACGAGCTCGCCGCCGGACAGCTCGACCGAAAGCACGTGCTCGAGGGCGCGCAGGCGCTCAACCGTGGCGGTCTCGACGGCGCCGACCTCGACGGTCACGCGCTCGCCCATTTGAATCATGCGCTTGAGCTCGTCGTTGGTGCCCTGCGCCAGCACACGGCCGCCGTCCATGATCATGATGCGGCTGCAAATCTGCTCGACTTCCTCCATGTAATGGCTGGTATACACCACCGTGGCGCCCTCGTCGCGCAGGCGGCAGATGCCCTCCAGGATGGCGTTGCGGCTCTGCGGATCGACCGCCACCGTGGGCTCGTCAAAGAAGATGAGCTCGGGCTTGTGCGCGATACCGCAGGCGATGTTGAGGCGACGCGCCAGGCCGCCCGAGAGCTTGCCGGGGCGGAACTTGGTAAAGTCGCCCAGACCGACAAAGTCAATCGCCTCGTCCACCAGCGCGCGGCGGCGCTTGCGGTCGTTAACGTAGAGGCTGCAGAAATAGTCGATGTTCTCGCGCACCGTGAGCTCGTCAAACACCGCCACCTGCTGTGGCACCACGCCGATGCGGCGCTTGAGGTCATAGCGGGCGGGCGTCATGGGCTCGCCGAACAGCTCGATGGTGCCTTTGTCGTAGGCGAGCAGCTGCAGAATGCAGTTGATGGATGTGGTCTTGCCCGAGCCGTTGGGGCCCAGCAGGCCAAAGATCTCGCCAGGGGCGATGCTCAGGTTAAAGTGGTCGAGCGCGATAAGATCGTCGTAGCGCTTGACGAGGTTTTCGACGTGGACGATGTCTGTCATGAGGCGGCCCTTCTGTTGATTGCGGCCCGGTACGATTGCATCATCGCAGGAGCCGCCGGCGCGCACCAGTGAGCTTTGTCACGAGTGCGGGGCTTGGCCGTGTGGCCACCGACGCCCCCGATTTGTCGCGCGGGAGGAATGTCACGGTTGCGCAGGCGGCCCCTCCACTACGCGCGGCTTCGCGTACAATACCCGTATGAACAGGCTTTTCGACAAATCGATCGTGCTGGCGTGCTGCATTGCGGCCGCCACGGGCCTTGCTGTGGACGCCCGCCTGGTCGCGGCGTTTTGTCTTGGCGTTATCGCCACCTCGCTGGCCGAGGTCGCACAGGGGGAACGCACACGCCGTGTAAGCAAGGCCGCGAGTTACGCTTACATCATCGCGGCCGTCTTTGCGCCGCCGTTTGTGCCGTTTGCGCCTCTCGCCCTCTATGACATCGCGCGGCGCGTGCGCCGTGAACACGTTTGGGTCGCGTTGGGCATTGGCGTCGCCTTTGTCTTCGCACTCGTCGCGGACCTACGCGCCGACGCGCTCACCGCCCGAACGCTTCTACTGACCGCCATCCTTTCAGTTGCCGCCACCTTGTTATCGCTACGTACCGCCCAGTTGGAGCGCGAGCAGCAGCGCATGCGCCGCATCCGCGACGAGCTGCAGGAACGAGCTCTCGCGCTCGAAGCGCGCAACCGCGACCTTGCCGATCGCCAGGACTACGAAGTCGAGCTCGCGACACTCGCCGAACGCGCCCGTATCGCGCGCGAGATCCACGATAACGTCGGCCACCAGCTCACGCGCGCCTCGCTGCAAGCCGAAGCCTTGCGCGTAGTCCATGCCGACGAGCCCGGCGTCGCCGCCGATTTCGCCGACGTCAAACGCACGGTTGACGAGGCGCTCCAGCTCGTGCGCACCAGCGTCCACGCGCTCAACGACAACGCCGTCGACCTTTCCGTGCAGCTCGAACGCATCGTTGAAGGCGCGCGCTCGGACGGCGGCCCGCAGATTGAGCTTGAAGTTTTGGCCGAACATGCGCCCGTAAACGTCGCCAACTGCTTTGCGGCGGTCCTGCGCGAGGCGCTCTCCAATACCATGCGCCACGCTTGCGCCCAGACCGTCACCGTACGATGCATGGAGCATCCGTCGTTTTACCAGCTCATCGTTACCGACGATGGTGCGGGCGGGGTCCAAGCAAGCAGCCGCGGCGCCGCGGAGGGCATGGGGCTCGCCTCCATGCGCGAGCGCATCGAGGCGCTTGGCGGCACCTTCACCGCCGGCCCGCGTGCCAGCGCCGGCGGCTGGCGCGTGTTTGCCACCGTTCCCAAACAGCAAGGAGATGAGGGCCGATGAGGCTCATCGTTGTCGACGACGACCGCTTGGTGGTCGATTCGCTCAAGATTATCCTGGGCGCCCAGCCGCAGATCGAAGTGGTGGGCACCGGTGCCAACGGCAACGATGCGGTTTCGCTCTATGCCGAACACGCGCCCGATATCGCACTGCTCGACATTCAGATGCCGGGGCGTGACGGACTTTCGGCGGCACGCGAGATCCTTGAGCGCGACCCTTCGGCGCGCGTGGTGTTTCTGACGACATTCTCGGATGACGAGTACATTGTGTCGGCGCTCAAACTGGGTGCCCGCGGCTACCTGATCAAGACCGATGTCGCCGCCATTCCTCCGGCATTGACGCAAGTCATGGACGGCAAACGCGTACTCGAGGGCAAGGCGATCGAGGACATCAATTTTGACGGAACGGGCGTTGAGGCGGGCACACTCCGCCGACCCGCGGCCTTCGCCAGCCTAACCGACCGCGAGTTCGAAGTTGCCGAGCTCATCGCCCGCGGCCTCGACAACAAGGAGATCGCCGCCACCGCCTACATGGGCGAAGGCACCGTGCGCAACCACATCAGCTCGATCCTTGCCAAAATGGGCCTACGCAACCGCACACAGATCGCCATTGCCTACCTGCGAGGGTAATTACCCAACGGCCGACCACCCCGGCATAGCAAAATGGCTGCTACCGCTTTAATGCCATTTCAAAACTATGCCGGTTTACTACGGTGAATCGCCCACCTTTGACCACGGCAAATTGCGCACTTGCAAAACCGCAGGTAGAGCGCTTGCAATATTTAGAAAAATGCAGTCATGGTCGGGGATGTCGAATTCATCGTAGTGAACCGGCATAGTTTTGTTCGGGCGGCCCTGCACGAGTGCCTCCGCAAGCCTCGCGGGACCAAAATGATCCGTTTTCTTCCGTCCCTAGGGGATCAGGAGCTGCCATGGATATGGTGGCATTTCAAAACTATGCCGGATTACTACGATAAAAACGAGGTCGCCGATCACGCGCGACTTTTTCGCTAAACTGCGAGCCGTCTACCTGCGATTTTTGTTTTGCCAAATGCGGTGTGGTTGGGGGTAGGCGATTTATCGTAGTAATCCGGCATAGTTTTGTTCGCGGAGGCTTAGCCGCACGTTCACGCGCGGGGCCGGTGGGGCAATTTTGCCCCACCGGCCCTATTCCAGCTCTATTCCAGCCCCATTCCAACGCTATTCCGGCTTGGTTTCTACCGTGGGAGTCTTATCCGCTGCGACTGGGGTACGGGCGGTATCCATAGTCAGGCAGTGCTTGGGGCAGCTCTCGATGCACTCGCCGCACACCACGCAAGCGTACGGATCGATCGACCACGTTCCGCCCTTGCGATCGACCGCGAGCGCGCCCGCCGGGCAGCGACGCGCGCACATGCCGCAGCAGATGCACACGTCCATGTCATTGACGATATGCCCGCGCAAGCGTTCGGGTACCGTCAGCTCCTCCTGCGGGTAGCGCACCGTTACCGGCTGCTTGACCATAGAACCCAAGGCCGTCTTGGCAAATGTCAGTAAACTCATGCCGCGCCTACCTTTCCGTGCAGCTAATGCAGGGGTCGATGGTCAGGATAATCATGGGCACGTTGGCAAGGAGCACGCCCTGCAGCGCATGTGTCAGACCCGCCAGGTTCTGCGACGTCGGCGTGCGCACGCGAAAACGGTCCAGATTCTTGGTGCCGTTACCGCGCACATAGTAGTACGCCTCGCCGCGCGGCTGCTCAATCACAACCTCGCCGCGCGCGCCGTCGGCCGGCGTGAGCTTGGTGCGCCCGCCGATACCGTCGTGCGGGATCTTGCCCACAAGCTCCTTGATGATGTCCATGGCCTGCGTGACCTCGGCACAACGCACCTGGCAGCGGGCATAGCAGTCGCCGTCGGTAGCAACGATGGGCTCAAATGCTGCCAGGCCTGCATAGGCACCGTCGCCAAACATGCGCACGTCGTAATCCACGCCCGAGGCGCGACCGAACGGGCCGACCATCGACAGATTCAGCGCGTCCTTCTTGCTGATCACGCCCACGCCATGCAGGCGCTCGCCGCAGCTATTGTCGTCCAAAAACGTATGCACCAGGGCCTCGTAGTCGGGACGCATGGCATCGAGCGTCTGGACAATACCCGCCAGCTCGGAGTCCTCAATGTCGTGCTTAAGGCCGCCGATCTCGTTGATCGACAGAATCACGCGACCACCGCACGTGCTCTCGAAGATCTTGAGAATCTGCTCGCGCAGCGTCCACGAACGATAGAACAGCGCCTCGAAGCCAAAGGCATCGGCGAGCAGGCCCAGCCACAGCAGATGCGAGTGGATGCGCGAAAGCTCGTGCAAAATGGTGCGGATATACTGCGCGCGGCCGGGCACCTCGATGTCGAGCATGCGCTCGCAGGCGCTGGCATAGCCATAGCTGTGGCCCACGGCGCAGATGCCGCAGATGCGCTCGGCGATGTAGCCAAACTGGTGCATGTCGCGCTTTTCGGTGAGCTTCTCGAGTCCGCGGTGCACAAAGCCGATCTGCGGAATTGCCTCGATGACGCGGTCGTCCTCGATCACCAGGTCCAGATGAAGCGGCTCGGGCAGCACCGGGTGTTGCGGGCCAAACGGAATAACGGAGCGATGTGCCATGGACCTTACGCCTCCTTTTTCTGCTTGTCGCGGGCGGCCTTGGCGGCAAGCGCCGCGCGGACCTTGGCCGCTTTCTCGGGATCCATGGCGGCGAGCTTTGCCTCCATCTCGGCAGCCTTGAGCGCGGCCTTGGCAGCAGCATCGTCATGCTGAGCATCGGAGCCGGTAGCCGCAGCGGGCTGGGCGGCAACAGCGTTCGCAGCATCGCCGGCACCCGCGGCGCCCTCCCCCGCAGCAGCAGCGGCAGCGGCCTTCTCGGCCGCAGCCTTGCGCGCCTTGGCCTCTGCGGCGGCACGGACCTTCATGGCTTTCTCGCGCGCGGCCTTCACCTCGGGTGTGATAACGCTCATGGGCTCGGCAGTCGAGACCTGGTAGAAAAAGCCCTTAAAGTCGATCTGCATATCGGTAATGGCAAGCCCAAACAGGTCGTGCGCCTCGTTCTCAAACGGGAATACCGCCGGATAATACGAGCTGATGGACGGAATCTCCTGGTACTGGTCGATGCCCTCGACCACCAGGTTCTCGATCGCATAGCTGCCATCCTGCGCAATATGCTCCTGAGCAGCACGAACGTTGATAAACGTATAGACCAGGCGATACGTGCCGTCGTCGACGTTGCGCTCGGCATGCATTTGCACAAAGCGCGCGCCGACGCCCTTGAGCGCCTGGACATGCGACAGAAGCTCGTCGATCCCGACGGTGGTATAGATAGCCTTTTGCATTACTCGGCCTCCTTTGCAGCGGCGGGCGTCTCAGCAGATGCGTCGCCAGCGGCGGGCGCGGCGGGCTTCCCGGCAGGCGCGCCACCGGCGGCGGGTGCGGCGGACCTGGTGGACACGTTGGCCTCGACGCCGTCACCGGCACCGTCAGCCCCGGCCCCCGCAGCCACAAATCCGTCCTCGCCCAGCTCAACGCCGCCATCCCAGGTAGCAGCACCGCCCACGGTAAGCGGGTCACCGCCAGCACGCATCACGGCCTCCTTCTGATCCAGGATGCCGCACGCCTCCACGATGGCATCAATCACCGTCTCGGGACGAATGGCGCACCCGGGCGCGTATACGTCCACGGGAATCGCGCGGTCCACGCCTCCGATCACGTTGTAGGCATCGCGGAATACGCCGCCCGAGCACGCGCAGATGCCGCACGCCACCACGCACTTGGGCTCGAGCATCTGGTTGTAGATCTGGCGCACGACGGGCAGGTTCTGGGCATTGACCGACCCCGTCACCAAAAAGATGTCCGCATGCTTGGGGTTGCCGGTGTTGACCACGCCAAAGCGCTCCGCATCGAACAGCGGCGTGAGCGAGGCCAGCACCTCGATATCGCATCCGTTGCAGCTCGAGCCGTCGTAATGAATAACCCACGGCGAGCGCGACATTTTATGATCCATGGATGCCGCCTCCTAAATAAACACGTCGACGAGGATGGGCATAAGGTTGAGCAGGCCAAACACCAGCGCCACGCCCCATCCGAGCTTAAAGCAGCTGCGCCAGGTACTGCGTGCGAAGGTGTTGTCGATAAGCACCTCGACAAAGTACGTCGCGGCCATCACGACCAGGGCTACCACCCAGCTCACCGGGTTGCCCCAAACAAAGAACATGCCCACCCACATCAAAAACAGCACGGTCTCGCACCAGTGCATAAGGGTCATCTTGGCCAGCGTGCCGCCGCTCATCTCGGTGGCGACGCCCTGAACGATCTCCTGATGCGCGTGATGCGAGTACGAAAGATCGAACGGCGACTTGCGCAGCTTGATGGTAAGCACCGCGAGCAGCGCGAGGAAAATGGGCGCGCTGCACACGATGATGGGGGCCGACTGCCCCGTCACGGCGATGGAATCGAAGCTGTCGGTGGCAAGGTACAGGCCCACGCTCATCAGCAGAACGGCGGGCTCGTAACTCATGACCTGCAGCAGCTCGCGGTCGGCACCGACCTGGGCAAACGGGCTTTGCGTCGAGGCGGACGCCAGCACCACAAAGATCGCGGCGAGCGTCACCATAAAAGCGCACAGCAGCGTGTTGGAGCCCGACACAAAGATGCCGCCGCCCACGACGGTAAAGATGAGCGCGCACGCCATGTAGGTATCGTCCATGGTGTTTACGCTGGCAGGGGCCTTGCGCAGCAGCTTGGCAACGTCGTAGAACGGTTGCAGCAGGCGCGGGCCCACACGGCCCTGCATGCGAGCCGAAAGCTTACGGTCAACGCCGTCGATCAGGCCGCCCACAAGCGGCGCCAGCAGGGCAAACGCCACGGTGCCAATAAAGATGCCCACGACACCCGAACCTTCAAAATACTTACCGCGCAGCACCGAGGGTGCACTCATGGCAAGTCGCTCGGGCCCAATCCACGCGCAACACAGCAGCGCAAACAAGATAATGCTGCAGCACACGACGCTACCCACGGGGCCAATACGCTTCTCGCCAAGGGCGTCCTCCGAGTACCAATTGCGCTTTTCGGCCTTCACCTCATGTCCCATCGAGCCGCGGAAATGGCGGTAATTGTCGGTTCCCACACCCGAAAGATATACGTTTACGTGCGGTTTGTTGCTCACGCGGAATGACGTCAGCAGCACCACGGCGATAAACGCCACGATAACCACCATCAGATACATGGCGTCCTTGCCAATAACGTACGGCACGCGGCCAAACACCATGGCCAAGTAAGGCGACACCAAACCGCTCGAGATAATCGGGAAGGCCACGCAGCACAGAATCAGCAGCGCGGCGATGGTGTTGAGCGCCATCCATTCGGTCTTATGGACATTGACCTCAACGTTTTGAGCCGTGGGGTCGACGCCCGAAAGCTTGGCGAGCCACTTGCCCCAGAAGTAAAACGTCGCGGCCGAGCCAAAGGCAAGCACCATGATCATGAGCACGTTTCCGGTCTGGGCAAACGCCACCAGGGCGCCCCACTTGGACACGAGCATGCCAAACGGCGCCACGAACATGCCCATGATGCCCAGCATCATCAGGCGCGTCAGGTGCGGCATCCGGCTGAACATACCGTCCATGTCCTCGATATTGCGGCTGCCGATATGATGCTCGGCCGTGCCCACGCACAGGAACAGCAGCGACTTTGCCACCGTGTGGAACAGGATCAGGAAGATGGCCGCCCATACGGCCTCGGGCGCGCCGACACCCAAGCAAGCACTGATGAGGCCCAGGTTGGAAATGGTGGAGTACGCGAGCACGCGTTTGGCGTTGCTCTGCGAGATGGCCATGAGGGCGGCGAGCAAAAACGTGATGGCGCCCACGCTCGTGACCATAAACCCGGTCACGGGATAGATGGCATAGAGCGGGCTCAGCTTGACCATCAGGAATACGCCGGCTTTGACCATGGTTGACGAGTGCAGCAGGGCGCTCGTGGGCGTGGGGGCGACCATGGCGCCGAGCAGCCAGGTGTGGAACGGCATCTGTGCGGCCTTGGTGAGTGCGGCGAGCGACAACAGGATGACCGGCATCACCAGCAGCGCGGATTGCGCGGTTCCGGCGCCGGAAAGCTTGATCATGCCCGAGATGGTCAGCGGCATGCCGTTAACGTGCAGGTACATGAGTCCGGCCAAAAACGCGATGCCGCCCAGCATGTTGAGGATGATCTGGGTAAAGGCGTTTTTAATGGCCTCGGGCGTGCGCGTGTAGCCAATCATGAGGAACGAGCACACGGTGGTGATCTCCCAGCCACAGAACAGCCACTCAAGGTTGTCGCTCGTCACGATGACGAACATGGCCGAAAGGAACAGGAACATGAGCGCCAGGAACTGCGGGCGACGGTCGGGCGCGGTCTGCCCGCGCAGCGCGGCCTCGTGCTCATCGTGCGCTTGGAAATCCTTCATGTAGCCCAGGGCATACACGCAGATTAGGCTGCCGACGATGCCGACGGCGAGGACCATAATCACGCTCATGTAGTCCAGGTAGAGCGGCGTCGCCGTGACGGCCTCGGCCGCGGGCAGCGTCATGGCTGCAAAGGTGAGCGAGCCCACCAGCTGGACTATGCCGAGCACCGTGGTGAGCGCGTTCCTATATTTGTACGCGTTGTACAGGATGACGGCGCACAGGATGACGTCGATGGAGGAGCTGATGATCGAGAGCACATGCGAGGTGCCGGGGGCAACCTCAAAGCTCTGCGGGCCCGTGCCAAAAAACATGACGGCGACTACAACTGTCACCGCCATAATAATGCCGGAGCCTATGAGCCCCACCGCATCGCGGGCTCGGTCACCGCGCGCGAGCAGCATGCCCAGCGCCGGTACCAGCGGAAACAGGGTAAGGAAATACAGTAGCGTCATACCATCACTCCCCCATGCAAAAACGCTGCAATTGTTTAACGTTATAGCTCAATTGAGGAGTAGCAGCGGCGGGTTTTCGGTCAACTGGGGAGTTTTAGGCGTACGGGGTAAGGGTACGTCCGCTTTGGAGCAGAGGGGCGGCAAGAAAAATGCGCCCCTGTGGGCGCACCATCCCGTTCGCTATTCCGCCTTTTTAACGCGCGGCTTGCGACCGCGCGGCTTATCGACCAGCGCGGACTCACCGCTCTCGCGATACTGGCGGCACCAGGCCTTAACCGAAGACTCGCTGGGAATCCCGTGCTTGATCATGGCCTCGCGAACCGTCAGGCCGTTTTCCAGACGGTCCTTAACCACGGCGAGCTTTACATCGTACGAATAGGTGTGATGACGAGCGCCCGCGTTGAGCACGGCGTCGGCACCGCCCACGGCATATGCGCGGGCCCACTGACGAGCCGTGGCCTGGGGAATGCCAAGCTTTGCGGCGAGGGCGCGGTGACCGACCCCCTCTTGGAGGATCTCGACGGCGCGCTGCCTAACCTCGGGCGCATGCGCGCGAGTCCTTGTTGCTTCTGACATGCCTGCCACTTCTTAGCCTTAACCGTTAATCTGCTTTCTTACGTGCTTGTTAGATAGTAGCATTTTGCTGTTCCCGCGTAACAGTTAATTGAAAATCGTAACGGCGGCATCTGGGTATTTGCCATTCATTTGCAACAGTTCTTTAGGCTTTATTTACGCAGCTAGTTGACTCGCGGCTCATTGACGGTGTTTTACCAACCAGATGGGTATCTTTTTGTTTGGCTGGTATGGTTTGTGCAATTATTAACCCCTCGTCAGTCCGCACCTAACATGTCAGCTTTCCACTTGCTTTCCAGCTTTCCACCTTAAGTGGTAAGTTAAGTGGAAAGCTGGAAAGAAGTTGGGAGACCGAAGCATGGGCGACGGACAGCCCTACTTCGCGAGTCGATACCGTTGTCGCGGGCTGCGCGGAGGCTCCATCGCCTCAATCTTGCCCGCACCAATCAAGCCTTTTATGTGGTTGGAAACGGCGCTCCTGCTCAAACCCGAAGCGTCGGTGAGCTCCTTGGTCGAGGCCGAAGAATGTGTTGCCAGGTAATCCAAGATTGCCTCGTCCACATGCCCCACAGACGTCACCTGTTCCGCCCGCATTATCTTTCGCTTATCGAACGTCAACGAAAAAGAAACTGTCGAGTTCTTTGGTTCGGGCGGCAACATGTTTGCCCGCTCGAGCTGCTCACCTATCTCCTGATAACCAGTGCCGCGATTTTCGACCACGTAGCCACCGTCTGGGTACGGCGTGGTCTCGAGGATATTTGAAAGGAACTGGTTTCTGGATGACGAAACCCCAGAAACTCCCAGCGAATCGATCGTTACGTCGCCGTACAGCCCGCCGGGATTGAGAATCTCGACGCGGTCGATATACAGGTTGACCTGCACTTGTGAGCCGCGCGCGGCGGAAGAGTAGTCGCGGTGCATGAGCGCGTTCGCCACCGCCTCGCGCAGCGCCACGGGCGGATAATCGGGCACATCTTTCCGGAACGCGCCCTCGATAACCGCTGCGTTTCGGGTGTTTCTCGCAACGGCGGCAAGCACGTCCTCAATCATGAAAGGGATCGGACCCAAAATGGTCTGAGAATCCACAAAACGCTTGTTATCACTTACTCGCTGCGTTTTTGTGGTCCCGGGGTACGCCGTAAAGGTCACATTGAGACGTGGGAAGAACTTTTGCGGAAACCGTCCCATCGCGACAATTGCAGCAAGCGTCGGCACGATTGCGTCGTCCACCCTTTTGGTCACATGCAGGTCAAGGAGAATCTCATCGTCGCTTCTGGTGCCCAAAAGCCTAGGGTGTAGCTCGCGCTGGCGTTTTATAAACCCTTGCAAAAGATCGGCGTCAAGGTCATCGAGCGTGGCACCTTCGACCGGCTCGTCGTCGTATGTAGGCTGAACATGCTCCTCCATAAAGCGATCGATTTCGTAGGGAGTCATGCGCCGGTCGCCGTCGCCCGTACGGATAAAGGACGAATCGTACATTCCGCGTGCCGCAATATAGCAGGGTTTATCGCGTGGATGCATTTCTTTGATGCGCGCGCAAAGCACCAGCTTACCCTCGAAGGGGAGCACTTGGATATCCGGCCTCACAACGGGCGTCAGCTTTTCACATGCAGAAGAGAGGGCGTCTTGCATCTTGCGGGCATCAAAACCCTCGACGGGCATAAACCCGTTCTTTTCGGAAATGCCGAGGATGATAAAGCCGCCCTGCGCGTTGGAAAATGCCGAAAGCGTCTCGACGATGCTTTTGGGGAGCGCGCCCTTGGCTTCTTTTACTTCGTACTGCTGGGTGTCGCTTCCTATTGCCCGCAGATGATGGATAACCTGCGCCAACCACTCCTCATTCATGCCGAACCTCCCAACTTTCCAACTTTCCACCCAACTTACCAGCTTTCCACTTAACTTTCCAGCTTTCCACTTAACTTTCCAGCTTTCCACCTTGAGTGGTAAGTTAAGTGGACAGCTGGAAAGTTGGTGGAGAGCTGGGGCAGCAGTAGGCCAAGCGAACAAGAAAAAGGGCGGCAACCGGGTGGTTGCCGCCCCTCGCGTAGCTAGTTGGTTTTCGTCTCGTGCCGAATGCCCTCGGTGTTGATGCGCGCTAGCGTGTACGTCACGTAGTCGGAGTGCGAATAGCCATCAAGGTTGCTAACGTTGACCGGTGTGTCGTCGACAACGTTGCCGGTCATAATATTGGCCGTAAGCACCAAGCGGTAGTTTGCGTAAGTTTGGTTCTCACCCTCAACATTCGTATTCACTTTAACGCGGAAGGCATGCTTAAAGGCAAGGCTGTTGCCGTCGCGCGTGAGGAACGCGCCGTTGGTCTTGGTGTCGGTGAACACATAGCTGTTGCCGTCGGCGGATGCCGCACCCGTGCCTAGGTAATCGCTGCCGAGCACCGTAATGTAGTTCGAGATATCGCCGACCGGAGCATAGCCGCCATTATCTTGCCGCTGCTCCAGGCTCAGCGTGTAGGTCACCGTGTTTGCGGCGTCGATCTTAGCCTCGGCGCCCGTGAGCTTGCTCAGGTCGTAGGTACCCACCAGAGCGATCTCGCCGTCAGCGGACTTGAGGTCATCGATGTTGATGCCCAACTGGGATTTCTTAGACGCCTCGAGCGCGATGGTCGATGAGCCCACATCCATACGGTAGTAGCCGGCGCCGCCATCGTTGTATGCCGAGTTGCTACTGGTGCTGAGCGTGTCGGCATGCGTGGAAAGGTACGCGCGGTAGTTGGGTTTGGTGTAGCGGTCGGTGCCGCTGTTCTGCGAGGCCACGATACCCGCCTGGCAGGCAGGCTCCGTCATGGTGAGCGCGGCCCTCATGGTAACGGTGAAGGCGTTGACATGGTTCATGGCGATCTCGCGCAGGCCCGACATATCGATGGGATTACCCTCAGCATCGGCAAGCACCAGTGACATGTCGCCACCGTTCGCAGTCCAACTAAGGCCCGACACCACTGGGGTCTCCTTCGTGCCGGCCAGATTCCAACCCGACCCGCCCCAGGTGTAGTAGTTATCACCCACCTTAACGTAGAACTCATACGTGCCCTGCGTGCCCGTGGGGTATCCCACCGAGCCCGCGATGACGCCATCATGATAGGTGACAAGCGACGAATCGAGCTGATAATACAGCGCGTCAGAGCTCGTGTATTGCTGGCTCGAGTCAAACGTCACGGTGTCGTTCACGTTCATGGAAAGCGAATAGGTGGCTTCCTTGAGCTCCATCCGGTTGATGCTGTCCCTGTTGTCGACGAGGTTACGCTTGTTGTCAACGAGGCTGTGCGTGTAGTTTGATGCCACGCTGTAGGTCGAGGGCGTATTCTGGTGCCCATCCTCGGCAGCCTTGCCGTCGGCTGCTTTCTTGCCTCGCAGCAGGTAGTTGATGTGCTCGTTGAGGCTCGTGTCCACCGTGGTGGCGGTGTAGCCGTTGACGCCCGCGGACCCCGCCGGCGTGCGCACCACCAAGTAGAAGTTTTCGCTCTTGGGCTCTTCCTTATCAACGGAGAGGGTATAGAACGTGCCCGTCGCGTCGGAAGAAGTGCGCGCGCGGTAGTACGCGCCATCGACCTTGGCGCCAGCCATCTTCGCGAGTTCGGCCTGGCTCTTGTCCTTGACCTCGTCATCGGCGAGCTTGACCCAAGCGCCGTCCTTGTCCTCCTTGGCCTCATCGGCCTTCACGCCCACGATTTCGCTCAGCCACGGTTCGGTGTAGTAAGCCTTGTTGCCAGCGTCCACAAACTCGGTGAGCCTGACTGACGTCGCGCCACCCGTGCCCACCGTGTAGTGATATTCGCGGCTGTTGTTGGCCGTGTCCACGAGTGTGAGCTGTGTACCCTCGGGCAGCGTGGCACCGAAGGTTATGCTCTTGTTGAGCGGACCCATAGAGCCGCCGGCTTCGAGCAGCGTGTTCCAGCCGTAATCGACCGGCTTGCCCCGAGCGCTGCCATAGGTCCAGGTAAGGTAGCCGGTCATGGTGTCGCCGCTGCTCACAAGTACGTGCTTGTCGTATTTTGTCGCATAGTCGGCAGCCTTGAAGTTCGCACCTTCGGAGTAGGTGGCGGTAAAGTCGATCTCGAGCATGCGCTTGACGATGATGGGTACCTGTACACGGTAGCTCTGGCCGGCCTCGCTAAAGGTGACCGTAAGCAGCGTGAAGCGCCCCTGCTCATTGTCCCAGTCGGTGCTCGCGCGGAATGCCATAGAGCTCGTGCCATTGTTGAGCACCTTGAGCGTGGGCGCTTGCGAGGCGGCTACGTCCTTGACGAAGGTGCCGTTATCGGCGAGCGAGAAGACCTCGGCGGTGGCGGTCACATGCGCGGTGCTGCCGTTGAGGCGGCGGGCATCGGAGAAGCCGCCATTGGTCACGATGTTCAGGTAGCTCTCCACCGTCGTGGTATCGTTGCCCGGAATCACGAGCACGGGGAAGTCAGTTTTGGCCTTCTTGCCCGAAGTAATGTTGTTAGCGTTATAGGTGCTACGCGAGCTGTCCGCGCTATAGGTGCTCGTGTTTTGGTATGCGCCGGCATCATTGATGCCGGCGATGTTGGTGTAGGTGTAGCGGCCGGGAACGCGGGCACCCGCTTGGCTTTGGATGGTCGTCGCGGTGTCAATGGCGGCGCCGTCGCCAAACAGGTAGCGGTCGGTGGTGTCGCCGTCGGAGGCACGCACCGCCAGCGTGCTCACGGGCCTCGTGGTCACGTACGGACTCGTTGCCGTGGTAGCAGTATCGCCTGCGCCGTAAAGCGTTTTGTTCTCGTTGGGCGCGGCAGCCGTGCCGTTGTAGTCGCCGAAGGCAATATAAGTTTTCTCGTTAACAGCAGCCGTATTCGTATTGGTCGTGTAAACCATCGGCGGCAGGTCGCTCGTGGTCTTGCCACTACCGGGCTTTACTTCCACGCCCGCTGCGGAAAGGCTGTACTTACCATCCCCCGTGTCAACCTCGCCCAAGAGTACGCCCTGGGTTTTGCCCGCATTGTAGCTATTGCTGTCCATGAGCACGTTTAACAGATGGAACTGGCCGCGCCCGTCGCCCATAATGCCGCCGTTGGACCTTTCGCTAAACGTGGTGTTGGATACCTTTGTGTTGGTAACGTCGATGACGACGGATCCGCTGTTACTCGCGTTATTCGCGCCCAGCAGACCGCCGCTCCAGTTACCCTTAATCGTAGCGTTCTCGATCGCGATGTTGTTGCAGGCTATATTCACATTGCTGAAGAAGTAGCCGATAAGCCCGCCCGAGCATTTGCCGGTGCCGGCGATGCTGACATTCTTGACACTGCAGTCGTCGAACCAGTACTTGTTGGGGCTACCGCTACTCGTAACCTCACCAATCAGGCCGCCCGCATTGTAGATGCTATTGTTCGTTCCGGCCTTATCGCCGATGACGGCGTTCTCGGTGCCGTTTCCGCCATCAATGCGCACGTTGCTCATAGAAATAACGCCGCCACGGGCGCGTCCGACCACGCCGCCGGCGCCCATATGGTCATCGGAGTTCGACCCGGTGGCTAGCACGTTTACCCCAGAGATGACCGCCGTGCATGACGACTGGGCCGCTGTGGTGGTGCCGATGTTGGTGTTGACCGAGATATCGCTTCTTTCGACATAGCCGAGCACGCCGCCCACGTAGGGCACTGTCCCTGTGGCAGTTATGGTCGAGTTTTTGCCAACAGTCCTTTCGCTCACCCCTGTGCCTGCGGTTGTCCACACACCGCACGCCGAGGCGACCGTACCCACATAGCCACCGACATTCTTCTCGCCCGTGACGTTAAGGCCAGTGTATGAGCAGTCATAGAGATACGCGGGGCCCCACCCGTCCCCGAACTCGACCATATAGGTTCTGTCTTCGCTCGTAGTTCGTCTGGCGCGGCCCGAGCTGCCAAGAAGCCCTCCTACGCTCTTTGCGCCCGACACGGTGCAGTTCTTCATCTGCACGTTGCGGTAGATGCCGCACGTGCCGTCGTCGTAGTTGGCCGTTGCACCCGCCAAAAGGCCGGCACCGGTAAGGTCGTTCGGCGCCTCTCCTGGTTTGGCTTCGCCGTTGGTGTCGATATAGGTGAGCGCTACGTTGCAGTTGCTAAAGGTGAGGTCTTTGACCTGCGCGCCGTCGTTCGCGGTGACGCTCTGCCCCACATTGGTGGAGGTGAACATCACGGTGCTGAATAGACCACCCACGCCCGAGACCTTATAGTCGTCGTCGGCGTATTCGACGACGCCGTAGACGGTGCCTTCGGTACCCACCGTGATGGTGGCGCCGTTACCGTCGATCGTGGCTACGTGCGGCGTAATACGGTCGCGGTCGGTGCCCGGCTGGTTCGAATTGCAGGCATTGGAATAGTAGCGGCCGTTTAGGCCCACGTACCCCGTGCCGTAGTCGGTCATATCGTAGGTGTCGCCCTGCTTGAACTCCAAGCTCATGCCGATCGATTTCGACGCGCACACATAGCCCGTTTGGTAGTCGGCAGCGTAGGACGCCACCAGGTAGGGCGAATTTACATCGTCATCATGGTCGAGCGGGCCGTGCCACCCCTGCTTGCCGGGGGCCTTCTGGTCGTCGTTTTTGGCGATTTCGAAATCGCCGGCAGCACTCTCAGGCTTGCCCACATTTGCGTAGTTAGCATTCCGTACCTTGCCATATTCCTTGTTGCCAAACAGGTAGCCGCATATCGCCGGGTCTTGCGAATCGCTGCCCCAGTAAGCCTTGGAACCGCGGAACACGCCATTATTGGAGTAGTTGGTATGTGCCGCGCCAGCACCCGCACCCGAGCTGATGATGGCCGAGAGCACCAAAAGGCCCTGGGCGTTTTTCACCATGGTCACAGGAGCCTCGGCGTTAGTGCCGAGGTACTTGTTGTCGGTGCCCGTGGTGGTGACACAGGGGGTTCTTTTTTTTGTGAGCTCGTTAATCTGGTAGTTAGCGTTACCGTTTTCAACCTTACAGCCCTCGCTAAAGGCATAGCCATCAATCACGCGACCGACGTAGGGATTGTTGTAGAGATCAAAGTTGCCCTTTCCCAGACCACGAGATTTGTCACCAGTTCCAGCACGCCAGGAAGATTTTCCGCTTTTGTCCATATTGCGGAAAATCACGCCGCCACCCGCAATGGCACCGACGTAGCCACCAATGGGAACAAGATGCGGCTTGTCGCCACCGCCCGTGACGGTAAATCCCGTTGTAGGGTTTTCGGCCGTCGTCCCATTAACGACCACGCCATCGATAATGTTATCGCCACCAAGGATGCAGCCGACAACGCCACCGAAAAACGCCGTCGGAACGCCGTCGGCATCCTTGGCAGAATAAGTAATAGTCGCCGACGCGTTCACATAGCGAATATTCAGATCGCGCACCACGCTGCCGTAACTATAGGGAATAAGGCCGCGAAGCGAACCCTCGTTATTCTCTATCTTGATGGTTGCGTTTTTATTATCACTGCCAAAGTTGCCAACGATGACGCCCCTAAACGGGTTGGCCCTATTTCCAAAACCGCCAAACGATGCGCCGTCGAGAGTAATCGTATTGCCCTCAGTAGGCTCGATGCTGTAATACGCGCTCTGCATATAGCGGTGCATGGTTTCGTCGCTCAGCGTCTGCGGGGAATTGGTCGACGCGTCTCCGGTCTTCTTCTCCCATTTATTATCGGTACCGTTCGCCTGCTTGTAGACGTACGTAACCTCATTGTCGGTCGAGTGATCGCTGCTGCGGCGAGTGCAGAGCCTACCCTGGTCGGCGACAATGGTGACCTCCCAGCCGTCAAGCGCCGTCATGTTATTAATGTAGTTGGCAATGGCATTCATCTCCGCCGCGTTTGTGACGGAATAAGGATCGCCGTAGGTACCACATCCCATTACCAGCTTTGGAATGCGCTGGTTGACTTTAATTTCGTGATACTGGACGCCATCCTCGGCGGCTTTTCCCTTGTAAACATAAGGAAGGTAGTCACCGAACCAAGGCCTGACGTCACCGTCCTTCTTACCATCAACCGTCACATAGCCGCTCACGGCACCATACGTCGCTTCGTCGTAATACCAAAGCTGCTTGCCCGGGTACTCCGTACTCCCATCAATCTCGGATCCGTAGGTCACCTTGCCCGCATCGCCATCGGCCTTAGTAAAGGTGTAGTCCGCAGAGCCCGTGCTCGTGCTTCCGTAGCCAAAACTCTCCAGCAGGCTCGCATGGGTGAAGATCGTATTGTTCTCTTGGCTGGGCAAGCTGATTTGCTCAAACTTCGCCGTCACCTGATCGGCCTCACTGCCTACACCAAGCTTTCCGAACAGCGACGTAGCCGCCTTGGTGCCACTCGTGTACCCAGTAGTCTTGATATTCTTCGCGTTCAGGCTCACGTACTTCTGCATCTCGTTGATGAGCAGAGGCATATAGGCGTTAGCGTCCGTGGCGCTGTTGGCGCCGTCGACAATCAGATTGTTGAGTGTAAGATCATCAATTGAGATCTTTCTAATCTTGGTGCCATTGCCGTCGCTGGACCCATACACGTAGCGGCACACGAGCGCGCCCGATGAGCTTCCGCCCGCGCCAATAGCGTCAGTAGAGCTCTTTCCGTCATTGATAACGGGCCCAACGGTACCACCCAAAGTGACGTTGCTTACTGTGAGATCGCCGTCTGCCACCGTTTGAAAAAGACCGCAGTGCATGTTCTCGTGCTGGGTGGCATCGGAGTTTAGCTTGTTGCCATTCTGCTCGGCCTTGATCTTGGAGTAGTAGAAGGTGATGGCCGCATTATTAACCGTCACCTCTCCGATCGGTTGAGTGGGATAGTAGCTGTAGCCGGCCAAATCGATTGTGCCCGTTATGGTTATGGAATCATCGAGCCCTGTCGTACCATCGGGAACGATTGTCGAACGAATACCGGCGGGAGCATAGCAGAAAGCAGACCATAAGAGCAGCTTGTCCGCTGTATCGATTTGACTGCCACTAAAGCCGCCTTCACAATTCTTAGAGGCTATGTCGAGGTTGTAGAAGTAGCGGGTATTGCCGTTCGTATTCTGGCTTCGACCGAAAGACGAGCGATTATGGTAGCTGTTGTCTTTTGTGGAATCGCCGTCCATGTCCAGCTTGTTTTTCTGTGTGTGTAGCGAAACGACCGTGTTCCAGTCGGCGTCCATGAGCTTGCTGCCGTTGTTTGGTTTTACACCGCTGCCAACCCATTCATCGAAGGACGTTACGCCCGACGCAACGATGGCCCCCTCGCCGGTGGGCACCCTATAGGCGGTATCCCAATAAGCCCTGTCCTCCAAGTACAGGCCTAGGTAGCTCTCGACGCCATATGTCGTCTTATCATCCACCTTGCAGCCGCGGCAAACTAGAACGCCGAGCGTCTGAGCGGCGCCTGCATTAATCTTTGTGCCCGAGAGATCGATGGCGTAGTTGTTGATAATCCAGTGACCGCTGGCTGCGTATACAAGGCCGCCAAGCTCCTTGGAATCATCCACAGTCGCGATTATAGAAGCGTTGGTCGTTTTCAAAGCATAGGAGTTTTCACTCTTGTTAATGTTGTCATCTCCGATAGTTACGACCGCGTTGCCCCAGCTATAACCCAAGAGACCGCCCACGCCATTGAGCTTATCGCCGTTCTTTCCGACTCCCATCTTGAACGAGTTGAACGAAAGGCCCGTAATGTTAACGTCCTTTTTGGCCGAGTTGGCTATTGCCCCATCAGCCCCATAGGTGCTCTGTGCGATGCAGCCGATAAGACCGCCGACCTGGGCAATCTTGCCGCTGGTGCAATTGCCGGTCTCGATTTTTCCGCTGACCTCAAGGCCCGTAACGTTGAATGTCGAGACATAATTGCCCACATAGCCGATGGCGCCGCCAATACGGCTGTTGCCATTAAGCGTTTTAGTTGCAGTGATGCTCGCTTGAGCCTTGCTACTGTCCCTAAACGTAACCGTAGAAGCTGCCGACACGCTGCCTGCAATACCACCAATGTTCACATCGTTGGTGAACGTATCATCGCATGCGATATTCGTTTCGCACGTTGCGCCAGACAGCGTCAGACCACCCGCAATGGCGCCCGCAAGCGATCCAGCCTCGATTGCCGAGCCGTTATCGAACCTCATGGAGCCAGCGATGGTGACGTTGGAGACAGTCTCGCTGTTGGCGGCTGCGCCGTTGATTGCTGCGAACAAGCCCAGGCGGCCGTGACGGTAGATTTTTCCGTTGCCGGCACTGATGTCGTCGGCGCCCAGAGGGGCGTTCCCGCGCATGCCGTAAGGCTCACCGACAGCAAGCTTGATCGTGCCGCCGCCGTTCAACGTACCCGAGAAAACTTGCGAGTCGTTTGCGCGGTCCTGAGTGAAGCCCGTCAGGCCTGTACCCTTGAGGTCAATTGTGCCGTTCACCGTAATGGTCGAGGACTTTAAACCATTCAGATTGTTTTCGGTAACGCCTTCGACCATTGAGTAGTAGCCGTTGGTTTGCCAGGTAATCGCAAGCTTGGCGAAATCCTCAAGCGAGGCTAGAGCATAGACGCCGTTAGTCAGTTCCAACGGTGCCGGTAGAGTCAGCTCGTGTGTCGTCGGGTTCAGCGTAATAAAACTATCACCCAGGCGAATAACCTGGCCGTAGCTGTAGATGTCATCGATCTTGACCGGCTTAGAGGGACGCTTGTATTGCCATTCCGTGGTACCGCCTACGGTGGCACCTCTGTCGCTTCCGCTACCGGCAGCAAAAATCAGTGAATTGAAGTTCTCATAAATCAGCTGCGCGGTGTGATCATTTTCCACGAAGGCGGCATCCGACAGGTCGGTGATACCGCTGAACTTGACGATGCCGAGCCACGACGACCCAACGACTCCGGCAAAGCCGCCGTTTGTGCCGCCGATGGTAGCGCCGCTGGCGGTTTTGACCGTTAGGCCGCGCACTTCCAGCACGTTTTTGGTGTCCACGACGCCCACGGCGCCGCCGTATTTGCCGTTGTTGCTGGCGTAGCCCGAGGTTGCACACGTCACCGCTGCGCCACTGATGACCACGGCGGACACATTGTCGCTCCCGCCGCCTTCACCAAGGTAGCCTACCAGGCCGCCCGCATACGCGAGCTTGCCGTTAGAGCCCACGCCAAACGACACCTCAGCGCCACCCTTCACCGTGAACGCGTGCAGTGCGTCGCCGTATTTCTGGCCCCACAGCTTGCCCACCAAGCCGCCGTAGTTCCCGCGCACGCCGTTGTTGTTGCTGTTGTCCGCGCCGTTTTGCAGCGTGCTTTTATACAATCCGCCGTTTACGGTCACATCGCCGTTCGAGATGTCGAGCACGCCGAACAGGCCACCGACAGAGGGGGCGGCGGTCGTGTTGGCCACACTGAGCGCCACGCCCTCGCCAAAATCGAAGGTGCCATTCTCGATAGTGAAATCGCTGGCAAACGAGGCGTCACCGATAAGGCCGCCGGCATACGTACCGGCTGATGACGACCCAACCGAGTGCGCTGGCTTGATACTGATATCCTTGCCCGAGGCATCTTTTCCGCTGTTGTCCGTATCTACGGCAAGCGTAAGCCTGGTCGCCTTACCGATAAGGCCGCCCGCCGCATTATTACCCGCGACGCTCAGTGCCGAAACATCGACATTCGAAGCAAGGGTGACGGCAGCCCCCTCGCCTGCCTCGCCAATAAGGCCGCCGGCATTGGCACCAGCGCCCGTAGCATCGATGGTGGGGGTGCCGTTGAAGCTCTTCGGCAGGCCATTCAGCCCCGCGATCGTAAGAGATGCGCCTGCAGTAAGGGTGTTCGCGAGTAGGCCCAGATTGCCCGTGGACGATTGCATGCCAATCGCCAGGGGGCTATTCGCGCTTGTCGAATACGTGGCGTCAAGCGTGAGCTCGCCCGTAACCTCACCCACGAGCGGCGAAGTGAGCTTGACGACGCTCGTATCGCCGCTCTCGGGCTTGTCTACGGTAATGGCAGCGCTGAGCGTCTTGCCCGCGCCCGTGACCTTTGCGGCCACGATGGGCTGAGCATCGGTGCCCTTCCAGGTGAGCTTTACGGTGCCGTTGTTATCGTTGAGCTCGATGTTGTTGAAGAGCGTCTTGTTGGCGGTAAGGGACCTGCCGCCCAGGTCGAGCGTACCCTTGAAGGGGTGGGCATCGCTGCCGAACCCCTGGAACGCGAGATTGCCCAGGTCGCCCACGGCCTGCGCGCTGCACACGTCGAAGTCGACGCCGCTCAAGCCGGTCTTGGAGATGCTCGCGTTCTGGTAGATGGCGGGGTCGGTGTTGGAGATGGCGATAAGGTCGGCGTTGGATCCGAAGGTGATGGCCGTGACGGCGCCCAAGTCGTCAGTGATGACATTGCCGTCACCCAACGCGTGCCTGAGATCCTCGACAGTAGCGATGGTGGGGGCGGTGTTTGCCTGATCAGCAGCATCCGCGTCCGCGTCATCCGCTTGTTCTCCGTCAGCAGCACCCTCATCGGCAGCCGCATCGTCTTGGGACGCGTCGCCCTCCGTTGGGGTATCGCCGTTAGTGGTTCCATCGGTCGTGGAGTCCTGCGATTCGCCAGCGTTGGTAGAACCGTCGCCGCCCTCGGTGGCGCCAGCGTCGGCGCCCGGAGTCGTTGCGACATCATCAGATGTAGCCTGGTCAGCATCTTGCAGCGCGGTGGCCACAGCATCCTGTACGGAGCGCGCCGTGTTGCCCGCGGCGCGCGCGGCGGAGACGGATGCCTCCATAACGGCGTCGAGCTCTTGCGCGAACACCTCCGTGGAGGGCGCGAGCGCCTGGAAAATCATGATCGCAGTCAGGCATGCGGTTGTTATGCGCTTTGCCGTTCTCATCTGGTCCTACCTCGTTCTATCTCATGCCCCGTGCGGGGTCTCAAAATCACCGATTGCGGTTGGCCTACGCAGCCCTGCACGTAACACCGATGTCATCCCAGCTGCCGGGCGCGGTATCCGTCGCACGGTAAAAGGTAATAATCTCCGACCCGGGATCCATGGTGAACGTAACCGACCTTCCATCAAGGGTCGCGTCGGAATGATTCGTCGTCAAAAATGGGTCAAGCTCAACCTTGTCGCCCCATGTAAGCTTGATTTTTGTTGGCGCGCCCGTAACGGTCACGCGATAGTTGTAAGCGTCGAAAGCGTTGATATCCGAGTTCTTATCGACCCACTCGCCCGAAACGCCCGAAGCCGTCACCTCTGCACGTTCGGCGGGCGCAATCTTGGCGGCGAGCCATTTAAGGTTGGTGCCAGGGCTATTGGAGCCGACCTGGACCTTAACGGTGAAAGATGCTTTGTTGAGGTCCGCCTTGGAAAACGTAACCTTATAGGTATACATGGTTGCCTTGTTGGCAGGGAAGGAAAGGCCGACCGTGCCGCCCGCCGTCAGCGCGGGCGAACCGCTTATGCTCCAATCTGTCGTTCCCGTCGCCTTCACGCTCAGCGTCGCGTTAACGTCCTTGTCGTTGACCTTGTTCTTGTCGCCCAGCAGATGGTTGTAAATGCGAAAGGTAAAAGAGCACTTTTCCCCACTCGTGTCGGCGATGACGCTTCGGACGGCAATACCCTCGTCATTCAGCGTCTCATTCGTGTAGCCCGTAAGCATGTCCGAGGCAAACAGCGCCTGTGACGTGCCCGAGACAGCGACCGACTTAAGGAAGTCGCCCGCCAAAAAGGCCGTGTAAGTAAGGTGGGTACCCGCCACAATCGCGACGGCGCATAGCAGCACCGCAACCGCCCATAGGCGCTTGCGCACTTTGGAATTAGGGGCAGCAGGCTCCGCCAAGGCAGACTTCGCCGCATGATCATCAACCTGTGCAAAGTGCTTTCCGGCAGGCCTTGCGATTTCATTTTGTGCGTTCTTGTCTTTCCTCATCTGGCGCCCCTCCCTTCCTGCTATTAGTTGCCGCTCGTGCCGCGAGCGATTAGGTAGACCATGTCGGTCTCTTTGACGTTTGAGACCTTGGCACCACCCACGGTTACGCCATCCGCGTTCCACGTGCACTCAACAATAAAGTTGGTGGCATCGTTGGCTTTCGTGCCATTCCAACCGTCTAGATCGTCTTTTTGGAACACGTGGTACCGATACAGCGGACGGGCGTTTTTCTGGACGTCCTTATAAGTACCGTACGTTGGATCATTGCTGGCGAGCTCTTTAGCCAGGCCGTTTGTCTCATCCCTATTGATAAAGTCGAACGAAATTAGTTTGCCCTTACTCCACGAATACGGATTGTTGAGCCCGTCGAGGCCGACCACGGTGCCGTTTTTATCGTTCGGATTATTGACCGTCACGTGATATACGTTGATCGTCAGCCCCGTGATATTCGTTGTGTTGGCAACCTGCAGCTCAAACGCTTGACCGCCGGCAGCGGGATCGCCATTGTCGCTCTGCACACAAAACGCGCGACGAATGGTCACGGTGCCGTCTATGTTTTTAACATCGCCGCGCGACTCGTCATACGAAATCTCGACGGGCTCAATGCTTGTCTGGTTGGGACCCATGATCTTAAGCTGCGCGGGCGTTTGGATCTTGCCCACCGTAGACAGACTTTTGCTGCCCACAAACCACGAGAGCGACAAGCCGATGATAAGAGCGATTGCCGCCAGCAATATCAGGACCGCAAGGGCCTGTGCGCGGTGGTTTTCTATCCAATTGCGGGCATCGCCGAGGCGCGTTTGCATGGTGCTCATGAGCTCACGCCCTCCTGAGCGCTAATTCTAAGTTGGATGTATTTGACCTTATTGCCGATCTGCTCGTCGGCATTGTTGTACAGCGCCGAGCAGATGGCGGTGTCGTTGAAGGACATGCTAGACGAAACCGCAGGAGCGTTGGCAGCACTTGTGCCGTTTGCCGCGCCATAGAAGTAGTTCGCTTTATGCGCGTTCATGTCCGCCTGCAGAGCGCCGTAGTCAGACTTGGCGTCGCCCGCCGCCGCAAACAGATTCTTGTAGTAATTCGTGTTGCCGGTAAGGACGAAGTTCTGAAAGTACTCCGGCCATACCCAGTACAGATTGATGGTGACGGGTTTGTTCGTTGGCCTGGTCACATCGCCGTTTTCGCAAAATGCCCTCTTGTGAATCCCGATCTTGCTATCAATCACGCGGCCCGAGTAATACCCGTTCTGGTCGCAGCTCGTAAAGAACAGTACATGGCCTTTGATCAAGCCAAGGAGCGCCTCCGCCTCGGGCGCCAGCGTTCCTCCGTCCCCAACAACGCCAACAATGTTCGTGACCTTAAGCAAGCGCGACAGATTGATCGTGACCCCGTCCAGGTCACTCACCAGCGGCTTCACCGTAAATGTAATCTTGCCGCGAGCACCCGGGTACAGAGAGCCTGCGGTCTCGTTGTTCAGGTTGGAGCCGAGTGTTACCGTCATGGCGTCGGTCGTATCCAGGCGATCGATGGCATCCTTTTCCTCGGGCGTGCGCTCGGAGCGCTCGTAATAGCCCACGTGTGCGCCGGACTCACCCTCGCCCGCGGCGGTCAGCGTGTACCGCCCCGCCTTCGCCCCGATCGTGCTCCCCGTGGCGCTCACTCGATTGTTCGCGGCAAACCAGGCCAGGCATGCAAAGATGGCAACGATGGCGGCCAGCACAAACAGACCGCTCACCAGGAAATCCTTCCAGAAATCCTTGAGGGTCCGCACGTGCTCGTCGGCAGCTTGGCGGTACTCGGCCGCCGTCTTGTGCTGCTGGAGCTCGCTATGTCGGTCCATGCCACTCATCGCTTACGTTTGCCCTGCTTGCGGGCGTGCCATCCTTTTCCGCTCGGTCGCGTTTATCCGTTGTTCGCAGGTAGAGAATTCAGGCAGAATACAACACCATACGATAAGGTAAAAGAATAGCATTGACCTGCGGTTCGCTCCACAACGCAAGCCTTAATGATGTCTTAAAAGTCAAACCCTTGGTGCAAGGGGCAGGTTACTTCGCACCAACATGGTGCAAACAAACCTGGCCCCCTTGCACCAATCCGTGGCACCGGGCAGCGGACACACGGCGTGCCGCCCCTTAACACCCCAACGCGCGAACGGGTATCACGTAGATACCGTCCTCGACCTCGCGGGCGTACTCACCCACCCCCACAATCACGGCCATAAACTCCGGTTCGCGTGTGCGTGAACGAGGATTTCCACAGACCTTCTTGCGAACGCGCTTGAGGCTCTCGACGCCGGCGTTCGCTTTATCTTCACTCACCTTAATCTCAAAGGCGGCCCACCGTCCGTCGGCTAGCTGCACGATAGCATCGCACTCAAGACCCGAATCGTCGCGATAATAGCGCACGGGCGTGCTATCCAGCAGGTCGAGCGAACGTGCGTAGACCGAAAGGTCGCGTATGACCAAATTCTCAAACAACAGACCGAATGTCCGCCAGTCGGCAAGCAGCGCCTGCGAGGACATACCTAGCAAGGCGCAAGCAAGGCTCGGATCTGCCAGATAGCGCTTGGGCTTGACGGTAAAGCGCCGTTTGTCGCGCGCGGCGGGAACCCAACCGGGAACCTCCTCGAGAATAAACATGCCTTTGAGGGCATCCAGGTACCTGCGCACCTTGGTCTCATCGGCAAACGCTGCGGGTTTCTCCTCGGCACCGAACATATCCATAAGAATCGTTTTATACGTGGTTGCCTGTCCCAGATTGCGCGCGATCGATGCGGAGACTCGACGAGCAATATCGGGGTCGAGACCGACCGCCGGGAAGCTGCTCGAAAACGTGGTGTTGAGATATTCGCGGGCGATGAGCTGGGCGTCAGCCGAAACCATATCGATCGCCTCGGGCCAGCCGCCGCGGCAAGCGGCTTCGACAAGCCCCGGCGTATCGCCATTGCACCGGCAGGGCTCAAAACGATGCTCAAACAAGCCCGCCAGGCTCACCTTGCCGTTGGACTCACCTGTCTCGGCAAGCGTCATGGGGTGCATGCGGACGCGGCCGATGCGGCCGGCTCCACTATGCGCGGGCGCCTCCGCCTTTGAGCCAAACGCAGGCGTGGCGGAACCCGTGAGGATATAGGCGCCGCGCGTACCCCGGGTGCGGTCGACCTCGTGTCTAACGTAGTCCCAAATCTGGGGAACGCGCTGCCACTCATCGATAATATGCGGACGGTCTCCCAGCAACATCATCGCCGGGTCGGCACGCGCGAGGTCGAGATTCTCGTCGACATACGAGGCGGACGCCCCGTGCTCGAGCGCGGCCCACGTCTTGCCGCACCACTTGGTGCCCGCAATCTCGACCGCGCCAAAGACACGAAGGTAGCGCTCGATTTGCGCATCCACGATACGTGGGATGTATCCGTCCCGATGTAGCCTCTCGCCTGCCATGAGCCACCCCCGCAGATTTCCAGTTCCTGCTTTCTGATTCTTCTATTCCACTGTAGCAAATTCGGATTTTCGGGTGGTTGCGATTCGGATTTTCGTGTTCATATAATTCGGATTTTCTGGTGCATGAGATTCGGATTTTCTGAACCCGCTGGTCAGGGGCACCTCTTATCGACAAAAAGGCGGGGAGCACCGATACGGCACTCCCCGCCCACTCAATACGCGATAGCTTTCTCGACTACAGCTCGTTGGCCGCGTGATACGCCGTGCGAATGGCGCTCGCGATGTCGGCGGTACGCTCGCCCGAGCAGTCGCCCACGCAGGTCACGGGCACCGTCACGCCGTCCAGGTCAAACGCGTTGGCCTTGGAACCCACGGCCATCACCACGTAATCGCAGGCGATCTTCACCGGCTCCTCGGCGCCGTCCTCGGTGGTGCGAATGGCCTCCACGCCCTCATCAGTAATGGCGGTCAGGCGGGTCTTCACGTGCTGCTCCACGTTATGCTCGGCAAAGTCGCTCATGATCAGCGGCAGAATGGTCTCGGACTCGCCCGCGGCAATCTTGTCGAGCATCTCCACAATCGCCACCTCGCAGCCGTGCTGCAGCAGGTACTCGGCAGTCTCGGTGCCCACCAGGCCACCGCCAATGACGGCGACGCGGCCCGTAAGCTCCACCTTGCCGGCCAGCACGTCCCAGCTCGAGACGACCTTGTCCGAATCGGCACCCGGAACGGGAATGAGCACGTCGTGCGCGCCCACGGCCACAATCGCGGCGTCAGCGGCGTTGAGGTCCTCGGCGGTAGCGGCATGGTTGAGCTCGACCTTCACGCCCAGGCCAGGCAGAATCTTCTCGTAATACTCGACCGAGCGCATAATCTCGTCCTTGCGCGGAGGCGCAGCCGCCAGCACGATCTGGCCGCCCAGATAATCGCTCGCCTCGTAGACAGTCACATCGTAGCCGCGCTTGGCCGCCACGCGCGCGGCCTCCAGACCGGCAATACCGCCGCCCACCACGGCAATCTTCTTGTCGCCCTCGCCCGGCTTGATGGCGATGGTCGCCTCGTCGCCGTTCTCGGCATTGAGCACGCACGAGATGTACTTGCGGTTTTGAATCGCATCGACGCAGCCCTTGTTGCAGTTGAGGCACTCGCGGATGGGCTCGCCCGTGGCGGCCTTCAGCGCAATGTCGGGGTCGCACATGAGCGAGCGGCCATAGGCGACGATGTCGGCAGAGCCATCCTCCAGGATCTTCTCGCCGGCCTCGACCGAGACCACGCGGCCGACGGTTGCCACCGGCACGGAGACCAGGGCCTTGACGCGCTCGGCCACCGGCAGCGTCCAGTTGTAGGGCATGGCACCCATGGGCGGAATGGTATCGCCCATGTTGCCGGTGTGGTTGGCCTGTGCAACCTGGATCATATCGATGCCCGCGCTCTCGAGCAGCTTGGCAAACTCGCAGGCCTCGTCGGGCTGCAGGCCGCCCTTGCCGCGCGGCGTACCGTCGGGGTTCTCCATAATCACAGGGAGCTTGTACTCCACCATCAGCTGCGGCGCGGCTTCCTTAATGGCAGCGACGACCTCGAGCGCATAGCGAACGCGGTTCTCGAACGAGCCACCGTACTCGTCGGTGCGCTTGTTGAGGATGGCCGAGCACAGCGAACCCACCAGGCGGTCGCCGTGGACCTCGATGGCGTCGATGCCGGCCTGCTGCGCGCGGGCGGCCGAGGCGGCAATGGCCTCCTTGATCTGGGTGAGTTGCTCCACGGTGGCCTCGTTCACAAAGTGCTGCATGTCGTGGTGCAGCTTGGCGTAGGCCTGCTTGCGAATCTCGTTGGACTCGGCCATCTTGGCGGCGAAGGTCTCCTCGTCGCCGGCAGCCTTGGCCTCCTGCGCGGCCTTGGCGGCGGCCATGGAGCCCATGACCATGCGGCCGACACCGGGCACGTCGTACTCGGGGTGGAACAGCTGCAGCGCAACCTTGGCACCATGCTTGTGGACGGCATCGGCCAGCGCCTTAAACGTGGGGATCTGGGCGTCGGTTGCCAGCTTGGGCGTGGGGCTCGCGGTCATGACGGGAGCGACGTCGCCGATGACGATGTAGCTCACGCCGCCACGGGCCAGACGCTCGTAAAAAGCCAGGCTGCGCTCGCCAATGGAGCCGTCGCGCTCCTCGTAGCCGGTGGTCAGCGGCGGGAACATAATGCGGTTTTTGAGCTCAAGGGGGCCAACCGTAATGGGCTGGAGCAGCTTGGATGCAGGTGCGGTCATGGACATTCCTCTCTTGTAGGCGCGGCGGCGATGATGCCGCGTAGTTGTCTAGAGGATATGGCATGGGAATACAACAGCGCAACGGAAATCGGCGGATAGCAGGTGGCGGCAGGTGGATGGGGCGTGGCGGCCCGTCGATTTGTCTCAATCTGTAACAGTAAGACCCTATTTTGCCGAGCAACTGTTACAGATTGAGACAAACCAAAACCGTCCCGGCGGAAAATCTCAATCTGTAACATCTACAGGCCAAAAACGACCCTAGATGTTACAGATCGAGACAATAGAAACCATCCCAACAAAACGTCTCGATCTGTAACATCTATCGACCAAAACCGGCCCTAGGCGTTACAGATCGAGACAAACCAAACCCGCCTGCTAGAAAATCTCAATCTGTAACAGCTGCTCGGCAAAATGAGCCCCAGATGTTACAGGTCGAGACAAACGGGACCCAACCCACCGGTATATCTCGATCTGTAACACCTAGCCGCCCAAATCGGGTCTAGATGTTACAGATTGAGATTTTGTTTGAGAGACCGAGAATTGGACCGAAAACACGGTCCCGGAATATCAAAAAAGCTCGCCGGCTAGGCCGACGAGCTGCAAGTTCTTGGTCGCGGGGGCAGGATTTGAACCTACGACCTCCGGGTTATGAGCCCGGCGAGCTACCAGACTGCTCCACCCCGCAATGTCTGGGCGCCTCATGTGCGCAAGAAAGAATATTACGTGGGAGTTCGGTAAACGGCAAGGAAAATCTCGTAGAGCATAATTCCTTCATATTTAAACCCCTCAGTCCATATCACCGTAAACGAATCGCAGCCGAGCGCCGTCGACGGCACGTATACAATGGTGCGCGTCCTTTTACGCCGACACCGGGAGTAGACATGCTGCTCGCTATCGATATGGGAAACACGCAGACGGCCATGGGCCTGTTTGACGGAGACGAGCTGGTGCAGTCGTGGCGCATGCCCACCGACCGCTCCTATACCGCCGACGAGATCCACGTGCGTCTGATGGGTTTCTTTAAGATGTACGGCCTCTCGCTCGATGCGGTCGACGCAATCGCTTTTGCCGGCGTGGTGCCGCAGCTCTCGCGCGAATGGCACGCCGTGGCCGACCGCATTGCCGCAGACACCATCGTCATCGGGCCGCAGACGGCCGCGGTGACCAAGCTGCGCGCGGCGCGCCCCCAGGCCGTGGGCGCCGACCGCGTCGCCAACGCCGTTGCGGCCGAGACCTTCTACGGCGCCCCGGCGATCGTGGTGGACTTTGGCACCGCAACCAATATCGACGTCATCGATGAGGACGGTTATTACATTGGCGGAGCGATCGCGCCGGGCATCCGCATCTCCATGGACGCGCTTGCCGCCCGTGCCGCCAAGCTCGCCAGCGTGCCGCTCGAGGCGCCCGAGCACGCCATCGGCCGCGATACCGAGGAGTGTATCAAGGTCGGCGCCGTGGTGGGCGCTGCCGCCATGGCCGAGGGCCTGGTCGCGCGCATGAAACGCGAGCTGGGCCGCGAGGACGCCACCGTTATCGCCACGGGCGGCCTCGCCAGCATCGTCGCCGATTCGACTGGCGCCTTCGACGTGGTCGACGGGCAGCTCACCATCAAGGGCATCTGCGAAATCTACCGCCGCATGCAGGAGCTGGGGTAAGACGGGGCTTAAGTCGAGCACGCCCGATGTCACAGCCCCCGCAAACGTTCGCCAAGCCTATTCCTCAAAACCGAAAAAATTTCAATTTTGAGGAATAGAGACTCCTCGAATACGCCCAGCACAGCGATATCGTGCATGTTTCCTATTCCTCAAAAACGAAATTTTTTCAGTTTTGAGGAATAGGACCGAGATGCCGCGCTACGGTCACACAGAAGCCCTCCCCGGTGCAAGCCGAGGAGGGCTTCCGTTGTCATCGTTATCTTTGAGCGCTGGCGCCCCGCGCTACAGCCCGCGAATGTGTACGGCCTCGGGCGGAAACTCCTGCTCGCCGGCATCGGTCTTGATGGTCGCACGACCCCAGATGTCCAGGCCCGCAAACACGCCGACCGCAAGCGGCAGGCCGTTGGGCGACACCGCCGCAACTTGGCGGCCCAGCAGCGGCACCATATCGAAATACTCGCCCAGCACGGGAGCCAGCGGACCGGCAGCGCCCTGCGGCGTGTTGGCAACAACCGCCCAGGCGTCCACGCGGGTCAGCACGGCGGCGGACAGCACCTCGACCAGCGCTTCGTCAGCCACATCCACACCGAGCTCGCTCAATGCCGAACGCTCAATATCCACCGTTACGGCACCGAACATACCCGCAGCACCGGCGCTGCCGTTGACGGTGACGCGCGCGAACGACGTCTCAAACGCAGGCGCACCGCACACGATGTCACTCGGCCACTGGATGCCCACCTTGCCGGCAAGGCCCAGGCCCGGCGTCGACGCCGTGCCCGCGAGCGCGTCCATCATGCCCATCGCCGCCACAAACGGCAGGCCGTGGAAGGCATGCATATTCACGTCCGGGCGCACGACCAGCGAAAACGTCAACGACGTCTCGCCCGCGCTCCAAGCGCACCAGCCCGCGGACACACCCTCGCGGCCCGCGTCGCGCGCGGCGTCAAGCTCGGTGCCAACGGCCACAGCATTCATCTCAATCATCTACATACGCCCCAATTCGCCCACGATATGGCCTACGCGGTCCTCGGGCTCCTTGACCTCGACGCCGTTGTAGCGGAAGAACCGCGCCGGGTCGTGCATCAGATCCTCGAGCGGCACCAGTACAAAGTCGCGCTCGCCAATGAGCGGATGCGGCAGACGCAGCTTTTTGCCGCCATGGATCTCGCCGTCCATCCACAGCAGGTCCAGGTCGATGGTGCGCGGACCGTTGACCTTGGCCTTCTTGGAGCGGTCGCGCCCCAGCTCAGCCTCGATCTTCATAAGCTCGTCGAGCAGCACCAGCGGCGCCAGCTCGGTCTTGATCTCGATGACGGCGTTGGCAAACGCATCTTGGCGCGTCTCGTAGGCCGGCTCGCTCTCGTAGATGCGCGAGCAGTTGGACACGCAGGTGAGCGGAATCTCGGCGATCATGTCGCGTGCGGCGCGGATGTTGTCGCAACGATGCCCCAGGTTGGAGCCCACGGCCACAAACGCACGGCGCGGTTGCGGCTTGGCGACAGCCCAGTAACCGTTCAGGAACTGCGCAAAGCCGGTAACGTCGTGCACGCGCACGATGTTGGCACCGGCCTGGATAGCGCCCAGGCACACGCCAAACGTGGCGGCATCGCGCGCGGCCGCCTCGGTCACGCCCGAGACGGCGCCCACAAAACGCTTGCGCGACACGGCGCACATGAGCGGATAGCCCAGCGACGCCATCTTGGCGGTCTCGCGCTGGATGACGATGTCCTCGTTGGCCGTCTTGCCAAAGCCCGAACCGGGATCGATGCAGATGCGGTCGCGCGACACGCCGGCATGGATGAGCGTGCGGGCCTGGTCGGACAGAAAGCCCATGACGCGGCGCATGATGGGCGCCGAATCGGGCAGGGTAAAGCGGCGGAGCTGAGAGGTGGGCACGTAGGCCTCCTCGCGGCGGGCGCTGCGGCGCATCATGGCGGCCAGGTGGTCATTGGGCTCCAGCGCGGGCTCAGGGGTCGTGGCGGCCTCGGCGACAGGGGCGACCTGCTCGGCGGCCGATGCCTCCTGCTTCTGCTCGTCCGTGGGCTCCGGCGCAGGCTCCGGATCGCCAAACGGCAGCGAGGGCTGCACCACGCCACCCGGCAGCTTGGCCTCCGTCTTGGGCTCGCCCAGCAGCTTGCCACGGCGGCGGCGGGCAGGCTTCTCGGCCTCACGCGCAGCCTCGGCGGCCGCCTCGCGCGCCTTTTCGGCAACAAACGCCGCGGCCGAGGTATCGAGCTGCACCGTTGCATGCGTGCGCGTAGGCGCCGCGATCTCGCCGGCGTGCATCACGATGACACCGCAGGTGCTCGTCGCGACAAATTCGACCATCTTGGGGTCGGTGAAGCCCGTCACGTCGTTGACGATCGAGGCACCGCAGCGCACGGCCGCCTTGGCAACCGCCACGTGGCGCGTGTCGATCGAGACGATAGCGCCCTCTTTGGCCAGCGCGCGCACCACGGGCAGCACGCGGCGAGCCTCCTCGTCGGGATTGACCGGGGTAAATCCGGGGCGCGTAGACTCGCCGCCCACGTCGATGATGTCGGCGCCGGCATCGAGCATCGCCAGGCCGTACTCGATGGCGGCATCCGGGTCGAAGTGCTCCCCGCCATCGCTAAACGAATCGGGCGTCACGTTGAGGACGCCCATGATGCGCGGGCGGTCAAAGCTGAGCTCGTACTTTCCGCACCGCCATGTCTTACTATCGTTCGCCATGAACATCCTCCTAAAATGCCCGCGCCGCCGCGCTCGGGCGCAGGCGGCGGGGTTGCTTTGCAATTAGTCTTTCTATTGTATCCGCGCACACGGGCTAGAACGCAAACGCGGCCGCGATGTCGCAAGAAATCAGCAGGTCGGCATTTGCATCCTGATCGGTGGGAGCAAGATTGCAAATGGCCAGCGTATCGCCGGTAAAGTAGCGCGTAAGGCCCGCCGCCGGATACACCACGAGCGAGGTCCCGCCCACAATGAGGGCATCGGCCGCGGCGATGGCGGCAACGGCGCCGGTCAGCACACGCTCATCGAGCGGCTCCTCGTAGAGCACCACATCGGGCTTGATGCGCCCGCCGCACGCAGGACACACGGGCACACCCGCGGCGTCCTCGTGCTCGCGCGAGCAAATCCACTCGGCGCTATAGACCGCGCCGCACGACTGGCAAATGTTTCGATGGACCGATCCGTGCAGCTCAAACACACGCTGCGAGCCGGCCATCTGATGCAGACCGTCGATATTTTGCGTCACCACGGCATTTAGCTTTCCGGCGCGCTCCAGCTCGGCCAGCTTGGTGTGGCAGCGGTTGGGCTTGGCGCCAAGCGCGATCATCTTGGTGCGGTAGAAGTCGAAGAACTCGGCCGGATGCGCCTCATAAAAGCTATGCGAGAGCATGGTCTCGGGCGGATAGGCAAACTGCTGGTGATACAGGCCGTCCACGCTGCGGAAATCGGGGATGCCACTCGCCGTGGAAACACCCGCGCCACCAAAGAAGACCACGCGCTTGTGGGTGCCGAACAGCTCTTCCAGCGCGGCGGAGGCCTGCTTGGGATCCGTTATTGCCTGCGTCATATGAGTCCTCCGTCCTTGTTGGTCGGATGGCGGCGGGCGCTTGCCCGGCGCGCAGCCTTTGGGTCGACACGCGCGGAGCCCACCACCGCCCCTGTTGCGCTAATCTTAAGCCTGCCAACCCCGTCGAAAGGACACCATGCCTCAGACTTACACTTTCGCCTCGTGGAACGTCAACGGCCTGCGCGCCGTGCTCAAAAAGGACCCGAGCTTTATCCAGGTCGCGCAAGAACTCGACGTCGATATCCTGGCGCTGCAGGAGACCAAGCTACAGGAGGGCCAGGTCGATATCGACCTGCCCGGCTATCACCAAACCTGGAGCTACGCCGAGCGTAAAGGCTATTCGGGCACCGCGGTCTTTAGCCGCCAGGAACCGCTGCGCGTGCTACGCGCCGACGCGCTGCTACCCTACGCCGGCGAGGGCGAGGCGGCCGAGCTCGTGGCGCAGGCCGCGACCGAGGGCCGCGTCTGCGCGCTCGAGTTCGACAAGTTTTGGTTTGTCGACGTCTATACGCCCAACGCGCAAAACGAACTCGCCCGCATCGATGTGCGTATGGCCTGGGACGATGCCTACCGCGGCTTTTTGAACGCGCTTGAACGCGAGACCTGCAAGCCCGTTGTAACCTGCGGCGACTTTAACGTGGCGCACGAGGAGATCGACCTTAAGAACCCCAAGTCCAACCGCGGCAACGCCGGCTTTTCGGACGAGGAGCGCGGCAAGTTTACCGAGCTGCTCAACGCCGGGTTTACCGATACCTGGCGCGCGGCAAACCCCGACGTCGAGGGCGTCTACAGCTGGTGGAGTTACCGCTTTAATGCTCGCAAGAACAACGCCGGCTGGCGCATCGATTATTTCCTGGTAAGTGATTCAATCGCCGCCGACGTTCGCGACACCGGTATCCGTGGCGACATCTTCGGCAGCGACCACTGCCCCGTCACCCTCACGCTAGAGTTCTAGCCCCAACTGATCCCCTGGGGACGGAGGAAAAGGGATCATTTTCACCTCGCGAGGGAATCCACGCGACCCGCCCGCAACGAAACTGGCCCATCTACTACGTTTAAGCCACCGCCCTCAACCACAGCGAACAACGCAAAAAGAAAACCGCAGGTAGAAAGCCTGCGGTTTTTCATAAAACGCGGTCATGGTCGGGGGTATCAGGCTAAACGTAGTAGATGGGCCAGTTTCGTTGCGGCCGCCGTCAACTGATTCCCTGGGGACGTCTGGGGACAGAAGAAAACGGATCAATTAGGCTCTTGAGGACCACGATGCCCGTCATATCAGCCGGCCATTTCAAAACTATGCCGGTTTACGGGGCTGAATCGCGAACCCCCCAACCATACGCAATTCCGAGATAATAAAACCGCAGGTGAACGGCTTGCTCAATTTCGAAAAAAGCCGGTATGGTCTGTCTGCGCCAATCTAGCCCCGTAAACCGGCATAGTTTTAAAATGGCACTTCTGCAGTATTGATTCCCACCCCGGCGCAACCGCCATTACAGCCCGTACTTCGCGACGACGCGGTTGATGCGGCGACACCAGGGCCTGTACAGGGCGGCCAAGAACACGCAGGTCGCGAGGCCGTGTGTGATATCGAACGGCACTGCCGTGGCAAGACGCGCCACGGCTCCCGCCCACGTGAGCGGCTGCACAAAACCGATGATGTCATACGCGTTGATCACCACGCCGTACAGCAAACCCGATGCAAAGCCGTACGCCATCAGGGCCGGCATGCGCACGGTTCCACCCGCACGGTCGAACGCGCCCGCATGCGCCAGCGCGCCGCCAACATAGCCAACCAGACCCCAGGCATACATCTGCCATGGCGTCCACATGCCCTGCCCAAAAAAGAAGTTGCTGGTCAGCGCCGCCAGCGCGCCGACTATAAAGCCGTTACGACGACCGAGTGTCGCCCCGGCGATAATGGCGATGGCACTCACGGGTTTAAAGTCGGGAATGGGGCCAAACAAGATGCGCCCCGCCGCGGCCAACGCCGCCAACACCAGCGTGGGCATAATCTGTCGCAGGCCCGGGCGCGACGCCTCGTAGCCCGCAAAGAACAGCGCGAGCACCAGCGCTACCACGACAAGCATGGCAAGCGCCGCCTGCTCAATGCCCGCCAGCAACGCCGCAGTCATCACTGCCGGCACCGCCAGGAGCAGCGGAATCTCCATTTTTGTGAGTAGGCGCGAGGCGCGATGATCCATCATCCCATCACGCCCTGTAGAACACGTTGTCGGAAAAAAAGTCGGCCGGCGGCTCCATGCAGGCAATCTCACCGTCGAACATCATGGCAATGTCATCGGCAACCTGCTCGGCAAAATCCAGATCGTGCGTGGCCATGATGACGGTACCGCCAGCCTCCGCATGGCCACGCAGGGCGCGGGCGATGATGCGGCGGCTGGCCAGGTCCAAGCCCTTGGTGGGCTCATCGAGCAATAGCAGTTCGGGGCCAATCAGCAGCAGTTTTGCCAATGCAAGCAGTTGACGCTGTCCGCCCGAAAGATCGTACGGGTGGCGCCCATCCAGGCCCGACAGCCCCAGGCTCGCCGCGCGCTCCCGCGCCACAGCCTCGTCATATCCGCAGGTCGAAGCCCATTCCATCAGCTCATCGCGCACCGTCTCGGCAACCAGCAACGCCTTGGGATTCTGAGGCAGCAGCGCTGCCGATCCCGCCCCGCGCTCCATATGCCCACGCTGCAACTTGACCGTCTTGGCCAGCACCGAAAGCATTGTCGACTTCCCGCAGCCGTTACCACCCACAACCGCATGCACCGCGCCAGCCGAGAACGCCGCATCGAGCCCACGCAGCACCCAGCCGGACGCCCGATCGTAGCGAAACCAGCTCCCTGCCAGGGTGGTAGCCGGCCCAGCGTGCATTTTTGGGAGTATTCGGCATCCACCGGCGCGCGATGGCGCCCCCGAGTCACCCTGCGGCAGTATTTGCGCCCCAAATTCAGCCGATTTGTCCGATTTCAGTCCTTTTTTTGCACCCGGAGCGCCCCCGCGCGGGTCCAAAGAGCCCGGCTGGCCACTGGCGCTGCTGAAAACTCCGTTTTTTGCACGCCGCGAGGCACCCCACCCCGGCACCTCGCCAGAAAACAGCTCTTCACGGTGCCCCAGGGAGGCAATGTCAGCCACCTCGCACACGCGTCCGTCCTCAATCCGGTACGCGCACGTCGCGTATTCGAGCATCGGGCGCGGCTGGTGCGTTGCCACGACAACCGTGCAGCCCAACTCGCGATTCACGCGAAACAGTGCGTGCAGAAAACTCTTCTCGGCAACGGGATCGAGCTGAGACGTGGGCTCGTCGAGCAGCAGCACACGCGGGCGCAGTGCCAGGACGGCGGCAAGCGACAGCAGCTGCTTGCGGCCACCCGAAAGCGTATCGGTATCGCGATGAAGCCAGTCCTCCAGACCAAAGAAATAGCTGGTCTCGGCAACACGGCGGCGCATCTCGTCGCGCGACATGCCTAGGTTTTCCAGGCCAAACGCCATCTCGTGCCACACGGTTTCGCACACGATCTGGTTCTCGGGGTCCTGAAACACATAGCCCACGCGCTCCGCGGACGCTCGAACGTCCATGTCGGCAACGCTCTCGCCCAGCACGCGCAGCTCGCCAGCGCACGCGCCCGTCGGCGAAATCTCGGGCTTGAGCAGCGAGAGCAGCGTTGACTTACCCGACCCGGTACCACCCACCAGCAGTGCAAACGCACCTTGAGGAACAAACCAGTCGAGCCCGTCGAGCACCGGCGCCTCAGCCCCGGGGTAGGTAAAGCTCAGCCCCCGCACCTCAATCGCCGACATATCCGGGCCGCACGCCGCGCCCGACACCGGGCCCCTATCCAACCGAGCCATCAGCCAAACCTCTTCTCGTCAATCGCGTGCAACACACAGGGCAACACCATCCAAGCCGCGTACACAATATAGCCAGGCCACGGCGCCGGCACCGATAGTTGCGGGTAAAACGAATACTGCGCCATCACGGTCCACGCCACTGCTGTCGTGGCCACGCCAAACAGCGCAAGCCCAACCAGCGCGGCAACATCGCCGCGCCCCAGCCGATACCGCGCGTACGTCGTGCGGCGTGTCGCGGCGCCCCACCCACGGGAGCGCATAGCGTCCGCGCGCTCCAGCGAATCTTCCATGCCCCAGCCCATCAACACGCTCGACGCCCGCAGGCGCGAGCGCACGGGGTCGGCCGGCGCGCGGCCAGGCACATCAATCGCATCCTGCACCGCCAGCACCGTACGACCGCGGCGCAAAAACTGCGGGATAAGCCGCATGCACATCGAGATCATGAGCGCGATCACCGGCGCGGCGTTACCCAAAAGCGCAAGCACCTTGTCGTAGTCAAGCATCGATGCCGCCGCCTCAAACCACAGCACGCTCGCCACAAACAGCCCGCCCATGCACAGGCCGTAAACCATGCTCTCTAGATACACCGCACGCATGCCAATACGGAACAGCTCCGTCGAGCCCGAGGCGCTAAACAGCGGATTGAGCACCGCGATGATCAAAATCACCGGCAGCTGCCAGCGAAGCGCCCCCAACGTGCGCGCGGCGCCGCGCGTCGCAAACCCGTACGCCAACCCGCCCGCAAACGACAGCGCGACCAGCACCGGTTGCATCGAGAACATGGTGAGCCCCAACGTCAGCACCATGTAGAGCGCCGGCACCGCCGGATGCGACATCGAAAATGCCGCGACGGGCTCGTTGCCCGATTCCTCTCGCATGATATCCACGGGCACCCCCATCCCCTCGCTCAAACGCCAACGCCGCAGCGCCGCCGCCATGCACAACCAGCGCAAATACCACGCCGGCGGCAGCGACATCGGCCGTCACGCGTCAATCGTTACGCGCTCATCATATGCCTGCGGTATCATATTGCGCCGTGTATCGTTTCCAAACACACGTCTCTATAACGTAACAGGAGATCACATGGACGCAACCGCAATTATCCTCGCCGCCGGCGAGGGCACCCGCATGAAGTCGAACCACTGCAAGGTTTCGCACAAGATCCTGGGTAAGCCCATGGTCCAGTGGATCGTCGACGCCACCATCAAGGCCGGCTGCAGCCGCGTCGTGGTCGTCATCGGCAGCCACGCCGACGAAATGCGCGCCCTTATCGACGGCGCCTACGCCAACAGCGCCACCAAGGTCGAGTGCGTCGAGCAGACCGAGCGCCTGGGCACCGGCCACGCCGTAAAGGTCGCGCTCGAGGCCTGCGGCATCACGCAAGGCCCCGTCGTCGTGCTCAACGGCGACCTGCCGCTCATCACTGCCGACACCGTCGCCAAGTTCGCGCAGACCGTCGCCACCGGCGAGCTCGCCTGCACCGTCATGACCATGACCCCGCCCGACCCCTTCGGCTACGGCCGTATCAAGCTGGGCGCCGACGGCCAGATTGAGCGCATCATCGAGCAGAAGGACTGCACGCCCGAGCAGGCCGCCACGCTGCTCGAGTGCAACGCCGGCTGCTACGCCTTCGACGGCGCGCAGCTCGCCGCACACATTGACGAGATCGGCAACGACAACGCGCAGTCCGAGTACTACCTGCCCGACATGCTCGAGATACTCAAAGGCCACGGCCAGGCAGTCTCCATCTTCCACTGCGACGACTACCGCGACGGCCTGGGCGTCAACAGCCGCATCCAACTCGCGCAGCTCACCGCCATCGCGCGCGACCGCATCAACGAGCACTGGATGGCCGAGGGCGTTACCTTCATCGACCCCACGCAGGCTTGGATCGGCCCCGACGCCGTTATCGGCCGCGACACCGTCGTGTGGCCTCAGACGCACCTGATCGGCCACGTCACCGTGGGCGAGGAGTGCCAGCTCGGCCCCAACAGCCGCCTCACCGACACCACCGTCGGCAGCGGCTGCATCATCGATGAGACCATCGCCATCGAGGCCGTCATCGAGAACGGCGTCGACTGCGGCCCGCGCGCCTACCTGCGCCCAGGCACCCACATGCTCGACGGATCCAAGGCCGGCACGCACGTGGAGATCAAGAAGTCCACGATCGGCGAGGGTTCCAAGGTGCCTCACTTGTCCTACATCGGCGACACCACCATGGGCTCCGGCGTCAACGTGGGTGCGGGCTCCATCACCTGCAACTACGACGGCGTGCACAAGCACAAGACCGTCATCGGCAAGGATGCCTTCATCGGTTCTGACACCATGATGGTCGCGCCCGCCCAGATCGGCGACGGCGCGCTTGTGGCCGCCGGCTCTGTCATCACCGAGCCGGTCCCGGCAGACGCACTCGGCCTGGGCCGCGCCCGTCAGGTAAATATTGAGGGCTGGGCCGCCGATTACCGCCGCCGCCTGCACGAGGACGACGAGGTATAACGTTTTACCAAGCATCTAAGGAGCCGCTTCCGTAGGGACGGCTCCTTTTTCTATGCTGACCTGCGCGGCCGGATGAGTGGTCGGTTCGTGTCCGTTGACGGTAAAGACGTTATCAAGACTCAATAAGCCCCGTCGCGCGGTTACAATGCAACAAGGCATCTATATGGCATTCGATGTATAAAGGAGAAGGGTAATGCCGATTAATGATCCCGAGAAGTCGGAGAATATGCGCAAGTCCATCCGCGTGTATTCCGGTTCCTCCAACCGTCCCCTCGCTCAGAAGATCGCTGAGTACCTTGGGGTCGAGCTTTCGGGCCTTACGCTAAAGCAGTTCGCCAATGGTGAGATTTACGCCCGCTACGACGAGACCGTCCGCGGCGCCGACGTCTTCCTGATTCAGTCCGTGGCCGGCGGCAACGTCAACGACATGCTCATGGAGCTGCTCATCGCCACCGACGCTGCCAAGCGCGCATCCGCCCGCTCCATCACCGCCGTTATCACCCACTACGGCTATGCCCGCCAGGACCGCAAGGCCGGCCCGCGCGAGCCCATCACCGCCCGCCTCGTCGCCAACCTGCTCGAGCGCGCCGGTGTCGACCGCATCATCACCCTCGACCTGCACCAGGGTCAGATCCAGGGCTTCTTCGATATCCCGGTTAACCACCTGTCCGCACTGCCGCTGTTTGGCCAGTACTACAACGACATGCACTTCGACACCGACAACCTGGTTGTCGTCTCCCCCGACGTGGGTCGCGCCAAGGCCGCCAAGAAGCTGTCCGACATGCTCGGCTGCGACCTGGCCATCGCCCACAAGGGCCGTCCGCGTCACAACGCCGCCGAGGTCATGGGCATCATCGGCGACATCAAGGGCAAGACCTGCGTCATCAACGACGACATGATCGACACCGCTGGCACCCTGTGCGCCAACGTCAAGGAGCTCAAGGCTATGGGCGCTGGCGACATCTACGTCTGCGCCACCCACGGTATCTTCTCCGGTCCGGCCATCGAGCGCCTGAACGACGCCCCGATCGTCGAGTGCGTCGTCACCGACGCCATCCCCGTCGAGGTCGGCGGCAAGATTAAGACCATCTCGGTCGCCGAGGAGTTCGCTCAGGCCATCTCCGCCGTTTACCACGAGGAGCCCGTCTCCACGCTCGTCGGCGGCGACTTCGCGCTGTAGTCGCATCGTCCTTGCAACCCGGCGCATCGCCGCCGAAACAGAAGAAACCCCCACGCTCCCCCTTGCTTCGCAAAGGTCGCGCGGGGGTTTCTTCTGTTTCGGCGGCTCGCTCTGCCGCGGCCGTGCTTTTGTCTGGTGGGATTTCGCTGAAACGAAGTCTCGCCTTCGGCGGGCGTGGTAGCCTTTGTCGTTGATTGAACTATTTGTGTAACGAAGGGACAAATATGGCAGCTGCACAGCCGCTTAAGATTCGCATGGTTGCTGGACTTGGCAACCCTGGCGATGAGTATGCCGAGACCCGCCACAACGCTGGCTTCAAAGCAATCGACGAGTTGGCCCGTCAGGCCGGTGTCACGTACTGGAAAAACCAGGCCGGCGCCGAGGTCGCGCCCATCAACATCAACGACCCCGAGGAAGAGGGCGGCAAGCGTCAGATTGTGCTGGTCAAGCCACAGTCGTACATGAATACCTCGGGCGGTCCCATCTCCAAGCTTTGCCGCGAGTACAAAATCAAGGCCGAGGAGCTGCTCGTGATCCACGATGAGCTCGATATTCCCGCCGGCGACGTACGCGTTAAGGTGGGCGGCGGCCATGCTGGCCACAACGGGCTGCGTTCCATCATCGACAAGATGGGCAGCCGCGACTTCAGCCGCATCCGCACCGGCATCGGCAACCCTCCCGGCAAGATGGCTGTCGCAGACTACGTGCTCAAGCAGCTGCGCGCCCGCGAGGCCGAGGACTTCCAGGACACCTGCGCCCGCGCCGCCGACGCCGCCGGCCTGGCGATCGTGCACGGCGTAATCTACGCCCGCGATCACGTCAACGGCGCCGCTTCCGCCAACGGCAAGCACTAAAGCCTACCATTTAGGGACAGGCTTATTTTGGCAGGTTTTATCTGCGGAAACACCTCAGTTGCGCCATCGCAATCAACCGCGCGCCGACTTACACACATAGCGCCCCAAAGGGGGCCGGCCTCATCACAACCCGAGGCCGGCCCCCTTTGCCGTTTTACCCGATAAAACTGACCAAAATAAACCTGCCCCTATTTGGTAGGCCAAAGTGAATAAACCCTGCTCCCAACCGCCGAAGATACACGTAAGCGACATGTCCATGAGGGTATAATTTGCACCGTATGTCTGCACAACGCCTGTGCGCGTACGGTTTTATTCGGGCTACCGTCCATTTCCGTGGAGGCACGGTTCGGTCGCCCTAACAAGAGAGGGGTTCTATGTATAAGATCCTGGAGAAGACGCAGTTCTCGGAGAAGGTGTTCAAGTTCCGCATCGAGGCGCCCGCAATCGCCAAGCATGCGCACGCTGGACAGTTCCTCATGGTTCGCGCCAATGAGACGGGCGAGCGTGTCCCGTTTACCCTGGCCGGCTGGAACGGTGACGAGGGCTGGGTCGAGTTCATCTTCATGGTGATCGGCAAGACCACCGAGATGCTTTCCACCTACGAGGCCGGCGAGTCGCTGCGCGACGTCGTGGGCCCGCTGGGCGTTCCCACCGAGATGGCTGAGGGCCCCTGCGCCGTCATTGGCGGCGGCGTCGGCCTGGCAATTGCCTTCCCGGTCGCCAAGCACCTGGTCGAGACCGGCCACGAGGTGCACGCCATCATGGGCGCCCGCACCAAGGACCTCCTGCTCATGGAGGACCAGTTCCGCGAACTCCTCGACGAGGACCACATCCACATCACCACTGACGACGGTTCCTACGGCGAGCAGGGCGTTGTCACCGCTCCGCTGGAGCGTCTGCTGCAGGACAAGGCCGTGAGCCAGGTCTTCTGCGTCGGCCCCGTTCCGATGATGAAGTTCTCGACCCTCACCGCCCAGAAGTACGACACCCCCATCACCGCGTCGCTCAACCCCATCATGGTTGACGGCACCGGTATGTGCGGCTGCTGCCGCGTCGAGGTGGGCGGCGTGACCAAGTTCGCTTGCGTCGACGGCCCCGACTTCGATGCCACCCTGGTCGACTGGGATGACCTTCGTGCCCGCCAGGCCGCTTACCGTTCCGAAGAGGGCGCGTCCCTCAAGGCCTATGAGGAAAAGAGCTGCGCATGCCACTAGTTAACGGTCGTTTCGTTGCCGATATGAAGTCGCCCCGCACCCCCGATAACGAGGAGCCGGCTGCCGAGCGCGCCTGCGACTTCCGCCCCGTCGACAAGGGCTTCACCGAGGAGATGGCGCTGGCCGAGACCGAGCGCTGCCTCAACTGCAAGAAGCCGTTCTGTGTTGAGGGCTGCCCCGTCAACATCAACATCCCCCGCTTTATCGAGCAAATCCGCGCGAAGGACTTCGGCGGCGCCCTCGATACCATCCGCGAGGACTCCATGCTTCCCGCCATCTGCGGTCGCGTCTGCCCGCAGGAGAATCAGTGCGAGGGCAAGTGCATCCGTGGTAAGAAGTCCGAGCCCGTGGCCATCGGCCAGCTCGAGCGCTTCCTGGGTGACCGCCCCGAGCTCGCCTCCACGCCCAAGATGGCTCCCAAGAACGGCAAGAAGGTCGCCGTCGTCGGCTCCGGCCCGTCCGGCATCACCTGCGCCGGCGAGCTCGCCCGTAACGGCTTTGACGTCACCGTCTTCGAGGCCTTCTTTACCGGCGGCGGCGTGCTGGTCTACGGCATCCCCGAGTTCCGTCTGCCCAAGGCAGTCGTCAAGCGTGAGATTGACGGCCTGGAGGACATGGGCGTCAAGTTTGAGTACAACTCCGTCGTGGGCAACATGGCCACGGCCGAGGAGCTGTTCGAGCAGGGCTTCGACGCCATCTACGTGGCGACCGGCGCTGGCCTGCCCAAGTTCCTCAACGTCCCCGGCGAGAACCTGCCCAACGTCTTCTTCGCCAACGAGTACCTCACCCGCGTGAACCTGATGAAGGCTAACAAGTTCCCCGAGTACGACACCCCCACCAAGCATGGCAAGAACGTCGTCGTCTTTGGTGGCGGCAACGTGGCTATGGACGCCGTCCGTACCGCCAAGCGCCTGGGCGCCGAGCACGCCATCATCGCCTACCGTCGTACCGAGGACGAGATGCCCTGCCGTCGCGCCGAGCTGCACCATGCCAAGGCCGAGGGCGTCGAGGTTCTGCCGCTCGTCTCCCCGCTCGAGTTTGTCGCTGGCGAGGACGGCTCCGTGTGCGCCGTCAAGGTCCAGAAGATGGAGCTCGGCGAGCCCGACGAGTCCGGCCGCCGTCGTCCGGTGCCCATCGAGGGCGCCATCGAGGAGATCCCCTGCGACGTCGCGATCTCGGCTATCGGCACCAACGCCAACCCCTTCGCAAAGAAGATCGGCGGCAAGATGGAGCTCAACAAGTGGGGCTACATCGTTGCCGACGAGGAGACCGGCCAGACCACCGATCCCCGTATCTGGGCCGGCGGCGACATCGTCACCGGTGCCGCTACGGTCATTCTGGCGATGGGCGCCGGCAAGAAGGCCGCCGCTTCGATCACCAAGAGCCTGCTGGGCGAGTAATCACCTACAGCGCTAGCCACCAAACGGCAAAGTCCCCGTCGAGCACACGCCCGGCGGGGACTTTTTCTTTACCGACCGCCCAAACCACCACGATGGGGACAGGCACCTTTGTGGTGGTTTGAGGCTTGGTCGGTCGTTTTGTCTCAATCTGTAACACCTGGAGCCCGTTGAGCCTTGTAGTTGTTACAGATCGAGATATCGCTCCAACCGCCTCCGCTTTGTCTCAATCTGTAACAGTTAGAGGCCAAATTCCCCGCTACGTGTTACAGATCGAGACATTAGATTGGCGGCCGAGCAGTTCATCTCAATCTGTAACATCTAGAGCCGTTTTGGGCAGCTTGGTGTTACAGATTGAGATCTTGCAAAAGCCGAGAATGGGCGTTGTCGCCAAAACCTAACGCTTGCGACGCTTGGTCGCGGCGATGCCGGCCGCGGCAACGGTTGCGCCGGCGATGCCCAAGGCGGCGACCGTCATCGCGGTGGAGTCACCCGTGCTGGCGAGCTCCGTGCCGCCGGACTTCTTGCCGTTCTCGCCCTTACCCTTGGACTTGTTCGTCGTCACCGTGGTCGTCGTCGAAGTCGAACCGCCCGCAGGTACCCCGGTGCCGCCAGAGCCATCCGCACCGCCGCCCTGCTCGCCGTCGCCAGGCGTCGGCTCGGGCTCTGGCTTCAGACCGGGATCGGGCGTCGGATCAGGCGCCGCCTCATCGGTCACCGTAATCGTAATGTTCAGACGCTCGGAATACTCGCTGTACGACATGCCAGGGCGCTGTGCCGCAATACGCACATACATGTTGCTATCGAGCGCAATAGGCTCGGTGTACTTTACGCGGCCTTCGTCACGGCAGGGGCAGGTGTCGTTGGTGGTGTACCAAATCGTCGTGCCATCCTCGGCCGAAAGCTCCAGCTTCGTGCCCTTGGGCACCGTAATGTAGTTCTCCTTGGGCGACCATGCACCAAACGTCGTCGCACCAATCGTCGCCACCGGTCGCGCCGGTCGCACTGCCTCGGCAGACACGCGAACGTCGACCTGCTTGGACAGCGCCGTGTCATCCACCGTCGCCGTCAACGTCGTCAAACCGGGCAGAGCACCATGCAGCACAAACGTCGCCGCGCCGTCCTCGCCCGTCACGGCCTGGGTGGCATCGACAGAGCAGATAGCCGAGGACTCCAGCCCAACACTAACCTTGGCGCCCGCAAACGGCTTGCCCGCCTTATCGGTCACGTGCGCCACCAGCTCAAAGTCACCGCCATCAAGCATGGTCACGGCCTGCTCCACGTTGAGTTTGAGTTTGTCGGCACGAACGCCCACGACAAGCTCGCCACTTGCCCAGCGCGCCATGGCCGTGCCGGCGTAGTTGCGAGCACCGTCGAGCTCAAACGCCACCGTCGAGCCCGCCTCACGCGCATCGGCATAGCGAATACGCAGCACGCGCGATAGCGGCTTGCCATTGGGATCGTCCTGTTTGTCGAGCCACGTATACGTCACGTCGCCCAAGCCCTGCGCGCACAATGCGACCAGGGCATCGTCGCTCGCATCCATATACTGCGCAAACTCAACCTCGATGCAATCGGTATAGGCATGGGCCGAAGCCACCTCGGGTGCCGCCGTCGACACCAAGCCAATGTTCACCTCAGTCTGAATCGGCGGCACGCGCAGCCAAGCCGAACGCGCCTCTTCATACCCGTCCTTGGTCACGCGCACCTGATACCAGCCGGTCGGCGTATTCCAGTTGTATGCACCGTCCGCACCCGTTGCAAGCGGATTGTCCTGCTCATACTCCTCGGCATCCCAACATACCGCATTGGTACCGGCCGCATCGTCGGCGCTCCACAGCTCAACCGTCGCGCCTTCAACCGTATTGGACAGCAGGCCCTCGTACACCACGCCCGCGGGGTCGGGTGCAGCCTTGGCAGCCACATTGCGATAACGCGCCTCGAAGATCGACTGCATCTTCTCGTCCGAGATCAAGCCGTCCTTGTTGGCCTTGTAGACCTCGGCATCGGTCAGCTCGCCCCAGTTGACCGTAATACGATTCTGGCACGCGCGCTCCACCTGCTCGCAGGCAACATCGTAGGCGCATTCGGCATTGGTCAGCTTAATCGCGCGCTCCGAACCTACGCTGGTCGAAGCCGCGTCATAGGCAGCGCCCACCACGGTACCCGCCGAACCGGCCGTCAGCACGCCGGCGATTGTCATAATGGAGCCCACCGCCACATCGGTGCTATCGTGGCAGAGCTGGCGATACAGCAGATTCTCAAACGCACGCGCCTTCTCCATGGCATCGCGCAGCGCGTAAATGCACTTCCAGTCGTCCTCGGTCTTCTCGGGCTTGGCAAGCAAGCGCGTATGCTGAAGCTCATAGCCCTCGCGCTCGCCCTTCACCTTCTGCATACGGACGTTCACGTTCTCCCAGTTCTTGCTGGCATCGTTCACGCCGTAAATGCCGGTAAAGATGCCGATGCCCTGGGTCGCCGCGGGAAACGCCTGGCCGGCCGCCTTCCACGCATCGGTCTTAAAGACCTGTCCGAACATCTCGCACTCGATCTTATAGCTCTTGAGCGAACGAATCGTGCGGATGAGCTTCATATGGGCGCTCACGTCGTCGTTGCGCCTCCAGGCCATGAGCCATCCGCGCACCTTGGAGTTGTTGAGGCTATGGACCACATTCCAGTTGTCGTACAGGTTGTCCAGAATGTCGCACTGCATGGCGATCGAGTTAAACAGAAGCGCCTGGTTCTTGTTGTTATTGGAGTTCTCGATAAACTCCGACTCAATATAGGCCGTCTGCTCGCCATCGGGCGCGGCGACCTTAAAGCCCTTGACGGTATCGTCGTCAGCCGCCTTGTAGCTCAGCGAGCTGCCGAGCGCCTGGCCCAAATCGTTAAACCCGCTCGTCGACTGGCCGTTGTACTCGCTGGCCTTAATGCCCGCACACTTGTTGAGTGCCGCAGCGGTTGCGTCATTCCAGCTTCCGTATTGGTTGAGCTGGCCGATACCCATCGACTGGCCCACCAGGTCCTCGGCCTGCTGGGCAATAAACTCCGCTCGCGATGCATGGTCGACGAGCTCCTTGATGGCGGCCGCATCCGCAGCATTCGCGCCCTGGGCCGCCGCGAGTTCCTGACACCAATCCTCGCTGGTGCCGTAAGCATCCTCAAAGATCATCTTGTCCACATTGACGCCATAGCTGTCGCCCTGCTGGGTTAGCAGCGCCGCCGACCCGCCGACCGCGGCCTTGAGCTCAGCCGCAAACTGCGCGGCCTCGTCGTTGCCAGCACCATCACCCTCGCCGTCGCTGGCGGCAGGGGCGCGACGAGCCTTACGGGCAGCTCCACCTTGGGCTTCGTCCTCTTTACCGTCCTTGTCCTCCTCGGCAAACGCATCGGCGACCATCTGGTCAATCGCGTCGTTAAAGGCCTCGTCGACATCATTAAACGAGTTATCCATCATATATTCGTGCCACTGCTGCACGGCATTCGAGAACTCCTGCTGGCGCTCCTCGGCCGCGGCGGAATGCTTTTTGGCCGAAGCGTTGGCGTCAAAACTCAGCATGGTCATAAGCTGAGCATTGGAGATGCGGTAGGTCTGCGGCATAAAGATCTGCTCAAAGTTACCGCAGTTCACATAGGTCGAGTCATTCGCCTTGTTAAACTCGTCGAGCAGCTTAAGGTAACCCTCGTCCACATACTCCGCCACATAGCGCACACGGGTGCCCTCGCGCGACTTTTGAGTCAGAGGAATCGTCACCGTCTTGCCATCCACGCAGTCCACGTACAGGTCGAGCGTGTTGGCGGCCTCTTCGTTTCCCACCTCGAGCGTGATGTCAAAAGTCCAGTAGGCGTTCTTCTTTTGTGGCAGATGATGGAAGGTCCACAGGCTCTTGCCGGTGTCCTTGCCGTCCTTGACCAAGTTTTGCGTACCGCCACGATACGTCACATCAAAGTTCCAGACCGAAGCGCTCGGAACATAGCGCACATAATTGCGAGCCGTTACCTCGGCAGCAGCGGCGGCAACATCGGTCGAGCCCACGCGCGCTTCGAGCGTCACACGCTCGGCGGCAAGCGTATCCTGCGGCAGGTCGTATTCAATCTTGGCACGGCCGAGTTTATTGGTCTTGCCGGTGTACTTTGCAGCCGACGAGCCCGTCCCCACGGCGAGCTGCACGCTCTTGCCCGGCGCCGCATAAACGTAGGCCACATTGCCCAGCAGGCTGTGAACGTCGGTGTTGTCGACCTCGATGCGCGATCCGCTAACCTCGAGTGTGGTGCTTCCCAGCGGCAATGTCACCTCGCCCAGCGTAATGAGCGGCGAGATGGCATAGGTGCCCGCGGCCTTAGGCTTAAAGCGCACAAACACATCGGCGCCCGCACTCTTTTTCATATCGAGAACGAGGTTGTCGCCCTCCCAAGTTGTGCCAGCCCACATGGCATCGGAGCTGGCGCCGGCTTCGCGAGCGCCTGCGGACACATCCTCGACGGCATCCTTGGCCAGCGGAATCTCAATCTTGGCAGCCTGGCTGTCTTTGAGCTCGTAATGAATGCGCAGCTCGGTCTCCACGCCAACGACCGCGGACGAATCAGCGATAACCGAGCCCGCCGTCAGCCCGCGCTCGGCACGATACGTCTCCACGTCAAACGTGGGAACGTCGAGCGTCACGTCGAGCTGTTTGCCGTCCTCGATCTTCACCTGCTTTTGCGCGATATGCTTACCCACGGTCAGCCCTAGGCGGCTAAACGTGGAATAGCTCGTTGCTTGGATGTCGTAGCTCGTCTTGTTAAAGGCGACGATGGTGTACGAACCGGCCTTAAGGCGCGGCGTCTCGGCCTTCATGATAGGCGTGGTGCCATCGTCTTCGTAACCCATCAAATAGGTGACACCGTCGGCAACTAGCTTGCCGTCGGACGTACGGAACACCAGCACGCGGTTAGCGCCCTGGTAGTCGCCCTTGGTCGCGACCGTCGCCGTGCCCCAGGGCTTCAAGTCGATATCGACCTTGCCGGCCGAGGGCTTCACCGTCGCCGTCGCCCCACCCAGCTTGAGGCTGTCTTTGGGCTCGAGCGTTATCTCCAGATCCTGGTCCGCGTCGGCAATGGCCTGCGACACCACGAGCGCTGTGCCCTGGATACGGAAGTCGTTTTCCTTGTCACCCTTGGCAGGCTTAAGCGTCTTGCCGCCGCTCTTCACCGTCAGATCGATGCTATCGAGACTATCGAGCTCAATGCGTTCGGTCTTATCCTGGCCCACAATCGGTTCAAGATAGCCCACGTTGAGCTCAATCGCGCGCGAGGCCGGAATCTTGGTAAAGTCCTCCGCCTTAATCTCTCCGATATTCCATGTGCCCGTCATCTGGTCGCCCGGGCGAGCGAGCACCATGTCATAGTAACCGCTGAGCGAAATGCGCAGCGTTGCTGCCGTCTTGGAGAGAGCGTCCGCTGTAAAGCTGCCGTCATCGCCAACCGCCAGCGGCGTGGACTGCCCCGCCTGCACGAGTGTAGCCGTCGCGCTCTGGGGAAGTTTGCCCGTCACCTGGGCCGCCTCGCCCATCCACTCAAACGTGTAGGCAGGCTTCGAGGAATCGACGGAGTCCTTGCGATCGGCCACGGCATCGGCAAGCTTTTTGACCATCGAGGGGTTGCCAGCCGAATCGGTCGCATAGGCATAGATGGTCTGGCCTTCACTAAAGGGAATCGCATACGTTACGCCATCGATTGTCACGCGCTCATTATAGTCGCCCGGATAGCCCGCCTCACCAAACTGAAGATCGGGGTTCATCACGCGCAGGGCAACGGCATTATGGTTCGTCTCGTTTCCGTATCTCGTGTTCTCAAAAGCTCCCCACTCTATCATTTCCACGCTTTTGGGTAGCACAATCTCTTTGCCGGCAATCGCAGGATCAAGAGAGGCGAACGCGAGCGCCCCGATATATTTAACGCCGTCGCCGATCGTCACCGACGACACATGCGAGCACCCGTCAAAGGCATTGCGCTCAATCCGCTCCACCGTGCCCGGCACATTGATCTGCGTAAAGGTGAGCACTGTTGTGTCCGAGACATAGAACTGTGGCACGCCGCAATAGGCGAATGCAAGATAGTCGATAGTTTTGACCGAAGTCGGCAGCGTTGCCACCACCTTGTCGTCAAGTTGTTCACATTCCTTAAAGGCCTGCTCGGGAATCGTGGTAAAGGCCGCGTTGTTGGGCCAGGTTACCGTTTGGAGCGTCTTGCTTTTGTAGAATGCATAGCTCTTGAGCTCCTCGACCGAATCGGGCAGTGCGATCTCTTTGATGCTGCTGCCGCCCAAGCCTCCAACCGAGCGGACATGCGAATTAGGGGCGAAGGTGATCGATGTGAGCGCAGCGCTTCCCATACCCGTAAGGCTTACGACATTTTTGTCGTCGATGGTCGAGGGCACCTCCAACGTGGTAATGCCCGCGTCGCCATACTCGATAGAAATTTCGTTGGTGAGGCTATCAATCGAGAAGTAGTACTGCGCGGGGGTCCGCTCGCCGGCCACGTAGCCATCGTCGTATTCGTCCTTTACGCCCGTGGCGCCCTTCGAGGTCATCCAGAGCCCAAGATCCTCATTCCAGGTTGCTTCGGCTTCGGCGGTCTCCTCCTGCTTCTGCTGTTCGGCGAGCTCCTTCCCCTCGACAAGATCGGTGGCAAGCGTGGCCACGGGCGTGCTCTCGGTCTGCCCAGCGCCCGTCAGGCCTGCCGCCGATGCAATCTCGGAGTCCGGGGGCGTAGGGGTGTCACCGGTATCGAGCACTGTGGGGTCGGCAGCGCCGGCATCGGGCGCGGCGTCGGCGGCATCGGGCGCGGGGTCGGCGGCGTCGGCATCGGCTGCTTGGTCGTTATCCGTCTGCACAAAAGTGCCGTCGGTGGTGAGGGTCTCGGCAAACGCGCCCGCGGGCAACGAACCCGTCACCATGGTGAGGGTCACCGCGGCAACGGTCAGGCGGCGGCAAAGCGCTCGAACAGTAGTCCACCTCATGGTCGTTCCTTTCCTGCAAACCAAAAGTCATCCAGCGTAATCGTTGTCCAAAAACAAAGCGAACGGTAGGTTCATATATACGAACCTACCGTTCTACCTGCGCAAACCGCCACAAAGGGGACAGGCACCTTTGCGGTGGTTCTGGACTCGGCCGATCGGTTTGTCTCGATCTGTAACAGCTAGAGGTCAAATTCCCCGCTTGGTGTTACAGATCGAGACGTTAGGTTGGCGGCCATTCGGTTCATCTCAATCTGTAACATCTAGAGCCGTTTTGGGCAGTTTGGTGTTACAGATTGAGATTTTGCTGAGGCCGAGAACGAGAGCCGTCACCCAGCTCTAATGCTTGCGGCGCTTGGTCGCGGCGAGGCCGGCGGCGGCTACGGTTGCGCCGGCGATGCCTAGCGCGGCGACCGTCATCGCGGTGGTATCCCCCGTGGTAGCCAGGACAGCATCGGACTTTTTGGACGGCGTGGTTTTCTCAACCGTCTTGGTCATGGCGGTTGTCGCGACCGGCTTTGTCGCGGGCTTCACCCCAGGCTGCGGCGTCGGATTGGGATTCGGCGTAGGCTGCGGATCGGGAGTCGGCGTGGCTTCAGGCGTAAAGGTCAAATCGGTGTTGAGCCACAGAGTGAAGATACAGCCGCTCTCGGGATCAACTACACTCGCTTCGCCCATCTGGTAGCCGCACTCCTGGCCGTTGATCATCAGCTTGGTGTTGGGCGTAAAGTAGAATCCGCGCGCGGGCTTGAGATAGATACTGTAGCGATAGGTCACGCCAGGCTTAAAGGCGTCGATGTGGTTCGTGATGTTCTGATCCCAGAACTCCTGAGAGTTCACCTCGCTGCCGTCGCTACCCGTCCAGTACTCACACTGAGGAAGGGAGTTGGAGCCCGTCGGAACATTCGCCGTAAAGACCGGCTTATCGCCTGCCCTGAAGGTGGTCGTGGCGCCGTTAATCTCGATAACGTCGATGGCCCGCCATTCGTCGATCGGCTGCTCGCACAGCATATTGTCAGCGTTTGGCGCGAAGACGCCGTTAACGGTCTTGATGTGGTGCGTCCAATGGCCGTTGACGTACATCATGCAGTCATTGCCCACGGTATTGTCGCCCTTGAGCCTCAGCTCGACGGAATACATGTAGAACTTGCCCTCTTCGAAGTGTTCGATCCTCCTCGCGCCCGTCGGATACTTGGCGGGGTCGGAATACCAGAAGGCAACGGGCGTGAGCTCCGCGGGGTCGCTGCCATCCATCTCCTCCCAGCACTCGTAGGCGATCTCGTACTTGTCGGCGTCAGCAGCGGGAATCGTCGCGGTCGCGCGGGGCGCCTCGCCGGGCGCGTAGTTGGTCTTCACGTCGTTGACGTTCAGGTTATGGAGGGCTTCGTTTTCTGACGCAACGAGCGTAATTTCGCTATTGATGGCGTAGCGGAGGTAATAATCGTACCTGGTTTCGTTGAGGATAGTCGAGCTGCCTTCATAGTCAGTTCCGGTATACTCCAGTGCCGTGCCAATATAGAGAGCCTCATTGCGCGTGAGTCGATACAAGCCGCCTGCCGCGCCACCCGTAAAGGTCAGCGTCAGCCTCATGTGATTGCCAACGGGTTCGAAGCGAGCCGTCACGTCGGACATGGACGCATCCTGAACTTCGACCAGAGTGCCCGAAGCGGCATCGGCCCTGTAGTACTTAACCTCGACGACTTCGCTCGCAAGCGTTTCTGGAATGCCACCCTCTACATCGAGAAAATCGTGGGTATACGACTGGCCCTTTTCGAGTGTGACATTGCTCGGAAGCGCGCAGTCCGTGTAGCGGGAAACCACGGTCGTATTGACCCTAACGTCGCTGCCGCCAACAACATCGGTCACACCGCAGGGCATGATGGCGTTGCTCGCCGGCATGGCGGCGTTGTCGTCGCCAGAAGCGTTTTGCCCAGCGAGCGCAGCACCGCTAGACTCATTGGCGGCATCGGCTGGGATTGTCTGCTGAGGCTCAACGGTGGCTTGCGCCGCCGGAGCAGCATCGGTTGCAGGCGCGGTCGAAGCAGCTGGTGCGGTCGTTGCAGCCGTATCCTCCGCAACCGTCGGCGTCACCGGAGCCGCGGCAACCTCATCCGTCCCAGCGGCGGGATCGGCGCATTCCGTCGCCAGCGCCACGCTCGGCAGCAGCAACTGACCGACCATAAGCGCACACGCGCCGGCGCAAGCTATTTTGGCACCCACACAACGCCAGGTACCGTGAACCAGCGAGCAGGTGGACTCACGTTGAGCTTGCTTGTCAAAGTGGCTTACGTTCATAACGGCCTCCTTGGTCGTAGGGACATACCACCACAAAGGTGCCTGTCCCCTTTGCGGTGGTTCTGTACCACCAAGATGTGCCAAATGACTCCGTATGCCTAGGTTCGTAGATGTGAACCTAGGCCTCTACCTGCGGTTTAATTCAATATGATTTCGCCATCGCCACACTCGTCCCGGGAACGCTACAATCGAGGACACGATTATTCGTCCACCCAAAGGACCGTCCTTGAACCTGAGCAGGTCTAAAATCAACGCGCTTCTGGCACTCGCGCTCTTCACCTTCGCCTTCCTTGCCGCCGAGTTTCGCTTCGACGTCAACGTCGGGCCGCTCGCCGGTGCCGAACGCGTTGTAATCGCACAGGGCTTTATTCTGGGTGCGAGCGTGCTCGGCTTTATCGGATACGCGCCGCTGCTCGGGCTCGCACAGCGCAAGGGCCACTCACTGGCAGCCGTCAACGCCGCCGCCGTCCCTATCGTCATCGTGGGCCTGACCCAAATTCAGTTCCCTACGGCCCCGCTTGTCCTCGAAATTCTGGGCTGCGTGGCATTCCTTGGACTCGGCCTGCTGGGTGCCGCCGCTCACCACGCCTTCGCGACGGCATTCCAAGACGATCCCAAGCTCGCCACCGGCGCGGGAGCAGCCTATGCCGCGGGCATCCTGATGCAGTTCGCCGTCAACCTGCTCAATTGCGGCGGTATCGCAGAGCTCATCGTCCTTGGCGCAGCGACTATCGCCATATCCGCCCTCAGCGTCGTTCCCCAAAAAGCTGCCGAGAGCTCCAGCCCCGCCATCAATCCCTTTGCTGAGTCCTCTCATGCCCTCGCCAAACAGGCATGCTGGAGCATCGCGCTCGTCATGATTCTTGCCTGTCTGTTCTCCACCCTCGACAACGTGGTCACACTCTCCAACGCCCACGGCACCATTGCCGTGCAGACTTGGCCGCGCCTCTTTTTGGCGGCAAGCGGCCTTGCCGCCGGTCTTATCTTTGACCTTGCCGAGCGCCGCTACATGGGACTTGTCATGCTCGGCATCGCCGTGCTCTCGACCATTTCCATCCTGGCCGTGGAGGCCGGCGCCGATCCCAACCTAGGCCTTGTCGTCTTTTACCTGAGCTCGGGCTTTTTTGTCACGTTCTTTACCGCCACCTTTACACAGCTGGCACCGCGCATGCATGCACCCGCCCTCTGGGCCGGCATGGGGCGCGCCGCCAACAATGTATGTGCATTCACTACATCGGGCATCTCGCTTGCCCTCGTGACCTCGGGCAACGTTGCCCTCATCATGATCGGTGCGCTCATGCTGCTTGTGGCGGCGAGTGTGGCGTTTGTAGCCGCGGGCCTGTTCCGCCTGCCCCAAACCGAGCAGGAGCGCGAGCGCGAGCAGCTGGCAGAAGAAGCACTCGCCGCCCCCACCATCGAGGAGCAACGCCAGGCCTTCATCGCCAACCACGCTCTCACCCCGCGCGAAGTCGACGTGCTCATAGCCGTGACCCAGGATGAACGCCCGCTCAAGCAGGTCGCCGAGGAGCTCGGTATCTCGATGCGCATGGTGCAGCGCCACCTGAGTTCTATCTACCAAAAGACCGACACGCAGACGCGCGCCGGTCTCACCAAGGCCTTCCCCTCCGCCTAAAACAAAAACCACCACAAAGGTGCCTGTGAACTGCGCCCCGAAACTTGGACTGAATAAATAGCGACTACGCCGCAAGGGCC
>CABRYP010000009.1 GCA_902475245.1 uncultured Collinsella sp. | reverse complement strand
GGCCCTTGCGGCGTAGTCGCTATTTATTCAGTCCAAGTTTCGGGGCGCAGTTCACAGGCACCTTTGTGGTGGTTTTCACATAGATTGGAGTCGCTATGAAGCAATTGCTTATTCGTGCCGATGATATCGGTTATTCGTATGCCGTTGACCTGGGGATTGCCAGAAGCGTCAACGAGGGCCTGGTGCGCTCGGCGGGCCTGATGCCCAATATGCCTGAAGCCGAGCGTGGTTGGTTGCTCGTGGCGGATGCCGGCATTGCGGTGGGCCAGCATACTAACGTGTGCCTGGGTAAGCCGTGTGCCGACCCGGCGCTCATCCCGAGCATGCTCAACGAGAGCGGCGAGTTCCATAGCAGCCGCACCTTTCGCAAGCATTTTAAGCGCGGCGAGGAGCTGATAGACTTCGACGAGGCCTGCATCGAGATCCGTGCGCAGCACGACCGCTTTGTCGAGATTGTGGGCCGCGAGCCCGATTACTTCGAGGCCCATGCCGTCATGAGCAAAAACCTTAACCGAGCGATCTCGGCGGTTGCCCAGGAGCTGGGCCTTAAGGAGCAAAAGGCAAGCTTCGACCCCACGGCGGTGGTGCATTGCGGAGATACCGACCTGCGCATGGTGATGCGATCGATGGAACCGGGCTACGAGCCTAAAGAAGCAATCATGCAGACGGTTCGCGAGATGGTGGGCGGCGAGACGGTCGTCTTTGTGTGTCACCCGGGCTATCTTGATCGCTTTATCCTCGAGAACAGCTCGCTTACGACTGATCGTACCAAGGAAGTCGATGCGCTGATCGATCCTGAGCTGCGTGCTTGGCTCGAGTCTCAACCCGATCTTCGCCTGATCGACTATCGCGACCTGTAAGAGCTCAAGCCAGCACAAGGGGAACAGGCACCTTTGCGGTGGTTCTGGCGCCGTTACCATTATGGTGGCGGCGCCTTTTTTGTCCGTGCGGCGCGGTAGAGTGTAGTCGGTTGAAATTTGCGTCCATCGAGGAGCTGTTATGAACGAGATCAAGTGCCCGCATTGCGGCGAAGTTTTTAAGGTCGATGCGTCCGGCTATGCGGACATCGTCAAGCAGGTGCGCGATGCTGAGTTCTCGCGCGACCTGGACGAGCGTGTGAAGGCGGTCCAGCGCGAGGGCGAGCAGGCGCTGGAGCTTGAGCGCTCGCGTTCGACGGCTGCCCTGCAGGAGGCGGAGTCTCAGCGCAATGCACAACTCGTTGAGCAGAAGAATGCTGCGGCTCGGGAGTTGGCACAAGAGGTCGCCAAGCGCGATGCCGAGCTTGTCGAGCTGCGCGCCAAGCTCGAGGGCGCTGCCGCAGAGCGCGAGAGCGCAAGCCGGCGTGCGGCGGTTGAGGCCCGTGCCGATGCTCAGAAGGAGAATGCTGAGCTTCAGCGCGAGATCGACGATTTGCGTGCGCAGCTGGGGCGCAAAGATGACGAAGCCAAGCTTGCCGAGTCGGCGGCGCGCAACGCTGCTCAAAACGATTTAGCTGCACGTGATGCCCAGATTGCCGAGCTGCAGGCCAGGCTTGCCGCAGCGGACAAGGCTCAGGAGATGGCGCTTGCCGCTGCCGCGGCAGAGTCGCAGCGTGATCTCGATGCCGCTCGCAGCGAGGCCGAACGTGCACTTGCTGACTACCGCGCGACGGTACAGGAGAAGTTTTCCGCCGCAAAGGCACAATCTGAGCAAGAGGCCGAGGGCCTGCGTGCCCAGCTGCGCGAGCAGGAGCTGATGGCAAAAATGAACCTGTCGGAGGCAGTCGCCGCGGCGGAGCGAGAGCGCGACGAGGCACGTGCGAAACTGACGAGTGAGCTGGCAGTGCGCGATTCGCGCGAGGAACAGGCAAAGGCGGCACATGAGCTCGAGCTTGCTCAAGCCAAGCGCGCGAGCGATGAGCTGATCCGCTACAAGGATGAAGAGATTGAGCGCCTTAAGGACATGAAGGTCCGCCTGTCCACCAAGATGGTGGGCGAGTCGCTCGAGCAGCACTGCGAGACCGAGTTTAACCGTCTGCGCATGACGGCGTTTCCTAACGCGTACTTCGAGAAAGATAACGATGCGTCCGAGGGTACCAAGGGCGACTTTATCTTCCGCGAGTGCGACGCGAGCGGCAACGAGATCATCTCGATCATGTTCGAGATGAAAAACGAGAACGACGAGACCGCGACCAAGCACAAGAACGAGGACTTCTTTAAGAAGCTCGACCACGATCGCCGACAGAAGGGCTGTGAGTATGCAGTGCTCTGCACCCTGCTGGAGCCCGAGAGCGAGCTCTATAACGCGGGTATTGTCGACGTGAGTTACCGCTATGAGAAGATGTACGTGATCCGCCCGCAATTCTTCATTCCCATGATCACGCTGCTGCGCAACGCCGCCATGGGTTCACTGCGCTATAAGCAGGAGCTGGCGGAGTACAAACAGCAGAATATCGACGTTACGAACTTCGAAGCCAAGATGGAGAAGTTCAAGGACGGCTTCTCGCGCAACTACAACCTGGCGAGTAAGCAGTTCGAGTCGGCGATCAAGGAGATCGATGCCGCCATTAAGCAGCTCGAGAAGACCAAGGACGACCTGCGTCGCAGTACCGAGAATCTGCGTCTGGCCCACAACAAGGCCGACGATCTTACCATTCGCAAACTCACGTGGGGCAACAAGACCATGAAGGCGGCGTTTGACGAGGCGCGCGGGGCTGCGACAGGGACAAACGATGAGCCAGCCGAGGCGGATTCGTATGAGGTCGAGGATGCCGAGTAGGGGATAGCGTATCGCGCAAAAAGCGGGGCCGCTGGCGATGTTGCCAGCGGCCCCGCTTCGTTTCGTTCCATTGCGCCCGGCTAGTCTTCGAGCAGGTCCTCGATAAAGCCGACACGGTAGTTCTTGAGGATGACCTCGCCGCCGTCTTGCGTGGCATCCAGGTCGACATCGCCCATGATGCCAAAGTCGTGGTCGCCATCCTCGTCGGCAAAAATCTGGTGCACGTGCCACACGTGATCGGTCTTCTCGTCGCTCTCGTCGATGGTAAACATCGCGGCACTGCGGGCGTCTCCGTCGGTGAGGATTTCCTCGTGCTGCTCGTGATAGGCGTCGAGGGCCTTTTGCCAGCGGATCTCGCTCATGCCCCAGTCCTCGTCGAGTTCGCCCAGGTCGCGAACGTGCTCGCGGGCGGCAAGGGTCACGCGGCGGAAGAGCGCGTTGCGCACCAACAACGTGCAGCCGCGGCGGTCCGCCACGACCTCGTCGATGCCCTGTGGCGGCGCGGCGTCGAGGGCTGCCGGGTTGCCGGCGTTCTCCCACTCGTCCACCAGGCTCGAGTCCACCGAGCGCACCACAAAGCCCAGCCACGAGATAATGTCGCGTAGGCGCTCGTCGCGCTTCTCGATGGGCACGGTACGGTCGAGCGAACGGTAGGCCTCTGCCAGGTAGCGAAGCAAAATGCCCTCGGAGCGGGCGATGCCGAGCTTTTGAATGTAACACTTAAAATCGCTCGCGCTTTCCAGCATGTCGCGCAGGACGCTCTTGGGAGAGAGCTGGTAGTCGTTTGCCCAGGGCACTTCCTGGCAGTACTTGTCAAAAGCGGCGTCGAGCAAATCCTCGAGCGGCTTTTCATACGTGACGTCTTGGATGTGCTCCAAGCGCTCCTCATACTCGACGCCGTCAGCCTTCATTTCGGCCATCGCGCGGTCGCGCGCGGCGCGCTCCTGTGCGCGCAGCACCTGCTTGGGATCCTCGAGCGTTGCCTCGACCATCGAGATCAGATCCATGGTATAGGTCTCGCTCTCGGGGTCGAGCAGCTCCAACGCGGCAAGCAAGAACGGCGAGAGCGGCTGATCGAGCGCGAAGTCCTCGGGCAGATCGACCGTCAGCGCATAGTCGATGTCTGGTGCGGCGTCAGCCGGGGCATCGGGTGCGGGCGGCACCTCGGCGCGCACGACGACGCCGGAATCGATGAGCGTGGCGAAGATTTCGTCGGCGCGAACCTCGAGCTTGGCCTTTTCCTCGGGCGTTTGCAGGCTTGTCTCGATGAGGTCGTGCACGCGGGCTCGCGCATCGCCGCCCTGCTCGACCACGCTAATCACCATGGAGTGCGTGATGCGCAGGCGCGGCTTGAGCGTTTCTGGCTGCGTCTCGATCAGGCGCTCAAAGGTCTGCTTATTCCAGGTGACAAAGCCCTCGGGTGCCTTCTTCTTTTTAATCTTACGGAGTTTTTTGGGGTCGTCGCCCGCTTTGGCCATAAGCTTGGCATTCTCGATCTCGTGCTCGGGTGCCTCGGCAATCACCATGCCCTCGGTATCGAAGCCCGAGCGGCCGGCGCGACCGGCAATCTGATGAAACTCGCGGGCGCGCAGACGACGCATCTTGTAGCCGTCGAACTTGGTGAGCGCGGTGAGTACCACGGTGTGGATGGGTACGTTGATGCCGACGCCGAGCGTATCGGTGCCGCAGATGACGGGCAACAGGCCCTGTTGTGCCAAGCGCTCGACCAGCAGACGATAGCGCGGCAACATGCCAGCATGGTGCACGCCGACGCCGCATCCGAGCAAGCGCTTAAGAATCTTGCCAAAGGCCGTGGAGAAGCTCGTGCCTTTGGCAGCTTCCTTAATGGCCTCGCGCTGCGCCTTGCTGGCGATGCCAAAATTGGCGAGCGACTGCGCCGTCGCAAGGGCGGCATCCTGGCTAAAGTGCACGATATAGAGCGGGGCCTCGCCACGGCGCATGGCGAGCTCGACGGTGCCCTCGAGGGAGGTCGTCACATAGTCGTAGCTCAGCGGAACAGGACGCGGGGCGTCGACAACCAAGTCGCAAGCAGCGCCGGTGTGCTCCTCGAGTGAGGCGGCGATGGCAGTGACATCGCCGAGCGTGGCGCTCATGAGCATAAACTGCGTGTGGGGCAGGGTGAGCAGCGGCACCTGCCAGGCCCAACCGCGGTCGGGGTCGGCAAAGTAGTGGAACTCATCCATGGCCACGCAGCCCACATCGGCGTCCTCACCCTCGCGCAGCGCATCGTTAGCAAGGATTTCGGCCGTGCAGCAGATGACGGGTGCCTTGGTGTTGATATGCGTGTCGCCGGTGATCATGCCGACGTTATCGCGGCCGAGCACCTGCACAAGGTCGAAGAACTTTTCGCTGACCAGGGCCTTGATGGGGGCCGTGTAATAACAACGCTTACCCTGCGCCATGCCCATAAAGAGCATACCCAGCGCGACGAGCGATTTACCCGATCCGGTCGGTGTGCCTAAGATGACGTGATCGCCGGCTGCCAGGTCCATGAGGGCCTCTTCTTGGTGATCCCACAGTTCAATACCGCGATCGCTCGTCCATTCAAAGAAACGCTCGAAGGCCTGGTCGGGCGTGAGCCATGGCTCGGGCTCACTGCCATCCTCGGGCTCCCACCAGGTGGGGGAGAGCGCGCCGAGCGAGCCAAACTCGGCTTCGGTTCCCGTGCCGCCCGAGAATGAGCTGGCGGCGCCGGCGCCGGAGACGGTGCTGGCGGCGGTATCTGTCGTGGTCTGTGCCATGTGTTTGCTTTCTCTCGCGATTGTCCGCCAACTATTATGGCGTAGCGGCGGCGCGGAGCGGCAGCGCGCGAGAAAATGCAGGAAATGGGCGTGCGGTGCTAGCGTTCCTGAGGCAGGCGCTTCTTGCCTTTCCGGGCACGGTTTCTAAAGTTCTCGACGGCCTCTTCCATGCCCAGGGGTACATAGGTGAGCTCATCGAGGTTATCGGGCAGGTAGCAGGCAAGGCTTTGCTCCTGCATGCGGCCCGCCGTGAGCTGTTCGTCGGTTGGCTGCGCACCGGGTGTGGCGCAAATGCCATAGACGACGGCGCCCATCTCGCGCGTGCGGCATTCATATTCGGTCTCGGGATGCTCGGGATGGTCGCGGCGTACGTCGTCACTTACCCAAAGCGTGTCGTAGCCGGCCGCGGCAAACTGCCCCAGGGCGTAGTCGCGCAATGGCTTGCTGTCGGTGCGCAGCGTGACGGTGGCGTCGGCTGCAAAGAGCGAGCGATAGAGCATTAGATGGTCGACATGGACGAGTCGTTTTTTGGCGTACTTGGCCTTGGGCTGCGGCGTGGGAAAGTTAATGGTGATGGCATTGAGCTCGCCTGCGGCAAACAGCTGCGGCAGCGATGCGGCGCCTCGGGGCAGGACGAGTGCGTTGGATAGCTCCTGCTCGCAGATTTTCTGTGCGGCATAGGCGATGCAGATGGGCTCCTGGTCCATGCCGATAAAGAGGGTGTTTGGCTCGTGGGCCGCGCGCTCTACAAGGTACGTTCCCTTGCCACAGCCAAGATCAAGGTGAAGGTGTTCGAAGGGCTTGCTGCCAGCTGGCGCACAGGCCTTGCGCCAATCTCCGGCATAGGCCTCGGGGTTCGTCTCAATCGCATCGGCGTAGCGCTCCAGGCGCTCCTCGAGCACAAAGTTCTTAGGCGTGCGAACGTGGACGGCTCCCATGAGGCTCCTTGGTCATAAGTATGGAACGCATAGCTGCACGTTCCGTCAATGGGTTGAAAAAGGGTGGGCGCAATGTGCCCGAAAGTTGCGGTGCGGCTCGGCGACGAGTCGTCAATGCCTACAGGCGCTTAAGAATCACATAGCGGTTGAGCTCGCCGCTGCGACCGTCGGCATGGAAACGCTCAAGCTCGCGCACGGGGACCTCGCCGCTCTTGTAGAACGTACGGACGCCGCGCACCAGGTCGGTGATCTGCTGATCATCAAAGTGATGGCAATAACGGTAGGCGTGACGGTCGTTTTGCCAGCCAATGAGGTGGTCGCCGGCTTCAAACTGCGCGGAATCGTAACCCTCAAACGGCGGGGTGAGCTCGGCGCGGGCTTCGGCGCGAACGGCCTTGCGCGCCATGCGCTCGTCGTTCATAAACTCCCAAAAACTGATGGCGATGATGCCACCCGGGCGCGTTTGGCGCACCAAGGCATCAAGTACGCGTACACGGTACTCGCACGACGGCACATGGTGCATAAAGCCAAAGCAGACCGAGATGTCGGCGAGCGGGGCGTCGAAAAGCACGTCGGGTGTCTCGGCGGGGTTGAGCTTCATAAGGGCGTCGAGTACGTCGAGTTCCTGGAAGTGCAGGTTGGGAATGCGCAGGGCGTGGCCGCGTGCATCGATGGCCAGGTCCTGGCACGAGTCGACACCATAGAACTCGAAGGGGCAGCTGGCGTCTGCCGAGGGGCTCGTGCCGTCCACGCCTTTGGCAGCCAGCGTGCCGCCGGCGGCAAAGTTCTCGAAGCGCATGTTGCCGCAGGCAAGGTCGAAGACGCGGACGGGATGCTCGATCGTGGCGACGTCGAGCTGTTCGAGCGCAATGTCCATGGTGCGCACCCAGCCGGGCCACGGGGCCTGACGCGTATCGGAAAAGGAGGCGGAGTGCTCGCGATAGAACGTGTTGTTGAGCTGGATGAGCGATGAGGCGAAATCGCGGTTCACGGCGCGGGACTCCCTCCGTTGGCGGTGCGGAATAAACAGTACGACCATACTACCGTTAACGCCGCAACGGGGACAACCAAGCTACGGGTCATTGCTTTGTTTGGACACATTTCCGCAGCTCATATGCACCCGCAACCGCCGGTTGTCAAAAATCTCACTAGAATAGGTGGCATGCTTTTGGCGGTGGCGGATAGATTTTTAACTGTGCAAGGCGCCTTAAGAACAAAAACGGTCCGGCGGCACGGCTGGCATCACATAGGAGGAACCATGAATGTAGAAACTGCGCAGCGGCTCGCCGACCTTCGTCGCAGCAAGGGTTTTAGCCAAGAAGGGTTGGCGCGAAAGCTGGGACTGTCGCGCCAGGCGGTCAGTAAATGGGAGCGTGCGGAGAGCTCGCCCGATACCGAGAACCTGATCTCGCTCGCAAAACTCTATGGCGTGAGTTTGGACGAGCTCCTCAATCCGAGTGACGAGATCGAGGACGATATCGAATTTGAGAACGAGGACCGCGCCCGTCAGCGCGAGGCCGAGGCCGCGGAGCGTGCCCGCACCCATGAGGCAGCGGCGCGCGCCACCGAGGCGGCAACACAGGCGAGTGATGCCGCGGCCAAGGCGGCGCAGGCGGCGAGTTGGAGCGCGCAGGCTGCCAATGCGGCGACGGCTCAGGTGACGGGTGCCGGTGCGACCAGCGTGACTCCGGTGAAAGGTCCGTTCCAGTCGTTCCCGTATTGGGCTGTGTGCTGGCTGCTGTTCTTTTTGCTGATGTTCCTGTTTGGCGCCGGCCCCTTTGCCGCACTGATCTTCTTTACGATTCCCATCTATCACTGGGTGGCGCGTGCGCTCGATGGTGATTGGGCGCGCGGGGATATTCAGGTTGGTCCGGCACCGGCGGTCGCTATGACTAAGGGGAAGGACGTTTCCGCTTCGGTTGACGCTGACATGGCTGCCGCGGCCACCGCTGAGCCGATTGCCAAAGAGGGTGATGAATGATGAAGCTTTCGCATGAATCCAAGGTACGCTTGGGTGTTGGCATCGGAGCGTTTGTGCTTATCATCGGGCTTGTCTTTGGTGCTTCGCAGCTATTGGCTCATTCCGATATGGTGCGTACGACCGGTATTCTATCTGGAGATTTGTCTGATTTTGACGATATGTTTGACGACGATGATCTCTTGGATAGCGGTAACTATTCCGCTCGGCCTCAGCAGCTTTCGAGCGAAACGTTTGATGCCGACGCGTTCCAATCGCTCGACTTGGACGTGACGTCGGGGACGGTCGAGGTTAAATGTGTCTCTGGCGGCCCGGTGCGTGTTATCGAAAGCGGTCGCGTTGCGAAGGGAACGTCTGCTTCTGATGCGGCTACCCGGAACCTTGCTGAGGTCAAGGGCTCTACGCTCAAGATCAGTCAGTTCGACTACGATGATAAGCGCGCGATTGACCGCACAATTACCATTGAGCTGCCGCGAGATGTTGCGGATAACCTGGTGGGCATTACGGCGAATGTAGGGTCGGGCGACCTGGCGGTCGCGGACATTGCGTGCCATGATCTGGTTATAACGTTGAATTCGGGAGACGTTGAGTTTACGGGCACCGTGACCGACACCCTGAATGCCGAGGTCGGTTCGGGCGACATGACGTTCGATCTCTACCAGGCGCCCGCGAAGTCGATGGACGTGAGTGTGGGCTCGGGTGATGTGGAGATGACGGTTCCGAACTCTACGGGCTTTAAGGCGAGCCTCACCTTGGGCAGCGGCGACTTCGAGAGCGATTTCCTTCCGCTTGACTACGACGGCGAGACCATTTTGAATCTTGAATTCGATAATGGCGATAAGTCCGCCACGTATCGTTTTGAGGTTGGTTCGGGCGACATGTCATTTGATTCAGAGTGACGGGCGGTTATCGAAGACTTATAAACCATAGCTGCGCTGTTTGATGGAGGCGCCGGAGCCGTGACGGGCTCCGGCGCCTTTGCCTTTACAATGGGGGCATGGAACAGATTATCTTGAACATACTTGAGGCCCTGCGTCGCGGCGAGACCGTGGACGACAAGGCGCTCGTCAAACTGATACATGCCGAGGCGCGCCGTGAGGGTGCCGACAAACGCGATTTGGCCAAGCGCCGTCTGCTGCCGTTCTACCAGCGGGTTAAACGTGAGGAGCCGGCTCGTTGGGCTGCGTGGAATGTCGATACCGAGCTGGAACGTCGACTGCTGCAGGTGCTGCGTATGAAGCCTCGTCGCACGGCTTCGGGCGTGGCGACCATTACCGTCATTACCAAGCCCTGGCCATGCTCGGGCGATTGCCTGTTTTGCCCCAATGACCTGCGCATGCCTAAAAGCTATCTGCACGCCGAGCCGGCGTGCGCCCGTGCGGAGCAAAACTGCTTTGACCCGTATCTGCAGGTGAGCGCTCGTCTGACCGCGCTTTCGCAGATGGGGCATGCGACCGACAAGATAGAGCTCATCGTGCTCGGTGGCACCTGGAGCGACTATCCGCAAGGGTATCAAACGTGGTTTATGTCGGAGCTTTTCCGTGCGCTCAATGACGATGCCGTCGCCGGCGTGGCGGCAAACCCCATGTTGGCGCGTCCGGGCATCAGCCGTGCCGAGGCAGGGCGCCTGCTCGATGACGCTCCCGCCGATGGCCTGCCGCCGGTGGTAACAGAGCGCCGCGAGCGCTATCGGGCTGCCGGCATTGCGACAGACGAGGCTGAGCTTGCTGCCGGCGTTGCCGACGAGCAGGGGCGTGTGGATGCTGTCGTTGGTGGCTATAACCGCGCAGTGCGCCGTCTGTACGGCCCCGGTACGCCATGGGGCGAGGCTGCCGAGTGGCAGACGGCAACGATGGAGGAGCTTGAGCGTCAGCAGCGCATCAACGAGACGGCGAAGCATCGCGTGGTGGGGCTCGTTATCGAGACGCGCCCCGATGCCGTAACGCCGCAGGCCCTCACGCTCATCCGCCGCCTGGGTTGCACCAAGATTCAGATGGGTATTCAGAGTCTTGACCAGCATCTACTCGATATCAACGAGCGCCGCATTTCGGTGGCGCAGATCGAGCGGGCGTTTTCGCTCGCGCGCCTGTTTGGCTTTAAGATCCACGCGCACTTTATGCTCAACTTGCTGGGCGCCACGCCTGATGGGGACAAGTGCGACTACGAGCGCTTTATGACCGAGGGCGCCTTTATGCCCGACGAGGTCAAGGTCTACCCGTGCGCGCTCATCGAGGGCTCGCGTCTGGTGGGCTGTTACGAGCGTGGCGAGTGGCGCCCCTATACCGAGGACGAGCTGCTCGATGTGTTGGCCGACGACATCGTGGTGACGCCGGCGTTCTGCCGCATCAGCCGCATGATCCGCGACTTTAGCTCCGATGACATCATGGTGGGCAACAAGAAACCCAACCTGCGCCAGCTCGTTGAGAACCGCTTGGCTGCTTGGGGTGACGGTGCGACGGTGCGTGAGATTCGCTATCGCGAGATCAGCACGGCGGGCGCCGACCTGGACGAGTTGACCCTTGACGAGGAAGTGGCGTACGAGACGCCGGTGACGCACGAGCGCTTTTTGCAGTGGGTGACACCGCAGGGCAAAATCGCGGGCTTTTTGCGCCTGTCGCTGCCCGACCGCGCGTTTGTTGCCGCGCATGCGGACGAGTTGCCGACGGTGTCGGACGAGGCGATGATTCGCGAGGTTCACGTGTATGGCATGGCGGCGCGCGTGGGCGATCATGGCCAGGCGGCGCAGCATCACGGGTTAGGGCGTTTGCTCGTAGAACGTGCGTGCGAGATTGCCCGGGATGCGGGTTATGCGCGTATCAACGTGATTAGCGCGATTGGCACACGTGAGTACTATCGTCATCTTGGATTTTATGACCATGGCCTTTATCTGCAAAAGGAGCTCTAGATGAACAAGCCGAGTGTTTCTGCCGGCGTCGTTGCCGGCGTTGCTCTGGGGGCCGCGGCGCTTGGCGCGGCCGCTGTCGCTGTCCGTGCTGCCTGTCTGCAGGTTGCGCGAACCCGCCATGGGTTGGCGCGTGTGAAACGCGTGCACGATGAGGGAGGCGACGAAGTCCGTGTATTGGTGCAAGGCGGCGTTTACCAAAGCGCAAGCTACGTTGGCGAGCGTTGGGCGGAGCCCGTCTTTGCGTACTATCGCGCGTTTGACGACGTGTTTGAGGCTGAGGACGCAATGCGTGATGCTTACGGGCATGGTATCGACCGTATGCTCATGCTGGGCGGCGGCGGGTTTGCCTATCCCAAGTTTGCACTGATGTCGCACGAGAGCTTGCGCATGGACGTCATTGAGTACGATGCCGAGATTACGCGCCTGGCGCGCCGTTGGTTCTACCTGGACGAGCTGGAGCGCACGGTGGGCGATCGCCTGCGAGTGATTACCGCTGAGGCTCGCTCGTATCTGGGCGTGACGAGCGTGGGTCATCGTCGCTACGACGTGGTCGTGAGCGATTGCTTTGGCGGTGCCGAGCCCGTACGCGAGCTGGCGACGGTTGAGGCATTGCGTTTGGTGCGAGGCAGCCTGAACCCCGGGGGCATCTATGTTGCCAATATCGTGAGTGCGAACAGGGGGAGCGACGTGACGTTCCTGCGCGATTGCGTTGCCGCGGCACTCGAGGTATTCGCCCACGCCTGGGTGGTCCCATGCGGCGACGCGGAGTTCGGCGGCGAGGAAAACTACCTGCTCGTCGCCAGTGACGGCGATTATGCCTTTGCCGAAGCCGTGCCCTTCGACGCCGACTTCCTCGGCACCGTCCTTCACGACAAGTAAGTCTCTCCGTCCCAAAAAGACGGGTCTTAGGCGTGGTCGCTCCAGCTGCGGACACGCTGCTTCATGCCCTCTATGTCGAGCACGCCTTCGGCAAAGCCCTTGCGCACGAGCTCTTCGGGAACAAACTCGTCGTAGCGGTCAAAATAAGGCACCTCGTCGGGATAGACGAGCTCGATGGGATCGAAGTCCTTCTCGGCCTCGGCGGCGAGCACCTCAAAGAACGTCTCCTCGTCGGCCTTCATCTTAAACTGCATAAAGTACGGGCGTGATGGGTCGAGTCCGCGAAGGCCCAACTCCGCGGCACATTTAATCTTGAGCATGCGCTCGAGGGCCAAAAAGGCGTAGCTGCCCAGCCAGGGGAAGAGCACCCAGGTATCGCCGCCCAGGTTAATGAGCGGTTTAGTTCCCGCGCCCGAAATCTCGGCCGTATGACGAGCCTGCGCAAGGCGGGCCCGTGCGTTACCCATAAGGTACGGATACGCGGCGTGTTCGTTGAGCGCCTTGCGCATGCGCTCGAGTACGTGTGTATTGATGTCACCGGGACAGTCGCCAAAGTAGGCCGGCACCCGGCCCTTGACCTGCGTGGCAAAGACGGTATGACGCTTCCAGTCCACTTCCTCGACAATCCAGCAGTGTCCGGCGATGGCGATGCGCTCACCGGGCGGTGGCGGATTGACGATCGTGCCCAACTCGGCCGACTCGCTGCGAACGGTGAACTCCTCGTTTTCCTGGAACACGGCGTAAAACTTAAAGTTGTTAATGATGCGCTCGCCCGCGAGGCCCACGATGAGCCCACCGCCCTCGGTGACCTGGATGTGGTCGATCTTGATGAGGTGGCGCAGCAGTACGCGATAGTCATCGGCCGAGACGCGGTGGAAATAGCTGAGCGTGAGCACGCGCTGGGCAAGTTCGGCAGGCGTGAGTTCGCCGGTGCTGGCGAGGGTCGACATGGTCTGGTGATAGAGCAGGCTGTAGGGGAGTCGATCGAGCTCGGGCGGCTCGACCCACTTTTCCTCGCGATAGAGTTGTACGAGCGCGATGCCCTGGAGGAGCTTCCAAGGTATCGTTTCAGGCATCATCGTGCGCGGCTCGGGCTCTTCCTCGCGCATGACAAACCACATCTCGGGCGGAAGATCGCGGCGTCCCGTGCGCCCCATGCGCTGCAAAAAGGAGCTGACGGTAAACGGTGCATCGATCTGGAACGCGCGCTCCAGGCGACCGATATCAATGCCGAGCTCCAGCGTGGAGGTGGTGACGGTTGTCTGTGCCTGTTCCTCGTCGCGCATGAGCTCTTCTGCCGTCTCGCGTAGCGATGCCGAGAGGTTGCCGTGATGGATAAGGAAGCGGTCGGGCTCGTGCCGGCTCTCGCAGTAGCTACGCAGCATGGAGCATACGGCCTCTGCCTCCTCGCGCGAGTTGGCAAAGACTAAGCACTTTCGGCCGCGCGTGTGCTCAAAGATATATCCCATGCCGGGGTCGGCGTTGTCTGGTGCTGTATCGGTGGGGTTGAGTAATGCCTGTTCGGGTGCTTGGGGGATGTCGACTTCGCCCTCGGGGGCCGAGGAAACTTGGCGGTCCTTGGGAGCGGCCTTGCCCTGTGCCCGCTCACGACGTTGACGGCGCTCCTCTTGTGTGAGCTGTCCGCTGTGACGCATGTCTTGGGCGCCGGCGGGCAGTGCCGCGGATGCCGCCGCATCGATGCGCTCGCACGCAAGCACTTCGGCCTCTTGAGGACCTGTACCCATGAATCCCCGCTGCTGCGCCTGGGGGCCCGAGTTGTAGAAGTGCTCCATGGAGATGCGCCACACGCGGCGCGGTTCTTCAAAGCGGGGGATAACGCAGTCGCGCCCCGTTCCCTGTGAGAGAAAAGCGCCCGTGCGCTCGGGGTCGCCGATGGTAGCCGAAAGGCCAATGCGGCGAGGCTGCACACCGGCCATGCGCGAGAGTCGCTCGATAAGGCAGAGCGTTTGCCCGCCACGGTCGCCGCGCATGAGCGAGTGGACCTCATCGATGACCACGTAGCGCAGGTCGCAAAACATGCGCGGGATCGCCATGTGCTTATGGATTAAAAGCGCTTCGAGTGACTCGGGTGTAATCTGCAGGATGCCGCTCGGTTTTTTAATGAGCTTAGCCTTGTGCGACTGCGAGACATCGCCATGCCAGTGCCAGACAGGGATATCGGCCTCTTCGCAGAGGTCGTTGAGGCGGACGAACTGATCATTGATGAGCGCTTTGAGGGGGCCGATGTAGAGGGCGCCCACGCTCGCGGGCGGGTTCTCCCAAAACTCGGTCAGGATGGGAAAGAAGGCTGCCTCGGTTTTGCCGGAAGCCGTGGATGCCGTCAAGAGCACATTATCTTGTGTGTTAAAGATGGCATCAGCTGCTGCAACCTGGATAGAGCGTAGACTCTCCCAATCGTGGGAGTAGATGAAGTCTTGGATAAACGGAGCATATCGGTCAAAGGCGTTCACGGGACCTCCCCTCAAATACGAACTTCTCAACGCGGCTGGCAATGGTTTGCTGCATTACTGCCTCAGCGTTTGCCCAGATAAAACCTGCCAAAATAAACCTGTCCCTTTTTGGCAGGTTAGATGGTGAATTCGGCGAAGTTGCGGTCGCCGCCTGCGGTGCCGGCGTCGCCTGTTGCGGCTGCCGGCGCCAACGCGTCGCCGCCGACGCTTTGCAGCAGCTCGGCCACATTTGCATCGGGGTTCTGACACAGGATATCGAGCAGCTCGATAAAGTCACGGATGACCTCACGCGGCGTCAGGTGCGTATCGGCTCCCACGCGGCCAAACTCAATCTTGAGAAAGTCTACCAAGTCGTTCTCGGTAAGCGTGGGCGTCCAGCCAAAGTATCCGGCATGGATCTGCATGAGTTTTTCGATCAGCACCAGCAACTCCTCGTAGGTGAGTGGCTGCAGGCGGATGATGGGCGCGAGCATGTCCTTAAGGTCCTCGCGTGCAAAGCGGCCCTGAGCGAGTCGACTTCGCAGGGCCTCGTAGGAGAACACGCCACGGCGGCGGTCTTCGATGGAGGTTGGCGTGCCGCCCATGATCATGCCCAGGTACTGCGCCTTGCCCTGGAGCGTGTCGTTGTACATGGTCAGGATCTTCTCGTAGTTGTATTGGCGCGTGATGGCGTTGGGAATCTTATACAGATTCACGAGCTCGTCGATGAGCACCAGCATGCCCTTGTAGCCGCTGCAGACCAAAAAGCGCGCAATGAGCTTAACGTAGTCGTACCAGTCGTCATCGCTGATGATGGTCGAGGAGCCCAGCTCGGCGCGTGCCTCACTCTTGGTGCGGTACTCGCCGCGAATCCATTTGGTCACGCGGCTCATAGCTTCTTCGTCGCCCTCGGATACGGCCGCGCGGTAGCGGCGGAGCATGCGGGCGAAGTCGAAGCCGTGGACCATTTCCTCGAGTGGGGCCAGTTGGGCATTGACGGCAGACTCGTCGGCATCGGCACACGAGGCGACCCAGCGATCCAGGATAAGGTTGAGCGCACCGCCCTCGGGGCGCGTCTTGGTCGATATGTTGCGGATGAGCTCACGGTAGGTGGCAAGGCCCTGTCCCTGGCCGCCCTGCAGACGGCGTTCAGGGGATAAGTCGGCATCGGCGACGACGAATCCCTCGCCCATGGCGTGCGTGCGGATGGTCTGGAGCAAAAAGCTCTTGCCGGCGCCGTAGCGACCGACTAGGAAACGGAAGCTCGCGCCGCCGTCGGCGATGAGGCTCAGGTCGGTGAGCAGAGCACGGATCTCGACCTCGCGCCCCACGGTGATATAGGGAAGGCCGATGCGCGGGACCACGCCGCCCTTGAGCGAGTTGAGAATGACGGCGGCGACGCGCTTGGGCACGCGGGGTGCTGCGGATGCGGTATCACTCATGGTCTAGGTATCCTCTCACGTCTGCTTCGTAGTCCTCGATAATCTGCGGTCCTGCTGAGCCAAATTCAATAACGGTGTCGCCCACCAGGTCAAAGAGCGCTTCGTTGATGCTATCGACGAGCATGTCCTCACTCTTGCCCGACTGTGCCGCCGCCAATGTGGCCTGCGCCGTGTTCCGCTCGAGGAGCGCGCGAAGGAAGGCATCTGCGGCGGGCGCGAGTTTGTTCGCAGCTTCGGCAGACGCGGGCGTTACGGGCGCGGGCACAGACACGAGGAGCGGTGCCACGACGCCAAACTCTTCGGTGGAGACAGTCGGCTCGTCGGGTTCGTCTTGCCGTGTGGCCATCTCGCCAGGTCCGGCGGTCATGCTGGGCGCAGACTCGGTGTTCGGTTGCTCGATAAGCGTCGCCTCGGCTTCCATAGACACATCATCCTCGCGCTCCTCATCAATCAAAAGCGCTTCACGCGTTTGCGCGGCGGCGCTCCGAATGTGCCCCAGCTGACTCAAATCGATATCGATCTTGACAGGCTGGTGCGCGGCGTCCCACGAAAGCCATGCCACGATCTCGTCATCGATGATCTTGGCCAGATATTTGGGGACCTTCTCCTCCTTTAGGGGATGGGTGGGGTCTAGGGCCAGGCGCAGGCGTTGGTCGCAGGCGCGCATCATCTCACCGAGCTTGCTACTTTTTTGTCTGCTGCCGTGGATGCGCATGCATTCCCAAAAGCCATTTTGGCAGCGATAGATGTGAATGGGGTCCAGGCGATATTCGCAGTCCTCGTGGCGCTCGGGCGCAAAGAACACGGCCGAGGCAAACATGGTGTAGGGCATGGCCGTCTCCTCCCCAAACAAGCTCGCTACGATGCCGGTCTTTCGGTGCGTGTCATAGTAGCGCGCCATACGGACATACACGGCGCATGCCACGTGGCGCAGGTCGCGATGGTGGGAACGGTCGAGCCGTGAGTTATTCAGGTTGTACGTGGAGAGGGCGTTTATAGCGGTCATGAGTCGCTCCTCGCCTGCCTCGTCGGGCGGAAGGGGGAGCGTGGGCTCGGAGGTCTTGCGACGCGCAGGCGGCAGGTCCGACGGCGCCGGCGCGGGCGCAAGACCTCGCGCCGCACGCCGCAGTTCGATGAGGGCGTTGTCGAATGCGACGGTTTTAGAGTCGCGAAGCAGCTCGGGGTCGAGCCCGTGGAACACGGCGTAATCTTGCAACCACACGCGTGCAAACCGGTCGATGCCGGGCTCGAAGGCACGATAGGCATCCCAAAAAGCCTTGATCTTTTTAAAACCATCAAGTGGGTCATCTACGCCAATGCCGCAGATCAGCTCATAGAGGTACAGGAAGGCAAAGGACGTAGACGTTTCCTCGACGGTTCCGCGGCGCACTTGGGCGCGCCAGGTAAAGTACCCGCGCAGCTGGCGATCGCTCATAGCGTTGTAGGTTGGGAAGTACGACTTAAAGGTGCCGTTATAGGGGCAATCGTCCTCAAAATCGGCCATCAGCAGGCCTTGGCGGTAGAAAAGCTCGGCTTCCGAAAGCCAGCGACCCGCGCCGCCTTTGGGGTCATCCTGCCAGCGCGATATCTCGCGCATCTTGCGGTACTGGTCGGGAAGGAAATTCTGCATCTGACGACCGGTTTTGAGAATCGGCTCGTCAGCATAGACTTCGTTTGAGAAGCGAGCAGACTGATGGGTCCGGGCCTCGGCCATAATGCGCTCGATGAGCATCTTGATGTCCTGGTCGGCCACCGTCTCTCCTCTCCTAACGCAGCTTCGGTGACCTCATATCATAGCACAGCATCAAACAGGTGTTCGAGATACCGCTACGTAGATAGATTTAGAACAGGAGGGCGTAGATGACGGCTATGACAACGGAGGGGAGCATATTGGCCGTGCGGAAGGTCTGAGGACGGATGAGGTTGACGCCGACGCAGAAGATGAGCATAGAGCCCACGAGCGATAGACTGTCGAGGGCGGCGGCGGTCATGATGGGGGAGAGCGCGCCGGCAAACAGCGTAATCGTTCCCTGGAATACGGCAACGGGCAGGGCGGAGAAGATGCAGCCGCGGCCGAGCGAAGCCGTCATGGTGCAGACGATGATGCAGTCCAACGCGCCCTTGAGGGCAAGCGTGGACCAGTCGCCGAGCAAGCCGTCTTGGATTGATCCCACGATAGCCATGGCACCGATGCAGACGGTCAGCGATGTCGAGACAAAGGCATTGGTGAACTCGTTGTCTCCCTCGCTGCCGGTTTTGCGCTTGAGCCATTCGCCCAGGTTTTCGATGCCGGCTTCCAGGTTAACGGCCTCGCCGATGAGCGAGCCGAGGGCAAACGAGACGATGAGCATGGTGGTGCCGGTGGTCTCCAGCGCTTTCCCGTCAATGACGAGCATCTTTTGCATGGTGCCGCCCAGTCCGATAAACAAAACGCACAGCCCCGACGCCTTCATGAGCGTGTCTTGGATGCGGGGTGTGATAAAGCGTCCGCCTATAAGGCCCAGCAGTCCGCCCGCAATCAAAAGTGCGACGTTGATGACCGTTCCCAAACCCGGCATGAACCCTCCCATATTGATGCCAACCTGGCAATCGTAGCAGAACGGGCTGCAGGGTGCGTCATGCCTCATCCTATACGTTATATAAGTGGTATTAATGACGGCATTTGGTGCCCAAGCCTCAGCCTCCCATCACGACATAGGGGCTGTAATCGAAGCACAGCGTCATGAGTCGCTGCGGGGACTCAATGGCCGCGGCGATGATATCGGCATCTCGAGCTCGGTCAAATCCCACGAGCTCAATTTGATACGAGACGTCTTCCATTTTATGGAGTATCCGGTTATTCAGGAGGTTCTCACCGTCGAATTCCTCGGTTTTGCCTCCGTCCGAGGTTACGGCATACAGGTGCAGTTTTGCGGTGGTCGCAGGGTCGGCGACCGTGAGGTTGTCGATTTGGTTGGCCGTGCCCTTTGCCCCAAGCAAGGTGAGCAAGGTGGGGGCTACGACCTCGCCCGATGGCAGAAAAACAACTTCGACGGTTTTAGGGAATGCGATAATGGCTGCTTTGCGGACGGGCTTATCGGCAGCGGTGACCTCAATGCTCGCGGCGTCGACGGTTTCCGTGCGGTCGAGCGCGACCATCATGCAACAATTGCCCTCGTCGATGTCTGCCGGCATGGGACACCCCAAGTTTTCGCCAGCTTGCGTGCCGCCCACTGCGGTGGCTGTTTCGCTTGGCTCGCTGAAAGTGGCTGAAGGACCGCTCGATGGCGGTGTTATGCCGCCTGGTGCGCCATTGTCCCCAGGCGCTATTTCACCGCTGCTCTCGCTGGAGTCGCTTGCGATGTCACCCGTCGAGGGGGCGAGTCCGACCGCTCCTACTCCGCTCCATTCCATCTCGAGGAGCGCCGGATCGACAAGGACGTGATGCACATCTTGCGTTTCGGCACTGATATCGACAGGACCGGGGTCTGCCCCTCGCGTCAGCCTGAGCGATCCGGTCCGCTGTTTGCCCCGAATCTCCTGGCTTTCTGTGCCGCTCGCGTAGAACATCAGAGCGATCTCGCCATTTGCCGTGGCGTCGGTGCCCGCCTTGGTCATTTTCAGCGATGCGGTGAATGAGATAGCGGGCTGCGTGCCATCGGCGCTCGAGGGGACGCAGCCCAGGCATACACCCCCTCCGTTTTCGAAAAACGTGCTGTCGAAGGCGACTGTTGCCCCGTCCGCCGAGTCATCGGACAGGGTGATGTCGAGACATAGTTTCACGTCGCAGGAATCGCCATCGGCATCAGTTGCAGCTGCGCGCCATGTGCAGATAACGCATCCCGTTAGGGGACCGTCCGCTGTGCTTGAGCGCTCGGTATCCACGACTATCGAGCTGTTCGTGCAGCGACGGAGGCACCCCGAGGTCGAAATGCTTGCCTGCGCAAGCGAGAAGCGTTGGCGCGCGATGGTGCTCATCTGGTTTGTGGCGAGACAGTTGACGGCAGGTAAGGGGACGTCCGCGGCGGGTGTCGCTAGAGCGGCGACGGGCATGCCGGTGGCAAGCGCACTGCAGAGCGCGGCAACGGGCAAAAGGTTCTTTGATGCCATGGGTTCTCCTTACCTGTTCTGGACGGTCTCGATTTTCGCGGCTACTGGCTGCGTTTCATGCGCAGGCCAAGGCCGATGGCGCTTGCGCCTGCCGCGGCGACTCCTGCTGCCAGGAGCTGTCGCGTGTCGCCCGTTTGCGCGAGGGGCTCATGTTGGCCACTGCGTTCGAGCTCCGATAGATCGACAGTCACTTGCGTGGCAGCCTGCGCTTGCTCTTGTTGGGCAAAGGCGGCGATCGGGGCAAACGTTACAACGCCGATGATGACGGCAAGGACAATCGCCTTAGGCCGTGTGCGCACCGGGCTCGACCGTCCACGTAATGCTTGCGACCTGGTCGCCCTCGCCAGTCACATGGAAGATGTCTCGCGTGACGCGGGCGACATTGCCGCTCGTCTTGAGCTTAATCTTGTCCGTACCATTGGCGATGCCCTGGTAGCCCATGTCGAAGGATGCATTTTTGGAAAGGTCGAGGCCCGCTTCCTGCGTCGCGGCGTGAGCGTCTTGGAGTGCCTTGTCCGGACCAACCTTAAAATCGATGGAGTTCTGGGCGGTTCCCGTCTTGGCGTCGGCGACGATGCTCCAGGAGTTCTTGGCGCCGATCTTCATGTTGGCAACGTGGATGCCATAGGCCGAAAGATTGTCGATGGTGGTTGTATTCTCGGAAGGGCCCTGAAGCGTGCCATCGGCCTTGGCGACAAATGGGATGACGGTCGGGGCTTTGAACTTGATGTTGTCGATTTGGGTCCTGATAGTCACGTTGGTGGTTCCAGTGCGTCCCTCCGCCAGGGCGGGGGTCGGCGCGGCACCCATTGAAAGTGCAAGCATCAGCCCCACGCCCACGACGAGCGCCCTGGTCCCGCTCAAGTTCCCGGTGATGTCCATAATCGTTCCTTTCTATTCGTCACGGACCGTTTCCGTGATGGTCAGACGAAAGCGGCGTGGGTGCGCGTTTTCGCAACGGGTGGCAGATCTAGTCTTCGGGCTGCGCAACCCGCACCTTGATGCGCGTGGGATTGCCATGGGCGTCGTAGGTCTTGGCGTCGAGCGCTTGAATCTCGATATACGCCTCACCTTCTTTGATGTCGCCTGCGGGGCAGGTCTCAACGGTCTTGCCGGTCTCGACCACGCCCGATTCATAGATGGTCTCGTCGTTTTGGATCACGCGGAAACGCTGGGGAAACTTGTTATCCTGGACGTTTTGCACGTTGACGCGCAGCTTGCCGCCTTTTTGTAGCTGGGCGACCGGTGCGACCGAGATCGTCATCATGTTGTCGCGGACGATGGCATCGAGCTCGTCCTGGATTTCCTGGCGCGACTTACCCTCCGCCGCTGTGACCGAGGCACCTGTCTCGGCGACAGGCTTTGACTGCCAGGCGTAAAGGCCGACGGCGATAAGGGCGCAGGCGATGGCCAGGCAGACAACGCCGAGCCTTTTTCGATGTTTTGACCCTAGGGGGCTCGACTGCTTCCTTGCGCTCATGCGGCATCCTTAGTGGTATAGACGCGCGCGAACGTGGACGGATCGGCACCAAAGAGCATGTGGAGCATGAGGCGTCGCGAGTAGATGAGCTCGTCGAAGTTTGGGTCGAGTTTGATGTCGTGGATGTGGGCGATGTGGTGAGCGAGTGCCGAAAACGATTCGGGATCGCAAATCACGTCGGTGGTGACGTGATAGACAGCCGCATCGGGAAATGCCTCCTCGTCGAAGGGCAGAAGATACGGGTCGTCGCCAACTTCGATAGCGACGCCGTACTGGGGCCAGTAATATGCCATGGGAACCTCCCTGTTTTTGGGCCAAACCTTCCATTGGCTTTGGCTGTCGATGCCGACCGTATCAGCCGTAACTTGACCAATTTCTGACCAAATGCTTGACGGATTTACATCGCCGCAGGTGAGAGAGGGTAAAAAATATCTCAACTTTTTTCGGGCGCCAATTGCATGCGTGGCAGCGATGGGAAGGAGCGCGTTAAATAGAGCGCCTGCCGAGAAAACGCTGCCGCTCGCCGAATTGCGCAAACGTAAAATTCGCCAATTATGGAGACGGTCTCAGTCACGTCGACGAAACGATGCGGTAACATCTCCCTGCAAACACTGTAGTTAACTAAAGGGGGAGTTCGCGTGTCTGCAGCCATCAAACCCTTCGGCGACGAGTTCGAAGAATATGGTCGCGATGAATCTCGCACATCGGGCGAGGCGTCGAGCATCTCGTTTCCGACAACGGAGGACGAAGTCCGCGCCATTCTGCGAAAGCTCCATGCCGAGCATGTTCCGATAACGGTCCAGGGTGCTCGGACCGGTCTGGCTGCCGGCGCCGTGCCCCACGGCGGCCACATCCTCAACACTTCTCGTATGAATCGCTACCTGGGTCTTCGCCGCGACGAGCGAGGCCGTTTTCTGCTGCGCGTGGAGCCGGGCGTCGTGCTTTCGGAGTTGCGCAAGCAGCTGGGTAAGAAGGCATTGCCGACCGCTGACTGGGATCAGGTATCGCTTGAGGCCTATGAGGAGTTCCAGGCAGCTCCTGAGCAGTTCTTTCCCACCGATCCCACCGAGGCATCTGCCTGCCTGGGCGGCATGGCGGCGTGCAATGCCTCTGGTGCCCGCAGTTACGCCTACGGCCCCATGCGCCCGCACGTTACGGGGCTTCACGTGGCACTGGCGGACGGCGACCTGCTTGAGCTTCATCGAGGTCAGGCGCACGCTGACGCACGCCACTTGTCGCTCGTGACAGCGGAAGGCCGCGCGCTCGAGCTGGATCTTCCCGGCTATACCATGCCCAAGACCAAAAACGCGTCGGGTTATTTCGTTGCGGACGATATGGACACCATCGACCTCTTTATCGGTGCGTGCGGCACACTCGGCGTCATTACCGAGCTCGAGATCGCCCTGCAGGCGGCACCTTCGGTCGTATGGGGCGTGAGCTGCTTTTTCGACAGCGAGGACAAGGCAGTGTCCTTTACCGATTCCGTGCGCCCCGTGCTGTCTCATGCCGCCGCTATTGAGTATTTCGATGCCGGCGCCTTGGATATCCTTCGCCGCCAGCGCGAGCAGTCGACCGCGTTTGCCTCGCTGCCGGCACTCGACGATGAGGCAAAGGTCTGTATTTACGTGGAACTCGACTGCGACGACGAGGCTCAAGCGACTGAGGAGCTGTACCACCTGGGATGGGTTTTGGAGCTTGCGGGCGGCCGCGATGACGCGACCTGGGTTGCGCGCACCGAGGTCGATCGCGAATGCCAGCGGTTCTTCCGCCACGCCGTCCCCGAGAGTGTCAACATGCTCATCGATGAGCGTCGCCGCACCGACCCCACCATTACCAAACTGGGGTCGGATATGTCGGTACCCAACGCGCGCCTGGCCGATGTCGTTGCCTTCTATCGCCGCACGCTGGCCGAAAGCGGGCTTGAGTCTGCCGCCTGGGGACATATCGGCAACAACCATCTGCATGTGAATATCCTGCCGCGCGATGCGCAGGACTACCGTCGCGGTGGTGAGCTGTTTGCCCGGTGGGCTGCGGAGGTAACGGCTATGGGCGGCGCCGTCTCTGCCGAGCACGGCGTCGGCAAGATCAAAGCGGGCTTTTTGGAGACGATGTACGGCCACGAGGCCATGGTCGAATCGGCTCGACTCAAGCTGCAGCTCGATCCTGCCGGGCAGCTGGGTCGTGGCAACCTATTTTCGGAGAAGCTCTTGGATGAACTCGTCCAGAAAGGGGGCGCGTGAAGATGAGCGATTTCCATATGGTGGTGTGCGTCAAGGCGGTACCGGGAAGCACCGAGGTCAAGATGGACCCCAAAACCAATACCATCGTGCGTGATGGCAAGCAGGCGGTCATTAATCCCTTCGATGCAAGTGCCCTCGAATGCGTGCTGGCGCTCAAGGACGACTTTATCGGCTTTGGCATGGATGTGCGCGTGACGGTGGTGTCGATGGGTATCCCTGCAACCGAATCGCTGCTGCGCGACTGCATTGCCCGCGGCGCCGATGATGCGCTGCTGCTGACCGATCGCGCCTTTGCGGGCGCGGACACGTTGGCGACCACCTATGCCCTCAAATGCGGTATCGAGGCGCTCGACGAGGACTTCGACCTGCTCATCTGCGGCAAGATGGCGGTAGATGGCGATACCGCCCAGATTGGCCCCGAGCTGGCCGGCGCCTTCGAGATTCCCTGCGTGACCGATGTGAGCTGCGTGCAGAGCGCAGGTTTTACGACGTGCGGTGCGCTTTCGCTCGTTCACGGTTGCGATGCCGGCGAGGAGACGGTCTATCTGGAGATGCCGTGCGCGATGACGACCGCCAAGGAGATCGGCCAGCTGCGCATGCCGAGCATCGCCGGCATTCGCGCGGCCGAAGATGCGGATGTGCGGGTGGTCTGTGCTGCCGATGTACATGCTGACCCTTCGCGTTGCGGCCTTACCGGATCGCCGACGCAGGTCGTGCGCTCATTTGTGCCCGACCGCGACCAAACGTGCGAGGCCATCGAGGGCACGCCGGTCGAGCAGGCGGCAAAGATTGCCAAGATTATCGAGGGGATGGCATAGATGAGCGGACTGATAATCGATAGCGAGGCGTGCGTTGGCTGTGGCCGCTGCGTTCGCGCCTGTGCCTCGGGTGGCATTGTGATGGAGGGCGAGCGCCCCAACCGCTGCGCCCATGTGACCGACGGCTGTATCTTGTGCGGCGGGTGCGTCGACGCCTGCCCCGTCAATGCCATTTCGATCGAGCGCGACGAGGCCGCCGGCGCGGTTGACCTCGATGCGTATCGAGACATATGGGTATTCGTTCAGACCGACGATCACGATGTCGTGGCTCCGGTGGCCTACGAGCTCATGGGTAAGGGGCGCGAGCTTGCCGATGCTCGCGGTTGCCGTCTGGTGGCATTGGCCGGCATGGGCCCCGAGGGCTCGCTTGAGGACCTGGAGCATCTGGTCTGCGCCGGTGCCGACGAGGTCGTGGTCTGCCGCGACGAGCGACTGCGCCAAAACGATGCGGAGATCTATGCTCGTCTCATCTGCGATTTGGTGGCCGAGCGCAGACCCGAGGCCATTCTGTACGGCGCAACCGCCTTTGGTCGTGAGCTGGCGCCCGGTGTGGCCGTACGCTTGCAGACGGGCCTTACGGCCGACTGTACGGTGCTTTCGATGGATACGGAGACGAGTCTACTGCAGCAGACCCGCCCGGCGTTTGGCGGCAACTTGATGGCCACCATTATCTGCCCCAATCATCGGCCGCAGATGGCAACGGTGCGCCCCGGCATCTTTGGGGCACCCAAGTTTGACTACAGCCGCTATGGCACGATTACCCAGGTATCGCTTGCGAATGATGTTAAGGCCCGTGTCGAGATCTCGATTCCCGCCGAGGAGTGGGGGCAGCAGGCATCAATTGCCGATGCCGAGCGCCTGGTCGTGGTGGGCCGCGGCATCGGCTCCAAGAAGAATCTGCCCCTGATGCGAAAACTCGCCGATGCCTTGGGTGCCGAGCTTGGTTGCACGCGTCCCGTTGTGGAGGCAGGCTGGTTGGAGTATCGCCACCAGATTGGCCAGACCGGCGTGTCGGTTTCGCCCAAGCTCCTTGTGAGTATCGGCGTTTCGGGCGCTATCCAGCATCTTGCCGGCATCGGCGGCGCGGAGTGCATCATCGCTGTCAACGAGGACCCGGATGCCCCCATCTTCGGCGCTGCGCAGTACAAAGTTGTCGGTGACGCCGTCGAAGTTGTCGAGGAGCTTCTGGCCCAGCTCGAGCGCTAGGCGCTGGCCAGCCAGGCTCGCATCTCTTTCTTTAGGCGTTCCCAGGTCGCTTGCGTGGCGGGGTCGGTAAAGGGCCGCACGATACCAAAAGGTGCGTCGAGCAGGCGGTAGATATCGCCCTGCTTGCGCGTCAGCGCGCGGCTTGCCGGATAGACGAGCTCAAACATAAAGCAGATAAGCCCCACCAAGTAGTCCGCGGGCTCATCGCGCTCATCGCGCGTGACGCAGCGGTGCTCGTCAAAGGCAGCCAGCGTCGGTGCCGAGAAGTGGCTGGCAAGAAACACGTCCTCATCCACTTTGAGGATGGTGTCGACGGTGCTGTCGGCGATGGTGCGCATAATGTCGACCTTGTCGCCATCGCGCACAATATCGCAGAAGCGCCGCGTGCGCTCGTCGAGCTGCGCGGGTAGACGGAAATCGCTGTGATAGGCAATGCTTGCGCGAATCAACTCGTCTTCTACCGGATCGTCGATAAAGTCGCGGATACTTGTTGTCGCGGGCGCGTCTGCAGGGTTTTCGCCAAAGAGAACCTCGACGCCCAACGCCGCATGGCTCATGCTCTCGGCATCCTTAAACGTGTCCCAGCGTCGCAGCTGCTCAAAGCGACCCATATCGTGCAGCAGGCCGCAAAGCCACGCTAGGTCAATGTCCTGAGGTGACCAGCCCTGTTCGCGTGCCACGGCATCGCATGCCTCGGCAACGTGGTACGTATGCTCGATTTTGAGCGCGATACGCGGATTGGCGGCATCGTAGGCATCGGTGTAGGTCTTGAAGGCCGCGGCAGCCCGCGTTCGATCGATAGCTGTCATAATGACTTCCTAAAAAGTTGTGTCTTTCTGTGTCTTTCGATCCGGTGGCAATTGTAGGTGAACTCGGTTGCCATCGGGCGATGGTTCTGCCGCGTCGTTGAATGCGGCTCGGAAATCTTGTCGGGACGAGGAACGTTATGGTGCTCAAAATCGTTAAAACCGTCTGGCCGGTGATGCTTACCTATGTTGCGATAGCCGCGCCGTGCGGAATGATTATGGCGCAGACGGGAATGGAACCCTGGATGGTTTTTGCCCTGAGCAGCACGTTCGTGACGGGCAGCGGGCAGTTTATGGTCTGCAACCTGTGGCTGGCAGGTGTGCCTGCGGCATCGATTGTCGCAAGTGTGGCCGCAATCTCCTCGCGCTTTGCGCTTTACTCGGCATCGATCGCACCGCATTTGAGGGGTGCTTCGAAGCGTCAGACGCTGGCTGTTGCCGCGACACTTACCGAGGAGGCATACGGCATTTCGCTTGCCAAGTTGGTTAAAGGGGAGGATTGGGGTCCGCTCGAGTCCTTTGTGCTCAACGTGATCCTCATCGCAACATGGGGCGTTTCGTGTACGACGGGCGCCATCGTCGGCGCCGTTGTTGATGTTCCCACCGCTATTGCGGGTTTTGTCTGCACATCGCTCTTTATCTGCCTACTCTTTTCGCAGCGACTGTCGCGCGGCAATGTCGTAGCTGCCGGTTTGGCTGCGGTGTCCGTCGCCATATGCAAGTTCTTGGGGTGGACGAATATCGCCGTGCCGGCAAGTGTGCTCGTCGGCGTTGTCACGGCACTCGCGTGCGATGTCCTCGCCGAGGGAAGGGGCGCTCGCGATGCCCGTTAATGAGTTTTTGGTTCTATGGCTGTCGTCATGGGCGGCCATCGCGTTTTTCCGCATTGCCCCGGCGTTTGCCTTGCGCGGGAGAACGCTGTCGCCCCGCGTTACCGAGGCCTTGGGTTATATTCCGCCTGCCGCCTTTGCGGCGCTGGTCGCCAACGATTTGATAAGCCCTGGCGCTTTCGACGCCGGCTTGTGGCAGGGCTTGATTCCCTGGATTGCGGCCGCCGGCGTCGTGGCGGTGGCAATCAAGACAAAGTCGATGTTGTGGTGCTGCGTCTCGGGCATCGTGTTCTATATCGTTTTGAGCTTCATATAAGAGCGGAGCACGTTTAGCGTCCCGGCACACGTATCGAATTTCTCACCGAGCCGGTCTGCTTCTTCTGGTACCATGGTCAAACTTTACTGTAGCAAAGTATGACGTGGGCTTTTGTTCTGCGTCAGCGGAAATGGGGGTTTCATGGCACAGGAAGCGACCGCCAACGAGCAAAAGAAATTCAAAGTCCCGCGTATCCCGGGTGACATCATGATCTACCCGATGATCGTTGGCCTTTTGCTCAATACCTTCTGCCCGCAGGTCTTTGAGATCGGCGGCTTCTTTACCGCCGCCTGCCGCGGTGGTTCCAACACCATCGTTGCCGCGATCCTGCTGTTTGTGGGTGCCGGCATCAGCTTTAAGTCCACGCCGGGCGCCATCAAGACCGGCATCGTTGTGCTGATTCCTAAGCTTGTTGTTGCGGCTGCCCTTGGCTTGGGTGTGGCATATTTCTTTAACGACAACTTCCTAGGTCTGAGCTCCGTGTCTATCATCGGCGGCATTACGTTTTGCAACATGGCGCTCTACACCGGCATCATGGGCGAGTTCGGCGACGAGTCCGAGCAAGGCGCCGTCGGTATCCTGTTCTTTACGGCCGGCCCCGCCGTCACGATGATCATCCTCGGTGTCTCGGGTCTCGCCAACATCCCCGTCGGCACCATCATCGGATCCATCCTGCCGCTTGTTATCGGCATGGTTCTGGGCAACTTGTTCCCGTTCATCAAGAACCTGCTGGTTCCCGGCGCCAATCCTGCGATTGCCGTTATCGGTTTTCAGCTCGGTGCGTCCATGAGTCTTTCGAGCTTTATCACCGGCGGCATTTCGGGCATCCTGCTGGGCCTCATCACGCTCTTTATCGTCGGTCCCATTACCTTTGCCTTCGAGCGCCTGTGCGGTGGTAACGGCAAGGCGGCCGTTGCCTGCTCCACTATCGCCGGCACGGCTATGACCACGCCGGTCGCCCTCGCCGAGGTCGCTCCGCGCTATGCCGAGCTTGCGCCCACCGCGTATGCGCAGATCGCCACCGCCGTCATCATCACGGCAATCATGGCCCCGATTCTGACCGGCTGGGTCGACAAGAAGTTTTGCCAGGGCAAGGAGGATCTGTCGCCTGCCGGTGTCGAGGCCATCGAGGAGGCCGTCGCGACCGACATCGATGGCGAATAGCAATCGCTACCCATCAATGATGCCGGAGTGCAATTCGCGCCGTTTGAGCGCCCGAACGATGACTGTTTTGCAGTGACGTTCGGGCGCTCTGCTATGATTCCCCTTACCCCTGCGGGTAGGGGGTGTTTGTTGCCCAGACCAGAATCGGGCGATTCTGACCACTTGAATATTGAATGGATGGCGTCTAGTGGTTAAGGCACTCAAAATTGAGATATTCCTGCTATGCATGATTGTTCTTATCGGGCTTGCCGCACGAAGCCGCCGCTCCTTGTTCTCGAGCACCCAGCAGCTTCTGTTTAGCATGCTGGGCTACACGTCTGCAGCCTACATTTTCTTCGATATGATCTGGACGCTCTCGGACGGCGTGAGCACTCCTGTAGGCATCACGGCCAACTGGATTTCCAACGCGGTCTCGTTTTCGCTGTTCGCCATCGCGTGCCTCATTTGGTTTTTCTATTCCGAGACAGTGCAGGGCTCACGCCTTTTGACCGCGCGCTATAGGGTGGCGCTCGTGACGTTGCCAACCGTATTGGTGGTCGTGCTGGCATTTACCAGCTACTGGACGCACACTATGTTCTATATCGATGCACAGGGCGTATATCGTCGCGGAGCGCTTTATATGATTCAGCCTATCGTTAGCTACTGCTACATCATATATACGTCTTTGCATGCCTTTATTCAGACTCGAAAAGTCGAAAGTCTGCAAAAGAAGGCCATTTATCGCACCCTCGCCTTTTTTGCGGTTCCCGCTCTGGTGGGCGGTACCTTCCAGGTTTTGTTTTCGGTACCGGGCCTTTGTGTCGGTATAACGCTGAGCATCCTGCTGCTCTACATCATCTACCAGGAGCAGCTGATCTCGACCGACCCGTTGACTGGCCTCAACAATCGCAACCGTTTTGAGACCTATATGCTGTCGCTCTTTTCAAATGTGGATCAGGCCGAAGATGTATATCTGCTTATGATGGACGCTGACGGCTTTAAGCAGATTAACGACCGGTATGGACATGTTGAGGGCGATCATGCCCTCCAGGTCATATCTGCTACGCTCAAAGAGGTCTGCTCGGCGTCTGGTGGCTTTATCGCACGTTATGGCGGCGATGAGTTTGTGGTGCTTCAAAAGGCGACGGCGGAGCAGGACATCATGTGTCTGTGCGCGGCAATCAGCGACGAGCTCGCGCGCGCCGAGGTCCCGTATCTGTTGCGGATGTCCATCGGCTACGCACGGGTTGGTGATGGCGTCGATACCTGGCAAGACTTGCTTCGCGCTGCCGACGCGGAGCTTTACCGCGTAAAGCGCGAGAAGAAGAAAGCCGGCGTCCAGATACGCTAGAAAAAAAGGGCGAACGCTGGCGTGCGTTGCGGCCCTCAGCTCACCGATGTACTCCATTAAGCTAAAGCATGTGAATCTCCTCTACTAAATAAGGGCGGTTCGCTAGGCTTTTTTGGGTTTGTTGACGATGATGATGCCGCCGCAGACCAACAGCAGGGCAACAAGTACGGTAACGGGGCTCGTGCCAGCGCCCTCGCCGAGCAGCAGTGCGCTCAACAGCACGCCAAAGACCGGGTTCATAAAGCCAAAGACCGAAACGCGGCTGACGGGGTTGACGGCGAGCAGGCGGGACCACAGCGAGTACGCGACGGCGGAAATGAGCGCCATATAAATGATGAGCGCGATGGCGGGGGCGATTTCGGTGGGGGAAAACGTGCCGCCCATCAAAAACCCGATTGCGGTAAGGACCACGCCACCGACTAAAAACTGCCAGCCGGCGAGCAAGACGCCGTCATGCTCGCGCGAGAAGATGCCAATGAGGCAGGTCGACAGGGCGCCCGCAACAGTGGAAGCCAAGATAAATCCCTCGCCGTCGAGCGTAAAGCCAAAGGTGCCATCCGCGCCCGAAAGGTTGACGAGCGCGACGCCTGCAAAGCCCAGCACACAGCCAAGCACCTTGGGCGTATTGAGCCTCTCGGTGTGAAATGCCAAGGCGGCAAAGAGAATTGCGAGGAAGTTGGCGCTGGCCTCGATGATGGAACTCGACATGGCGCTGGCGCGCGAGAGTCCTAGGTAGAAAAAGAAGTACTGCCCGATAGTCTGGAAGAGTGACAAGACAAAGATGGGCTTGATGTCACGAGCCTGCGGAATGAGGGGGCGGCGTTGGGCCGCACTCATCCCAACGATAACCAGGGCGCCGGCAAGCGTGAAGCGCAAGCCCGCAAAGAGCAGCTGTGAGGCGCTATCGTGCGCGGGGATGCCAAAGAGCCCGTAACCGATCTTGATGCAGGGGAAAGCCGACCCCCAGAGCGCACAGCAGACGAGGCAGCCCAGGATGAGTCCGGGTAGGGTGGCGAGATACGGCTTGCGGCTTTCCATGATGTCCTTCCTGTATGCGCGAAGCAAAAAAGAACCCGCCACCGGGTGTGCCGGTGGCGGGTGTTGTTACCCGAGGGGATTGTACCCGATGGGACGCATTAAGCGAAGTAGGCCACGCCGCTCTCAAAGATCGGCATGAACTTATCGCCGGGGACATGCTCGGGCACGTTGCGGTACAGGTTGTCGCCACGACGCTCGGCATGGCCCATCTTGCCCAGGACGCGGCCGTCGGGGCTCGTGATGCCCTCGATGGCGAGTGCGGAGCCGTTGGGGTTGACGGAAAGATCCATACTGGGCTTGCCGTCCTCGCCCACGTACTGCGTGGCGACCTGGCCGTTGGCGATGAGCTGGGCGAGCACCTCGTCGCTGGCGACAAAGCGGCCCTCGCCGTGGCTGATGGCGACGGTGTAGGGGTCGTCCAGGCTGCACTGCGATAGCCACGGGGACAGGTTGGACGAGATACGGGTGCGCACCAGACGGCTCTGATGGCGACCGATGGTGTTGAACGTCAGCGTGGGCGCATCGGGCGTGGCGTCGACGATGTCGCCGTAGGGCACCAGACCGAGCTTGATCAGGGCCTGGAAGCCGTTGCAGATGCCCAGCATCAGGCCGTCGCGGGCCTTGAGCAGGTCGCGGACTGCCTCGGTGACCTCGGGAGCGCGGAAGAACGCCGTGATGAACTTGGCGGAGCCATCGGGCTCGTCGCCGCCCGAGAAGCCGCCGGGGATCATGACGATCTGGCTTGCACGGATGCGGCGGGCAAGCTCGTGGGTGCTTTCGGCGACGGCCTCGGGCGTGAGGTTGTTGATCACGAAGGTGTCGGCCTCGGCGCCGGCGGCGCGGAAAGCGCGGGCGCTATCGTACTCGCAGTTGTTGCCGGGGAACACGGGGATTACCACGCGCGGGCGGGCGATCTTGGCGCCGCTGTACACGTGGATATCCTTGGCACGGAAGTCGATGGTCTCGACCTTGGCAGTCTCGCCGGCGCTGCGGTAGGCAAAGACGCCCTCGATGCCGCTCTCCCAGGCCTCCTGGAGCTCGGAGAGCTCGATGACCTCGGAGCCGGTATCGATGACATAGCCCTCGACGGTGGTGCCCAGGGGCTCGACGACAACGCCGTCGGCGACCTCGGGCAGCTCGGCATCCTCGGCGAGCTCGACGATAAAGCTGCCGTAGAGCGGGGTGAAGAGGCTCTCCACGTCCACATCTTCGGCAAGCTCGATACCGATCTGGTTGCCGACGCACATCTTAAAGAGGCTCTCGGCGCCGCAGCCGTAGCCGGGCGTGGAGACGGCCAGGGCGTCGCCGGCGGCGGTGAGCGCCTCGACGGCGTCAAATGCGGCGAGCAGCTGCTGGGCGTCGGGGCGGTAGTCCTGGCCATAGGTGGCGGGGGCGATGCGGACGACGCGGTGCGTGAGGCCCTTGAACTCGGGGGAGACAGCGCGGGCCGCCTTGCCCACGGCCACGGCGAAGCTGATGAGGGTCGGCGGAACGTTGAGCTCGCCGGCCTCGTCCTCAAACGAGCCACTCATGGAATCCTTACCGCCGATGGCGCCGGCACCCAGGTCGACTTGGGCCATAAGGGCGCCCAAGACGGCTGCCATGGGCTTGCCCCAGCGCTCGGCCTCGGTGCGCAGACGCTCGAAGTACTCCTGGAAGGAGAGGTAGGCGCGCTTGTGCTCAAAGCCTGCGGCCACGAGCTTGGCGATGGACTCGACCACGGACAGGTAGGCGCCCGCAAACTGGTCGGCCTCCATCAGATAGGGGTTAAAGCCCCATGCCATAGCGCTCGCCGTGGTGGTCTCACCGTCCACGGGGAACTTGGCGACCATGGTAGAGCTCGGGGTGAGCTGCGTCTTGCCGCCAAAGGGCATGAGCACGGTCGCGGCGCCGATGGTGGAGTCGAAGCGCTCGGAAAGGCCCTTGTTGGAGGCGACGTTAAGATCGGTGACGAGCGAGGTCATGCGCTCGGCAAGCGTGGTGCCGGCCCAGCTGGGCTGCCACACGCTGCGGGCGCAGACGTGGGCGACCTGGTGCTTGGGCGCACCGTTGGAGTTGAGGAACTCGCGGGACAGATCGACGATGGCGACGCCATTCCATGCCATGCGCATGCGCGGCTCGGCGGTAACCTCGGCGATGACGGTTGCCTCCAGGTTCTCCTCGGCGGCGTAGCCCATGAACTCCTCGACGTCACCGTCGGCGACGGCGCAGGCCATGCGCTCCTGGGACTCAGAGATAGCGAGCTCGGTGCCGTCCAAGCCGTCGTACTTCTTGGTCACGGTATCAAGGTCGACATACAGGCCATCGGCAAGCTCGCCCACGGCGACCGAGACGCCGCCGGCGCCAAAGTCGTTGCAGCGCTTGATCAGACGGCAGGCATCGCCGCGGCGGAACAGACGCTGCAGCTTGCGCTCGACCGGGGCGTTGCCCTTCTGGACTTCGGCACCCGAGGTCTCGATTGACTCGGTGTTCTGGGTCTTGGAGGAGCCGGTGGCACCACCGATGCCGTCACGGCCGGTGCGGCCGCCCAGCAGGATGATCTTGTCGGCGGGGGCGGGGCACTCGCGGCGCACGTGGTTTGCCGGGGTAGCGCCCACAACGGCGCCGACCTCCATGCGCTTGGCCACGTAGCCGGGGTGATAGAGCTCGTTGACCTGGCCGGTGGCAAGGCCGATCTGGTTGCCGTAGCTGGAGTAGCCGGCGGCAGCGGTGGTTACGAGCTTGCGCTGCGGCAGCTTGCCCTCGAGCGTCTTGGACACGGGGACGGTGGGGTCTCCGGCGCCGGTGACGCGCATGGCCTGGTACACGTAGCTGCGGCCCGAGAGCGGGTCGCGGATGGCGCCGCCCACGCAGGTGGCGGCACCGCCGAAGGGCTCGATCTCGGTCGGGTGGTTGTGGGTCTCGTTCTTAAACAGGAACAACCAGTCCTGGTCCTCGCCGTCGACATCGACCTTCACCTTGACAGTGCAGGCGTTGATCTCCTCGGACTCGTCGACATCGGTCATGACGCCGGTCTTCTTAAGGTACTTGGCGCCGATGGTGCCCATGTCCATGAGGCAGACGGGCTTGGCGTCGCGACCGAGCTCATGGCGCATCTCCATGTAGCGGTCGAAGGCCTGCTGCACCACGGCGTCGTCGATCGTCACGTCATCTAGGACGGTGCCGAAGGTGGTGTGGCGGCAGTGGTCGGACCAGTAGGTGTCGATCACGCGGATCTCGGTGATGGTGGGGTCGCGGTCCTCATCGCGGAAGTACTGCTGGCAGAAGGCGATGTCCGCCTCGTCCATAGCAAGACCGCGATCGGCGATGAAGGCGGCAAGGCCGGCCTCATCGAGCTCGCGGAAGCCGTCGAGCACTTCGACGGGCTGGGGCTCGGGGGTCTCCATGTACAGCGTCTCGGGCAAGTCGAGCGAGGCGATGCGCGCCTCGACGGGGTTCACCACGTAGTGCTTGATGGCCTTGATGGCGGCTTCGTCCAGAGCGCCCGAGATCATATAGACCTTGGCGGAGCGCACGGCGGGGCGCTCGCCCTGGCTGATGAGCTGCACGCACTCGCTGGCGGAGTCGGCGCGCTGGTCAAACTGGCCAGGCAGGAATTCGACGGCAAAGACGGCGCCATCGCTTGCGGGGAGCTCGTCGTAGGTCACATCGACCTGGGGCTCGCTAAAGACGGTCGGCACGCAGGAGCGGAAAAGCTCCTCGTCGATGCCCTCGACGTCGTAGCGGTTGATGATCCTCAGGGCCTCGATGCCCTTGATGCCGAGAATCTCGGTCAGCTCGCCCTTGAGCTGCTGAGCCTCGACGTCGAACCCGGGTTTCTTCTCCACGTAGATACGAGAGACCATTGGTTCCTGCCTTCCTGATCGGTTGGGCGTACGGTACGGTATGCGGCAGCGGTCGGTTTGCGGGGTCTGCCCTGCGGTCGCCTTGAGCCACATGTTTGTAAACCTCACTATGATACGACAGCTCGCGGCGCGTTGAGGACGGCGAGGGTGCTACAGTGATGCGCAAACAAGAGAAAGGCATCACATGGCATTCGTTTCACTCGCCATCATCGCGCTCGTGGCCTTTGCAAGCCCCTTCATCGCCTCGGCGATTCCCGGAAAGCCCGTTCCCGAAACGGTCTTTTTGCTCGTGTTCGGCGCGGTGCTGGGACCCCATATGCTTGGCGTCATCCATGTAGATGCCGAGGTCTCGCTCGTGTCAGAGCTCGGTCTGGCATTTTTGTTCCTGCTTGCCGGCTTTGAGATCGATCCCAAGAACATCACGGGCGTCGAAGGCCGCTACGGTATGGCCACGTGGGCTGTCACATTTTGTATCGCCTGGCTTGCCGTGCGCTTTACCCCGTGGTTCTCGGTCAGCCATTTCGACGGTATCGCCGTGACGCTCGCCTTGACCTCGACGGCGCTTGGGGCGCTCATGCCCATCTTGCGCGAGCGTTTGCTTGCCGGAACGCGCGTCGGTGATTCGATTCTTGCCTATGGTACGTGGGGCGAGCTCGGCCCCGTGCTCGCCATGTCGGTACTGCTGTCTGCCCGTACGGGCATCGAGACGCTGCTGATCTTGGGCTTATTTGCCGCCGTGTGCGTGCTGCTTGCCGTGGTCCCCAGCCGCTCCAAACGCGTCGGCAGCCGCTTCTTTGCGTTTGTCGAGGAGCGCGCCGATACCACGTCGCAGACGTTCGTACGCCTGACAGTGCTTATTTTGGTCACGCTCGTGGCGTTCTCGGCCATCTTTAGCCTCGATATCGTATTGGGCGCTTTTGCCGCCGGCTTTGTCCTGCGCTATATCATCCCCGAGGGCAACCATACGCTTGAGACCAAGCTCGACGGCCTGGCCTACGGCTTTTTGATCCCGGTGTTCTTTACCGTGTCGGGCGCTAAGATCGACCTGACGGCCGTGGTGTCGCGCCCCGGGCTGCTCGTGGGCTTTATCTTGGCGCTGCTGATCATTCGTGCCGTGCCCATTCTCATCTCTATGAGCATTTGTCCCGTGACGCGCGATGTGTCGGCGTATGGCCGCATTACCGTGGCGCTCTACTGCACCACGGCGCTGCCGATCATCGTTGCCGTAACGAGCGTGGCCGTCAACGCGGGCGCGCTGTCGCAAGATATTGCGTCGGTCATGGTTGCCGCCGGTGCCATCACGGTGTTCTTGATGCCATTGCTCGCGCAGCTCTTCTACCGCGTGGTCGACGCCGCGCCGGTCGCCGCCGTGGCAGAAGTCGCCGAGCATCCATCCGATGCGCTCGACATCCTGCGTGCCCATCATGATTTGGCGAGCCTGCTCGCACGCGAGCACGAGCTACTGACCTCGCATGGTCATGGTCGCGTATTCGAGGGCCTGCCTACGCTCGATACGATTGCCGAGCGTCTTTCCGCCGAGGCGGCGAGCGGCCACATCGATGCCCGCATCGTGGACGCGGCGCGTCTTCTTGCCGATAAGACCTATGGTGATGAGGTTGACCCGTCCGAGCTGACTCCGCGTGAGCGCCGCCGCCTTGAGCGCGCCAAGCTCGCCGTACACGAATACCGCCGCCGCATGCTGGAGCTCTATGCGCGCGATGAAGCCCAGGACGACGACGGTAAGTAGTAAGGAATACCGGGATACGGGTTCCGTCCAAATAATAGAAGGCGCGCTGCCTGCGGTTGATGCAGACAGCGCGCCTTTTGCGTTGGGCCTCGTTGAGGTTCGAAGTCGTGGCTTGCGACCTTTAGGAGCGGGCGGCTCCGTCGACGGGGAGCACGGCGCCCGTGACATAGGATGACATGTCGCTCGCTAGGAAAACAAAGGCGTTGGCGACGTCCTCGGGCTCGCCCATGCGGCCGAGCGGAATAGTGGCGATGATGGGCTTAATAACCTCTTCGGGCAGGTTGGCGACCATGTCGGTCTTAGTCACGCCAGGGGCAACGGCGTTGACGCGGATGCCCATGGGGGCGAGCTCGCGCGAGAGCGACTGGACCATGCCGTTGACGGCAAACTTGGACGTGGGGTAACCGACGCCGGAGGGCTGGCCGTACTTGGCGACCATCGAGCTCGTGGTAGTGATGGTGCCGCCGTGACCGGCCTCGGTCATAATCTTGGCGGCCGCCTGGTGACCGTTAAAGACAGCGACGACGTTGAGGTCCATGACTTTGGCGAACTCCTCGGCCGTGTAGTCCAAAAGGGGTGAGCGCTGGGAGATTCCGGCATTGTTGACGACCGTATCGAGACCGCCCATATCGGCTGCAGCCTGGGTAAAGGCCTCGGTCACGGCTTCGAGTGAGGTGAGGTCGCAGGAGCGACCCCAGACCTTGGCGTCGGGATAGACGGCTGTCAGCTTCTCAACGGCCGCATCGGCGGTCTCCTGACGCGAGCCAAAGACGGTGACGGTGGCACCCTCCTCGATAAAGCGGCAGGCGATGGCATAGCCGATACCGCGCGTGCCTCCGGTGATGATTGCTTTCTTGCCCTCGAGCAACATGGTGCCTCCATTCTTCGGGGGTGGACGTACGCAGCACAGGATAGCGGCGGACAAAAGCAAACATGTCTGCTTATCGGTGAGCGGTATCCCTGGTTGACACCGAACGGTCAAATTGTTCAAACGCGGATCGCGTCAATGCGCCCCGAGCGTGCAAATAAAAGGGCTCCCGTCCAAGACCAGACGGGAGCCCTTCGAGCAAATGCGTTGTGGGGTGTAAACCGAACTAGTTGGCCATGACGCCTTCGGTCCAGGCCCCGACGTCCTCGATGCGCAGGACGTTGGCGACCTCGGCCACGCAGTCGACGCTGGCAAGCTCCGCGGCGGCAGCCTGGACGTCCTTCTCGAGTGCGCGGTGCGTCAGGAAGATGACCGAGCAGGCATCGCTGACACCCGACTTGCCGTCCTCGACTTGGTTGATGAGCGAGATCGAAATGTTGTGCTTGGCAAAGATGTCGACCGTCTCGGACAGGGCGCCCACGCGGTCGGCGACCTTCAGGCGCACATAGTACTTGGTCTGGAGCTCGTCCATGGGCTTAAAGGCGAGGTTGTGACCATAGGGCTCAATCTCGGGCAGCGGAGCCACGCCCCGGCTAATCTGCTCGGAGAGCGACAGGATATCGCCCACGACGGCGCTCGCGGTGGGGAAGGAGCCTGCGCCGGCACCGTAGAACATGGTCTCGCCCACGGCGTCGCCCACTACGTAAACAGCGTTCATGGCGCCGTTGACCTTGGCAAGCATGTGGTCTGCCGGGATGAGCGTGGGATGCACGCGAACATCGACGCCGGCGTCGGTGTTGCGGGCGATGCCGAGCAGCTTAATGGTGTAGCCGAGCTCGCGGGCCTGGGCGATGTCCTCGGCGCCGATGGTGCGGATACCCTGCTGGTACACATCATCGGTGGTCACGCGGGTGCCAAAGCCGATGGAGGCGAGGATCGCCGTCTTGCTGGCGGCATCGAAGCCGTCGACGTCGGCGGACGGGTCGGCCTCGGCATAGCCCTTGGCCTGTGCATCGGCGAGCACGTCGGCGTAATCGGCGCCCTCGGCGTCCATGCGCGACAGGATGTAGTTGGTGGTGCCGTTGAGGATGCCGGCGATGGTCAGGATCTTGTTGCCCACCAGATCGTGCTCAAGCGTGCTCACGATGGGGATGCCGCCGCCGCAGCTGGCCTCGCACTTAATCTGCACGCCGCACGCGCGTGCCTTCTTGGCAAGCGTCTCGACGTGACGGCCCAGCAGGGCCTTGTTGGCAGAGACGACGTGCTTGCCGTGCTCAAAGGCAGTGGTGAAGATCTCGGTTGCGGGATGCTCGCCGCCGATCAGCTCGACGACGATGTCGACGGCGGGGTCGGTGACGACATCGTGCCAGTCGCTCGTAAAGGCCTCGCGCTCAATGCCTGCCGCCTCGGCCTGCTCCCAGGCAAGCGCGCAGGCGCGGGTCAGCTTAAGGTCGATGCCGTAGGCTGCCAGGTACTCATCGTGGTGGCTCTTGATCAGACGGGCCACGCCGCCGCCGACGGTTCCCAGACCGATGAGGCCGACGTTCACGGTGCGCAGGGGTTCGCTCATAGATAGCTCCTTCGTGCATCTTATGGATGGAATAACCGCTTAAAGGTTGAGTGCATTCTAGCGTGAACCGAGGGCGCGTGCTCGCCAGTTAACAGGAGTCGCACAAAACGGCACCCCCGAAACGCTGCGGAAACATTGGAAACACGCTCGCTACAAACGAACTTCCGTAACAAACTGTCAACGTTTGCACCATAAGGTTTGCCCTGTGCGACTGGGGCATGCAGGCGCTCGTCGGCCCCGTCACCACCGGTGCCGCCGTCGCCGTCTCGGGCGAGATCGCCGATGCCTTTGCCGAGCAGGCCAAGGCATCCAAGCTCGACATCGTCGATACCGAGACCTTTAAGGACGACTCCTCCACGAGCTTTATCAACCAGCCGACCAAGGCCATGCGCAAGATCAAGATCGAGGGCCTGACGGGTGAGCTGACGTGGAATGACGAGGGCCAGGTCGAAAAGCCCGCTACGGCCTATGTGATCCAGGGCGGCAAGTACATCGCCGCCTAAGCGCGCATAAAGCGCGACCGGTGAGGCTGTTTTATTCAGGGCGGGGACGCTTGTAACAGAACGGAAACATTGCTTTTACACAATAAAGTGGCTTTACTGCATAAAGTAATAGAAATACGCAGAAATATGGATAAATGAACAAATCCAAAGAAAAGTCGAAATAACCGCCACTTTTCCTAACTAAAGCGTCTACTATTTTGCGAACGCCGAACACGGCGAAGGATGGCCTGTCGGGTAACCAAAACCCGACGAGATTTGAGAGGAGAGCCGCATGTCGAGCCTCACCGGTAAGTCATTGAACCCTGTTATGAATCGCAGGAGCGTTATCGCGAGCGCAGCAGGTCTGGGGGCGATGTCCATTCTAGCTGGCTGCTCCTCCAACGGCGGCGACAGTGGTTCCGCTTCGGGCGACGCTTCGTTTAAGATCGGCACCATCGGCCCACTGACCGGCGCCAACGCGTCCTACGGCAAGTCCGTTACACAGGCTGTCGAGCTTGGCTGCAAGGATTTCTCGACTAAGGAACTGCCGCTTGTCAGCAAGGCCGAGGACGACCAGGCTGACGGCGAGAAGGCCGTCAACGCCTTCAACACCCTGCTCGACTGGGGCATGCAGGCCCTTGTCGGTCCGACCACCACGGGTGCGTCGGTCGCCGTTGCTGCTGAGTGCGGTAACGACCCCGAGACGTTCATGATTACCCCGTCCGCGTCCTCCGAGGACGTTACCAAGGGCAAGGATTGCGTCTTCCAGGTTTGCTTCACCGACCCCAACCAGGGTGTCAACGCTGCCAAGTTCCTGGCGCAGAAGTATGCGGACGAGAAGTTCGTGCTGTTCTATAACTCCGGCGACGCCTATTCTTCGGGCATCGCAGATTCCTTTAAGGCCCAGGCCGCTGAGTCCAAGCTCGAGATTGTTGACGAGGAGACCTTTAAGGACGACTCCGCCACGAGCTTTACCAACCAGCTGACCAAGGCCAAGCAGGCTGGCGCCACCATGATCTTTGCGCCGATCTACTACACACCGGCGTCCGTCCTGCTCAAGAACGCCAAGGACATGGGCTACGACGTCAAGATGATGGGCTGCGACGGCATGGACGGTATCCTGGGCGTTGAGGGCTTCGATACCTCTCTTGCCGAGGGTCTGCTGCTCATGACCCCGTTCTCCGCCGACGACGAGAAGAACGCCGACTTCGTCAACGCTTACAAAGATAAGTACGGCGATACCCCCGACCAGTTTGCCGCCGACGCCTACGACGGCGTGCATGCTGTGGTCGAGGCTCTCAAGGAGGCCGGCCTGGGTGTCGACGCCGACCCCACCGAGGTTGCCGAGAAGCTTCCCGAGGCTATGCGCAACATTACTGTTGACGGCCTGACTGGCAAGCTCTCCTGGAACGATAAGGGTCAGGTCCAGAAGGAGCCCACGGCGTACGTCATCACTGACGGCAAGTACGTACAGGCCTAATAGGCCGCCTTACATAGAGCGGTTTTGATCCCAAGCAGGGGAGGTTTTGGCCTTCCCTGCTTGCTTGGTATCTAGGGACGATGTAACGTCCCTGTTTCATACATTAACTGGAAACCTATTCGAAAGGGGGATGTGGAACATGACGGTCTTTATCCAATACCTGGTCAACGGCCTGTCCATGGGCAGCGTCTACGCCATCATCGCGTTGGGCTACACCATGGTCTACGGTATCGCCAAGATGCTCAACTTCGCTCACGGCGATGTCATCATGGTCGGTGCCTATGTCTCGTTCTGCGCCACGTCGTATCTCGGCCTCCCGGGCTGGGCATCTGTAGTTCTCTCTTGCGTGGCCTGCACGGTTCTCGGTGTTCTCATTGAGGGCCTGGCCTATAAGCCGCTGCGCCAAGCAGGCCCGCTGGCCGTTCTGATTACGGCTATCGGCGTGTCCTACTTCCTGCAGAACGCCGCGCAGCTTCTGTGGGGCGCCACGCCCAAGAACTTCACTTCGCTCGTCACCTTCCAGGTGCCGGAGTTCTTGGCCAAGTTCAACGTAAGCGCCGTCTCGCTCGTCACCATCGTCGCCTGCCTGGTTATCATGGCCGGCCTGATGTTCTTTACAGGTAAGACCAAGATGGGCAAGGCCATGCGCGCCGTGTCCGAGGACAAGGCTGCCGCTCAGCTCATGGGCATCAACGTCAACCGCACCATTTCGATGACGTTTGCCATCGGCTCTGCCCTTGCCGCCATCGCCGGCGTGCTGCTGTGCTCCTACTCGCCGGTGCTGCAGCCCACGACGGGTGCTATGCCTGGCATCAAGGCCTTCGACGCCGCTGTCTTCGGTGGCATCGGCTCCATCCCCGGCGCTTTTGTCGGCGGCATTCTCATCGGCATCATCGAAGCGATGGCGCAGGCTTACATTTCCACGAGCCTTGCCAACTCCATCGTCTTTGGTGTTCTGATCATCGTCCTGCTCGTCAAGCCTGCCGGCCTCTTGGGCAAGTACGTCCCCGAGAAGGTGTAGGTGAGCGTTATGAAGTTTCTTAAAGACAAGCAGACGCGTCACGACTTTGTTACGTACGCCATGTGCCTTGTGGCGTTCGCCATCGTGTTCTTTATGCAGTCCAACCACATGATCCCGCGCATGATTGCCGGCCAGCTGGTCCCCATTACGGCCTACATTGTTATGGCCATCTCCCTTAACCTCGTCGTTGGTATCGCGGGCGACTTGTCGCTGGGCCACGCAGGCTTTATGAGCGTCGGCGCCTATACGGGCATCGTCACTGCCGTCGCGCTGGAGAGCGCCGTTCCGTCCGATCCGATGCGTCTGATCATCAGCATTGTGGTCGGCGCTATCGCCGCTGCCATCTTGGGCTTCTTGATCGGTATCCCGGTCCTGCGCCTGAGCGGCGACTATCTGGCCATCGTGACCCTGGCTTTTGGCGAGATCATCAAAGAGATCGTCACCTGCCTTATCGTGGGCGTCGACTCCCGCGGCCTGCATGTGATCTTTAACATCACGGGTAACTCTACGATCAACGACCTGCACCTGCTCGAGGACGGCACCGCCATCATCAAGGGCGCGCAGGGAGCATCGGGCGTGTCGACCTATTCGACCTTCCTTGCCGGCGCCATCTTGGTTATGGTCGCGCTCGTGATTGTACTCAACCTGGTTCGCAGCCGTACCGGTCGTGCCATTATTGCCGTGCGCGATAACAAGATCGCTGCCGAGTCCGTGGGCATCTCCGTCACCCAGTACCGCATGATCGCCTTCGTGGTTTCCGCCGCCCTCGCCGGTGCTGCCGGAGCTTTGTTCGGCGGTAACTTCTCGCAGCTTTCCGCTACTAAGTTCGACTTCAACACGTCGATCCTCATTCTGGTGTTCGTGGTTCTGGGCGGCCTGGGCAACATGCGCGGTTCCGTTATCGCCGCGGCGCTGCTCACGGTGCTCCCCGAGTTGCTCCGTCAGTTCTCGGACTACCGCATGCTCATCTACGCCATCGTGTTGATCCTGGTCATGGTCTTTACTAACAACCCACAGCTCAAGGCATTCTTCGCACGCATTAAGGACCGCTTTGCTTCCAAGAAGGAGGTGGCAGCCGATGCCCAGTAAGTTTGAGTTCAACAAGGGCAAGATGGTCCCGTATCCTTCTGGCGCTATCGTTCCCGACCGCGACCTGGGTCAGCGCCCGGCGCTCGAGTGCATCCACTTGGGCATTGAGTTTGGAGGCCTTAAGGCAGTAGACGACTTTAGCCTGACCATCGGCAAGACCGAGATCGCCGGTCTCATCGGCCCCAACGGCGCTGGCAAGACCACGGTCTTCAACCTGCTCACCAAGGTGTACCAGCCCACGCACGGCACCATCCTGCTCGACGGTGAGGACACTTCGGGCAAGTCGGTCTACCAGGTCAACCGCATGGGTATTGCCCGTACGTTCCAGAACATTCGCCTGTTCAACACCATGACGGTGGAGGACAACGTTAAGGTCGGCCTGCACAACCAGGAGCGCTACTCCGGCTTTGAGGGCGTTCTGCGCCTGCCGACGTATTGGAAGCACGAGAAGGCCGCCCACGAGCGCGCCATGGAGCTGCTGTCCATTTTTGACATGGAGCACCTGGCAAATGAGCAGGCCGGATCGCTGCCTTACGGCGCCCAGCGTCGTCTGGAAATCGTCCGCGCGCTTGCCACCAACCCCAAGCTACTGCTGCTCGACGAGCCTGCCGCCGGAATGAACCCGTCCGAGACCGCAGAACTCATGGCGAACATCGTCAAGATTCGCGACACCTTCGGCATCGCCATCATGCTTATCGAGCATGATATGTCGCTCGTTATGAACATCTGCGAGGGCATCTGCGTGCTCAACTTTGGCAAGGTCATCGCCAAGGGTACGGCCGAGGAGATCCAGAACAACGACGCTGTTATCGAGGCATATCTGGGCAAGCAGGATAAGGGGGAGAACTAAATGGCAGAGCCGATGCTTTCCGTCTACAACATCAACGTCTGGTACGGCGCCATCCACGCCATTAAGGACATCTCCTTTAACGTCAACGAGGGTGAGATCGTGGCCCTGATTGGCGCCAACGGTGCCGGCAAGTCCACGACGCTCAAGACCGTCTCGGGCCTGCTGCGCTCTAAGACCGGCTCCATCAAGTTTATGGGCGAGGACATTACCCATACGCCCGCCGACAAGCTGGTTGGTAAGGGCCTGGCTCAGGTGCCCGAGGGTCGTCGTGCCTTTTTGCAGATGACGGTCGAGGAGAACCTGGAAATGGGTGCCTATACGCAGCCCAAGTCAACGGTGGCTCCGGGCCTCGAGCGCGTCTACGAGCAGTTCCCGCGCCTGAAGGAGCGTCGTCGCCAGGTCGCCGGTACCCTTTCGGGCGGCGAGCAGCAGATGCTCGTTATGGGCCGCGCCCTTATGAGTAACCCTAAGCTGCTCATGCTCGACGAACCCTCCATGGGTCTGGCGCCGATTCTGATCGAACAGATCTTCCAAATTGTCGAGGACCTGCACAAGGCCGGCACCACGGTGCTCCTGGTCGAGCAAAACGCACAGATGGCTCTTTCCATCGCCACACGCGGCTACGTGCTCGAGACCGGCAAGATCACCATGACCGGCACCGGCCAAGAGCTGCTCCATGACGACAACGTCCGCAAAGCATATCTTGGTGGTTAATTCATTCAACGAAGGGGCGCTGACTATCCCGGTCGGCGCCCCTTTTTAAATGATCCCTTGGGGACGGAGGAAAACGGATCGCCGGGTCAAATCGACTCACTGGGCGATCCGTTTTCCTCCGTCCCCAAGGGATCATTGTGCGGGTTGGTATTTAAAGTGCGACAATGCCCATCGGAAAACGTTTGCCATCTGGGGGTCTATCTATGCTGTACGAGTTTTGTGCCGAGAACTTTGAGCGGGTGCCGGCGGCTATCGATGCCGGTGCAAAGCGCATCGAGCTGTGCGACAACCTTGCCGTCGGTGGCACTACGCCCTCGGCTGGTGTTATCAGCGCTACGGTCAGCTATGCTCACGAGCATGACGCACGAGTGATGTGCATGATTCGCCCGCGTGGCGTTGACTTTCACTACAACCAGGACGAGCTGCGCATGATGGAGATGGACTTGGGTCTTGCCGTGAGCGCCGGCGCCGATGGCTTGGTCTTTGGCTGCTGCAAGCCTTGTGCCGGCGGCTGGGCGCTCGACGAGCTTACGTTGGGCGCCCTCGTGATGGCCGCGGGCTGCGCGACCGAGGAGTGCAAGCGCGAGTCCCTTGACATTACCTTCCACATGGCGTTTGACCAGCTCTCGCCCGAGGCTCAGCTCGATGCCGTCGACACACTCGCCGACTGCGGCATCACGCGTATCCTGACGCATGGTGGTGCTGCCGGAACGCCGATCGAGGACAATCTGGAGCACCTATCGCGTCTTGTCGAGTATGCGGGCGACCGCCTGACCATCCTTCCCGGCGGCGGCATTTCCACGGCCAACCGCGATACCGTGGCGGCGGCATTGGGCGTCTCCGAGCTCCATGGTACCAAGATCGTGCCGCTGGAGGCGTAACCCGTGGCGCTGGTATTTGACGTTCAGCAGGCGAGCGGCAAGCCCGACGACAACCGGCGCCCTGGCACCGCGTGCCCCTTTTGCGATACCGAGGGACTCGCCAATATCATCCGGCGCGACGGCGACTGCATCTGGCTCGAGAATAAGTTCAAAACCCTGCGCGCCACCCGTCAAACCGTGCTGATCGAGTCAGCCGATCACGATGCCGACCTGGTGACCTATGAGCCAGATGAACTCCACCATGTGATGAGGTTTGCCCTGGATTGCTGGCAGCAGATGATCGATTCACGGCAGTATCGAAGCGTGCTCATGTACAAGAACAAGGGTCCTCTCTCGGGCGGTAGTCTCGTTCATCCGCACATGCAGATTGTGGGTTTGGAGCAGGAAGACGGCTATGCTTCGTTGACTTCCGCCAATTTCGAAGGCATCAATGTCTGGCAACAGGGGAGAATCGCGGCCAACATCTCAACCGAACCGATCATGGGGTTCTTTGAGGTCAACGTTTCAGCCCCGCAGGGAATCGCCGCCAGCGATGACACAAGAGACCAAGCCGAGGCAGATCTCTTCGCCGATGCGATCCAGGTGGCTCTGCGCTATATCCTGAACGAGCACCACGGTGGTCGCGCAGAGTCGTACAACTTGTTCTTCTATCACCTGGGCGGTCGGACCATTGCCAAGGCGCTGCCGCGTTGGGTGGTTTCGCCCTACTTTGTCGGCTATCGTTTGGCCCAGGTCAATGCCGAGACAACGCTCGATATCGATGCTGAGCGCTTGCGTGCGCATCTGGAAACGCTCGTATAGCAAGATTAACACCCGTGTAATGCGGACAGTCTAGCGCGCCATGGCGTCGCGGCCGGCCTCGACACGCTTGCGCTGGGCGGCGCGCTCCTCGCCGGTCAGACGCTCAAAGAGATGCCCGATAAACGAGGCGAGTATCTGCTGAAACAGCGTTCCGCACATGACGGGAAACACGACTTCGCCTGGAAAGTACTGTGTGGCGATGACGGCGCCCGAAGAGATGTTACGCATGCCGCAGGTAAAGCACATGGTAGTCGTCTCGCTATATGGCAGATGCAGCGCACGGGCGACCAGAAAACCGACGACAAAGCCGCTGATGGCGAAGGTCAAAATAAAGAGGGCGACTTCCAGACGCATCGCGTTCATGTGCAGGACGTACTCGCTCATGGCGGTGGAGTTGGAAGCGATAATGCCCATCATCATGAACTTGCAGGCGGGCGAGAGCGCGGGGGAGAGCTTCTCGTGTCCCCATCCACGTGTGAGCTCGTTGATCACGATGCCGAGCACGGCGGGGATGGCGATCATAAAGGCCATGTCCTGCATCATGCTCGGCACATCGATCGAGACGGTGGCACCCAGCAAGAGCTTCAGCGTGAGCGGAATCGTCACAGGCGAGATAACCGAGGACGTCAGGATGATGGTGAGCGCGAGCGGGCCGTTGCCGCCGAACATGCTAATCCACATAAAGGCAGTGACCGCCACGGGTACGCTGTACTCGAGCACGATGCCGCAGACAAGGTTGGGATTGGAGCCAAAGAACAGCGATCCCATGGCATAGGCTGCTATGGGAATAAGCACCGCCGAGACGAGCAGCGCCAAAATCAGGTGCAGGGGACGGCGGAACACCTCAGCGACCTGGTGGAAGGTGTTGCTGAGCGCACCTTGGAACGTCATAAAGGCGAAGAGGGCGGGAACGATGGGCTTAAGTACTCCGATCTGCTGGGGAAAGAGCACGCCGAGCGTTACGCAAATCGGAACGATGACCTGCATATGCCCCGCGAGGAACTTTCCCAGTCCAACCCATTGCTTCATATGCCCCGTGACTCCCTTTATCCGCGAACTCGTTTGAATGGATATGCTAGACGCTCGCATGCGTCCGTGCGTCAGAAACGCTCGATTATTTCGAGGCTATTACCGGCCTCGTTTACCGAAACCAGGGCGTGCCGCGAGGCTCTGCGTCCGTGCCGCACGGTATAATAAATCCGTTCAACAGATCTGCCTGCCGAAGCGGGCATACACAGAGGACTCATCGCTATGAACCGTGAGAGGTATCGCGGCGACCTGCCCCTATCGGGGGTGGGCGCCTATGTCATCGCTTAAGACGACGCATCGCTGGGCGGTCGCTCAGCAAAATCCCGAGCTCGAAAAGGAGCTTTCGGCTGGTCTGGGCATACCCGGGCTGGTGGCGCGCATTATGGTTGCGCACGGCATTACATCCATCGAGGAAGGCCAGCTGTTTTTGACGCCTTCGCTCGATCGCGACTGGGCGGACCCGCTTGTTATTCCGGGCATGGCGGTCGTCGCCGACCGCGTTGAGCGTGCTATTCGCAACCACGAGCGTATCGCCGTCTTTGGCGATTTTGACGTCGACGGCATTACGTCGACTTGTCTGTTGACCGAGGCGCTACGTTCGTTTGGCGCCAACGTCACGCCGTTTATTCCGCACCGCTTTGACGAGGGCTACGGCCTGTCGCGTGCGGCGCTCGACCGCGTCAACGAGCTTGCTCAACCCAACCTGATTGTGACCGTCGATAACGGTATTGCTGCCAAGGAAGAGGTCTCCTACCTGGAGAGCCTGGGGATTGATTTGGTGGTCACGGACCATCACGAGCCGTCCGACCAGGTGCCGCAGGGCGTGCCCCTGACCGACCCCAAGCTCGAGGACGAGGGCCCCTCGCGCGAGCTTGCCGGTGCCGGTGTGGCGCTTAAGCTGGTACAGGTCCTGGGCGAGCGTTTGGGCAAGCCGTCGTATTGGCGTTCGCTGATAGAGGTCGCGGCGCTGGGCACCGTGTCCGACATGATGCCGCTCACGCCCGAGAATCGCGCACTGGTCGCCGAGGGCATCCAGCAGATGCGCGTGACGGCCCGCCCCGGTTATATCGCGCTTGCCGCACTTGCCAAGGCCGACCTTTCTACCATTACGGCCGACGGCCTGTCGTTTTCGCTCATCCCTCGTCTGAATGCTGCCGGCCGCATGGCTGATCCCAAGCTGGCGCTCGACCTGCTGCTTGCCCGCGACCCCATCGAAGCGAGCGCGCTTGCCGCCGAGCTCGAGGAAATCAATCGCCAACGCCGCGAGATCGAGGCCGAGCTTACGCGCGATGCCATGGCGAAGGTCGAGGAGACTTATGACGGCGGGCGCGCGATTGTCGTGGGCGGCGAAGGTTGGCACGAGGGCGTCAAGGGCATCGTGGCGAGCCGCCTGACCAACCGTTATCACGTGCCGGCGCTGCTGTTCTCGATCGAGGACGGTATCGCTCGCGGTTCGGGTCGCTCGGTGGGCAAAGTCAACCTGTTCGACGCCGTAGAACGCTGCTCCGACCTGCTGATTCGTCGCGGCGGGCATGCCGGTGCGGTGGGCGTGACCATCGAGGCATCCAAGCTCGATGAGTTCCGCCGTCGCCTTTCGGCCGTGCTATCGGAGCTTCCTGCCGATGACTTTGAGGACACTGACGAGGTTGCCGCCACCGTTGACCTCTCCGAGCTGAATATCGAGACCATCGAGCAGATTTCCCGTCTTGAGCCGTTTGGCCAGGGCAATAAGGTGCCGCTTCTGGCCGCCGAGGGCGTGACGATGTGCGATCGCGCCGTGGTGGGCAAAACCGGCGAGCACATGCGCTTTGTGGCGACCGATGGCGCCGCGAGCGTGCCGGCCATCATGTTCCGCGTGCCGCAGATCGATAAACTCATCAATTGCGACAGTGCCGTCGACTTGGTGTTCGAGGCCGTGGCCGAACATTGGCAGGGACGTGTGAAGCCCAAGCTCATGATTAAAGATGTCTTGGTGCGCGATACCGCGGCGCCCAATATCGACGATCCGGCATGTGAGCTTCGCCGCGGCGTGCAACCAGCGGATTCTGGCCTGCGCCTGGAGTCGCGTAAACGTGAGACGCTCGCCCAGCTTTCTTATACCGAGCTCACGCGCTCGCTTATCCATAGCTTTATCGGCTCGAACCAGCCGCATCGCGCGCAGGTCGAGGCACTCGACGCGCTCGCCGACCACCAGAGCGTCTTGGCCGTTATGGGGACGGGGCGCGGCAAGTCGCTCATCTTCCATGTGCACGCCGCGCGCGAGGCGGTCCTTCGTGGGCGGGCGAGCATCTTTGTCTATCCGCTGCGCGCGCTCGTTGCCGACCAGGCTTATCACCTCTCGTCGACGATGGCTGCGCTCGGCATTGGCGTGGGCGTGTTGACCGGCGAGACCGTGGAGGCAGCGCGCGATGACGTGTTTGCCGGCCTGGCTTCGGGCCGCACCGGCATCGTTCTCACGACGCCGGAGTTCCTGTCTATCCATCGCGATCGCTTTGCACGTTCTGGACGTATTGGCTTTGTCGTTATCGATGAGGCACACCATGCCGGTCTTGCCAAAGGCGGCGACCGGAGCGCCTACCTCGACATGCCCGATATTCTCAAAGCCCTGGGCGACCCCGTTGTCATGGCGGCAACGGCTACCGCGACGGCCCCGGTCGTGGCGGAGCTTGCTCGTGTATTGCCGATTACCAGGACGGTGGTCGACGAGACCGTTCGCGAGAACCTGCAACTCGAGGACGACCGTGACCTTGCGAGCCGCGAAAATCGCCTGGTGTCAATCGTGGCGACGGGGGAGAAGACCGTCATCTACGTCAACTCGCGCGACCAGTCCGTGGCGCTTGCCAAGACGTTGCGCAAACGCGTGCCCGACTGCGCGACCCATATTGCGTTCTATAACGCCGGGCTTGCGCGCTCCGATCGCCGCCGTGTCGAGGAAGCGTTTCGCGACGGAAGCCTCAGTTGCATCGTTTCGACCTCTGCCTTCGGTGAGGGCGTCAACCTGCCCGATATCCGTCATGTCGTGCTCTACCACATGCCGTTTGGTGCGATTGAGTTTAACCAGATGAGTGGCCGTGCCGGCCGCGATGGACAGCCCGCTGTGATTCACCTGCTCTATTCGTCGCGTGACGCTCGTATTAATGAGCGCCTGCTCGATTGTTACGCGCCCGAGCGCGATGAGCTTGTCACTCTCTATCGAGCGCTGCAGACCATGTGGCGCTCCAACCGTGGCAAGACGGGGGACGATTCATTCTGCGCGAGCGATATCGACATTGCGCAGATGTGTCTTGCCATCGATGCCCGCACGCCGGTCGACGAGCGCTCGGTGGAAAGCGGCCTGGGAATCTTCGAAGAACTCGGTTTCTGCCGCGTTTCGGGGTTTGACGATACGCGTCGCATCGCGATGGCGGAAAACCCCGGTTGCGTGCAATTAAGCAGGTCAATTCGCTATTTGGAGGGCTTGCGCTCGCGCATGGAGTTCACGGCTTTTCGGAGCTGGGCACTCGATTCGTGCGCTTCTGATATGCTAGCCAAAGTTAACCGCCCGATCGTACCGCGGGCCTAGGGGAAGGGGACCTCGATGGACGCCGCAGCCCGTACCGCCCATGATTCCACCCTCCAGCCGTTTTCGGAGATGGAGCACTATAAACATGCCGATGAGCTGCCGCCCGAGATTATGGCGGACAGCTACGACAAGCTGGAGCGTCTGTGCCTCAAATATATGAACGAGGACGACTTCTCCAATGTGGAGCAGGCCTACTGCTTTGCTGCCGAGAAGCACTGCAACCAAAAGCGGCGCTCGGGTGAGATGTACATTAACCATCCCGTCGAGGTAGCTATCATTCTGGCTGACCTCAAGATGGACTGCGATGTGGTGTGCGCCGCGTTGCTGCACGATACCGTCGAGGACACCGAGACCTCGCTTGCCGATGTTTCGGGTCTGTTTGGCGAAACCGTGGCAGGGCTCGTCGACGGCGTGACCAAGCTCACCAACATTGAAGTCGACAGCATGGACGAGAAGCAGGCGCTTACGCTGCGCAAGATGTTCCTCGCCATGTCCAAGGACATCCGCGTCATCATCGTCAAGCTCGCCGACCGCCTGCATAACATGCGCACGCTTGCCGCTCTGCGCGAGGACCGCCGCCTGTTTAAGGCACGCGAGACCATGGACGTGTACGCGCCTTTGGCCGACCGCCTGGGCATGAGTTCAATCAAGTGGGAGCTCGAGGACCTGTCCTTTTTCTACTTGGAGCCCGATGCCTACCAGCGCATCGCGCGCATGGTATCCGAGTCGCGCGAGGTTCGCGAGCGTTATCTGGCCGAGACCATCAAGACGCTCACCGATGAGCTCAATCGCATTGGTCTTGAGGGCTTTCAGATCAACGGTCGTTCCAAGCACTATTGGTCCATCTATCAAAAGATGAAGCGCAAGGGCAAGGAGTTCTCCGAGATTTACGACCTGGTGGCGCTGCGCGTCATCACTCATTCGGTGCGCGATTGCTATTCCACGCTTGGTGCCGTGCATACCCTGTGGCATCCCATGCCCGGTCGTTTTAAAGACTATATCGCCATGCCCAAGGTCAATAACTACCAATCGCTTCACACGACGGTTATCGGCCCCACGGCCCGTCCGCTCGAGATTCAGATTCGAACCTACGAAATGCACGAGCAGGCCGAGTATGGCATCGCTGCCCACTGGCTGTATAAGAAGTCGGGCGGATCGTCTGCCTCCAAGACTAACGATGCGCAGCGTCTGGACGACCAGATCAACTGGCTCAAGCACTCACTCGACTGGGCGGCGTCTGACGAGATCACCGATGCCAAGGAATACCTGCATTCGCTGAAGGTCGACTTGTTCGACCAGGAAATTTTTGTCTTTACGCCCAAGGGCGAGGTCATGGCGCTTCGTGCCGGCTCTACACCGCTCGACTTTGCCTACGCCGTTCATACCGAGGTCGGTAACCACTGTGTCGGCGCCAAAATCAACGGTGCGGTGGCGCCGCTCACGCACGAGATCAAGACGGGTGACCGTGTCGAGATTCTGACTAACAAGAGCTCTAAGCCGTCGCGCGATTGGCTCAAGATCGTCAAGACACCTTCGGCCAAGTCAAAGATTCGCCGTTATTTCACCGCCGCGACCAAGGATGACGACGCTGCCGCCGGCCGCGATATACTGGCCAAGGACCTGCGTAAGCGCGGGTATGGCATCTCTACGCCACGATCCACGCGTGCGCTCAACGCCGTGGCGGAGCAGTTTAACTTCAAGCAGCTCGAGGACCTTTTTGCAGCCGTTGGCGCGGGCAAGGTCGCCCCGCGCGCTGTGGGCAATAAGGTCGAGCAAATCTTGGACCCCAAGCCCGAGGAACAGCTCACCAAGGCCGAGGCTATCGCCGAGGTCGTAAAGCAGCCCGCTCGCGGCTCCAACCGCAAGCCGCAAAAGCGCGGTAAGAGCGCCAGTAACGGCATTATCGTCAAGGGCGAGAGCAACAGCGGCCTGCTGGTCCGTCTGGCTCATTGCTGCAACCCCGTGACGGGCGACGACATCGTCGGCTTCATCACGCGCGGTCGTGGCGTTTCGGTGCATCGCGCCAACTGCCCCAACGTCAAGGGCCTTATGGAACATCCCGAGCGCATGATTGACGTAGAGTGGGATGGTGCTGCCGATACGCTTTTCCAGGTCGAGATTGTGGTCGAGTGCCTGGACCGCATGGGCCTGCTCAAGGACGTCACCATCGCCATTGGCGATGCAGGCGGCAATATTCTTTCCGCCGCCACGTCGACCAACCGCGAGGGTATTGCAACCTTGCGCTTTATGGTCGAGATCTCGGACGCGAGTGGTCTGGATCCGCTGCTGGCCTCTATCAGCAGCGTCGACTCGGTCTACGACGCGCGCCGCCTGATGCCCGGCGAGGGTGGAGCCCAGCTTAAGCGCCGCGTTTAGTCGCGACGAACGTGTCACATTATCGATATTCGCTACACTCGAGGCATCGTTTGATGCCTCGAGTTCTATAGAGAGGAGAGGGACATGAGTGCTGTGTCCTTGGATTTAACTCCCAAGGGATCGGTCGAGATTGAGACGCTCGTAAACGGTCCCATTCAGACCAATAGCTATGCTGTTATTTCAGACAATGAGTGCGTGATTATCGACCCCGCATGGGAAGGCGAGCGTTTGGTGGAGCATATTCGAGCCGAACATGCCGGTGTACGCGTGCTTGGCGCCGTATGCACTCATGGCCATGCCGATCATGTTGGTGGTGTTGCCGGCGTGCGAACCACCGTTGGCGAGGGCTGCCAGTATGAGCTGTGTGCCAAGGATGTGGCGGTGCCGCATGCGAACATCGAGGAACAGCGAGCTATGTGGGGCATTGAGACGCCTGACCCCGGGGAGCCGACGCGCCTGCTCGCCGAAGGCGATGCTATCGAGGTGGGCGATATCTGCCTGCAGGTGATCGAGACGCCAGGGCATACGCCGGGCGGGATCGTCTTGTTTGCTGCCACCGAGCAGGGGAACATTGCCTTTGTGGGCGACACACTATTCCCGGGCAGCCACGGCCGCACCGATCTTTCTGGAGGAGACGAGGCGGCGATTCTGCGCTCGCTCTCCAAGCTCGCCCGGCTTCTCCCGTCCGATACCGTTTGCCTAACCGGCCATGGCGATTCGACCACCATGGCACGCGAGCTCATGCAGAACCCTTTCATGCAGGTGTAGCTTTATAGTCAGCTCCTGAAGCACGAGAAGCGTCCAAACGTCAAGCTATTTTTCCCCAACGGGTCGATTCCGTAGGGCAAACGGTCAAAAAAAGTCTGTTTGGACGATATTCGTGAACAAACGAACGTTTATGCTCGGGTACGCCGTGGTAAAATCTCAGGCGTTATCGGAGCAACCTTACAGGAGGTTTCTTTTATGCTCGTCAACGCAGCAGACATGCTCAAGAAGGCCGAGGCCGGCAAGTACGCTCTCGGTGCCTTCAACACCAACAACCTCGAGTGGACCCTGGCTATTCTCCAGGCCGCCGAGGAGGCCAAGTCTCCGCTGATCCTTCAGTGCACCGCTGGTGCCGCTAAGTGGATGGGCGGTTTCAAGGTCTGCGCCGACATGGTCAAGGCTGCCGTCGAGGCCACGGGCGTTACCGTTCCCGTCGCCCTTCACCTCGATCACGGTTCTTACGAGGACTGCTTCAAGTGCATCGAGGCCGGCTTCACGTCCATCATGTATGACGGCTCTCACGAGGAGACCTTCCAGCTTAACCTCGACCGCACCAAGGAGCTCGTTGAGCTTGCCCACTCCAAGGGCATGTCCATCGAGGCCGAGGTCGGCGGCATCGGCGGCACCGAGGACGGCGTGACCTCCAACGGCGAGCTCGCTGACCCTGCTGAGTGCAAGCAGATTGCTGACCTGGGCGTCGACTTCCTCGCCTGCGGCATCGGCAACATCCACGGCGTGTATCCCGCCGACTGGGCTGGCCTTTCCTTCGAGCGTCTGGGCGAGATCAAGGCTCAGACCGGCGACCTGCCCCTCGTTCTGCACGGTGGTACCGGCATCCCCGAGGATCAGATCAAGAAGGCCATCTCCCTGGGCATCTCCAAGATCAACGTCAACACCGACCTGCAGCTCGTCTTCGCCAAGGGCGTCCGCGAGTACATCGAGGCTGGCAAGGATCAGCAGGGCAAGGGCTTTGATCCCCGCAAGCTCCTCAAGCCTGGTCGCGACAACATCGTTGCCCGCACCAAGGAGCTCATGGAGGAGTTTGGCTCCGTCAACAAGGCGTAAGCGTCGCTAAACTTCCCGCCGGAAGCCCCGTCCCCCTACACTGTTTCCTTTGCGCTCACCTGACTTCGCCAGAAGTCGCGCCAAGGAAACAGTTCCGGGAGACGGGGCTTCCTTCGTTTAACGCCGCAGGGTTACTGGGCTGAATTCATTTTTAATAGGTACCGTTTATCGGTGTTGAGGGTTCCTTTATTGGGGCTTTCTTTTTTATCTCGCTACAATGGGCTTCAAGAGTTCTAATGACTTGGAGTTTGGTATGGCTGTTATTGATGTGCTGCCTTCGGATGGGAAGGTTATTGACGAGGGTCCTGTTGGTTGCTCTGTTGATGTTTGCTGCGATGACTTTCGTCATCTCGATATTGAACTGCCGCCCGAGATTCTTCGTCTCAAGGATGCCGGCTATTTGACGCGGGCTGTTGCTGCCTGCGATCGCCTTTTGGAGCAGAATCCTGAGCCTTCCCTGGCAGCCTGCGTTCGTGCCGAGCGGTATCGCATGCTCGAGACGCCGCTTCATTTTTCGGTGTCGCGTGATCTGGCTATTGCGATGATTCGCGAGGAGTGGCCTGAGTTTACCGAAGAGCAGTTTGATGACCTGATTAATCGTAAGCGAATTGACTGGCGCTTTATCGATGGCGAGCTGTTTGTTCTCGATAACTTCCTCGATTCGCTTCGCGTGTACCCCAGGGAGGTTCCGGGTCTGCGTCCCGATTCTACGGACGGAATTGCGCTTCGCAACCAGATGCTCAAGGAGATGGAGTCGCAAAACGGGTTGAGTCGCCTCATCACGCTTAAGGCGTCCGTGTCTGTCCCTGGGGCTCTGGAGGGAGAGACTGTTCGCGCGTGGCTGCCCGTTGCCGCCGCCTGTCGCCAACAGTCTCATGTCGAGGTTCTCGATATGACGTCGGAGGGCACTGTTGCCTCTGAGAACGTTTCGGCTCGTACTGTCTCCTGGACATCTTCGACTGAACATTCATTTTCGGTGACCTATCGTTATCACATCGATGCCGCCTATTGCGATATCTATGGTGGCGCGCTCCCATCGCATCCCTGTATGGACGCGCCCCTGCCCGAGGACACCTCCGAGGACCGTCCGCACATTGCGTTTACGCCGTATCTGCGACAGGTGACGGAGCGTGTTATTGACGGGCTCGAGGATTCGCTCGATCGCGCTCGCGCCATCTATGATTATCTGACGCAACATATCGACTATCGCTATCAGCCACCATATCTGCTTTTGGGCTCCATCGCCGATGACTGTGCACACTCGCTCCGCGGCGATTGCGGCGTTATGGCGCTCACGTTTATCACCATGTGCCGTATCGCGGGCGTGCCTGCTCGTTGGCAGAGCGGCCTGTATGTTGCTCCCGATTCGGTGGGACCGCACGACTGGGCCGAGTTCTTCACACCCCAGACCGGTTGGCTTAACGCCGATGTTTCGTTTGGTTCCTCAGCGCGCAGAATGGGGGAGGAGTGGCGTCGTCGTCACTACTTTGGCAATCTCGACCCGTGGCGTATGGTGGCTAACAATCGATTCCAGGCTGAGTTTGTGCCTGCTTTCGATGGCATGCGCGAGGATCCCTATGACAACCAGATGGGCGAAGCCTCGGTTAACGGACGCGGGTGCCGCCAGCGCGAGATGCTTCGTTCGGTCGAACTCATCGAAATGCTCGAAGTTCCATTTTCGGACTAATCAACAGAAAGCTGTGATAAACTAACTCACGCATTACGTGCCCGAGTGGCGGAATTGGCAGACGCAGTGGACTCAAAATCCACCGTTGGCAACAACGTGCGAGTTCGAGTCTCGCCTCGGGCACCATACATGCAAGTGAGCGTTCAAGGTGGTCAAGGCCCCTTTTTCGTGCCGAACTCGCGTGAGCGCGCGGAGCGTTAAGCAAACAGGCCTGTGGCCTGTTTGTAGCGGAGCGTGGCGAGGGCGCCATGCGCCTGAAGCCCGGGGCTTCGCGAAGCGAAGGCCCTTCGAGTCTCGCCTCGGGCACCATACATGCAAGTGAGCGTTCAAGGGGGTCAAGGCCCCCTTTTTCGTGTACGTAATGTGATAACGCGCGGTACGTGTTATTATCCACAATGCGTTGTTCCCGCAATGCCCTAAAGAGGAACCCGAGGGTTCCCACCTTTTGGCGCCAATGAGCAGCTGACTGGTCATACAACTTAGATTCCCTTCCTCATACCGAGGATGTCTATGTGTACGACCTGGTTGCAAAGAAGCGCCGGGTTATTTTTTTATGAATGGAGGTAGGGAAAATAGCTAAGTCTGATGACACCCGCATCAACGACGAGATCACTGCATCTTCGTGCCGTTTGATTGGCGTCGATGGCTCTCAGCTCGGCCTGTTCGCCATCCGCGATGCCCAGCGCGTCGCTGACGATCAGGGTCTCGACCTGGTCGAGATCGCTCCCAACGCGGAGCCGCCGGTCTGCAAGGTCATGGACTACGGTAAGTTCAAGTACCAGCAGGCCATGAAGGCCAAGGCCGCTCGTAAGAACCAGTCCAAGGTCGAGGTCAAGGAAATGAAGTTCCGACCCAAGATCGACGTTGGCGACTACGAGACCAAGAAGGGCCACGTTCTGCGTTTCCTCAAGAAGGGCGCACGCGTTAAGATCACCATCATGTTCCGCGGCCGTGAGATGGCTCACCCGGAGCAGGGTCTTAACGTTCTCGAGCGTCTCGCCGAGGATCTCAAGCCTTACGCTACGGTCGAGTCCAAGCCTAAGATGGAAGGCCGTAACATGCTTATGCTGCTCGCCCCGATTAAGGGCGCCTTCGATGAGGATAAAGCGGCAAGCGATACCAAGTAACTAGTGTTCTGTAACCGATTAAGGAGTATTTCATGCCTAAGATGAAGTCCCACAGCGGCACCAAGAAGCGTTTCCGCAAGACTGGTACCGGCAAGCTTATGCGCGCCAAGGCTTTCAAGAGCCACATCCTGAGCAAGAAGTCCACCAAGCGTAAGCGTGGCTTCCGTCAGGAGACCGAGATCGCCGCTGCCGACCGCAAGGTCATCAAGTCGCGTCTCGCCTAAGTTTGCGTTCCCGTTTTTCGTTTTACCGTCTAGGAGTTGATAGAACATGGCACGTATTAAGCGCGCTGTTGCCGCCAAGAAGAAGCGCCGTACCGTTATGCACCGTGCGAAGGGTTACTACGGTGCCGCTTCGCGTACTTACAAGCATGCTAAAGAGCAGGTCCAGCACTCCCTGCAGTATCAGTATCGTGATCGCCGCAACAAGAAGCGCGAGATCCGCTCTCTCTGGATCACCCGTATCAACGCTGCTGCTCGCCTGAACGACATCTCTTACTCTCAGTTCATGCACGGCCTGAAGGTTGCCGGCATCGAGCTCGACCGTAAGGTCCTGGCTCAGATGGCTTACGAGGACATCGAGTCCTTCAACGAGCTGGCTGCCATCGCCAAGAAGGCTCTCGAGGCTTAATTGCTTCTTGCATCTTAAAGGGGCGCTTCCAATCCGGAAGCGCCCCTTTTTAGTTCAAGACTTTAGTCTGCTGGCCGCGCAGCGGCCAGCTTTAAACCACCCGCTACGCGGGTGGAGACAAACGGCTTTACAAAGCCACCCCTCCGACCGATATTGACGATTGTTCAGGCCGTCAAGAATTCGAGTCGAAGGGGTGGTCGCCATGGCCCAGAAGGCCTACAGCCTTTCCCACGCGAAGTGGATGTGCAAGTACCACATCGTGTTCACGCCGAAGTATAGGCGCAAAGTGATCTGCAACCAAATCAGGGGCGACATAGGGGAGATCCTCAGGAAGCTGTGCGAGTACAAGGGGATCGAGATAATCGAGGGGCACCTGATGCCCGACCACGTGCACGTGCTGCTGGCGATCCCGCCGAAGTACAGCGTCGCGAGCGTCATGGCTACCTGAAGGGGAAGAGCTCGCTGATGATATTCGACAGGCACGCCAACCTCAAGTACAAGTTCGGCAACAGGAAGTTCTGGGCGGAGGGCTACTACGTGTCCACCGTCGGCCTGAACGAGGCGACGATCGCCAAGTACATCAGGGAGCAGGAGTCCCACGACATCGCACTGGACAAGCTGAGCGTGAAGGAGTACGAGGACCCCTTCAAGAGGGGGTGATGCCGCCGGTTCGACCGGCGCGCCACGGGTCAAGACGCACTAGGCCTGGACGAAGTCCGGGCCCGCGCCTTTAGACGCGAGCCCGGGGCCCGTGGGTTATACCCTAAGAGCAAACCACCCTTTTTAAGGGTGGTTCTGATTGATTAGGGATGTGATCGATTTGGGACGTAGCCAAACCGATCAATTCGATAGCGTCCGAGTTGCAAGAAAGAGCAGGTAGCGTATGTGTCAAAGATTTTTGACACTCTAATCTGCGCGCAGCCATCCGTATGGGTTTGATTTTGGGATTACGCTTTGCTTGCCGGCTTCTGTTGTGTAGCCGCCCAATAAGAGTTGAGATGCATTCGAAGGGAACGCCATGCAGCTGCCAAAACACCTTAAACAGTATCGACTCGATGCTGGTTTGTCCCAGGAGGATCTTGCAAGGCGCATTTTTGTAACACGTCAGACCATCAGTAATTGGGAGCGCGGTAAGACGTACCCCGACATCCAGAGTCTCCTACTGCTGTCTGAACAACTGGATGTAACGATTGACGAGCTTGTTAAAGGCGACATTTCAATAATTAGAGAAAGGGTTGAACGCGATAGGGGCACGCTCTATCGCTTGGGTGCGGGGATGTTGGCTGGGCTTCTTGCGTTTACCGTCTCTATGGCCTGGCTCATGTGGCAACAAAACCACGGGTGGGGGATGGTCCAGTGCGTTCCGACGATGGTGTTGGCAGGCGTCTTTGGTGCTGGCGCAATGTGCTGCGCGCTTGCAGCGGAACATATCAAGAAGAAGAATGATTTGGTGACGTATCAAGAGATATCCGACTTCTTGGACGGAAAGAAGGCGGACAGCGAAGAGACGAGGACGGGCTGGGCTTATGAGCATCCACAGCTTGCGAATGCCATCAAGTTTGCCGCAGCGGCTCTTATTGGACTAATCGTTTTTGAACTCGTTAACGCTGCTATGTCCCATTTCTAATGGGTATACAGCCATTAATGCGGCCGAAGCTTAACCGTTGGAAAACCGAAGGGCCGCTCTAATAGGGGGCCGCGGCCCTGTTCTTTCTAGGCTCTCACAGAGAGGGTCCCATCCTCATTTGTGTAGGAACCGTGGAGTCCCAGATTCCCGCCCCCGGGGCCCCTCCGGTCTGGCAATATATCTCCTTGCCGCGC
>CABRYP010000008.1 GCA_902475245.1 uncultured Collinsella sp. | reverse complement strand
CAACATTCAGGATGCGCATTAGATTAGTAGTCTTATTGGCCTCCAGAACAAGATCAAGATGCTTGATACAGACACGAAGGCTCTCGTCGGAGACCTTCAAAGAATAGTCTTTGCGATACGAAATAAGACGGCCCAGCATTTGGCTTGCCTGCTCATCAGTTAAAAGAAACAAGACGACTCCTTTCTGACAAAAATCAGTGTATCGAGAACTTTTGACAAAAAAAGGGGACGTGGAAACCACGTCCCCTTAGCATAGACTCGAGAAGATTATCGAGCAACAATCACAACATGGCGATCGGGGTCAGAGCCCTCAGAATGCGTGTCGACAGCATCGTTACCACGAAGGGCAATATGAACCAGTCGACGTTCGTAGGCATTCATAGGCGGCAAGGAAACACTTTTATGAGTGCGAATAGCGCGCTCGGCAGCGGACTGGGCCATAGAAGCAACCTTGTCCTGTCGACGGCTCTTATAACCTTCGACGTCGACGACGACCGGATACCTAAAGCCAAGCTTGCGACTCACCAACAGGGAGAACATAACTTGAAGAGCATCGAGGGTACGTCCATGACGGCCAATGAGAACAGCAAGATCAGGAGCAGTTACGTCCAGGATCAACTCGCCCTCGTCACCCTCATACTCATCGATGGGTGAGTTCGCCGCATCGAAGTGCGAAAGGATGGAACGCAGAATGGAAATAGCCACATCGGCAATGGTGTCGAGCTCCTCATCGGTCAGCTCTTCACCAGCCTTGTAACGCTGTGCAATCTCGGGATAATCGCCCGCGACCCGCGGGGCAACCTCCTCAAGCATATCCTCGACGATCTCTTCAGACATAACGAACTCCAAAAGTTAGGTACCTAAATAAGAATACTATCCCACTACTTCTTCTTGTGCGGACGCGGCTTCTTCTCGCGACGGGTAACCTCGACCTGCAGCGGAGCGTTCTTGAGGCGCTCCTCCTCATCGGCCTTAGCCTTGTCGATAACCTTCTGCGTCACGAAGATCTGCTGGATAACCTGCCAGGCAGAAGACACATCGTAGTACAGCAGAACGCCGACGGGCAGGCTCCAGCCCATCCAAAGCATCATGACGGTCATGACGACGGCCATCATGCGCATGCTCTGGGCCTGCTGACCGGTCTGATTGCGAGACATATACAGCTGCGGAATCAGGGTCAAGACAGCGAACAGAATCAGACAAACCAGTGCAGGCAGCGCAACCATAAAGCCATCGGCAAAAGAAGCGCTCGGCGTGGTGGTAAGGTCAGGCAGGATGTTGAAGAACGAGAACGTGCCGTCGCTAAAGTACTGCGGCAGGTTACGCAGCAGCGTAAACAGGGCGAACAGGACAGGCATCTGGATCAACAGCGGCAGACAACCAGCCATGGGGTTGAACTTGTTCTCGCTGTAGAACTTCTGCATCTCCTCGGCCTGACGCTGGGGATCGTCAGCGTAGCGCTCCTGGATCTCGAGCATCTTGGGCTGCAGCACCTGCATGCGCGCCGTCGACTTTGTCGACTTGAGCATGAGCGGCGTCAGCAGCAGACGGATGATGACCACCAGGATGATGATGGACAGGCCCCAGTCGACCGCAAAGGTCTGGATGAGCTTGAGCAGCTCGAAAAGGATGTTAACGATCCAATCCCACATGTAAGTTTTCCTCCGATAGCGAGTGCCCGTTAGGGCACAGGGTCATAACCGCCGACGTGCAGGGGATTGCAGCGAGCGATGCGCCTCACGGCAAGCCAGCAGCCTCTCAAAACACCGTACTTCTCAATCGCCTGAACGGCATATTGCGAGCACGTTGGGTAATAAATGCAGGCGTCAGGTAATAAGGGCGAAATAACCTGTTGATATATGCGAATAGGAGCGATGGCAACACGTCGCAAAACGTGATTGCTCATCGCTCCTCCCCGGCAACGCCGGCGCGTTTCATAAGCGAACGCAATGCCTTGTCCATCTCCTGCGGCGAGGAGATCCTCGTCTTGGGAGTCGCGAACAAGATGATGTCATAACCCGCAACGGGAAATCCGCAGCTGCGGGCGGCCTCGCGCATCACACGCTTAGAACGGTTGCGCACGGCTGCGCAACCGAGCCGTTTAGCACCAACGAAGGCGACCCTTCCGGAGTCGCCTTCGCCAACCGATTCACATATGGTCATTCGAATCAGAGGGTGATTGAAACGACGCCCCTGACTGAACACATGCTCGAAATCTTGCCGAGACTTAATAGTCTTCATGCGAGATGTGTGTATCGCTGCTAGACAGTGAGACGCTTGCGGCCCTTGGCGCGGCGACGGGCGAGCACGGCACGACCACCCTTGGTGGCCATACGGGCACGGAAGCCATGGGTCTTGGCACGCTTACGCTTATTAGGCTGATACGTACGCTTCATCTTAAGTTCCTCCTGCTGCATTTCGAGTGTCCGCGGGAGCGCGGACGCAGATATAGACACGTGAGCTTGAAGATTGTAGGGAAATCAATGTTCAAATGTCAAGAAATCAAAGGTAAAAGGTCGCGCAGTTCACACGGTTCCCCCATAAGCTCAACCGAAATTTGCGCCGCATTACAACTTTTCACGATATTTCATCGAGTTTTCGACAGGTCATGTTGGCAATGTTGAGAACTTTTCGCCTGTTTTCCAAAGTTTTCAACAGGTTTTGAAAAGTTGTCGAAAGATGAGAAACATTGCACGGTGAGCTACTATTTGTTCGAAACCTTTTGAAAGATTGCGAGCGGCATGTCTGACGACTTTTACACCATGGTCGATTCCGGAGACCCGGCACCCGACAACGAGCACATCACCGGCGTGCGCGAAAAGCGTGGCGAGGAAGAGCAGGCCGCTGCGAAAACGCAGGCTGCCATGTATGCCGCACGCATCGCGGTCTATGACGACATGCTGTCGACGCCGCGCGTCATCGTCATCGAACCTAAGGACGTGCGCACCTATCTGGAAGAGACAACCAACACCGTCTACCAGTGCATGAAAGAACAGGGCGGGCACATCTCGCTCATGGTTATCCGCGAGATTGTCGAAAACTTTATCCACGCCCACTTTGCAGAGCCCATCATCTCGATCCTAGACGGCGGCGACACCATCCGATTCGCAGACCAGGGACCGGGGATCGACGACAAGGAGCGCGCGTTCGACTTTGGCGTTACCAGCGCAAACAGCAACATGAAACGATACATCCGCGGAACCGGAGCCGGGTTTCCCATGGTGCAGGAGTACCTGGAAAACGCCGGCGGCGCTGTATCCATCGAGGACAACATGGGCAACGGCACCGTGGTCACGGTAAGCCTGAATCCCAAGCGCGTACAGGAAATCGAGCGCGCCGGAGGGCGAGGGGCCGCCGTGCGCCCCGAGACGGAGCAGCCGGCGTATCCCCTATCCAGCACGTTTGCACAGCAGCCCGTGGCGCAGCAGATGCAGCAGCCTGGAAGTTTTCCCATGCAAGACCCCCTGACACCGCTGGGCAACCCAGTGCAAAACATGCCGGAGGGGATAGGCTCGGCAGATCCGGACACAGGCGCCGTGCAGCAGACGGCGGCCATGCCAAACGTCGCGCAAATGGGCTACCAACCGTACCCACAAGGGTATCCTCCCCAATATATGCCGCAGCAGGGATATGCCCAGCCGTATCCACAGCAGTATCCTCAGCCGTACCAGCAGCCGTATCAGCAGATGCCGCAGGGAAACCTCAACCCCTGGACTCAGCAGATGCCGCCGCAGCCTTACCAACAGTGGCCGCAAAGTTTTCAACAGCAGATGCCGCCCATGCAGAGTTCTCAACAACCAGCAGCTCAAATGATGTATCCTAATGCGGCGAATCAATACGCACAACCGCAGTCGGACGTGTTTATAAGCGAACGCGGCAACGCTGCATTAGGGTATCTGGCCCAACATCAAGAGTGCGGCGCGACGGACTTGGCGCGGGCGTTTGGAAACTCTGCACCCACCTGGTCGCGCACGCTCAACGATTTGGCGCAGACGGGCTTGATAGTCAAACATGGGCAGAAATACCATCTGACCGAAATCGGAAGCGCTCGCGTGCGGGCCCAAGCTTAAGGAACGGGAGAGACAGTGGACGAGGAAGCAAGCATCATCCTGGGGGATGCCATCGCCTTTTGTCAGCGCGACGGCCAAGATGCGCGCCTCATCAACATGCTGGGGCAATCGCGTGCTGTGAGCCTGACCGAGGACACCTTGACGATTGAGGCCCCCTCACGATTTGCCATCGCTCAGCTCAAAAAGCATCAGCCGACCATCGAGGCGTACCTGGAAGAGATCGCCTTTGCACCGATTGCGCTCAACATCGTGGCACCACAGGGCTCCGCGGCAGATAACGCCGCACCCGCGGCACCCGTCGTTCCCCCGGCGGCGCCAGCTACCACCACAGTGTCGGCTCCCGAGCATCAAATCGGCGATGTTTCCCGTGAAACCATGCCCACCGTCTCGATGCCGGCGGCCCCCATGTCCGCTGCCACGCACATGCCTATCGCGCACGACGCAACACCGGGCGAGGATTCGGGCATCGCAATCAAAAACACGCTTTCGGCCGACGATTTCCGCCGCATGATGAACCAGATGAAAGGCGAGGCGCCTGCAAAGAGTGCAAAACCAGCCTCCACATCGCCCATGAGCGTCCCCGCAGCTGCGGCACCGATCGAGCAGAACACCGACGGCGCGCCGCTCGCGGCCAACTCGAAATTCACCTTCGAAAACTTTGTCTACGGCCCAGAAAACAGCCATGCCTATCGCTCAGCCCTCAAGTTTGCCGCGCTCGCGGACGAACGCGGCACATGCACATCCCTGTTCATCTATGGCAAATCGGGGCTGGGCAAGACCCATCTGCTGCTCGCCATCAAAAACGAGCTCGCCGAAAAGTCGCCCGAGATCAAGGTAAAGTACGCCAACTCACAGGCGTACCTCGATGACCTGATGACGGAGTTCGACCGCCAAAAGAAGAGCAACGCCCCCATCATGCAGGCATACCACGACGTGGACGTGCTCATCATCGACGACATTCAAAACATCATCGGCAAGCGCGCGAGCGTGGACTACTTCTTCCAGCTCATGGACGAGTTTATCCGCAACAACAAAAAAGTCGTCATCGCAGCCGACCGTGCGCCCAAAGACCTGAGCATGGACGAGCGCCTTACCAGCCGTTTTAATGCCGGTATGCTCTGTTTGGTGGCGGAGCCCAGCTACGAGATGAAATACAAAATCTTGCAGCGCTACTACGAGAACACGATAGCCGCCGCACCCGAGGCGGGTGACGACTCGCTGCTGGCGGCCTATGGCGGCGATGGTGGGCATCTGACCGACGAGCACTTTAAGCACATGGCAGAAGTCTCGGGAACCAACATCCGCGAACTCGAGAGCTTCTGCGAACGCTGCGCCGGCGAGGCAGGAGACCGCGAACGCGAGGGCAGCGAGCTCAGTTTCGACGACATCGACGCCATCGCAAGCCAGTACTTCGATACGTCGGCCAAAAAGATCAACGTGCAGACGGTCCAGTCTGTCATTGAAGAGCAGTACGGCGTGACGCACGAGGAGCTCATCGGCCCGCGCCGCAACGCCAACATAGCCAAAGCCCGCCATATCGCCATATATCTGGCCATCGAGATGTGCGAGATGACGACTACGGCGGTGGGCGCGGAGTTTGGCAACCGCAACCACTCAACCGTCAGTACGAGCTATAAAAAGGTTCAGAAGATGATTCAGGAAGACCGCACCATAACCGAGGATCTCAAATCGCTGCGAGATAAAATTACACTGCGCTCGTAGGGAAATAGAGACACCTGTTGAAAACTTGTCGAAACGCCGGGCATAACATGTCTAAAACTCGCCACAAGGCGATGAAAAGTTTCCCGCAGGTTTTGAACGTGGAAAACACGGTCGGTTGCGCACAGGGCGCTGTCGATTCTCTTTTTGGGGTTGACCAGCGCTTTTGGGAGTAATCAACAGTTTCGTCAGTGCTATTACTATTATTAAGATATTTATATCTATAGAAAGGTATTAAAAGATGAAGTTCACCGTCAGCCAAAGCTCGCTCACGCAAGCCATCGGCGTCGTTATGAAAGGCGTCGCTTCGGCATCTACCCTTCCCATCCTGTCGGGCGTGCTCGTTAAGGCGCAGGACGGCATCTTGGAATTCCAAACCTCTAACTACACCATCTCGATTCGTCATCGCATTGCCGCGCATGTCGAAGAAGAGGGCGAGATGGTGATTCCCTGCAAGATGCTCTCGAACATTACGAAGACCCTTCCCGACGCCCCGGTTACCTTTGAGCTCTCGGAGCGTCAGGTGCTGATCGGATGCGAGAAGAGCTCCTTCCGCCTCAACACGCTCGACGCCAACGATTTCCCCGAGTTCCCTGCCTATGCCATCGAAAGTGCGGTGGAGCTCCCGACCGATATCCTGTCCGAGATGGTCGGCCGCGTGTGGCGCGTCACTTCGACTGATAAGGCCCGCCCCATCCTGGGAGGCGTGCACATGAAGGTCGAGAACAACACCGTGCGCCTGGTGGCAACCGACTCCTTCCGTCTGGCTGTATGCGACACCCAGGTCGAGACCTCGACGCTCGAGGGGTCCTTTGAGCTCAACGTTCCGGCCGACGCCTTCAACGACGCCCTGAGCATCATGGCCAGCCAGGCGACCATCATGATCGGCGCCGCGGACACCCAGGTTGTCTTTGAGGCCGGCAACACCACCTACGTGTCGCGCCGTATCGAGGGCGTGTACCCCAACTACAAGCAGCTCATCCCCGATTCGTGCGTGACGAGCGTCAAGATCGACGTGGCGGCTTTTAATGCCGCCCTCAAGCGCGTGGCGGTCATCGCGAGCGCGAACCCCGCAGTCAAGTTCGAGATCGATGTCGAGAACGGCCAGATGGGCCTGTCCTCCATCTCCAATGACCAGGATCTGGCGCATGAGACAATCGATGTCGAGGCCGAGGGCGAGTCGGGCACCATCGCCTTTAACTACCACTACATCTTTGGCTGCCTCAATGCCCTATCCAAGGAGAAGGAGATCACGCTGGAGCTCAAGAGCTACTCGCAGGCGGGTATCTTTAAGTCCTACGACAAGATCAACTATCTGTACCTGGTCATGCCGGTTCGCATCTAGCGCTGCGCCATGACCATGTTTGCCCGCAACCTTTCCGTCGCGCGCTACCGCAGTTTCGATAGCTACCGTCTTGACCTGGACGAAGGCGTGACGGTGCTTGCGGGACCCAACGCGGCGGGAAAGACCAACCTTATAGAGGCGCTGCAGCTTTTGACGAGCGGCGCCTCGTTTAGGCATCCCACCGCTACCGAGCTCGTGCACGACGGCACGGGCTCGTGCAGGCTCGAGTTGAGACTCGAGGGCGATGGCCGCGTGCTCGATATGGGGCTGGGCGTTGAGGACGGCAAGCGCTCGTTTAGCCGTAACGGCAAGAGATGTTCGGCCGCCGGCGTGCGCGGGGTTTTGCCGAGCGTGCTTTTTTGCCCCGATCATCTGGATATGGTCAAACGCGGTGCCAGCGTGCGTCGGGCCGCCCTCGACGACTTTGGCGTGCAACTGAGCGCCCGTTACGCCGACCTGGCGAGCACCTACGGGCGTTGCGTGACGCAGCGCAACGCCCTGCTCAAGGAGTCCTGGTGCTGCCGCGAGATGCTCGGCGCATGGAATGACTCCATCGCTCGCGCCGGGTCCGCCCTGCTCGTGCATCGTTTGGCCCTGCTCGACCGACTGGCGGGCCATGTGCGCGCCGCGTATGGGCAGGTGGCGTCCGGTGAGGACGCAGGCGTGTCCTATGTGTCCACACTGGGGGATTTGCCTCAAACCGAGGGGCGCGAGGAACTTAAGGGCTGGGCGTACGAGCATATGCTCGCGGCCCTCGATGAGCGTGCCGATGAGGAGATGCGCCGCGGCGTGACGCTTGTGGGTCCGCATCGCGACGAGATTGAGTTTACCGTTGCGGGTCGATCTGCCCGTTCGTTTGCCAGCCAAGGGCAGCAGCGAACGCTGGTGCTTGCCTGGAAGGTGGCAGAAGTGGCCGTGGCGCGCGATATCCTGGGCACCGCGCCACTGCTGCTTTTGGACGACGTGATGAGCGAGCTCGATGCCGGGCGCCGAGGCGCTTTTCTGCAGCTGATCGGTGATGACATCCAGACGGTCATAACCACCACCAACTTGGGGTACTTTACTGATGACCTGCTTGAACGAGCCAAGGTGGTGAGCATGGGTGAGGCGTGCTAATTACGAGCGCGAGAACGGAACGGTTGCCTTTGGCGGCTTTTTGGATGCCGAGCGTCAGCGCATCCTGGCGGCCGCGACACCTGAGCGCCGCGCGCAAATGGAGGCCGCCGAGGAGTCGCGCGCGGTCTATCGTGCCTGGAATGCGGTGTGCTCGGGCACGCGCGAGGGACGCCACGTGACGGGCCTGCGCTACCTGCCCGAGTCCAATGAGCTGCTGGTGTATCTCGATTCGCCCTCGTGGACGCAGGAGATGACGCTGCTGCGCGAGATCATCCGGGCGCGCATGGAGCGGGCCGGCGCGCATGTGGACGGCCTGGTGTTCAAAACGACCGCACCCGGTCACACGCCGCCGGCTGCCAAGGAGCGCCTGCGCCCGGCCGTGACCGAGCGACCGCCGGTTCCGCACGCCGATCTAAGCGAAGCCGAACGCGGCGAGATCGAGCGCCAAGTGGCGCCCATCGAAGACCAAAAACTGCGCGAGGCCCTCGAGAATGCCATGAGAGCCAGTGCCGAGTGGGCCAAGGGCGTGCAAAGCGAGAAAGAGCCTTAAATCGCATCTGGTGGCCTTGTAGAGCCAAATACCCTCGCTCCCGAGGGTATTTTTTTACGATAAACTAGTAAGGCTGTACACATTTTCTTAGCTGAAGGAGGACGTGTGGCAAACGAAAACGATTACGATGGCGGCGAGATTAAGATTCTCGAAGGTCTCGAGGCCGTTCGTAAGCGCCCGGGCATGTATATCGGCTCGACGAGCGCCAGCGGCCTGCATCACCTGGTGTGGGAGATCGTTGACAACTCCGTTGACGAGGCCATGGCCGGTTTCTGCACCGAGATTCACGTGACGGTCCACGCCGACAACTCCATCACGGTCGTCGACAACGGGCGAGGCATCCCCGTCGACGAGCATCCCATCAAAAAGATCCCGACGCTCGAGGTCGTTATGACGATCCTGCACGCCGGCGGTAAGTTCGATAACTCGGCCTACAAGGTCTCGGGCGGACTGCACGGCGTGGGCATCTCCGTCGTCAACGCACTGTCCAAGCGCGTGGTCGTGCAGGTGCGCCGTGATGGCAGCGTCTACGAGATGGAGTTCTCGCGCGGCAAGACCGTCAAGAAGATGGAGGTCGTGGGCACCTCGGATTCGACGGGTACCACCGTCAGCTTCTGGCCCGACGACGAGATTTTCGAGACCTGTGTCTACGATTTCGATACGCTGCACAACCGTCTGCAGGAGACGGCGTTCCTCAATAAGAATCTAAAGATTGTGCTGACCGACGAGCGCGAGGCGACTCCCCACGTGGAGGAGTTCTGCTACGAGGGCGGCATCATCGACTTCGTCAAGTTCCTCAACGACGGCAAAGACGTTCCCGAGGCCTTCAAGGAGCCCATCTATATCGAGGGCAAGTCGGATCCGGATGCGCCCGTGACCAAGATGGGCGAGGTCGAGGTGTCCCTGCAGTGGAATGCCGGCTACGGCGAGAACGTCATGTCGTTTGCCAACGACATCTACACCCCCGAGGGCGGCATGCATCTCGAGGGTTTCCGCACCGCTCTCACCCGCGTGATCAACGATTACGCTCGCAAGCAGAACCTACTCAAGGAGAAGGAGGCCAACCTGAGCGGCGACGACGTGCGCGAGGGGCTTTCGGCCGTCATCTCGGTCAAGCTGCCCGACCCGCAGTTTGAGGGCCAAACCAAGGCCAAGCTCGGCAGCTCCTACATGCGCGCGCTCACGCTCAAGATCGTGACCGATGGGCTGACCGATTATCTGGAGGAGCATCCCAAACCCGCCCGCGAGATCGTCAAGAAGGCCCAGCAGGCATGCAAGGCCCGCAACGCCGCCCGCAAGGCGCGTGAGGCGACCCGCCGCAAGAGCCTGCTCGAGACGGCGTCGCTGCCCGGCAAGCTCGCCGACTGCTCGGTACGCGATGCCGAGCTGACCGAGCTCTTTATCGTAGAGGGCGACTCGGCAGGCGGTTCGGCCAAGGACGGCCGTCGCCGAGACATCCAGGCGATTCTGCCCCTGCGCGGCAAGATTTTGAACGTCGAGCGCGTGGGTGACCACCGCGCGTTCTCGAGCGACACCATCCAATCCCTGATCACCGCGATCGGCTGCGGCGTCACGACGAGCGCCGGCGACGGTGGCGACTTCGATATCAGCAAGGCGCGCTACCACAAGATCATCATCATGACCGATGCAGACGTTGACGGTGCGCATATCCGCATCCTGCTGCTGACGTTCTTCTACAAGTACATGCGCCCGCTGATCGATGCCGGCTATGTCTATGTTGCCTGCCCGCCCATCTTTGGCATTAAGGTACGCAACAAGATCCATTACGTGTATCCCAACGGCCGCCAGCCCGAAGACGAGATTCTGCGCGACACCATTCAGAGCCTGGGCCTGAACCCCGACGACAACGACGAGGACGGCAAGGCCAAGGATGGCAAGATCACCAAGAAGCGCAAGGGCTATACCGTCCAGCGCTACAAGGGCCTGGGCGAGATGGACCCCAAGCAGCTTGCCTCGACGACGATGGACCCCAAGACCCGTATCCTGCAGCGCGTGTCGATCGAGGACGCCGTGGTGGCGGACCGCGCCGTGCGCGAGCTCATGGGTTCCGAGGTCGGCTATCGCCGCGAGTACATCGAGAAGCACGCACATGACGCACGATTCTTAGACGCCTAGCTTTCCCAGGCACCCCATCTTGCCCTTCAGGATTTCGGGCGCCGCACGCAAGGCGTGCGCCCTCATCCTTCAGGGCAACCTGGGGCACCTGGAAAACCTAGGAGGGTTATCCGGTGTTCCCGGTAATCCGTCTCCGTGGTGGGGAACTAATGGACCACGCAAACCATGAGGAGGTAACGTGGCAGACGATATCAACAACAATGAGGGTATGGACGAGGCCGGCGACGCCGGCATGCCCGATGATCTGAAGCGCCTACTCGCCCGCGCCGAGCAGGGCGAGGACGGCGATCCGGATTCCTATAACCCCGACGCCGAGGATGAAGATGATGAGGATGACGACGCCGAGCTCGAGGAGAGCTTCGGCGCGGTCGATCGTGGCGCTTCGGCCGGCGAGGACATCAACGGCGGTCAGCTCCAGATTTCAGAGTTCGGCCGCGAGATGAAGCAGTCGTTCATCGAGTACTCGATGTCGGTCATCACGGCGCGCGCCCTGCCGGACGTGCGCGACGGACTAAAGCCGGTGCACCGCCGCATCCTGTACGCCATGAACGAGAGCGGCATCTACCCCAACCGCCCGCATAAGAAGTCGGCCTGGACGGTCGGAGAAGTTATCGGCAAGTACCATCCGCACGGTGACTCCGCGGTTTACGAGGCCATGGTTCGTCTGGCGCAGTGGTTCTCCATGCGCACACCGCTCATCGATGGCCACGGCAACTTCGGCAACATCGATGGCGACGGCGCGGCGGCCATGCGTTATACCGAGAGCCGCCTGGCAAAGCCTGCCATGGAGCTGCTGCGCGACCTGCAAAAGGATACCGTCGACTGGCAGCCCAACTACGACGAGTCGCTCGCCGAGCCCGTGGCGCTGCCCGCGCGCTTTCCCAACCTGCTGGTCAACGGTAGTCAGGGCATCGCCGTCGGCATGGCCACCAATATCGCCCCGCATAACCTCACCGAGGCGATCGAGGCCACCTGCTACCTGATCGACAATCCCGACGCTACCGTCGACGAGCTTATGCAGATCATGCCCGGTCCGGACTTCCCCACCGGCGCCATCATCATGGGCAGCGCCGGCATTAGGCAGAGCTACGAGACCGGTCGCGGCTCCATTACCGTGCGTGCCAAGGCCCACGTGGAATCCACCAAGACCGGTCGCAGCCGCCTGGTCTTTACCGAGATTCCCTACATGGTCAACAAGGGCACCTTGCAGGAGAAGATCGCCCAGCTCGTAAACGACAAGCGCATCGAGGGCATCTCGGACATGCGCGACGAGTCCAACCAAAAGGGCATCCGTCTGGTCATCGAGCTCAAGAAGGGCGTCATTCCGCAGGTCGTGCTCAACAACCTGTATAAGTACACCTCGCTGCAGACGACCTTTGGCGCCAACAACCTGGCACTCGTCAACGGCGTTCCCAAATGCCTGAGCTTGCGCGAGATGCTGCAGCACTACATCGACCACCAGGTCGACGTCGTCACCCGTCGCACTCGCTTTGACCTTAAGAAGGCCCAGGCACGTGCCCATATCCTCGAGGGCTACTTGATGGCTCTCGACCATATCGACGAGGTCATCAGCATTATCCGTTCCTCGCAGACCGACTCCGAGGCAAGCGACCGCCTGATCGAGCGCTTTGGCTTTACGCCCGAGCAGACCACGGCCATCCTCGAGATGAAGCTGCGCCGCCTGACTGGCCTGGAGCGCGACAAGATCCAGGAAGAGCTGGACGGTCTGCGCCGCGCCATCGCCTACTACGAGGACCTGCTGGCGCATGAGGAGAAGATCCTGGGCGTCATCAAGGAGGAGATGCGCGAGATTTCGAAAAAGTTCGGCGACAAACGCCGCACCGAGATCAGCCATGTCGAAAAGGATCTGGATGTCGAGGACCTCATCGCCGACGAGGACATGGTCGTGACCATCACCCACACCGGCTACGTGAAGCGCATCCCGGTGGCTGCCTACCGCGCCCAGAAGCGCGGCGGCAAGGGCGTGTCGGGCGTCAACCTTAAAGAGGACGACGTCATCGACGAGATGTTTATCGCGTCCACGCACGAGTACGTGCTGTTCTTCTCGAGCAAGGGCAAGGTCTACCGCCTGAAGGTGCACGAGCTGCCGGTGGGTACGCGCCAGGCGCGCGGCACCGCGATCGTCAACCTGCTGCCCTTTGAGGAAGGCGAGAAGATCGCGAGTGTCATCAGCTGCCGCGAGTTCCCCGCCGACGAGTACCTGATGTTTGCCACCAAGAGCGGCATGGTCAAGAAGACCGTGATGAGCGCTTACGACCGCAGCCGCCGTGATGGCCTGATCGCCATCAATCTGAGAGACGACGACGCGCTGCTCGCCGTGCGCCGTGTGCGCGAGGGCGACAAGATCATCCTGGCCACCACTGCGGGCAAGGCGATTATGTTCCCCGAGGACCAAGTTCGCGCCACGGGACGCGACACCAGCGGCGTTCGCGGTATTAGCATGAAAGACGGCGTGGGCGTTTTGGGTATGGAGGTTACCAACGGCAATGGTGACCTGTTTGTCATCACCGAGCGCGGCTACGGCAAGCGCACGCCGGTCGCGGATTACCCGGAGCAAAATCGCGGCGGTCAGGGCGTCTACACCATCCAAATGACCGAGCGCAAGGGCAACCTCGCGGCCATGAAGATGGTGGGCCCGCAGCACGAGCTGTTCATCGTGACGGAAGGCGCGACGGTCATTCGCGTCAAGACCGACGAGATCAGCCAGACCGGCCGCGCCACCCAGGGCGTCAAGATGATGACCGTCGACGACAACGACCGCGTATGCGCTGTTGCCCGCATGACGGCAGCCGAAGAAAAACCCGAAGGCGAAGGCGCTGAGGCCGCAGCCGACACCGAAGAGGCCTCAGTCGACCTAGGCGACGGCAACGACATGCCAGAGGATCTCCTAGACGAGTAAGAGGCCCTAGCTGGTAAAAATCATCAGACCCCTTATATCGGCGGCCGGGGCCGACACCCCCAAAGATTTTCAAAAAAAGTTGTTGACGCGCGCGTAACGACTCGTCTAATATATCCCTTGCGCGATGGACCTGTAGCTCAGTTGGTTAGAGCGTCCGGCTGATAACCGGGAGGTCACAAGTTCGAATCTTGTCAGGTCCACCACTTTCTTTCGCAATAAACACCCCAGCGAGAGCCGAGTCGCCGCTGGGGTGTTTATTACTGTCTCCGTGGGGGTTTAGCTCAGCTGGGAGAGCGCGGGCTTTGCAAGCCTGAGGTCAGGGGTTCGATCCCCCTAACCTCCACCATGATGGACCTGTAGCTCAGTTGGTTAGAGCGTCCGGCTGATAACCGGGAGGTCACAAGTTCGAATCTTGTCAGGTCCACCATCAAAACTGTGAAGAGCCTCGAGGCATGGCCTCGGGGCTTTTTTCTTGTGTGTGATAAAACTCATTTTGGTTTTGTGTGCTGTGCGAAAGATTGGGTAGTATAGCTATTCAATGCGGCGAAGGCGCCGCGTGTTAACCGCTACGTACCGGAGGTGTTCCATGGTTCGTGTCGACATAGAGACCATCGTCATGGCCGCCGGTCCCGTGCCATCGCTTATCGTACTTCGCGAGCGCTGCAGCAAATCGGACTCCCCTGCGCCGCTGCGCTCCCTTTCTATCCAAACTGGTTCGTTTGAGGCTGCGGCTATTAGCCGCGGTATCGACAGCGGTCGTGCCGAGCGCCCGATCGCCCATGACCTGCTGCTCGACACGCTTGATGCCCTGGATGCAAAACTTGAGCGCATCGAGATTGTCCGTGCCGAGCCTCCCGTGTTCTATGCGACGGTCGTTGTTTTGGCCGACAGCAACGAGCATAGGATCGATGCGCGTCCGAGCGATGCCATCGCCCTCGCCGTGCGCAGCAATGCTCCCATGTTTGTTGAGGACGACATCATGAACCGCCTGGGGACCGTCTCTCCGGTTGCCGAGGAAGTCGATGACGAGCAGGAATTTGAGAAGTTCGACGAGTTCGTCCATACGCTCTCGCCCGATGATTTTTAAATGACGAGTAGCCATGAGACGGAGTGTGCACTGATGGGTCGCGGCGTTTCAGCCGAAGCCGCCGCCATTGCCCGCGAGGCCCAGATGCGCTCGGAGGCATCCGAGGCCGCACGCATCGCCTATGTGACGCAGGCCCGTACGCTTCGCGAGCGCCGTGCCTCCTTTATCAAGATGGTTGCCGTCTCCGCACTTGTCGCGGCAATCTCCTCGCGCCTTCGTGGTACAGTTGGTGCGCTTGGGTTTTCGATTTCGACGGGCTTGGTCATCTGGGGCGTGGTCGATGCCGTGATGCTGACCAACCAGATCAAGGTACTCGATAAGCGCGCCGCCGATATGATGCGCGCCCGCGACGCCGCCGCCGAGATCGCTGCCGAGGCACAAGAGATGTAACGACGCCGGACTCGATGGGAAGGTCTAAAAATGGCACAGGATATGCAGGACGCCGGAAACGTCTCCGCCGAGCTCGACGCCATGGTGTGCGACCTCATCGGGGCATTTTTAGACGACCTGGCCGCTGGTGAGAACCCCGGCGTTGTCGTTGCGATCGAAGACGCCGCGTCCAACCGCTATCTGGCGGCACTCGACGAGGACGGCGAGGAGGCATGCCTCGAGGCTGCCACCAACTTTATCTCCGAGCACAAGATGGGCCTTAAGGACGAGGGCCTGGGTCGCATCGCCCGTTACGCCATCGGCTACACTGGTTGTGTCGAAATCGATGGCGGCTACCATGACGCCCTGCTTGTGAGTTTCTTTGAGACGACGCTCGAGAGCGGCTTTTCGGCATACGTACTGTACGAGGGTGTGGGCGCCGGCGATGGTTTTATGTGGAGCGACCCTGAACCTGCAGGCGAGGAAACCCCTCTTATCTAAAATCGCTAAAATAAACGAGTTTTCGGTAAAAGGCTCAAAATTCCCGCCGAGCGTTGTGTTGCTGGGCGGGTCGCATACGCGTGCCGGTTGTATATAGATAGAAGATAGGGGAACTACATGCGCGTAGACAATCTGAGGAACATCGCCATCATCGCTCACGTCGACCACGGCAAGACGACGATGGTCGACAAGCTCCTGCGTGCCACGGACGCCTTCCGTGCCAACCAGCAGGTCGAGGACCGCGTCCTGGATTCTAACGACCAGGAGCGCGAGCGCGGCATTACGATTCTCGCCAAGAACATCTCTATCGAGTACAAGGACGTTAAGATCAACGTCATCGACACCCCGGGCCACGCTGACTTTGGCGGCGAGGTCGAGCGCGTGCTGCGTATGGCCGACGGCGCCCTGCTGCTGGTCGATGCCTTTGAGGGCCCCATGCCCCAGACCCGCTTCGTGCTGCGTCACGCCATCGACACCGGCCTCAAGATCATGATCGTCATCAACAAGATCGACCGTCCGGGCGCCAACCCCGAGAAGGCCTACAACGACTGCCTGGACCTTATGGCCGACCTGGGCGCCACCGACGACCAGCTTGAGTTCGCCATGGAACACGTGGTCTACGCCAGCGCCATGAATGGCTTTGCCCGCCTTGACCCCAACGACGGCAACATGGACATGTATCCGCTGCTCGATATGATCATTGACGACATGCCCGCGCCCGAGGTTGACGAGAACGCCCCGCTGGCCATGCAATGTGTGACCATCGACCACTCCAACTTCGTTGGCCGCATCGGTATCGGTCGCGTGTACTCCGGCACCATTCACCAGGGCGATCAGATCCTGGTCGTCAAGAACGACGGTTCCAGCGCTACCGCTACCGTCAAGCAGCTCTTTACTTTCGACTACCTGGGTCGCACCGAGTGCCAGGAAGTCGGCGCCGGTGACATCGCCGCCGTCGTGGGCATCGACCGCACCGATATCGGCGATGTCTACACCGATCCCGAGAACCCTGTCGAGCTCGAGCCCATCGAGATCGACCCGCCGACCCTGTCCATCGTCTTTGAGGCTTCGACCTCCCCGCTCGTCGGCCGCGACGGCGACATCGTGGGTGCCCGTCAGCTCAAGGAGCGCCTGTTCAACGAGGCCGAGAACAACGTGACCATGAAGATCGAGGAGCTCGAGGACAAGAGCGGCGTCGAGGTCTCGGGCCGCGGCATTCTGCACCTGTCCGTCCTGATGGAGTCCATGCGTCGCGAGGGCTTTGAGTTCCAGGTCGGCCGTCCCCGCGTTCTGTTTAAGAAGGACGAGAACGGCAATAAGCTGGAGCCCGTCGAGCAGGCCGTCGTCGAGTGCCCGGGCGAGTACTCGGGCAAGGTCGTTGAGGTCTTCGGCACCTCCGGCGGCATCATGACGAGCATGGATACCTCGGGTATCGTGACGCACCTCGAGTTTAAGATCCCGACCCGCGGCATCATGGGTCTTAAGAACCGCATCATGAACGTCACTCACGGCGAGGGCGTGTTCTACCACACCTTCCTGGAGTACGGCCCCTATGCCGGCGAGATCGGCAACCGCCAGAACGGCGCCATGATCTCCATGACCACCGAGAAGGCCGTTGCCTACGCTCTGGGCACGCTGCAGGAGCGCGGCCAGCTGTTTGTTGAGCCGGGTACCGAGTGCTACGAGGGCATGATCGTGGGCGAGCGCAGCAAGGCCGGCGACATGGTCGTCAACATCGCCCGTACCAAGAACCTGGGCAACCAGCGTTCCTCGACCTCCGATATCTCCGTCCAGCTGGTGCCGCCCCGCACCTTCTCGCTGGAGGAGGCGCTGGAGTACATCGCCGACGACGAGCTGGTGGAGATCACTCCCAAGAACATCCGCCTGCGCAAGCGTCTGCTCAATGCTACCGACCGCAAGAAGGCCGCAGTCCGCGCCGGTCAGGTCAACAAATAAGCGCCGAGCTTTATAGCGACTAACAAGAAAGGGCGCCGACCATCGCGGTCGGTGCCCTTTTTGGTGCACAGGGATTGAGTTGGTCTGCACCACCGCAAAGGTGTCTGTCCCCTTTGTGGTGGTTGACGGCTAGGCGGAAGGAAGGCCCGGAGTATTGGCGGCCTGCTGCGGCTTGAGGCGGGCGTTGCGCCAGATGATCTGGATGACGTAGCCGAGCGTAAAGACGAAGGGTACGCCGCTGATGAAGTCACCTACGAGGGGAAGCCCCGTGAGGGCGCCTGCGATTATGCCGCCCACGGCTGCCATGGCGTAGCGGTTCTGGTTGTGTCCGACCATGCGGACGATCGCGCACCCCGCAAAGGCACTCGACACCAACGCGATGCCGATAACGCCGCACAAGAGGGCTCCGGCAAGCGACAGACCAGCGATAGAGATAATCAGCAGTAGGACGGCGGGGACGATAACAATCGTACCCAGAAGACCGCTCACCCACAGGGGCGTGGGGTGCTGGTGGAGCATGCCGGCGGCGCTGGCAGTCGCGCGCGGAAAGACGAGCTCGAGCAGCAGAGCGACAAAGCAGGTCGAGAGTGCCGCGGCGACGATACCGCCGATGACATCGTTAACGGTGGAAGTATCCTCGTTCTCGGTGCGGTCGATCTTGAGCGCGCCTACCTCGGCTCCTGCGGCACGCTCGGGGTCCTCGGAGACGTGCGCGTTCACGGTGCCGGTGATGTGGGCGTTCTTGCCCAGGATGAGCTTGTCGGCCCAAACCTCGACATCGCCCTCGACGGTGCCATCGATGGTCACCGTATCGCCCGCAAGCGCTGCCGACTTGGTAGAGCCGCGCAGGGCAACCGTCTCGCCTATCGCGTAAAAACAGTTGGCGGTGCTGTCGGAATTGAGCACAACGTGCTGGCCAGCGACGGTCACGCTGCCATCAACCGTGGTCTTGGCGATATCGATAGTGCGTGCCGCCAGACGAACGGCTCCGCCTACGGTGCAGTCGCGAATCGATAGGCTGTCGCCTGCCGCGATAATATCGCGGCCGATGGAGGCATCGTCCAGGTTAAGGCTTTGGCCAGCCCAGTACAGGTCGCCCTCGGCGCTAGACGGATTTGAGTCAGCTTCGGTTGCGAGTACGTTGCCCGCGGTGTCTGTGCCGGCGAACGACGCCGTGGGAAGTACGGTCAGCGCAAGCGCAATCAGTACGAATAGGAGGGCGATGCGGGCCTGCGCTTTGTGGCGCTTGGTCGACGGTTCTAGGTTGCAAGGCATAGTGAATCCTTCGTTAGATACTCGGCATATATCTAACAGGGTACCCAACGTGCGAGCGCTCTAAAAGAACCTCTCGGTTGCATTTCGAAAGGTCGTGCCGTGCTATCTACTTTTTGCGATGTAAAAAGTGCGCGATGTCTTCTTCGGTGGGGCTTTTGATGTCAAAGCGCAGCGAGAGCCAGCGCAGACCCATGGTCACGATAACGCATACGACCAGCGCGGCGACATTGCTGACCAAGCCACTCATGACGAGGCTTACATAGCTTGCCGATCCGGCGATGGCCGCGATGGCATAAAAGTTGGTGCGTTGGAAAATGCCCGGAACCACGCCCATAAAGCCGTCGCGCAGCATGCCGCCGCCCACCGCGGTGAAAAAGCCCATCATGATGCAAACGACGGGTGCAAATCCGTAGACCAGTGCCTTGTCTGCGCCGGTTGCCGCATAGATGCCGACCGAGATGATGTCGAGCAGGGGGATGAGTTTGTCGGGCTTATCGACGATTGCCGGGAAGATGTAAATGATGGCCGCCGTGGCGATGGAGAGCGGCAGCGCCATTGGCTGGTTGAGGATGTAGACGTTGCCGACCTGGAGTGTCATGTCGCGCAAAAGACCGCCGCCCAGACCGCAGACTACCGCGAGTGCGACCGCGCCCACCAGGTCGAGCTTGTGTTCGCGCGCAACCAGCACACCCGAGATCGATGCAGCGACAACGGCGAACATCTCGAGCCAAAATGGGATAGCGACCATGGCATCCGAGGCATGTGAGGTAACGGTTATGGCGGCGACGACGGGCAAGATGGGGTCCTTTGAGTTACGGGATTGGACAATGCCCGTACATAGTACATGTTCGGCGACGATCGCGACCCTATTGCTCGGCAAACGGTCGGGACTGGGTGCGGTCATAGGTTTCAAGTATGTGCATCAGCCTCCAAAGATATCGAAAAATATCGTTTTTGGAGGGTGGTGTACATGTTTGGGGATCTGGGTTGATGCTGAACGCGATGAGGGCGTGGCTGAATAGGAGGGATGTCTATATTTTGATCGGAGCTCATAATTTATCCGGTCGGCTTACGCCGACCGCGCTGCGCTAAAAACGCGCCAGCGGCGCGTTTTCTTTACGCTCCGCGCCCTGGCGGGTTCGAATCCCTCCTCCTCCGCCGTATTTGCTTGTTAGGGACTCAAAACAAAAAAAGCCCCCATTCCTGGGAGCTTCCTCAATCTAAATGGCGGAGGAGGAGGGATTCGAACCCTCGTGACCTTATACAGGCCAAACGGTTTTCGAGACCGCCGCATTCAACCACTCTGCCACCCCTCCGCGTGGGGTAAAAACAAAGCAGGCACTAAGGCCTGCTTTGGAATTAACTGGCGGAGAGTCAGGGATTTGAACCCTGGAGACGCTTTTGACGCCTACACGATTTCCAATCGTGCTCCTTCGGCCACTCGGACAACTCTCCGTTAAATGCGAAAGTCAGTATACACGAGGAATCGAAAAGTGCAAACAGAAAACTTGGCATTTTTTAAACCGCTCGCTCCACGCCCGTATCCGGCATGTGCCAGATAAGTACTAAAAAAGCATCCTGACCAGCCAGATCGCGCTCGATGACCTGTTCAAAATAGGTATTCACCAATGACGCGGCAGCGAATTTAAAAATATTGAGGCAATCGATCGAACCGGTGGTATGCATTTCGTGACCACAACCCTGCAATCGGCGACCTGCGGTTTGACTCAGGTTGTCCTCGCCGCAGCGTATCTTGCTATCGAATTCGTCAAGCTCTTGGTCAGCATTTGGTTGGAATACGCATGAAGAGCCGTGTAAGCATGGGTATATGTGGAGGTCATGAGGTTGTAGCTGCATATTCTTGCAGCCTGGGAGGTTGAAAGATATTATTACCAAGTCTTTTCCTGCTTCAGGCGCACCTTCACGACCTGAAGCCACATTTGCCCAGAGGAGGTGACAATATGAAGGCTTATGAACTGCTGTTCTTTGTTGACCCGTCGCTCGACCCCGAGACTCGTCTCGCTGTTATGAAGCGTATCGATACCACGATCGCTGAGGGCGCTGGCAAGGTCGACTCCGTTGACGAGTGGGGCAAGCGCAAGCTCGCCTACGAGATCAACGACCTCACCGATGGTGACTACACCCTCATCAACTTCCACGCAGATCCTACCCAGATTGCCGAGCTTGATCGCGTCCTGCGCATCACCGACGCTGTGGTCCGCCACATGATCGTCCGTCGCGACGACCAGGAGTAAGACTGTCGTTTTGGACTGGGCTTGTGCCCCAAGAGGAAGTAGTGAGTTATGAGCATCAATCGAGTGAACATCACCGGTAACCTCACCCGCGATCCCGAGCTGCGCGCCACCGCCGGCGGAACCCAGGTTCTGTCATTTGGCGTCGCCGTGAACGATCGTCGCCGCAACGCGCAGACTGGCGAGTGGGAGGACTATCCCAACTTCGTCGACTGCACTATGTTCGGCACCCGCGCCGAGGCCGTGAGCCGTTTCCTGGCAAAGGGAAACAAGGTCGCGATCGAGGGCAAGCTGCGCTACAGCTCTTGGGAGCGCGACGGTCAGCGCAGGAGCAAGCTTGAGGTCATCGTCGATGAGATCGAGTTTATGAGCTCCCGTGGTGGCCAGGGTGGCTACGATCAGGGCGGTTACGCCCCCGCAGCTCCCGCGCCCGCAGCACGTCCTGCCGCACCGGTGGCTACGCCGCCCGCGGTCGACGTCTACGATGAGGACATCCCGTTCTAAGGGTTGTTCACCTATTTTTGAGTGAGAGGCGGCTTCGGCTCGCCGAGGTTGCCAAACGAAAGGTATTTTGACATGGCTAATGATTATTCTGCACGTCAGCCGCGTCGTAAGTACTGCCAGTTCTGCAAGGAGAACACTGAGTTCATCGACTACAAGGACACTCAGCTTCTCCGTAAGTACATGACCGACCGTGGCAAGATCAAGCCCCGTCGCGTCACTGGCGCTTGCACGCAGCATCAGCATGACATCGCCAACGCCATCAAGCGCGCCCGCGAGATGGCTCTCCTGCCGTACACCGTCCCCGTGGTTTCCTCTCGTGGCAACCGCGACCGCGGCTAAGAAGGGAGACGCATCATGAAGGTTATTCTTCTCGATGAGATCAAGGGCAAGGGCGGCGAGGGTGACGTCGTAGAGGTCGCTCAGGGTTACGCTGAGAACTTCCTGTTCCCCAAGAAGCTCGCTGTTGCCGCCACCAAGGGCAACCTCAAGCAGCTTGACGAGCGTCGCAACAACATCGCCAAGCGCGAGGCCGTCCGTCTGGCTACCGCCAACGAGACCAAGGCTGCCTTCGAGGGCAAGCAGGTCACCGTTGACGTCAAGGTTGGCGACGAGGGCATCCTCTTTGGCTCCGTTACCGCCGCTATGATCGCTGACGCCATCAAGGATCAGCTCGGTATGGACATCGACCGCAAGCGCGTCGAGCTCGGTAAGCCCATCAAGGTTGCCGGTGCCCACACCGTCGCTATCTCGCTGTACCGCGAGATCAAGGCCGAGGTTGTCGTTCTCGTCGGCGTTACCGCCGAGGAGCTCGCTGCCGAGGCTGAGGTTGAGGAGACCGCTGAGGTTGCCGAGACCGAGACCGCCGAGGTCGAGACCGAGGCTGCTGCCGAGTAGCATTTGCTGCAACGCAACAATCTTGTTCTAAGAAGGGCGCTCTGGGAGACCAGGGCGCCCTTTTATTTTTTGCGTCGGGTGAGTGCCGCGGCGGTCATCGAGATGCGGCTCCGTGTATGGGACCGTTCATCCGTTTGGTTCGGTGATGATTGCCAAGGCGCGGCTCGATTTATAGCCGTGGCTGATACTATGGATGCTCGCAAGCGATATGAATGAGGATGCTCATGGCATATGACGATAGGGAGACGGGACTGACGGTCGAGGACCGCGGTTCCAAGTTGGGTCTCCCCCAAAACCAAGATGCAGAGGCCAACGTACTGGCCGCTATGCTGCTATCGCCCGAGGTGGTCGAAGAGGCCCAGGTCGAGCTGCAGCCCGATGACTTCTACCGGCCCATTCATAAGACCATCTATACCGCGATGGTCGATATGTACAACAGTCGCATCCCCATCGACTCCATCTCGCTGATCGATTACCTGCGAAGCATCAACAAGCTCGATGCCGTGGGCGGCGAGGCGTACATTTTGGAGCTGATGGGACAGACCCTGTCGCTCGTCAACTGGCAGCACCATGCCGCCATCGTTCGTCGCGACTCGATGCTGCGTGAGCTGATTGGCGCCACCAACGAGATCAACGCGCTGGCCTACAACGCCCCCACCGACACCAAAGAGGTCGTGGAGCTGGCCGAGAGCAAGCTGCTCAAGGTCACGGCGCGTGAGGTTAAGTCGAGCTACAAGACGCTGACCGAGTTTATGGTCGAGGCCTATAACGAGGCCGAGGAAGTGTGCAAGGCTGGCGGTCAGGCTGCAGGCGTGCCCACGGGCTTCCCGTCGCTCGACCGTATGCTCATGGGTTTCCGCGAAGGTCAGCTCATCATCATCGGCGCCCGCCCCGCCGTGGGTAAGACGTCGTTCGCCCTGAACTTGGCGCTCAACGCCGCCGCCGCGGGCTATACCGTCGGCTTCTTCTCGCTGGAGATGTCGGGCAAGGAAATTGCCCAGCGTCTGATTTGCGCCTATGCCATGATCTCGATCAGCGATTTCCGTACGGGCCGCATTAGTCCCGAGCAGTGGGCCAACATCAATGAGGCCACGCAGACGCTGTCCAAGCTCGATATTCTGATTGACGATACGCCCGGCACCACGGTGACCGAGATTCGCGCCAAGAGCCGCCGCATGCTCCATAACAAGGAGAAGGCCATCATCATCCTGGACTATTTGCAGCTGGTGAGTCCTCCGCCGGGACGTCGTTCCGAGAGCCGTACCGTCGAGGTCTCCGAGATGTCGCGTGGTCTGAAGATTATGGCCAAGGAGCTCAAGATTCCGCTGATCGCGCTGTCGCAGCTGTCGCGTCAGGTTGAATCCCGTACCGGCAAGCGCCCGCAGCTGTCCGACCTGCGTGAATCGGGCTCCATCGAGCAGGACGCCGATATCGTCATGTTCTTGGACCGATCCGCCGACGAGGCCGAGGCCTCGCGCGACGACCGACCCGACGAGGGCGTTACGCGTATCGTCGTGGCCAAGAACCGTTCGGGCCCGATTGGCGACGTCGACCTGATGTTCCTGCCGGCATCCACCAAGTTCTATGAGCTTGATGGGACGCATACCGAGGAGTAGGACAGGCGCCCGTTGCACGGGTATACTGGGAATGTTTTGTGCTTCTGCGCACTTGCGGTGTGCGGACAGTCCATGAATGTGAGGAGTAAACATGCCGTCAACCGTTTTGGTCGGTGCCCAGTGGGGCGATGAGGGCAAGGGTAAGATCTGCGACCTGGTCGCCGGCGACTTTGATGCCGTCGTGCGCTATTCGGGCGGCAACAACGCCGGCCACACCATCGTCGTCAACGGCAAGAAGTACGGCCTGCACCAGGTGCCCTCCGGCATTATGTATTCCGACCACGTGTCGGTGATCGGTAACGGCTGCGTCGTCAACCCCAAGGTCGTCCTTGAGGAGATCGACATGTTCGAGGCCGACGGCATCACCACCAAGAATCTCAAGATCAGCGGCAACGCGCATGTCATCATGCCGTACCACATCGATCTGGATGGCGCCTTTGAGCAAAAGCTCGGCAAGAAGAACATCGGTACCACCAAGCGCGGCATCGGTCCGTGCTACCAGGACAAGATGGCCCGTATTGGCCTGCGTATGCAGGACATGCTGGATGAGGCGCTGTTCCGCGATAAGCTGGAGACCGCTCTTGCCCGCGTGAACCCCGAGCTAGAGTTCATCTACAACCTGCCCACCTACACCGTGGATCAGATTTGCGATGAGTACCTGCCCATGGCCGAGCGCCTGCGCCCCTACATCACCGAGACGAGCCTGCTGCTCAACAACATGATCGATGAGGGCAAGGATTTGCTGTTTGAGGGCGCCCAGGCGACGCTGCTCGACATCGATCACGGCACCTATCCGTACGTGACGTCTTCTAACTGCACCGCCGGCGGCGCCATTACCGGTTCCGGCGTCGGCATGAAGAACGTCGACCGCGTGCTGGGCGTCATGAAGGCCTATATCACCCGCGTCGGTTCGGGCCCCATGCCCACCGAGCTTTCCTATGAGTCCGAGGCCGGCCACACGCTGACCGAGGAGGGCTACGAGTACGGCGTGACCACCGGTCGCCGTCGTCGCTGCGGCTGGTTTGACGGCCCTATCGCCAACTACGCCTCACGCGTCAACGGCCTCACCGACATCGCCGTGACCAAGCTCGACGTGCTTTCGGCCTTCGACACCATTAAGGTGTGCGTTGCCTATGACGTCGACGGCGAGCGCTACACGAGCGTGCCCGAGCACCAGGTGCGTTTTGAGCATGCCAAGCCCATCTACGAGGAGCTCCCTGGCTGGAAGTGCGACATCACCGGCTGCCGCAGCTTTGATGAGCTACCGCAGGAGGCTCAGGACTACGTGGCATTTATCGAGGATCTGGCACACACCCGCGTGACGTTCATCGGCGTCGGCGCCGGTCGCGAGCAGATCATCAACCGATTCTGGAAGTAATCGGCGTTATTTGGTTATTGCGATATACCCCTTTGCAGCCCAGATGGGCGGCCGAGGGGTATATTTGCTTGTAATGGGCCCGCGCGGAGCGGGCCGGTAATCCATAGAGGAGGCACCCTTGAAGGCGGACACTCAAACCATCGACATCCTGTTGTTGGGCAGCGGCGGCCGCGAGCATGCTCTGGCAGCCAAGCTCGCAGCATCACCGCGCGCCGGCAAGCTCTACATCGCGCCGGGTAACGGCGGCACCGCGAGCTGCGGCGAGAACGTGGTTCTCGACGATTGCGATCCTGCGGCCGTGGCGGCGTTTGCCCAGAGCCATGGATGCGGACTCGTGGTGATTGGCCCCGAGGCTCCGCTCGTGGCGGGCGTTGCAGACGCCGTCCGCGCGGCGGGCATCCCGTGCTTTGGCCCGGGTGCCGAGGGCGCCCAGATGGAGGGCTCTAAGCTGTTCTCCAAGCAGCTCATGGAGCGCGCCGGTATCCCGACGGCAGCCTATGGCTCATTTACCGACGAGGCTTCGGCTCTTGCCTATGTGCGCGAGCAGGGTGCTCCGCTGGTCGTGAAGGCCGACGGCCTTGCCGCGGGCAAGGGCGTTATTGTGGCAACCGAGCTTTCGCAGGCCGAGGAAGCTGTGCGTGAGTGCTTTGGCGGCACCTTTGGCGATGCCGGCAACACGGTGGTCATCGAGGAGATGCTGACCGGCCCCGAGTGCTCGCTGCTGGCCTTTACCGACGGCAAGACCGTGCGTCCCATGGCCACCTCGCAGGATCACAAGCGTGCGCTCGAGGGCGACAAGGGCCCCAACACGGGCGGCATGGGCGTCTACAGCCCGGTGCCCATCGTGACCGACGAGGAGCACGCCACCATGGTGAAGGTCATGGAGCAGACCGTGGCCGAGCTTGCTGCCGAGGGCATCGACTACCGCGGCTGCCTGTATGGCGGCTTTATGCTCACCCCCGCCGGCCCCAAGGTGCTGGAGTTCAACGCCCGCTTTGGCGACCCCGAGACGCAGGTCGTGCTCCCGCGCCTTAAGAACGACCTGGTCGAGGTCATGCTGGCTTGCGCCAACTGCGAGCTCGATCAGGTTGAGCTCGATTGGCGTGACGAGTGGGCCGTGGCCGTTGTCCTGACGAGCGCGGGCTATCCCGGCAGCTACGAGAAGGGCAAGGTCATTACCGGTATCGAGGATGCCGAGGCCATGGAGAACGTGACGGTGTACCACGCCGGCACCGCTGTGGTGGACGGCAAGCTCGTGACCAACGGCGGTCGTGTACTCGCCGTGACTGCACTGGGCAATACGTTTGAGAACGCTCGCGACCTTGCCTACGAGGCCTGCGAGAAGATCAACTTTGAGGGCAAGACCCTGCGTCACGACATTGGCCTGCGCGCACTGCACGGCCGCGATGCCTGGGATGCCTAAAATCCGAGAGGAATGAGACGGATGGACGAGAAGAACGAAGAGCTCGTGGACGCGCAGATCGTCGAAGAGGACGGCCGCGTGTATGGGCACGCCGAGGGCGAGCCTGGTGGCGAGGTCGCTGACGAGCCGGCGCTGGTGCTGGGCGACGACGACCCGCATGACGCCCTGCTGCACGAGAAGATTCTTTCGGAGGAGTGCGCCTGGAAGGGCAAGATCCTCGACGTCCACCGTCTTGAGGTTGAGCTGCCCAACGGTCACCGCAGCGCCCGCGATATCGTTCGCCATCCGGGTGCGGCGGCCGTTGTGGCACTGACCGAGAGCGGCAAGATCGTGCTGGTGCGTCAGTATCGCACCGCCATCGACCGCGTGACGGTCGAGATTCCCGCCGGTAAGCTCGATCCGGGCGAGGATCCGCTCGATTGCGCCAAGCGCGAGCTGCATGAGGAGACGGGCTTTAGGGCCGGTCGCATTCGCTTTTTGACGTCGATTGTCACGACCTGCGGCTTCTGTGACGAGATCATTCACATCTACCTGGCCACCAAGCTCGAGTTCGATGCACCCAACCCCGATGATGACGAGTTCGTCAACGTGGACCTCGTGCCGCTGCACGAGCTGATCGACGCCGTGCTCGACGGCAAGATTGAAGACGCCAAGACCGTCGTGGGCGCCTTGGCTTGCGATAGCATTGCTCATCGTTTGGGTGGAGCGGAACTTTAACGAGCGGGGATGATCCCGCAGGTTTGTGTAAGTCAGCGAAAGTGCTCCATTTGAGACAAGGTGGCCTAAAAGAGAAGGGAAGCGTATGGATATACGCGACCGACGATTGAAGGCCAGATTGTCCAAATGGAGCACTTGCAGCGTCGAGACGAAACGCGGTTTGGTAAAACCGCGTAAGGTGACTATGTTTAAGAGGTTTCTTTCGTATTACAAGCCCCAGATGGGGCTTTTTGTTGCTGATACTGTTTGCGCCCTGGTGCTTGCCGCCATTGACCTGGCGTTCCCCATTATCCTGCGCAATCTGACCGGCGGGCTCTTTACCCAGGGTCAGGCTGCTATTATGCAGGCGCTCGGTATGATCGCGGTGGGACTAGTGCTGATGTATGTCATCCGCTGCGCCTGCCGCTACTTTGTGAGCTATTGGGGCCACGTGATGGGCGCGCGCATGGAGTCCAAGATGCGCGAGGACCTGTTCGATCAGTACGAACGGTTTAGCTTTGCGTACTTCGATCGCAACAGCTCGGGCGACATGATGAGCCGCGTGGTCAACGACCTGTTCGATATCTGCGAGGCGGCACATCACGTGCCCGAGTGGATCATTATTTGCGGCATCGAGATCATCGGCTCGTTTGTGATTCTGTTTACCATCGCGCCGGTGCTCGCACTCGCCATGGCTGTGGTGACGGTGGTGTTCGCGGTCATTATGTTTTGGCAGAATATGCGCATGCGCGAGGTCTTTAGCGACAACCGCAAGAAGATTAGCGGCATCAACGCGCAACTGCAGGATTCGCTGGCGGGCATGCGTGTGGTCAAGAGCTTTGCCAATGAGCAGACCGAACGCTCTAAGTTTCGCGCCTCGAACAATCGCTACCTTTCGTCCAAGGAGAACATGTATCACGCCATGGGCGTCTACACCGCGACGTATGGCCTGCTCTCGGGAGTGCTTTATGTGATCGTGGTGCTGCTGGGCGGTTGGCTCGTTGCCCAGGGTCAGCTGCAGGCGGTCGATATGGCAACCTTCGCACTTTACATTTCGCTGTTCTGCACGCCGCTCGAGACGCTCGTCAATTCGGCTGAGACGTATCAGAAAGCCATCGCCGGCTTTAAGCGCATGGATGAGGTGCTCTCGACTGTCCCCGATATTCAGGATAAGCCGGGTGCTGCGGATCTGCAGGTGACGGCTGGTGCTGTGGAGTACCGCGACGTGTGCTTTAGCTACGAGGATGTTGAATTGGGTGAGCGCGGCGCCGACGGACGCCCTGTTATCGACCACATGGACCTGTCCATCAAGCCCGGTCAGACCATCGCTTTGGTTGGTCCCTCGGGCGGCGGCAAATCGACGACTTGTTCGCTGTTGCCGCGCTTTTACGACGTTGCCGCCGGCTCCATTAGCATCGACGGCCAGGATGTGCGCGACGTGACGCAGCATAGTCTGCGCCGTGCCATCGGCCTGGTGCAGCAAGATGTGTACCTGTTTGATGGAACGATCGGCGAGAACATCGCCTACGGCAAGCCGGGCGCCACGGCAGAAGAGATCGCCGAAGCGGCCCGCCGCGCCAATATCGATACCTTTATCGAATCGCTTCCGCAGGGCTACGACACCGTGGTGGGCGAGCGCGGCAGCCGTCTTTCGGGTGGTCAAAAGCAGCGCGTCGCCATCGCGCGCGTTTTTCTCAAGAATCCCAAGATCCTTATTTTGGATGAGGCGACGAGTGCCCTGGATAACGAGAGCGAGGAAGCGGTGCAGGAGTCGCTCGAAGAGCTGGCACGCGGCCGTACCACGATCATCATCGCCCACCGTCTCTCGACTATTAAGCATGCTGACGAGATTGCGACCGTTGAGCATGGTCGCGTTGTGGAACGTGGCACGCACGAGGAGCTTCTCGCCCGTGGCGGCACTTATGCCCGTTACTATCGAATGCAGTTCGAAGGTGCGCGTGCGCACGAGCTCGACTGATTGATATGACAGGAAGATCATGGCTGATAAGAACCCTTTGACTCCGGAAGAAGTGACGGAGTTATTCTCCGAAATCGATGCATCCGGCGTCTTGGATCCTACGCTTGCCAAAAAGCGTACCGAGCGCATGCGCGAGAAAGAGGCCGCCGTCAAGCGCGGTGACAAGGCGACGCTGGCGCGGCTGCGCAGCGAGGATCGCGCGAGCCAGGCAAAACATATCGACCCACTGTCCGAGGACGACCCTTCGGGTTCTCAGGTGAGCCATACCATTACGAAGACCGCCATGGCCGTGGTTATCGGCATTTTGGTGCTGATTGTTGGCATGCAGATTGGCTACGGCGTGATGCGACGTCTGAATACCGCGAACCTTTCCGAAAGTGTTTCGGTGGATACCGTTTCGACCGCGCTCAAGGGTGGACTCGAATGGGGCAATGGCTTTACGCAGTTCCCGCTCGATTTTACCGTCGACGAGGCAGATGAGCGCACGGGCACGGTTGAGGTGACGGTGCTGGACACGTCTTCTGCCAATGAACTCGAGCTGCTGTCCAACGGTCAGATTCAGGCGGCGGCGCTCGCAACCAATGCCCTGCTCAACGACAAGATCGACCGCGTGGTGTATAACGTTCACGCCTATATCGACGAGGACAGCAGGATCCAGCACGATTCCTTCTTTGGCATGTTTCCCGCTCAGGGGCACCAAAGCGCCATTCTGACGTTCGTTTGGACCAAGAGCTCGTCCAACGCCACGAGTATCGACTGGAAGATGCGCATCGTAAGCATGGACGACACCATTGCCGAGCGCATTCAAAAACAGGTCAACTCGGTTTCGTCGCTTATCGAGGACCCGGTGGTGAGCCAGACCAAGATCACGGAGGAGCAGGCCGAGCGCGATCTTGAGCATCGTCTGCACGGTCGAGAGATCTTCCGCGGCGGAAAGCCCGATCGCACGCCGTCCGAGCTGCTGGAGCAGGACAAGCAAAAGTAGTCCGTAGCCACATAGAACGATGTCATCCCGCGTGAGCCGCAAGCCCACGCGGGATGATTTTTTTGGGACTGGGATTAAAAAATCATTATGCACAGGAAGTCATAATTATCATTTTGTAAACAATTCTATGTAATTAATGCCATGGGCGATGCTTGCGGTTAGAATACCGCGAGGCCTAACTACACACCTTTAAGCCGGTCCTGTGAGACCGGGAAGGAGAACTATGGCGAACAACCATATTGCGGGCGCTGCCGCTCGCACCGTCGCGCCCAGCGAGCTGTGCCAGCGTATGCTGGCTAAAACCAGCAAGGGCACCTGCGGTCCCTGCATCCTGTATCTTGAGGATGGGACCATTTTTTATGGCCGTGCATGCGGTGCCGAGGGTACCGCAACCGGCGAGGTCTGCTTTAACACGTCGCTCGAAGGCTACTTTGAGGTCATGACCGACCCGAGCTATGCCGGCCAAATCGTAACCATGACCTATCCGCAGATCGGCAACTACGGCATTGACGAGACCGATGTCCAGTCGGCCTTCCCCGGCGATACCGCTCGCCCCGCGAGCGCTCCCGCCATGCGCGGCATGGTCGTCCACGACATGTGCGCCACGCCTTCTAATTGGCGCTCGACCGTCAGCGTGCCGGAGTACCTGCGTGCACACGGCATCGTCGCTATTGAGGGCGTCGACACCCGCGCTCTCGTGCGCCACCTGCGCGACAACGGTTCCAAGATGGGCATAATCTCGACGGAGATCTTTGACGTCGACGAGCTTGCCGAGCGCCTGTCCGCCGCGCCTACGCTGGTCGGCGAGAACCTGGTCAAGACCGTGAGCTGCTCTGAGCCCCACGCTTTTGCCGCGAGCGACCTGCCCGCTACGCATGACTTTGCGCTTGCCCCTGTCGCTCCTGCCCGCCACAAAGTGGTCGCCTACGACTGCGGTGTCAAGCGCGGCATCCTGGAGGGCCTGGTCCGTGCCGGCTGCAACCTCACCGTCGTGCCGTGGGATACGCCCGCGCGTCAGGTGCTCGACATGAATCCCGATGGCGTCTTTTTGTCCAATGGCCCCGGCGACCCCGATGCCGTGGTGGAGACCTACGAGCAGGTGCAGCAGCTGATCGGCAAGGTGCCAATCTTTGGTATTTGTCTTGGTCACCAGATGATCAGCTTGGCGTGCGGCGCCCAGATGGAAAAGCTCAAATTCGGTCACCGTGGCGGCAACCAGCCGGTTATGAATCTGGTCAGCCGCCGCGTGGAGATTACCGCGCAAAACCATGGCTTCGGCCTGCTGTTCCCCAGCCTGGGCAAGCTTGTTCCCGAGCTTTCGGGCGGCGAGACCGAGCACGCGGCCGATGGCGATCTGCGCGTCTGGGTGCGCCGCGGTATCGCGCCGGTCGTGATGAACGAGCGTTTCGGCCGCATTCGCCTGACGCATGTGAATCTCAATGACGGCACCGCCGAGGGCATTCAGCTGCTCGATGCGCCGTGCTTCTCGGTCCAGTACCATCCCGAGGCATCGCCCGGCCCCACCGATGCTCACTATCTCTTTACCGCCTTTACGCGACTCATGGACGGCGAGGAGAACTATCTGGACATCGATACCGCCAAGGACCGCCTTGCCGGCTGGAATTTCGCCGATAGTGGTTCCGCCGTTCTACCGAACGGCGGACCTGTCGACGCTGCGGCTGCATCTGGCACATCATCTTGCCGTTCTGCTTCGGACGCGCGGGCATAAGCCCAGCGCGCCCTCGCATCACGGCAACCTGATGCACCAGCTGCACCCTCGCTGACTTTTCCAAAACATTGAGTCAGCCTCTCTAGGAGGTTTTAAACATGCCTAAACGTACCGACATCAAGCGTATCCTCGTCATTGGCTCGGGCCCCATTGTCATTGGCCAGGCCTGCGAGTTCGATTACTCCGGCGCCCAGGCCTGCAAGGTGCTCAAGGAGGATGGCTTTGAGGTCATCCTGGTCAACTCCAACCCGGCGACCATCATGACCGACCCGGGTCTTGCCGACCGCACCTATGTCGAGCCCATCACCGCCGAATTTATCGAGCGCGTGATCAAGAAGGAGCGCCCGGATGCGCTGCTGCCCACGCTGGGCGGCCAGACCGGTCTGAATGCCGCCGTCGAGCTGGCAAAGGACGGCACACTCGACAAGTACGGCGTCGAGATGATCGGCTGTGACCTTGCCGCCATCGAGCGCGGCGAGGACCGCAAGCTTTTTAACGAGGCCATGGCCGAGATCGGCCTGGAGGTCGCGCGCTCGGGCTATGCCTACAGCGTGGCAGACGCCGAGGCCATCGCCGAGCGCGTGGGCTATCCCTGCGTGCTGCGTCCGAGTTTTACCTTGGGCGGCGCCGGTGGTGGCATCGCGCATACTCACGAGGAACTCGTCTCCATCGTGAGCCAGGGCCTTGAACTCTCGCCTGCCCATGAGGTGCTGGTCGAGGAATCCATCGAGGGTTGGAAAGAGTACGAGATGGAGGTTATGCGCGACCACGCCGGCAACGGCATCATCGTGTGCTCCATCGAGAACCTCGACCCCATGGGCGTGCATACCGGTGACTCCATCACCGTGGCGCCGGCGCAGACCCTCTCCGACCTTGAGTATCAGCGCATGCGTGTCGCCTCGCTCGCTATCTTGGAGAAGATCGGCGTCGAGACCGGTGGCTCTAACGTGCAGTTTGCCGTGAACCCCCAGACCGGCCGCCTGATTGTCATCGAGATGAACCCGCGCGTGAGTCGTTCGTCCGCGCTGGCTTCCAAGGCCACGGGCTTCCCCATCGCCAAGGCCGCCGCTCGCCTGGCCGTGGGCTATACGCTCGACGAGATCGTCAACGACATCACCAAGGCCACGCCCGCCTGCTTTGAGCCCACGATCGACTACTGTGTGGTCAAGGTGCCACGCTTTGCCTTCGAGAAGTTCAAGGGCACCGACCCCACGCTCACCACGCGCATGAAGGCCGTGGGCGAGATCATGGCGATCGGCCGCACCTTTGAGGAGGCCTTTGGCAAGGCCATGCGCTCGCTGGAGGACGGGCACCAGGGTATTTGCGCCGGTGGCAAGGAGGGCGCCGATAAGCTGAGCGACGATGAACTCGCCCAGGCCGTGGGCACCCCGACCGAGCACCGCATCTTCTTTGTGGTCGAGGCCCTGCGCCGTGGCTGGGATGTTGTGCGCATCCACGCTATCTGCGGTATCGATCCGTGGTATCTCAACCGCATCAACGATATGGTGCAGGTCCAAGAAAGCATCCGCGGCCTGCGCGTGGAGGACATTGACGCCGACGCGATGCGCCTGCTCAAGCAGTATGGCACGAGCGATGCCGAGATTGCCGCGCTGACCGGCTCGGATGAGCGTTTTGTTCGCGCTTACCGTAAGGGTCTGGGCGTGGTTCCCAGCATGAAGACGGTCGACACCTGCGCCGCCGAGTTCTCGAGTGCCACGGAATACCACTATAAGACCTACGAGAACATTTACCGCACGAGCCCGATCGCCAAGAAGTGCGTTGCCCCCGACGAGACCACGCCGGCAAGCAAGCCCAAGGCGATGATTCTGGGTGCCGGTCCCAACCGTATCGGCCAGGGTATTGAGTTCGACTACTGCTGCGTGCATGCGAGCTATGCGCTGGCGGCCCGCGGCTTTGAGACCATCATGGTCAACTGCAATCCCGAGACCGTCTCGACCGACTACGACACGTCCGACCGCCTGTACTTTGAGCCGCTCACCTACGAGGACGTCATGGACGTTATCGACGTTGAGCGTCCCGACGGCGTCGTAGTGACGCTCGGCGGCCAGACCCCGCTTAAGCTGGCACGCATGCTCGAGGAGAGTGGCGTGAACATCATGGGTACCAAGCCCGACGCCATCGATTTTGCCGAGGACCGCGAGCGTTTTGCCGCCCTGCTCGACAAGCTGGGCATTATGTACCCGCCGGCGGGCCAGGCCACCTCGTTTGAGGAGGCCGAAGCCGTTGCCGCGCACATTGGCTACCCGCTGCTGGTGCGTCCGAGCTATGTGCTGGGCGGTCGCGGCATGATGATCGCCTACGATGCCGAGCATCTGCGCGATTACATGGCCGAGGCTGCGCGCATTAGCCCTGACTACCCGGTGTATCTCGATCGCTTCCTGGAGGGTGCAATCGAGTCCGACGTCGACGCCCTGTGCGACGGCGAGGAGGTCTACATCGGCGGCATCCTGGAGCATATCGAGGAGGCCGGTATCCACTCCGGTGACTCTGCGACCTGCATTCCGCCGTTCAGCTTTAGCGAGAGCCTGCAGGCGAAGCTTCGCGAGACCACGCGCCGCATCGCGATGGCGCTGGGAGTCCGCGGTCTGGTCAACGTGCAGTATGCCATCAAGGGCGAGACTGTTTACGTGATCGAGGCCAACCCGCGTGCCAGCCGTACCGTGCCGTTCATCTCCAAGGCCACCGGCGTGCCGCTGGCCAAGTGCGCGGCGCGTATCATGGCGGGCGATTCCATCGCGAGCCTGGGCCTGCCGAGCGACGAGCGTCAGTTGGACTGGTTCTGCATGAAGGAAGCTGTCATGCCCTGGGGACGTTTCCCGGGAGCCGACGTTATCCTGGGGCCCGAGATGAAGTCGACGGGCGAGGTCATGGGTATCGCCAAGAGCTATCCTGAGGCATACGCCAAGACGCAGCTGGCGATTGACTACAAGCTGCCCGACCCGAGTTGCGGTAAGGTGTTCATCAGCGTGTGCGATCGTGATAAGCGCCATATCCTTTCGGTCGCCCGCATCCTGCGCTACTTGGGCTTTGACATCTGCTCTACCGAGGGTACGGCGCGCGTGCTGCGCGGAGGCAACGTGACGTGTGAGGTCGTGGAAAAGATCAGCGGCCCGCACGACGGCGAGCGTCCCAACATCGGTGACCTCATCGCCGATGGCAAGATCGCGGTGATCATCAACACACCGTACGGCCCGGGCTCGCGTGGCGACGGCTATCTGTTGCGCACCGAGGCGGTGCGCCGCGGCGTGACTTGCGTGACCGCGATGTCTGCCGCCAACACGTACGTGAGTGCCATCGAGGCGGTGCGTGAGGACCAGCAGGGTCACGGCAGCGCCAACGACATGGGCATGGACGTCATCGCCCTGCAGGACCTGCCGCAGCACACGGTGTAGGTTGAGTTGTCCGGCTGGGGCGGGAGGGGCCGAGATTTCCCCCTTTCGCTCCGGCTGCAAGCAGAGTCGCTCAGGAGGAAACTCAGCCCCTCCCGCCCCGGCCTACGGTGACTCGGTTGCACCGTGTGCTGCGGAAGGGGCTTTGCACGATGACTAGGGCTGAATAAAAAGCGAGTGTGGGCGCCGTCGTTCGTTTGAACGACGGCGCCCGCGTTTTGGATTTATTGGGCTGTGGCGGTGAAGGTTGTTTTGTCGGCGGCGATGTGCACGTGCAACTTTGCCTGACCGTCGCAGCTGATGAGCACGCCTACCTCGAACGGGGTTCCCGTCTTGTCGTAAGTCGAACGCACGATGCGCATCGCCGCCTTACCGGTGTTCTGTCCCAAAAGGCGCGCCTCATGCTTGTCGAGGTTGACCGTCTCGTAGACGGCATCGACGCTTGCGGGCAGGATGCCGGTCTTTTCCGCGATGTAGGCGTAGAGCGAGCCATCCACGTCTTTGCGTGTGAGCTCGGGGCAAAGTGACACGGGGATATAGACGTAGTTGAGCTCCATGGGTTTGTCGTTGGCGAGACGCAGGCGGCGAATCTCCCAGACGGGTGTCCCTTCGGGCACTTTGAGCCCGGAGGCGATGTCGCGGACGGCCGGTATGCTTGAAAAGGCGAGAATCTGTGAGCTCGGAACCCGTCCCGCTTCGCGCATCCGCGCGCTGAAATTCAGGGCCAGGTCGATGCCGGGCGCTGAGGTTTGGGGCTTGATGAACGTGCCCTGCCCGCGTTTGCGCACCACGCGCCCCTCGATGACGAGATCTTGGAAGCAACGGCGCACGGTCGCGCGCGATAACTCCAGCCGCTCACAGATTTCGAGCTCGCGTGGCAGCGGCGTCTTGGTGTCGAACGCCTGGCTGGCGATAAGCAGGGCGATTCGATGTTTAAGTTGGACATAGAGCGGCGTATCACCGCTGCGATCGAAGGGTTCGGAGGCGAGAAACGAGATCATGTCCATGGGGTACCTCCATGTCGTGAGCATACGTGACATGGTCTGACACTGCGGGACAAACCGGTGATGTCAGGCCCGATTCTTGTCGGTATGTATGGTACATAAGGAACATAAAACATTTACCAGGCAATCTACCTGCTATTTTAAAAATAATTGGAAGAAAAAATAATTTAGGCACAAAAATAGTTGCTACCGTTAACCGATGAATAGTTGCCGTTCGCAACTATTTTCTTGTACCGAACATGCCCCGGCGCAACAATAATCTCGGCAAAAAGCAAAGCCGTGCGACACACGGCAGGTCGAGAGGAGACCGCATGCGGTATCTGGTAATGGTCAGTCACGGAACGCTCGCTCCCGGACTGCACAGTGTCCTCAAGATGCTCGGCAATGACGCCCCGAACATCTTGTCGACGAGTCTCGTGGACGGCATGGGCGCTGACGAATATGTCGAGAACGTCAAGGCGATGGTCGCTCCCGTTACCGCCGATGACGAGGTTGTCCTGCTCGGTGACATCCTGGGCGGATCGCCGCTCACCAATGCTATGAACACGATGGCCGAGAAGGGCTTGCTCGCCCACACCATTGCCTTCGGCGGTATGAATCTGCCCATGGCTATGACCGCCATGATGGGGCTTGCCACCATGGACCTGGATTCTCTCAAGCAGATGATGCTGCAGGAGGGCAAGAACGGTATGTCCGAGCTTGTGGTCCCGACCGATGACGCCGACGACGAGGACGACGACATCTAGGCCGCACCAAGGTTTCATCTAGCTGCAAACGTTAGGAAGAAGAGGCCGCGACCGCGGGCCTCATGAAGGAAAGGGGAGAACGTATGATTTCGTTCATCCGTATTGACGACCGTATGATCCATGGACAGACCGTTACCCGTTGGGCCCTCGAGTATCCCTGCGACGGTCTTATCGCCGTCAACGACGCCGCGGCGTCCAACCCCGTGCTCAAGGAGGCCTACAAGAGTGCCTCGGGCAAGAAGACGTTCGTGTGGACCAAGGAGCACTTCAAGGAGGTCTCCGAGAAGGTTCTCAAGTCCAACACCAAGTACTTCCTGATCACCAAGAACCCGCTCGACATGAAGGAACTTCTCGTCGATTTTGGCTTTAAGCCCGGCATGGACCGCATCATCGTCGGTCCCTGCAACGATCGTCCCGGCACCACCAAGCTCGGCAACAACCAGTCGATCACGCAGGAAGAGGCCCAGGCGCTCGAGGATCTCACCAACGCCGGCTACACGGTCGAGTTCGCCCTTATCAAGGAGAAGTCCATCGGTGAGTGGCCCAAGTTCCGCGGTCAGTTTGGCTTCTAGTTAGGCGCCAGCCGCATTTTGGTACCTACAGCCCTGGGGGAAAGGGCTGAGGAATAAAGAAAGGGGAAAGCATGGCAATCAATGCATTCCAAGCCGCGCTGTTCGGCCTGTTCGCCTGCCTGGCATCACTGCCTGGCATGGGTGGCACGACGATCGGCAACTACACTCTGGGTCGTCCTCTGGTCGCCGGCCTCATCGTCGGCATCATCATGGGCGATATGCAGACGGGCATCCTCGTCGGCGCTGCCATCCAGGTTGTCTACATCGCTCTCGTGACCCCCGGCGGAACCGTCTCCGCCGACGTCCGCGCCGTGTCCTATATCGGCATCCCGCTGGCGATCCTCGCCATCAAGAACTCGGGCATCGATCCCGCCTCCGCTGAGGCTGCCGGCATGGCCGCATCCCTCGGTGCCGCCGTCGGCACGCTCGGCACTGTGCTCTTCTATGGCACCGCCACCATTAACCTGGTGTGGCAGGGCATGGGCTGGAAGTGGCTCGAGAAGGGCGACCTCCACAAGCTCTACCTGGTCAACAACGTTCTGCCTTGGATCGGTCACATCGTCTGCTCGTTCCTCCCGACGTTCATCATCACCATGGGCGGCACCGCCATGGTCGACCTTATGAAGACCTACATGCCCATGGACGGCATCGCGATGAAGACGCTGTTCACCGTCGGCTCGCTGCTGCCTACCGTCGGTATCGCCATCCTGCTCAAGCAGGTCATCTCCAAGACGACGGACTTCCTCACGTTCTTCTTCGGCTTCACCCTGTCCGCTGTCATGGGATGCAACCTGATTGCCGCCGCCGGCATCGGCTGCTTCTTCGCCCTGATCAACTATGAGATCGCTTCGCTCAAGATCGACCTCGCAAACGCTCCCAAGGCAGCTATCGCCTCGGGCTCCGATGATGAGGAAGAGGAGGACATCTAATGGCAGAGAAGAAGAAACTCTCTAAGAAAACGCTTGCCAAGTCGTTCCGCAACTGGTCCTATGGCAACCTGACTTGCTTCTCGCAGGAGCACATGCAGACCTTCGGTTACCTGTGCGCCATGCTTCCGATCGTCGAGGAGCTCTACGACACGCCCGAGGAGCAGAAGCAGGCCCTCCAGACCTACTCCGCGTTCTTCAACACCGAGCCGCAGATCGGCACCATGATTGTCGGCGTCACCGCCGGCCTCGAGGAGGCTCGCGCAAACGGCGAGGCCATCGACGACGACGCCATCAACGGCATCCGCGCCGGCCTCATGGGCCCGCTCGCCGGCCTTGGCGACTCGCTGATCGTCGGTACCCTGATCCCGATCCTGCTCGGTATCGCCCTCGGTCTCTCGACCGGCGGCTCCCCGCTCGGCGCTATCTTCTATATCGTCGTGTGGAACCTGCTCATGTACCTCGGCATGCGCTTTGCCTACAACCAGGGCTATGAGCTCGGCGGCAAGGCGGTTGAGGCACTGGTCGGCCCCAAGGCAAAGGCTCTTCGCGATTCCATCGTGATGGTCGGTACCATGGTCATCGGTGCAGTCGGTGCTACCTGGGTCTCCATCACCTGCAGCCCCAACCTGGTGCTGCCCGGCGGCGGTAAGTTCCAGGACACTCTCGATGGCATCTATCCGCACCTGCTGCCGATGGTCTTCATCATCTTCTGCTGGTACATGATGACCAAGAAGAAGGTCAACCCCATCGTTATGATGCTGATTCTCGTCGTGATCGCATTCGTGGGCGTTGTTATTGGCTTCTTCGACCCGGCACTGAGCTACTAGTCATCATCCCCTGGCCCCCTGTAAGGCCGTGCGGCCTCAACCGCACGGCCTTCTGATTTTGCGCCGCCCTTCAAGGGCAATATGGCCAGCGACCTCCATCGCCTACACGACACCCGCTATATTGCTCTTGAAAGATGACGTATTCGAAAAACGATGTTCTTGCACATGATGCACGCTTTGCACGAGGAGGACCCATATGCACGAGAAACACGGACACGACCTTTCGCGCGACGACTTGATCCGCGAGGCAAAGATGCAGACCGATGCTATTCAGCGGCTCAACGTTTGGCTGCGTCTGGGCTATTCGCTCGTGGCTATTGGCTTTTTGGTGGGGATGTGGGGTATGCAGGGCGGCCCCGGCTGGGGCGTCCCCGCGGGCATCGTATGCTTGGTGGTGGGCACTCCGCTTTCGATTGTGCTTAAGGTTGGCACGACCAACGCCAAAAAGAATGTTGAGCGTATGCTCGAGGCCGCGGGTATCGACGTTGAGGAGCTTATGCGACGCAAGAAGGACGAGCAATAGACTTCCGCGTTGGGGTATCATAAATAATTGTTGCGAATGTTAACTAATGTACGGCAAATGACGGTTTTATGGCCCTTCTAGAGTTGCAAAGGACAATATCCCCAGTGGATTACGATGACGTCGCTCGAAAACTGATTGTGTACTCACGTTCCCTTGCCAAGGGATCCTTGAGTGCTGCCGGCGGCGCCAGTGTGGGCGAGGCACCGGTTTTACAGTATCTATCGGGTATTGACGGTGATGTTATTCCCTCCGAGATTGCCAAGAAGCTGAAATTCTCCCGTGCGCGCATGTCGCATATCTTGGATTCACTCGAGAGCAAGGGTTACGTTCAGCGCAGGACCGATCCAAACGATCGTCGGCGTGTGCTGGTGAGCATTACCGAGGAAGGCCGTGATTTCGCGGCGAAAAAAAATGCCGAGAGTGTGGCATCGCTCTCGAAGCAGCTCTCAGCGCTCGGCGAACACGATGCTCAGGAGCTCGTGCGCATCCTGAATAAAGCCTACAGCCTTACCTATGATGCCGACGACTACCTGGACAATCTATAAGGATGAAGGCAGACATTTAGGTGCATCTTGAAATGCACCCGGGACAGTTGTGCCCATTGACTACCGTCAGCATCTCATTCCAAACCAAATCAGCCAACGTACGGCATAGCAATCTCCGGTAGGTCGCAGGGCGGCGGTCGAGCTTTTCTCTCGGGAAACTTCGCGAAGCCCAGTTCCCGAGGGAAAGGTATGGTCTGTGTAATACCAGATAAACAGTACATTTTTGCTAGATTGGTATTTGACTGAAGAACCAATTGGTATGGCTTATTAAGCCCACCTTGCCGTTGACGCTCATTTTACTGCCGCTGGTGGACTTCCGAACTTGGTTGCGCAAGTGCTCCCATATATTGATATGACCAAGTAGGTGGCTATCTGGTTACTACCAGTTGGCCCCTTGGTAACGGGTGGCCCCATTGTGCGGAATGTACCGAACATCCCCGTTTGATACGTTTTCCCATGCTGCCGGGGGGCGTCCTCGGCACCTCAGCATCTCGGAAGAAAGGAGACCAGGTGCGCAGGAATTCCATTTTTACGAAACGGTGGGTGAAGGGAAGCGCGGTCCTCGTTGCCACTGCAGCGACGCTCGTGTTTGCCAATCCCCAACAGGCGATTGCCACGCCACTCAAGGGCGTCGACTCAGCGACCGTGTCCCAGTCTGCCTCGAATGTCGTCGACATCGATTTCGCTGACGGCATCAAGGGCCGTATTACGTTCCTCGAGGACGGTATTTTCCGTTATAACGTCGACCCCAAGGGTGAGTTTTCCGATTACGCCACACCGCGCAGTAAGTCCCACACGGCTAAAATCCAGGCTCAGCCCGATACCTCGGACACCTACAGCAAGCCGAGTGCGACGGTTGCCGACAAGGGCGACACTATCGAGATCACCGGCGGAAAGGCGACCGTGATCCTGGACAAGGCGACCGGCAAGATGAGTATCAAGTCAGGCGACCGTGTCGTGGTTTCCGAGTCCGCGTCCCTCGACCTTGATAAGAAGGGTACCGTCCAGACGCTCGCCAAGGAGAAGTCCGAGAACTTCTTTGGCGGCGGCACCCAGAACGGACGCTTCCTGCACACCAACCAGACCATCGCCATCTCCAACACGAACAACTGGACCGATGGCGGCGTTGCCTCGCCCAACCCGTTTTATTGGACGAGTGACGGCTACGGCGTACTCCGAAACACGTTTGCAGAGGGTTCCTACGACTTCGGTTCCACGGACTCATCGACGGTCACGACTTTGCACAGCGAGAATGAGTTTGATGCCTACTACTTCGTGGCGACCAACGAGGGCGCTTCGAACGTGGCAACCGAGATGCTGCAGGACTACTACAAGGTGACCGGTAACCCGGTACTGCTGCCCGAGTACGGGTTCTACCTTGGTCATCTTAATGCCTATAACCGTGATGGCTGGTCAACGACCTCGGGTCAAAAGAAGTGGGAGACCAAGGGCAGCAAGTCCTCGAGCGAGAAGGGCGACGTTAAGTACGAGTCTGGCATGTCGACGGGCTACAAGCTCGACGGCACACTTGCGGCCGAGACGCTCAACGGTGAGGGCCCTACGGTTGATACCGAGAACATGAAAGCGACCGATTTCGACCGCCAGTTCTCTGCTCGTCAGGTTATCGATGACTACGAGGACAACGACATGCCGCTCGGCTGGTTCCTGCCGAACGACGGTTACGGCGCCGGCTATGGCCAGAACGGTTACTACAAGACCGGCGGCGTCAACTCCGACGGAGCGAGCTCGGCCGACCGTCTTAACGCTGTGCGTGCCAATGTCGACAACCTTAAGAAGTTCACCGAGTATGCCAACTCCAAGGGTGTGAGCACGGGCTTGTGGACCCAGTCCAACCTTGAGCCCGACAGCAACCCTGAGACCCCGTGGCATCTGCTTCGCGACTTCGACGCCGAGGTCAAGACGGGAGGCATCACTACCCTTAAGACCGACGTTGCCTGGGTTGGATCTGGCTACTCCTTTGGTCTTAATGGCATCAAGACAGCTTATGACACGGTGACGACCGGCGCTAACAAGCGCCCCAACATCATCACGCTCGATGGTTGGGCCGGCACGCAGCGCTTTGGTGGCATTTGGACCGGCGACCAGTATGGCGGTAACTGGGAGTACATTCGCTTCCATATCCCCACGTATATCGGTCAGAGTCTTTCGGGCAACCCCAACATCGGCTCCGACATGGATGGCATCTTTGGCGGCGACCCCATCATCTCTGCGCGTGACTACCAGTGGAAGACGTTCACGCCCTCTATGCTTGACATGGACGGTTGGGGCACCTACCGTAAATCGCCCATGACGCACGGCGATCCCTACACAGGCATCTCGCGCTTCTACCTCAAGCTCAAGGCGCAGCTCATGCCCTATATCTACACGAGCGCGGCCTCGGCGGCCAACATCGACACGGGTAACGGCGATGCCGGCCTGCCCATGATCCGCGCCATGCTGCTTTCCGACAACTCCGAGTACGCCGCAAGCACTTCGACGCAGTACCAGTATATGTTCGGTGAGAACTTCCTAGTGGCACCGGTGTATCAGGATACCCAGGCAGACGAGAACGGCAACGACATTCGCAATGGGATTTACCTCCCCAACTACGGCACCGACGAGAATCCCACCATCTGGATCGATTACTTCTCGGGTAAGCAGTATCGCGGCGGCCAGGTTCTCAACAACTACGAGGCTCCGCTTTGGAAGCTGCCGCTGTTTGTGAAGGCCAACGCTATCGTGCCGATGTACGCCGAGAACAACAACCCCGAGGCCGTGAGCGACACCAACACCAAGGGTACCGACCGCAGCCAGCGTATCGTCGAGTTCTTCGCCACCGAGGGCGACGGCACCTTTACGCAGTACGAGGACGACGGCTCCTCCATCGAGAACAACACGACTGAGGACGATTCCTACGGCACGATCGACAATATCTCCTACGGTGAGCATGTGAGCACCGTCTACAGCTCCAAGGCCGCAGGCGGCACCGCGACCTTTACCGCCGAGGCCTCGCAGGGCGGCTACAACGGCTACGACTCCAACCGCACCACGACCTTCGTGGCCAATGTGTCCGCCAAGCCCACGAGCGTTGTCGCCAAGAACGGCGGATCCGCACTCAACGTGGTTGAGGTCGACTCGCAGGAGACCTTTGACGCCGCGACCCCCGAGGCCGGCCAGGCGGTCTACTTCTACAGCGAGACCCCCAACCTCAACCACTACGGCAGCGATGCGGACGGCACCGAGGCCGAGCAGGGCGAGAGCTTCAACAACACCAAGATCACCACGAACCCCAAGGTCTACGTCAAGTTCGCGAAGACCGATGTTGCTGCAGCGGCGCAGACGCTTGAGCTGGGCGGTTTCGTGAACGCCGACGCCACGCTCACAGCCGATCGCCTCAACGAGAACCTCTCCGCACCCACGAACCTTGCTGCCCCCGAGGACGCCACGACCCCAACGAGCATCAAGCTCACCTGGGGAAAGGTCGATGGTGCTACCTCCTACGACCTTAAGGTCGACGGCACTGTGTTTGCCGTGGGTGATGCGGCCGAGTTCACGCACACCGACCTCGCCTACAATAGCAAGCACACCTACCAGATTCGTTCGCGCAACGCCGAAGGTTACTCCGCCTGGAGCGATGTGCTCGAGGCGAACTCCGCACTCGATCCGTGGCGGAACGTCCCCGACGCCGAGGAAATCACCTGGGAGGGCTCACTTTACGGCAGCCATAAGGCCGAGCTCGCCTTCGACCATGAGTTCCAGTCGGGCGACGGCGGTTTCCACTCCGGTGGCAACGATCTGGGCAAGGCGCTTACCGTTGACTATGGACGCGCTTACAAGCTCGATAAGCTCGAGTACTATCCGCGCGATGACGCCGGCAACGGCACCGTGACCAAGATGCGTGTTGAGACGAGTCTCGATGGCGTCCACTGGACGAGCCAGGAGGTCGATTGGGCACGTTCCGCTGATTGTAAGACGGTAGCGTTTGACGGCACCGTGGCCGCCCGTTACGTGCGCATGACACCGCTCGCCTCGGTCGGCAATTTCTTCTCCGCGTCCGAGATTGCCATCTACAAGACCGACGGCACGGATGGCTTCGCCGTGGGCTCCAACCTCAACAAGGCCACGATCTCCGACGGAGACTACTCCAACATGAAGAACTATCTGGGCCTCGAGAATCGCGAGCCCGATACCCCGACGTTCGGTTCGCAGATCCGCGACCACTTCGCCGACCTCAACGATAACGGCGTTTACGACGTCTACGATTACTCGTTCACCATGGCGGGTCTTGACGGCGGCACTAAACAAAAGGGCAAGGTCGCAGGTTCGCTCGCGGTGATTCCGAGCAAGACCGAGGTCGAGGCCGGTGATGAGATCACCGTTGATGTCTATGCGGCCGACGCCAAGAACGTCAACGCCCTGGGCGCCCTCGTCAACTTCAAGAGCGACCAGTTCGAGTTTGTGTCCGAGAGCATCGCGCAGGACGGCTCGACTGCCGGCATGGAGAACCTGTCTCGCGAGAAGGTCCAGTTCGTGGACGGAACGCAGACTATCAATCTCGCCTTTGCCAACCGCGGCGATGGCAAGCTCTACAACGGTACTGGCGCGGTGGCGAGTTTCAAGCTCAAGGCCAAGACCGCCGGAAAGGTCGAACTGCCCTCGACATCTTGGCTTATCGGCCCGGCATGCGACGCACTTGAGTTTGCGAGCGACGGCACGGTGACGATGCCGGACGTTCCTCAGCCAACGGTCGCCGAGTACGCCCAGGATGCCTTCAACATCACGATGACCAACGATGAGCTCACGACCGACGACGGGACCAACGTCGAGAAACTTATCCAGCAGAAGAGCTATAACGCGCTGTTCGATAATAACGAGGGCGACAACGGCTTTGAGTTCCTGTGGAACTGGAGTGGCAACTGGGACAGCGAGGGTAAGCTACCGAGTTACGTGAAGCTTCCCACCACGATGACATTCGCATTTAAGACGCCGTCGAAACTCGATAGCGTCGAGGTCGTTAACCGCAACGGCGGCAACGGAACCGTACAGAAGATCAAGGCCGTCGTGACGTTCGAGGATGGCTCGATCCAAGAGTTCGCGGGCGGGGAGTACGATTCCTTCCTGGCTCGCTACGCCTTTGACCTCTCTGCCGAGAACAAGGGCAAGAAGGCGACCAAGGTCGAGGTCACGCCGCTTGAGGCATCGGGTGACCAGATGCTCACACTGCGTGAGGTCAACTTCAACTACACGCAGGGTGTCGAGGCCATCGAGGGTGTCGAGCTAGGCAAGAACCAGACCGAGTTCTTTGAAGGCGACATTACGCCCGTCGACGCCAAGGCTACGCCTGAGAGCGCTGGCTACCCCTATGTGACGGTCGAGAGCTCCGACCCCTCTGTGGTAAGCGTCTCCGCTGTTCAGGCTGGCGATAGCGTGAGCTACTACCTGCGTGCCAACAAGGCCGGCAAGGCAAAGATCACGGTGGCGTCGGTACTCGACCCCTCCAAGACCGCATCCTATGAGGTCGAGGTCAAGGCTGGTGTCGATACCTCTGCGCTCGTGGCAGCGCTTTCCAAGGCCGCGGGCTACAGCGAGTCCGTCTACACCAAGGATTCCTATGCAGCTCTCACCACTGCGGTCGAGGCGGCTCGGAAGCTCCTCGACAGCGGCCAGGGCAGCTATAGCAAGAAGGATGTCGCAGACGCCACTGCCAAGATCGAGAAGGCAATCGACGGCCTCAAGATGCGCCCTGTCGATGAGAAGATCCTCATCAACACGCCCGAGAACCGCAAGAACGTCAAGGTGGCCGACTTCTCGAGTGAGGCCGACTACGAGGGCAGCAACGCCGTCAACGCTCTCGACGGCGACGAGCGGACGCTTTGGCACAGCGACTGGGCCCATGGGACCGGTATGCCCCAGTATCTGAGTGTCGACCTGGGCCGCGACTACGATCTCACCGACGTTACATTCCTGCCGCGCCAGGACGGCGGCACTAACGGCGATATCTTCGAGGCCGAGATACTGGTCTCCGACACTGCCGACGGTTATGAGATGGGCACCGCCGCGTCGATGGGTACGTTCGCCTTCGACAACGACGGCCGCGTGCTCACCGACCGTGGCGACTGGAAGCAGATGAGCTTTGGCGCCGCGCGCGGTCGCTACGTGACCGTCAAGGTGATTCACGCCGGCGGTGGCGACGTTGATGCCTACTGCAGCATGGCGGAGCTCAAGTTCTACGGTACGGCCGTCCCCGATCCGGTGGCGAAGGATGATCTCGCTACCGCGATCGAAAAGGTTGATGCCGAGGTTGCTGCCGGCGACCTCAAGGCCGGTGACTACACCGAGGCCTCCTGGACGGCGCTCGAGAACGCCCTGGCGAGCGCCCGCGCCATCTTGAGTGACGAGAACGCCACGCAGGACGAGGTCGACCAGGCGCTCAGGGCGCTCGAGAGCGCCCGCGGCGCGCTCGAGAAGACCCCGGTGGCCCCGGTCGAGAATCCGACTAAGAAGCAGCTCAAGGCTCTGGTCAAGCAGGCGAAGGAGACTGACACCAGGGGCAAGACGGCCGAGTCTGTCAAGGCCCTGACGGATGCCATTACCTACGCCGAGGACGTCTTGGGTGATGAGGATGCTTCCGACACCCAGATCCAGGCGGCCTATGGCCAGCTCAAGCTGGCCATTGAGAGCCTCAAGGATGCCGATTCCGGCAACCAGGGCGGCTCGGGCAACCAGGGTTCCGGCAATGGCTCGAACGGCGGCAACCAGGCGGGCAAGCCCGCAGGCGACAAGGCCCAGGGCAGCAAGAAGAACGGTTCGGCGATTCCCAATACCGGAGACCAGACGGCGGCGACCGTCGCGACCGTCGGTGGTCTTGGCGCCATCATCGCCGCGATCGGCGCTTTCTTCCATCGTCGCAGCAAGGCTAAGTAGCCCCAGCAACAGCTAAGCAAGCGTGCCCGCCGCCCCACCCAAGGACGGTGGGCACGCTTTTTGAATGTAGGCAGAAAGCTCCGACCCTTCGGCCCTAATCTCGCAAAGCGTTCCGTCTCCCGCCGAACACATCAGCATCGGCGGCTATACTTGATTTATTTGCAGTTAAGGGTCGCGGATCCGCCGCGTCGCCGCTCTCAACAGGAGGTCTTTGTTTATGGCAGATCAAAAGCCGGTTGTCGGGATCATCATGGGTTCCAAGTCCGATCTGGGCGTTATGGAAGGCTGCACCGCCGAGCTCGAGGCGCTTGGTGTGCCCTATGAGCTTGTCATTGCGAGCGCACACCGCACACCGGCGAAGGTCCACGAGTGGGCTTCGACTGCCGCCGATCGCGGTATCAAAGTGATTATCGCCGCTGCCGGCAAGGCCGCCCACTTGGGTGGTGTCGTGGCTGCCTTTACGCCGCTGCCGGTTATCGGCGTGCCTATGAAGACGAGTGACCTGGGCGGCATGGATTCGCTGCTGTCGATGGTGCAGATGCCTTCGGGCGTGCCCGTGGCCTGCGTTGCCATCAACGGCGCCAAGAACGCCGCCATCTATGCCACACAGATTCTGGGTGCTTGCGACCCCGAGTACCGCAAGGTTATCGAGAAGATGAAGCAGGAGATGGCTGACGCCTAAGCGTTCCGCCGTTTCACCGCAGTATAAGGAGAGCCATGTCCGATTATCAGGGAAAACGATTCAAGGCTTCTCAGATTCCCGATCCGTCGAAGCCGGGTGCTGCCCGTGCGGCACAGCAGGGTCGGACATCCTCTCCTCAGCAGCCGCGCGCGCCGCGCCCCGTGACACCGGCGACGCATCGTCGACAGGACGCGCCGGCCGCATATCGTCCTTCGTCTTATAGCTCCGCTAAGAAGCCGCCCCGGTCTTCATCGCATGCCGCGCCGTCGGATTGCACCGAGCCGCCGCGCAAAAAGCGCCGCTCCATTATTCCCATTCTGCTCATCATCATCGGTATCGGTCTGATTGTCGCCGCCGCCGCTATTTTTATTAATGCCCAGATTGGCTATAAGCAGGCGAGCGATTCGTATCAGAAAATCGAGAAGCAATATATAAGCGATAAGGACGCCAGCGGCGTGCCGATTATCGACTTTGATGCGCTTGCTCAGACGAACCCCGAGATTGTGGGTTGGATTTACGTGCCGGGAACCAACATCAACTATCCCGTGGTGCAGACCAACAACAACTCCAAATACCTCAACACGCTGTTCGACGGAACGGCTAACGCGTCCGGTGCTATTTTCCTGGATAGCGATGACACCGCGCCGGGAATGGTCGACCAGCAGACCACGATCTACGGCCACCATATGAACGATGGGTCGATGTTCAACGTGATTTCGGACACCACTGATCAGGCGACGTTCGATAGCATCGAGTTTGTGTATTACATCACACGGGATGCTACGTATAAGCTGCGACCACTGGCGACCAAAGTTGTCGAGGACACGTATGCCAAGGCGCGCACGCCCAATTTTGAGGGCGATGACGGGCTCAAGAACTACCTGTCCGAGATGTTCGACGGTGCCTCTGCCGTGGCGAGTGATGCCACCGATCGTGCCGCTTCGGCAACCAAGGTTGTAACGCTCGTGACCTGTCGTTCGCTGTCGCTGAGCAACACACGCGCCGTCATGGTGCTCACGCCGGTCGAGGAATAAGTTGTTCGAGAGTAGCTAAAAAGGCCCCGTCCCAAATTGGCTACTCGACGACGGTAAGGGAGAAATGATGCTCGAGAGTGGCAAATTGATGCCTTCGATTGATGCTTGGCTGCGCGAGGCCAAGGCCGATGCTTCGGCGGCAGGCTGTGGGATGTATCTGACGCATAACGGTGTGGTGCGCGCGACGCCCAAGGCCGAGGTGCGCGGAGTCGAGACCGATGGCGTGGCGCCAGGCCACAGGGTGGGCGGCATGGTCTTTGACTACGACGCCGAAAAGGTACGGTCTGCTATCGAGGCCACGCGCGCGATGCCGGGTATCGGCTATGTGCGCGTGTGGCTGGCAAGCGGCGAGCTTACCGTAGGTGACGACATCATGCTCGTGCTTATCGGCGGGGACATTCGCCCACACGTGGTCGATGCACTGCAGGCGCTCGTTGGCACCATCAAGAACGAATGCGTGAGTGAGGTCGAGCGCGAGGCATAGAGGATTGCGTCGATAGAAGGATCGTTTATAAAAATGCCCACCGGTACATGTGATACCGGCGGGCATTTTGCGTTTTGGGCGCGGTGAGCGCTATACGCGCGTCGCATCCTTGGGGCTCATGGTCATGCTCTGGAAGCGGTTTTCCATGTACTCGTTATCGAAGTGCTCTCCGTAGAACTGTGCGACGGGAATGTCCGGCTCCGTGCCGTTAACGCGCTGGTACCAGTAGTCGAGCGACTGCAGCGTCATGACGCCGTCGACCAGCATGATAACGGTAAAGATGACGGTGGCCGAGTAGCGGCTCTTCCAGGGGATCTTGTTGATAAGCTTAAGCAGCCTCGGCAGCAGCAGCTTGATCCAGATGAGGCCGCCCAGGCCCCACAGGCAGGCGAAGCCCGTGCAGGTGCGTCCGCCCGTGAGGACCACGAGCGGATCGGGCAAACCGAACAGCGTTATGTGCGAGTAGCTCCACGAGACCACGCCAAACGCGGTCTGCATAAACCAGCCCACGAACACCTCAAAGCTGGCGCCGAGCAGGGCGCTCACCAGGAAAATGATGATGGGGTTCTTTTTGTAGAAGCGGTTAAGCGCCATGGTCATGAGCACGGCGCCAAATCCGTAGATGGGGCTGAAGGGGCCAAACAGCATGCCGGCACGGTTCTGATAGACGCCCGGGTCGTCGACCGTCATGTGCCAGATGTCCTCGGCGATCAGGCCGAGTATGCAGCAGACAAAGAACACCCAGAACAGGTTGAAGTAGTTGAGCTTGATGTAGCCCTCGCCGGTTTCATCGCGGCCGAGCATGCCCTCGGCGGCGGCGTCGCGGTCGAGCATCTCCTGCAGGCGGCGCTGCAGTTCGCGCTCCTGACGCAGCGTGGGGTCGACGGTTGCCGAAAGTGCAACAAGGATGCCGAGCTGGATCGCGGGACGCAGCAGGAAGGGCCCGATGCCCTGGAGCATCACGTCGACCAAAAGCTCGACGACGGTGAATGCAATAAGGATGTAGGACAGGCGGGCGGCGTTGCGGCGCTGGTTTTTGATAAGGTCCAGGCCAAAGATGATTAGGATGACGGCACTTGCCGCAGAGAGCATGATGCCGGCGACGATAAGGCCGACTGCGACGAGCGTGTTGTCGCCGAGCTTTTCGGTGGCGTTGCCGTTAACAAGTGCCGTGATGACCTGCCACATAAAGGCAGCGACCGACGGGAGCGTGCCCACGCCGGAAAGGATGCACAGGACGGCGTACACCTTAATGATGAGGGGAATCTTCTTGACCTCTGTGGCGCTGGGGACGCTGGGGTCGAGTTCGTTTCGATCCATACAGAACCTTTCTCGCTTTGTTGTAGGTTATAAGGATACGCCGCCGACCTGCCAAAAGACAGGACGAACGTCCCAATTGCAACAATGCAAGCCCCAACGGCGGGCGAGACGCGTCGTAACGAAAGTATGCGGGATCGTCGGCCCCGAGGCGGTTGCCCAATAAAATGTTTGGCTGCAAAACGGATTATAAGCTCGGTGGGCTTTTAAAAAGCGCTGTTCATGCGCGGGAGTGCTTGTCTTGCCGTGCGTATAATAGGGCAGGTAACGCCAAATAACGAGGCTCTGAGGGGATGCCATGTCTCAAGAAACCATCCACGCGGCCGAGCGCGCCGCGGGACAGGTGAAGACCATGTCGACGTATGATCTGGACTCCGACCAGCTGCATGAGGAATGCGGCATTTTTGGTGTGTGGGCGCCCGATCGCGACGTGGCTCGACTGACGTACTTTGGTCTGCGCGCGCTACAGCATCGCGGCCAGGAATCGGCGGGAATCGCCGTGGGTGATGGCGGCACGGTTATGGTTCGCAAGGACCTGGGACTGCTCGATCGCGTGTTCTCCAACGCCGACCTGTCGACGCTCTCCGGTCAGCTGGCCGTGGGCCACGTGCGCTATGGCACCGCCGGTGCCAAGAGCTGGGAAGCCTCGCAGCCGCATCTTTCTACTATCAACAGCGTCATTATCGCGCTCGCGCACAACGGCACTCTGGTCAACACCGACGAGCTGCGCCGCCAGCTGATCGAGCTGGGCGTGCCGTTCCTCTCCAATTCGGATTCCGAGGTCGCGACCAAGCTTATCGGCTACTTTACCCAGCGTACGGGTCATCTGCGCGAGGGCATTCGCAAGACCATGGAGCTCGTGCGCGGCGGCTACGCCATGACGCTCATCAACGAGCAGGCGCTCTACGCATTCCGCGATCCGCACGGCATTCGCCCGCTCGTGCTGGGCAAGCTGGTGGACGAGGGCCTGGATCAGGCCGATGCCGCATCCGTTTCGCAGCTGCCGTCGCAGGACGGCGCCGCGACGGTCGACTCCTCCGTCCGTGTCACGCGCGCCGGCGGCTGGGTCGTTGCCTCCGAGACCTGCGCACTCGACATCGTGGGTGCCGAGTACGTCCGTGACGTCCGTCCCGGCGAGATCTTGCGCATCAGCGCCGAGGGTCTGGTATCCGAGCAGGGCGTGCCTGCCGCCGAAGAGCCCGCAAACTGCATCTTTGAGCAGGTCTACTTCGCCCGCCCCGACTCCATCATGAACGGCAAGAGCGTCTATGCCTGCCGTTACGACATGGGTCGTCAGCTGGCACATGAGGAGCCTGTCGAGGCCGACCTGGTCATCGGCGTGCCCGACTCCGGCCTGCCGCCCGCGGAGGGCTATTCGCACGAGAGCGGCATTCCCTTTGGCGAGGGCCTTATCAAGAACCGCTACGTGGGCCGTACGTTTATCGAGCCCACGCAGGAGCTGCGCGCCATGGGCGTGCGTATGAAACTCAACCCGCTGCGCGACAACATCGAGGGCAAGCGCCTGGTCGTCATCGACGACTCCATCGTGCGCGGCACCACCATGGTGCAGCTCGTCAAGATGCTGCGCAACGCCGGCGCCAAGGAGATTCATATCCGCATCAACTCGCCCGAGGTCATCTGGCCGTGCTTCTATGGTATCGATACCGACGTGCAGTCGCAGCTTATCAGCGCCAACAAGACGGTCGACGAGATTTGCGAGTACATTGGCGCTGATTCGCTGGCCTTCCTTTCGGTTGAGGGCCTGCTGAAGGTCATGCCCAAGGGCGGCTACTGCGACGCGTGCTTTACCGGCCGCTATCCCGTGGCGATTCCCGAGAGCTTTGGCCGTGACAAGTTCATGGAGGGCTTTAAGCCCCGCAACCTGGACAAGCCGCTGCACTTTGACGACGACGCCGTGGTCGAGAAATATGTCGACCGCAGCTGGGAAGAGGAGCACGGCGAGGCCTAAAACCTGCCATGTAGGGACAGGTTTATTTTGGTAGGTTTCACCTGCTGTTTTGTTGATATGACGGCGCGTGCTGTTATGGCGCGCGCCGAAATGAACGCAACTATGAGCACCGTTTGGCGCCCGCGCGGCGCCACGGTAATGGGAGAGGAAGGCTCAGATGAGCGACAGCAAGCATGTGACGTATGAGGATGCCGGCGTCGATACCGCCGAGGGCGGCCGCGCCGTTGACGCTATTAAGCAGATGGTCAAGGACACCAATCGCCCCGAGGTTATCGGCGGCATCGGCGGCTTTGGTGGCTTATTCTCGGCCGCCGCGCTTAAGGATATGGAAGACCCGATTCTGATTAGCGGTACCGACGGCGTGGGCACCAAGCTCGTCCTCGCCCAGATCATGGACCGTCACGAGACGGTGGGCCAGGACCTGGTCGCTATGTGCGTCAACGACATTTTGGCTTCGGGCGCCGAGCCGCTGTTCTTCCTGGACTACGTTGCCATCGGTCACATCGAGGCCGAGCACATGGCAAAGATCATCAAGGGTGTGGCCGACGGCTGCAAGCTCGCGGGCTGTGCGCTCGTGGGCGGCGAGATGGCCGAGCACCCGGGCGTTATGGCTCCGGCCGACTACGACCTCGCCGGCTTTACCGTGGGCGTCGTCGATCGTCCCAAGATGCTCGACCCCGCGAACGTCCGCCCCGGCGACGTGATCCTGGGCCTGCCTTCCACCGGCGTGCACTCCAACGGCTACTCGCTCGTGCGTAAGGTCATCGGCGTCGACGGTATTAAGCCGGGCACGCCCGAGGCCGCCGCTAAGGCCGAGGAGCTGAGCCGTCCGCTCGAGGAGCTCGGCGGCGCATCGCTGGCAGACGCTCTGCTGGCCCCCACGCGCATCTATGTCAAGCCGATTCTGGAGCTGCTGCGCGGCGGCGCCAACGTGCACGCTATCGCCCACATCACTGGCGGCGGTATTACCGAGAACCTCAACCGCGCGCTCGCCGACGACGTCGACGCTGTGGTCACCCGCAACGGTGCCGAGATGGGTTGGGACGTTCCGCCCGTCATCACCTACGTGTCGCGCCAGGCCGAGCTCGCGCCCAACGAGGCATGCAAGACCTTCAACATGGGCGTTGGCCTGTGCCTGATCGTCGCCCCCGAGGACGAGGCCGCGGTTACCGAGGCCCTGGTTGCGCTGGGCGAGAAGCCGTTCCGCGTGGGCGAGTGCGTTGAGGGTTCCGGTAAGGTCGTGTACTCCGATGAGCGCTAACGAGCAGATGGCTGCCGCCGAGGTCCTGGCCTGGGACCCGTATACCCGACCGACCGGCACTGATACCGCCGAGCCGCTCAAGATCGGCGTGCTCATCAGCGGTTCGGGTACCAACCTGCAGGCGCTGATCGATCTGATCGCCGCCGGCAAGCTTAACGCTTCGATTGAGCTTGTGGTGTCGAGCCGTCCTTCGGCTAAGGGTTTGCAGCGCGCTGAGCGCGAGGGCATCCAGACGCTCACGCTGTCTAAGGATGTCTACGCCGACCCCATCGCCGCCGACGAGATCATCGCGCATGAGCTACTCGAACGCGGTTGCGAGTACGTGGTGATGGCCGGCTATATGCGCATGGTGCACACGCCGCTGCTGGCGGCGTTCCCCAATCGCGTGGTCAACCTACACCCGGCACTGCTGCCGAGCTTTACCGGCGCCCATGCGATTGATGATGCCTTTGCGCGCGGCGTCAAGGTAACTGGCGTGACCGTGCATTTTGCCAACGAGATCTACGACAACGGTCCCATCATCGCTCAGCGTGCGCTGGCTGTTGAGGAGGGCTGGGATGTCGACACGCTCGAGGAGCACATCCACGCGATTGAGCACGTGCTGTATCCCGAGGCCGTGCAGATGCTCGCCGACGGCCGCGTCCACGTGCTGGAGAGCGGCAAGGTCGCAATTGATGCGCCCCGCGGCTAGTGGCGCACAGTACAATTTAGTTGAGTGGTCAGGGTGGTCATTGGCGCCAAGGCGCGCGTGGCCACCTTTTGTTTTGGGTAGTCACCTGCGACGTTCTTGAATGACTAGTCGTTTAAGAACGTCGCAGGTGACTAGGTGAGAGAGGTGAGCGCATGGCGGATAACGAAGCGCTGTTTACGCCTGAGCTGGTGTTTTTTGATTGGGAGTGTGCGACGCCGGGTGAGGTGTTTGCGCAGCTCGAGAGTGAGCTTGCTCCGCGCGGCTACATTGCCGATGGCTGGCTCGATGCCGTTCGCACGCGCGAGGATGCCTATCCCACGGGTCTTGCCATGCCGGCGGCAAACATTGCCATTCCGCATACCGATCCGGGGTTTGTGGCCAAGCCCTATATCGCGGTGGTGAAGCCCGCCGCGCCCGTGACATTTAACGCTATGGCTGGCATGGGCGCTCCGGTGCCGGCGCAGATCGTCATCAATTTGGGTATTGCCGAGCCGGGCGGCCAGGTCGAGGCCCTGCAGGCGCTCATGAACATCTTTATGGACGCCGATGCCGCAGCCGACGCGCTCGGCCAGACCACGCCACAGGGCATGGTCGACGCTATCCGCCGTTACTTCTAAGGTGCCGGCTGCCAGAGCTGTCCCCTTTGCACCAAAATGGTGCAGATTAACCTGTCCCCAATGCACCAAGCGTGCCGCGGGGGCTGCGTTGTGACACAATGGCGTTTGTTCGATTCGTTATGCGAAAGGCCAACTATGGCAAATAAGAAAAAGAACCCCGCACCCGAGCCGACGCCCGAGCAGCAGGCTCGCGCCGCCTCCAGCTCTCGCAAGAAGCAGCGCAAGACCCGCGTGTCCAAGACCGTCAAGATCGTTCTGGTGGTCATCGGCGTGCTGGCGATGCTGCTTTCCGTCTCGGCCATGGCGTGCTCCGGCCTGATGTCGCAGGCAGAGGATACCTCGGGCTACAAGCTTACCGGCGGTGTAGCTGCCACTATCAACGGCACCAACCTCACCGAGGACACCGTGACCAAGCAGATCATGAGCATGCGCACGTCCTACGGCTACACCAAGGACAAGGACTGGGCGCAGTATCTGGTCGACAACGACCTCACGCCCAAGAAGTATCGCAAGCAACTCATCGACTCCTACACGCAGCAGATTCTGCTTCAACAGGCACAGAAAGAGAACGGCGTGACGGTGTCGGACGAGGAGGTCGAGAAGGCTTGGAAGGACGCGTGCAAGAGCGCGGGCGGTGCCAAGGCCTTTAAGAAGACCCTCAAGACCTACGGCTATACCGAAGACACCTACAAGGATTCGCTCAAGGAGAGTCTGGCGCAGCAGAAACTCAAGGATGCCGTCGTGCCCACGAGCAAGCCCAAGGACAGCGAGATTGTCGATTACATCAACGAAAACCTGTCCAGCTACAACGACGCCCGCCGCTCGTCGAACATCCTGATCAAGGTTGATTCCGACGCTTCCGACGAGGACAAGGCTGCCGCCAAGGCCAAGGCGCAGGAGTGCCTGGACAAGATCAACTCCGGTGAGCTGAGCTTTGAGGACGCCGTTGAACAGTACTCCGAGGACACCGGTTCCAAGGAGAAGAAGGGCGATGTGGGCTGGGATAAGCTCACCACCTTTGTCGACAGCTACCAGACGGCGCTCGAGGGGCTCAACAAGGGCGATGTGAGCGAAGTCGTCGAGTCGACCTATGGTTACCACATCATCAAGTGCACCGACTACTTCCATGTCGATAATCAGGTTGATGACATCAACCAGGTGCCCAAGGCCATCAAAAAGTACGTCTCCAACGTGGTGAAGACGCAAGCGGCCAGCACCGCGTACAGCGAGTGGCTGGAGCAGTACAAGAAGGATGCCGACATCACCGTCAACCCCATGTCCAAAGACGTGCCATACAACGTCAGTCTGAAGGGCGTCACCAAGAGTTCGACCGACGATTCGTCGACGACTGAGTAATCATGGGGCGGTGCTCGCGCAAGTGCCGCCCACGCTATTAGAGAGGATTTGCAGATGACCAACGAAGAGCTGCAGAAGGAAATGATCGCGGCCATGAAGGCCAAGGACAGGGTTCGCCTGTCCATCATCCGTCAGGTTAAGGCCGAGGTGAAGAATATCGAGGTCAACGAGCGCCGCGATGTGACCGAGGAAGACGTCAACAGCATGATCAAGCGTCTGATCAAGCAGACGAGCGAGACGCTGGAGATGTCCATCAAGGCCGGCACCGACCAAGAGCGTACCGACAACCTGACCGAGCAGGTCAAGATTCTGGAGAGCCTGCTGCCCGCGCAGGTTTCGGGCGAGGAGCTCGAGGCTCTGATTGAGCAGGTCATCGCCGAGCTGGGCGCCACGTCCAAGAAGCAGATGGGCCAGGTCATGGGAGCACTCGGCAAGGCCACCGGCGGCAACTTCGACAAGCCGGCAGCGGCAAAGATCGTCGGCGCAAAATTGGCGTAAGTGCCGGCCGACACATAGTTGATGTTGAGGGGCGCTGACCACGAGGTCGCGCCCCTTTTTTGATGGCAGCTGAAGGGCACTCATTGGGGACAGACTTAAATGAGTGTCCGCTCATTGGGTGCTCATTTAAGTCTGTCCCCAATGAGTTCCTAATGAGTGGGTGGAAGATTGCGGGTTCTTTACGGGAATGTAGTGTGGGCTGCGGGAACGTGGTTCTTTCCGTACAATAGTTCAACTCGTGTAAACGCAGGGAAGGGACATTCATGGCAGACATGATCGAGATCAAGCATCTCAACAAGTACTTTGGTGACCTGCATGTGCTCAAAGATATCAACCTCACCGTCAAGCGCGGCGAGAAGCTCGTAATGATCGGGCCTTCCGGCTCGGGCAAGTCGACGCTCATCCGTTGCGTCGACTATCTTGAGGAGCCCACGTCGGGCGAGGTCATCATCGACGGTACGCCGCTCACCAAAAAGAATCACCTGGAGATGGCCCGCAAGTATAGCTCCATGGTGTTTCAGCAGTTCAACCTGTATCCCAACATGACGGTGCTCGGCAACCTGACGCTCGCGCCCATCAAGCTACAAAAGAAGAGCAAGGAGGAGGCGACCGAGATCGCCATCGCCGCGCTCAAGCGCGTTGGCATGGCGCATAAGGCCGGCGAGTATCCGCAGAACCTTTCGGGTGGTCAGCAGCAGCGCATCGCCATCGCCCGTGCCCTGTGCACCAAGCAGCCCATCATCCTGTTTGATGAGCCGACCTCGGCGCTCGACCCCGAGATGGTCCAGGAAGTCCTGGACGTTATGATTGAGCTCGCGCAGGAGGATATCACCATGATCTGCGTGACGCACGAGATGGGCTTTGCGCGCCAGGTGGCCGACCGCGTCATCTTTATGGAGGACGGCCGCATCCTGGAGGAGGGCACGCCCGAGCACTTCTTCGATAACCCCGAGAACCCGCGCTGCCGCGAGTTCCTGTCCAAGATTCTGCACTAGGCGCGGTGATGGACATGACGGATATGACGAGGGCGGCCGTGTCGCGCCGTCACTTTTTGCAGCTGGCTGGCGCCGGCATGCTTGCGCTGACGGGGACCGCGCTTACCGGTTGCGGCAACTCTACCAGCGGCGAGGGCTCCGACAAGGGGTCCAAGCTTGCGGCCATTAAGTCGCGTGGTCATCTGAATGCCGGCGTCAAGAAGGACGTTCCCGGCTATGGCTATTACGACACCGCCAAGGGCCGCTTTGAGGGCATGGAAGTCGATTTGTGCTACCAGATCGCCGCTGCCGTCTTTGGCGTGAGCTACAAAGAGGCCCGTGCCCAGGAGCTTGTCGAGTTTACCGACGTAACGCCCAAGACGCGCGGCCCGCTGATCGATAACGGCCAGCTTGACGTGGTCGCGGCGACCTACACCATCACCGACGAGCGCAAGAAGAGCTGGGATTTCTCGACGCCGTACCGTACCGACTACGTGGGACTCATGGTCAAGAAGCGTTCGGGCTTTACCTCGATTGAGGACCTGGACGGCAAGGTCATTGGCGTGAGCCAGGGTGCCACCACGCAGGGACTGATTGAGCAGATGATCAAGGACAACGGCTTTAGCTGTAAACCCGAGTTTAGGGCCTTTAGCGGCTACCCCATCATCAAGAGTTCGCTCGACGCCGGCAATATCGACGTCTTTGCCATGGACCGCTCCACGCTGGCCGGTTACATGAACGAGACCGTTGAGCTGCTGCAGCCCGAGGTCAAGTTTGGCGAGCAAGGCTACGGCGTGGCGACCAAGAAGGGCTGCGACCTTTCGGCCGTGGTCGATCAGGTGATTTGCGATCGCCTGGCCGACGGCTGGCTCGACCAAGAGGTCAAGACCTGGGGTCTCGTATAGGCGCATCGTCCAAGGAAGGAATCAAATGCTCGAAGGATTATTTGACGCCGACCGTTGGTCGACGACATTTCAAAACATGGGGCCCTTCTGGGAGGGCTTTGGCGTGACGCTGCAGGTGGTCGTTGCCGGTCTGCTGCTGTCGCTGGTGCTGGGCACGCTGCTGGGCGTGTTCTCTACCACTCGCTCGCGCGTGCTGCGTGCGATCAGCCGCGTGTACGTGGAGTTTTACCAGAACACCCCGTTGCCCGTACAGGTGCTCTTTATGTACATGGCCGGTCCGCAGTTTTTGCAGGCCATAACCGGTGCCGACCAGCCGGTGCGCATCGCGCCGTTCGTGCTGGGCTTCTTGGGTGTGGGCCTGTATCACGCGGCCTACATTTCGGAGGTCATCCGCACTGGTATCGAGGCGGTTCCGCGCGGTCAGATGGAGGCGGCGCAGAGCCAGGGCTTTACCCGTGCGCAGGCCTACTGGTACATCGTGCTGCCCCAGACATTCAAGATCATTTTGCCGCCGCTGTGTAACCAGGCGCTCAACCTGGTCAAAAACACGTCGGTGCTGGCGCTTGTGGCCGGCGGCGACCTTATGTACCGTTCCGACAACTTTGTGAGTTTGTACGGTTACCTGCAGGGATACATCGTCTGCTGCCTTATGTACTTCATCATCTGCTTTCCGCTCGCCATGCTGGTGCAGTGGCTCGAGCGCCGCTCCAAGGAGCGTCCGCGCGGCGTGAGCCTGGCCGAGCTGGGGCTCGACAACGTAGAGGAGGCCTAGCGCATGGAAATCTTCAACGCGACCAACCTGCTCTACATTTGGGGCGGCTTTGTTAAGACAATCGAGATCTCGGCACTGTCGATCTTTTTCTCGCTCATCTTTGGTACGGTGCTGGCGCTCGTTAAAAGCTATGCGCCCCGCCCGTTCCGTATTTTGGTGAGCGCCTATATCGAGCTGTTCCGTTGCACGCCGAACCTGCTGTGGATTCTGTTTATCTACTTTACGGTGCAGGGTTTGGACATTGTGATTTCGACCATCGCCTTTACGCTGTTTACCAGCGCTGTTATGGCCGAGATTGTGCGCGGCGGTCTCAACTCGATTCCGCGCGGCCAGTTTGAGGCGGCGCAGAGCCAGGGCTTCGGCTTCTTTGCCACCATGCGCTACATCATTCTGCCGCAGACATTTAAGACGATCATTCCGGCGCTGTTTAGCCAGTGCACGACCGTCATCAAGGACAGCTCGTATCTTTCGGGCATTAACGTGGCCGAGCTCATGTACACGGCAAACGTCGTGATGGCCCACGCGATCGACCTGTCGCAGGTGCTTATGCTCTACGGCCTGGTGTTTGCGATGTACTTTGTGCTCAACTTTGGTATCTCGCTGCTGGTTCGCGCATATCAGAGGCGAATGGTGGCAGCGTAGAATGTGGCAAAGGGACAGCCCCTTTGCCACATAGAGAAAGGAATCGCGATGAGCGATCTGGAGAACAAGAAGAATCCTGTGGTCATTACCATCGCGCGCGACTTTGGCGCCGAGGGCCACGAGATTGGTCGCATGCTTGCCGACGAGTTGGGGATTCCGCTGTACGACAACGAGCTGCTGGTGCGCGCGTCTCTGCGCGCGGGCGAGTCGCTCGATAAGATGGCCGCCTATGACGAACGTCTGGCCGTGGAGAACATGGCGTTCCTGCCCGACCGCTACGATGCGCGCTCGTACTCGGACAAGTTGTTCCAAAAGATGAGCCAGGTGATTTTGGATCTGGGCGAGACCGAGAGCTGCATTATTGAAGGTCGCCTGTCCGATTACCTGCTGCGTAACAACCCCAACCATATTGCCGTGTTGGTGACCGCACCCTTTGAGGACCGCGTCGAGATCGTGCGCAAGAAGCGTGGACTTAACAAAAAGAAGGGCGCCAAGCTGGTCAAGCAGCAGCAGAAGGCGCGCGAGGCGTTCTACAAGCGCTACAGCGCCGGAAAGTGGAAGATGACGAGCGGCAAAGACATCGTCGTCAACCGCGCCAAGTTGGGACGCGAGGGCTGTAAAGACGTTATCGCCGCCGCCTACCGCTACAAAGTGGCGCAACTCGAGGCTTAACCGACCAAAAACCACCACAAAGGGGGCAGTGAACTGCCTCCCATTTCTTGGACATCGGGAAATGGGAGGTTTTCCATGAGTAT
>CABRYP010000007.1 GCA_902475245.1 uncultured Collinsella sp. | reverse complement strand
CGGTCTTTCATGCAGCAGGGGCTCTCAATGTTTTTATGTCCTGCTCATATCGTCTGTGCCGGCACCTAGGGACACTCCTGGTCATTGGTGCAAAGCAACCTGTCTCCATTGCACCAAGTGGCGGATGCCGTTAAGCGGAAGGGGTGTTATCGGCGGCCTCCTTTTGGGCATACAATGGCTATTGGTTTGCTGCGGTGAAGGTCTGTCCGCTCCGCAGCTTTTTTCTACGGTTAAAGGAGTATGTATGTCCGTTGAGGTCATGAGGTCTGTGATCGATGCTGCCGAGGGGCGCGTGCCCGTCGACACGCTGTTTGCCAATGCGCAGATTGTCGACGTGTACGGTCAGCGCGTGGCGCCCGGTAGCGTTGCCGTCAAGGACGGTCTGATCGTCGGCGTGCTCTACGATGGTCGCGACGATGCCGCTGACACCTACGAGGCAACTGAGGTCATCGACTGCCAGGGTCGCTATCTCGCTCCTGGTTTTATTGACGGGCATCTGCATATCGAGTCTTCGAACATCCGCCCCGCCGAGTATGCGCGCATGGCGGCGACGCGCGGTACCACCACTGCCATTGCCGACAGCCACGAGATCGCCAACGTGGCGGGCCTGGACGGCCTGCACTTTATGATCGAGGACGGTCGCCGCGCGCCCATTTCCATCAAGTACATGATGCCCTCGTGCGTGCCCGCGCTACCCGATGAGCAAGCGGGCGCTGTGATTACCGCCGCTGACATGCAGGCGTTTTTTGCCGAGCATCCGGGCGATGTTTTTGGCCTGGGCGAGATGATGAACCTGCCGGGTGTCTTTATGGCCGACCCCGAGACCTGTGCTCGCATCGATGCTGCCAACCAGACGCCGTCCAAGCAGGTCGACGGCCATGCACCGCTCGTTGCCGGCAAGGACCTTAATGCCTATGCCGCGGCGGGCATTATCGCCGATCACGAGTCGACGATTCCCGAGGAGGCGCTCGATAAACTGTCTCGTGGCATGTACGTGATGCTGCGCGAGGGTACGTGCAGCCATGACCTGGCCAATCTGTCGCCGATGCTGCTGGAGAACCCCGCGCGCGCCCGCCGCTGCTGCTTTGCGACTGACGACCGCGCCCCTTCCGATGCGCTTGCGACTGGCATGATCGACAATGCCTGCCGCGTGGCGATTGAGGCCGGTATCGACCCCGTGGTCGCTATCTCTATGGCGTCCCTCTCCACGGCCGAGGCGTTTGGCCTGGATCACGGCTGCCGCGACCCGCACGAGCTGCGTGGTGCGATTGCCCCGGGCAAGCGCGCCGACCTGCTGGTGCTTAATGACCTGACGTTCGCCACGGCTCCGCATCGCGTATATGCCGCCGGTGCTCTGGTGGCGCAGGACGGCACCTTTGTGGGCGAGATCGCACCCGAGATGGCTGAGGTTGCGGCGCTTGCCGATGAGCTTCGCGCCTCCGTTAAGCTGCCGAAGCTTTCGCTCGACGTGTTTGACTATGCCTTTAAGCCGGGCGAGGCCGTTATCGATGTCATCCCGGGTATGGCTATCACGGGTATGGTTCGCCCCGAGAGTGCCGAGGGCCTGCGCCGCATTATGCTGATCGAGCGCCACGGCCGCGGCGTGTCGCTGCAGGCCGAGGGCGCCGACGGTGACGGCCCCGCGGGTCTGGGCTTGGTTGGCAAGCATATCGGTCGCGGCTGGGTGCGCGGCTTTACCATCACGGGTGGCGCCATTGCCTCCACGATTGGCCACGACTCGCACAACGTGTGCGTGGTGGGCGACAATGCGGCGGATATGATGGCTGCCGTTGAGGCCGTGGGCCAGGGCGGCCACGTGCTGGTGCGCAACGGCGAGGTCGTGGCGCGCATTCCGCTGGCGCTCGGTGGCCTTATGAGCGAGGGCACGGCCGAGGATGTCGCCGCGCAGCACGACGACTTTATGGTCAAGGCGCGCGCCATGGGTATCGAGCCGCCGCTCGACCCCATCATGGGCATCATCTTCCTGCCCCTGCCGGTCATCCCGACGCTCCGCATCCGCCCCGAGGGCATGTTCGACGTCACCACCTTCACCTACGCCGACTAGTCATCGGGGACGTTCTTAAACGACTATCCGTCGGGGTGGCGTGTCGCCTGACGCCGCGACCGTGAGACCTCTGGCATGTGTGAGCTATTTGCCAGGTCCTTGTAACGTTTACGCCCGCGGAGTCTTATTTGAGCTCCCTTTGGGTACGTTGGAATCGGATACACGTTCGATTCCAACAAGCCCGAAGGGAGCTTTTCTATGTTTAAACTGATTGCATCCGATATGGACGGCACATTGCTTGACGAAAACGCCCAGGTGCCTCCCGAGACCTACGAACTGATTCTGGCGCTACACGAGCATGGCGTGCATTTCGCCGCATCGTCAGGTCGTCGCTACGATCGCCTGTGCGAGTTCTTTGCGCCCGTTCGCGACAAGATGGACTTTGTCGCAGCTAACGGTGCCCAGGTCTTCGCCGACGGCAAAATGGTAGACCGCGAGGTGTATTCGCACCTGGCGATTCGAAGGCTCGCCCAGGCCGTCGCGACGTTTCCCAATTTGCATCTTGCGCTCTTTGACCGAACCAAGTCCTTTTTGCTCGATGACGAGAGCAAGTTCGTGCGCGAGGTCGATAAGGACCTTCCCAATGCCGAACGCATTTGGGAGCTGCCCGATCCCAGCGTAAATATCATCAAGGCGAGTATCTTTTGCGATGACGGTGCCGTTATGGACAGCGCCTACGTACTACAGCGCGAACTTGGTCAGCTCTTTACTTTTGCGCCTTCGGGCAACGCGTGGATCGATGCCATGCAGCCTGGTGTGTCGAAGGCCTCGGGTATCGCGCAGCTCGCGGAGCATTACGGCATTGGTCGCGACGAGGTCATGGCGTTTGGCGACTCGATGAACGACTACGAGATCATTCGCTTTGTCGGCACGGGCTGCGCGATGGAAAACGCGCGCCCCGCGCTTAAGGCGGTGGCCGATCGCGTGGTGGGTTGTAACCGCGACCACGCCGTCCAGCAGGAGCTCCGTCGCGTGCTGGAGAGTCTCTCCTAATCCGGCAGATGGGGACGTTCCTTTTCTGCCGACAGTGGGGGACGGTCCTTGCAGCTTTTTGCGAAGAGTGTCCCCAGTGACTAGTCGTTTAAGAACGTCCAATGACTGACCAATGACTAGGCGAGGGCGGCCATGATGGTGCGGGCGACGCCGTCGTGGTCGTTGTCGTATTCGGTGATGGCGTCGGCGGCCTCGCGATCTTCGGGCTCGGCGTTGATCATGGCCATGCCGTGGCCCGCTGCCTGCAGCATGGGGATGTCGTTGATGTTGTCGCCGAACGCCCAGGCGTTGGCGAGGCGCTCGCCCAGGTGCTCACACAGCCACGTGAGGGCCGTTCCCTTGGTGGCGCCTTCGCCCATAACCTCGATATTCATGGCGTACGAACGCGTGACCTCAATGCCTCCGAGCGTGTCGAGCGCCGCCGCGATGGCGTCGCGATCGGCCGGGTCGTGCCAGTACATGGCGATGCGTTCGAGCGTCTCGACCCCGTCGATCTTACTGTCGATATCCATGTCGATCGGTGTTCGTGTGCGCTTGAGCGAAGCCGCGATGTGGGGGTCGCCGCTACAGAACTCATCCAGACGCGTGTAGAGCGAGCGGGGGAGGAAGCACTGCCCATCCGCGAAGATATCGAAGGTCACATCGTGGCCGGCGGCAATGCGATGGATGTGGTGGGCAATGCCACGGTCGAGCGGACGGCTCAAGATGCACGTGGCGCGCGAGGCGTCGGTGGGCGTATCCTCGTCGAGCTGCCAGACGCTGGCGCCGTTGGCACAGACCGCGTAGTGCACGGCGGGATGGGCGAGAATGGGCTCAAAGATGCCCGACAGTGGACGTCCCGTGCAGGGAACAAACTCAATACCGCGGCGCGCAAGCTCGTCGAGCATCGCCCAGGTGGCGTCGCTCATCTGCTTATCACTCGTCAGCAGCGTTCCATCCATATCGGAAAACACAATCATTTGATGCAGCCCTTTCTGCTGGCATAAAAAGCGTGGCCGAGGGCGGCGATGCCCTGGCCACGCTCGAGTTCAATAACGGTCCGCGTCCTAGCGGTCAGCGAGCGGCTTGTACTCCAACGGCTCGATAACCGGGCGATACGCGGGACGGATGATGCGGTGCGCGCAGAAGAGCTCTTCCATGCGGTGCGCCGACCAACCGGCCATGCGGGCGACGGCGAACAGCGGCGTAAAGAGCGTCTCGGGCACGCCGAGCATCTTGTAGATAAAGCCCGTGTACAGGTCGATGTTGGCGCAGATGGGCTTGGTCATGCCGTGGTCGCGCATGACCTGGGGTGCCAGGCGCTCGATGCGCTCGATGAGCGCGAACTCATCGCCCAGGTCCTTCTTGGCGGCAAGCGTGCGCGCGTAACGGCGGCAGACCTCGGCGCGCGGGTCGCTGAGCGTATAGACGGCGTGGCCCATACCGTAGATGAGGCCCGTGCCGTCGAAGGCCTGCTTGTCGAGGATCTTGCCCAGGTAGGCTGCGACCTCGTCCTCGTCCTCCCAGTTGGAGACATGCGCGCGGATGTCCTCGTGCATGGACACGACCTTGGCGTTGGCACCGCCGTGGCGCGGGCCCTTGAGCGAGCCGATAGCCGCGGCGTAGGCGGAATACGGGTCGGTGGCCGAAGACGACAGCACGCGGCAAGCGAAGGTGGAGTTGTTGCCGCCGCCGTGCTCGGCATGCAGCATGAGCATCACGTCGAGCAGCATGGCTTCGTCGCGGGTGAACGCCATGCCACCGCGCAAGACCTGTAGGATGCTCTCGGCGGTGGAGAGACCGGGCGTGGGGTGCGGCACGTGAACCTCGGAGCCGCGAAGCTTGGCGACCGAGGCCGTGTGTGCGAAGGCGGCGATGCGCGGGAGACGTGCGAGCATGGAAATGGCGACGTCGATTTCGTGCTCGGGCGTGATCACGTCTGGTTCGGCATCGAAGGCGTAGAGCAACAGTACGGCGCGCTGGAGCACGTTCATGATGCTCGACGACACCGTGGTCATAGGGAACTCTTTAACGTACTCGTCACTCAGGTGTCTAAAGGCGCCCAGGCGCTCGCAAAAGCCGTCGAGCTCTTCCTTGTTGGGCAGCGAACCCGTGATAAGCAGATAGGCGACTTCCTCGTAGCCGTAGCGATTCTCGGCCTGGGCATTGTTGACCAGATCCTCGATGCTGTAGCCGCGAAGCGTGAGCTTGCCCTGATCGGGCACGACCTTTCCGTCGACCTTGTTGTAGCCGTGCACATCCGAGATACGAGTGAGGCCCGCGACCACGCCCGAGCCGTCGGCATTGCGCAGGCCGCGCTTGACATTGTGCTCTTCGAACAAGCCCTCGTCATAAGGGTCGGTCGGCAGGCCGTGGTAGAGGCTTTCGCTCTCAGACGAAATCTGGCGGCTTGCTTCGTAATCCAGAACCAGTCGGCTCAAGTGGTCATCGAAGCGGTAATAGATTTTCTTGGCGTCGTAGGCCATGTGCGCTCCTCTCCGGGCCGTGTGGGGGCGGCGTGCTTGAGTGCAGATGCGCCGGCCTGTTCCTGCACGGCCTGTTCGCTACAGGCGGTACATAAAGTTAAAGACGTCCTCGCGCTGGATGGACACGTTGACGCCCGAAAGCTCGCCGGCCTCGGCCAGGGCCTTCTGCAGCTCGGCAAAGTCGAGCTTGGACTCGGCGGTGTCGGCCAGCATGGTCATGGTGAAGATGTCCTCGATAATGGACTGCGTAATGTCGCGGATGTCGACGTTGGCCTCGCCCAGGACACGGGTGACGCCGGCGACGATGCCGGGGCGGTTCTTGCCAAGGACGGTGATGACGATACGGGAGGACGAGATCTCGGCCATGGGAAACCCTTTCGCGTGGTCGCGGCGCGCGCGGGGCGCTCCGCTACGGTACAGTGTTCATCATTGTACCTGTCTGGCGCAAAAAAGGCGCGCTCGCTGCGGCGTTACATGCCTGCAACATGAGCGTAAGGGGGAAGGCCGCACGGGGAAGAGCCGTCTGGCGCGTGTCCGGCTCGTGTTGGGTTGATTTCCGATCTCAGCCGAACACATTGAGCGGACAGGCCGTTCCCGCAGTCAGCCGAACGCCTCCGACGGCTGATTCCGAACTGGAAGCGGAGGGCATCCCCGCCCTTCGGTAGGGGATACCGCTCCGCGGCGCATGCCGCGGGCGGCGCCCCTATCGGACCACCGTGACCTCAGTTGGGATGGGCCCAGCACTGCCGCGTACTCGGTGAGCTAGAGCCAACTGTTCGTCTTCACGTCGCGTATGGCGATATTTCGGTCGTCCGGCTCGGTGATGCCGTAGCCGAACGCCTGGAGCGTCTCGATGGACTCCTGGATCCTCTGTTGGAACATGGGACCCGGATCGACCCTCGGCCCGAGGTGCCCGCGCCAAAGGCACGGCGTGGCGCGCAGCATGTTATGGATTTTGGAGATGGGCTCGATGTCGGCGTAGACGTTGAGCGTCGCCATGGCGTCCTTGTGGCCGAGGATCGATTGGAGCGCCTTGATATCGCCGCCTTGGCGGATCCACTGCGTTGCGAACGTGTAGCGAAGGCCGTGGAACGTGATCAGCTCGTCGTTGGTGCCCATGAGGCCGTTGGTCTCCGAGAACGTCTTGAACGCCCTGCGGATATAGCTTGTCGTCGCGAAGGTCGCGCCCGGCTCCGACAGGATGTAGCAGTCCCCGATCTCGACCGCCCCGGTAAGGCCGCGCAAGCGCAGCTTTCCGCAGTCGATCTCGTGGGTCTCCTTCAGGAAGGGGAGTAGGCCGACCGGGTCGATGGGGATACCCCTGGCGTCATGGGTCTTGGTGTCCTTGATGAACGAACCCATTCCCTTCGCGTACGCCACCGAGTGTCTGATCGAGATCAGGCCCGTCTCGAAATCCACATCGCACCACCGAAGGCCGCAGACCTCGCCGATTCGCATCCCCATGTGCAGGGCGAGTACGACCGCCCTCTAATCCTCGGCGGACCAATCGAGTCCGAACTCCTTTCGGGCATCCTCTTCGCTCATGACTTCGAGAAGGTCTCCGGGTTGGCAACGAAGGGCGAGGCATAGCTGCTCGAGTGTGTTGAAGCGAATGCCGCGAATATGCCCTTTTTTAATACGGGACAGGTTCACGGGCGTGGTTCCAATCCTTTCGGCAAGTTCGTTCGAGGAAATCTTTCGCTCGGCCATGATCTTGTCGAGGCGAACAATTACGGGCATGGCGTTTCCTTACGCAATCTCGTCGGAGTCGAGGTGCAGCTCTCGGGCGTACAAGAAGAGCTGGGAAAGCATGAACAGGACGATGCCGAGAACCAGAGAGGTCCAATCGAATGATGAAGCGATCTCTTGGGCGCCGACGGCCCCCTCGCCGCCAAACATCGAAACGGAGGTTTTGAGTGAGCCGGCGTAGAGGCTGGTGGCAGCTTGAACAACGAAGAGAATGCCGAGCACCTTCAAGCATGTCGCAGACCCTTTCTTGAAGGGGTCTCCGCTCTTGATCGTCCACACGAGAACGGCGCTGAGGATGGTCGTAGCGATACCGATGACGGCAGGGACCAATGTCGAGATCGCAAGGGCTGGATACGCGGGGGAGTCTGCAATTACAGGGTTGTCGAGCACTTCGATTGCTGGCTTTAAGGAGAACGCCACTTGTGCGATGGCGGTGGCGCAAAGGGTCGCAGAGGCTATCGCACATGCGATGCGGAAGGAATGAAGCCGGGGAGTGCGATTGTCGGAACTCATAATAACCTCCGAAGAATTTAAAAAACTCAGGTTACTTTTTAACAGTTTATGTTAAATTAACTTTGCCGGCAAGTAATCACAGCATACTGCAACCGAAACCCCTCTAGATTGGAGAGGATTATGTTCAGTACTGTTAAGTCGTGTAAGCTCTTGGTTTTCCTCGGCCTCGCTCTTTGTCTGTTGCTGCCGGGAGCCCCCGCTTTTGCGGATACCCCGATGCCTCCTTCCCAGGAGAGCAGCCAGTGTGCCCTCGTTGAGCCCCTCGGGTATACGGACGACGTCGTCGATACCTACTGGAGCTACAGCTGTCCTCGCGGCGTAAGCGGGCACAGCATCTCGATGTTCAACATCTCTTACAAGACGATCTCCTACCGAAATGGCTATCGCCGATCCGCGCATCATAGGGATCCCGCCTCGCTGCAATGTGCTCCTGTGGTGTTCTTGGCACAACTGATAAATGGCAATTTGTCTATAGCACCTACTAGATGCGAGGAAGGGCCGAGCATTTTGTTCGGCCCCTCTGTTCCGACTGGATGAGGCTAAGGTTGGCGATGAATATGCTCAAAATCTCGAAGGCGATCTTTAGGTCGCTTCTCTCCTCCAGGTCGCTCTGTGTTGTCGTTGTTGCGTTGATGGTTCTTTGTGCTCTGCCCGTCTTCAGGAGCGCGGCTGGCATCGACGGACGGGTCGAATACCTCGAGTCGGGAATAACCCGTGTTGAGCAGGAATTGTCAGCATCCTATGCGGATGCGCTTGTGAATGCGGGGGAGGACGGTGTCTATACCTCTTCATCAAGCATGCCCGCGCTTCTGTACCCTCTTGCCGCGGGACGTCTTATCTTGGCACCGCTCTCTCCCCTACTTCCGTTTCTGCAGATATCGGATGGAGAGTACACCTATTATGACGGATCGAAGGAGTACTTGCTATGGGTCGCAACGGCCGTTGCCGTCTCGTTCCTTGCCGCGCGTCTTAACAAACGTGAAAAGCTCATCATCCAGGCACCGATGGGCGAGCTGGGTAGACTTGTTGCATCGAGCGTATGGGCGAGTGTTTTTGCAATGCTTGCCGTCCTCGCCATCAATCTTCCAGGGATAATCGCCGCGCTTGTGAAGAATGGCCCGGGCTCGCCGTTCTATCCGATAGGCTACATTCAATATGCGACTCCGGTTATCAAACCGGCTTGGCTGGTGTTCGCGCAGACGGCCATCTTGCAATTCTTGGTGGCAGCGTTCATCTCGCTTGTCGTTCACCTTGCCGTGAAGATTGCCAATAACCCTACGCTTGGAATCGTGTTCGTATGTGCCCTGATGGGGGTGACGATGGTTCCCGGGTATTACGGAAGATCCATCGCTTTACGTGAGTTCGCCCTGTTGAATCCCCTTACGTATGCGAACACTGAGTTGACCGTCGGCGCCTATAGCCCGTACCCGACAACGCAGATAGTGAATCTGCCTGGACTTTGCTTCGAGCGTGGCGCGATTGCCCTCGTATGCGCAATCGGGATCGAGGTGCTGGCAATTAGCCTGCTTTGCGTTGCTGGAAAGAGCGGCTGCGCGTGCCCGATATCCCCGATTTGTCTTGAGAGAGGTTCCTTCACTGCATCGAGAACGGCAACTCGTTCGAGCGCTTGTGCCTCCGCCGTTGCATACGTAAGAACCATGGGGAAACTGCTCCTGCGTTCTCCTACCCTCGCCGTATGCGCGATTGCAATGTCGACGACGATGCTGGCCCCGGCTCTGGTCGAGATGTTTCCTGACGCTGATAACGTTTCCGCTGTTCGGTATAGGGATGGGGAGCTCCGTTCAATAGATCGGTATCTAGAGCAGAACGCTGCGAATATGGACGTCGAGGGCAAAGCGGCCCTGGAAGACATGCGGGATGCTCTTTCGGGTTTCGTGTACGCGCCTATGCCTGCGGAGGGGTTTCGAAGCCTTGCGACGTACGAGCGCGCTCGAGGTGAGCTGGGCGCGGCAGATGCGACTCTCCTGCAATCGATCGGAATCGAGCCGGAGACTCCTTCTCGTGCGGAGGCGCGCGCCCTTCTGCTTGAGTCGATCGCGAGCTTGCCGGACCCCAAGGTTTACGAGTTAAGTACGAAGATGCCCCCATTAATCCTCCTTTCGTATCTCCAGGCAGCGCTTCCCTCCTTATTTTTGCTGTTGCCCGTGGTTGTCACATCGCTCGCGTGCACCCACCTGCAGTGTCGTTCCCTTCTGGTTCTCCAGATCCCCGCAACAGCGCATGTGCGTTTTCTGACGGCTGTTGCGCTGGCTCTCCTGCTTGGCTTGGTGCTGCTTTTGGTGTCGATGGTTCCCGCTGTCGTTGTGTCCGTGATTAAGAACGGTGCGGGTGGATCGGAGTATCCCGTCGCTCTCATTCGGGCGGGAGCTTCGACAACGTCCATGGTGGGGGAGGCGGTGTTGTGCAGTATTCCGTTGCTGGTCATGGCATACGGCGTGATTTCCGTCGTCGCTGCGTTGACAGCAGCGATTAGCCGCACCCCCGTTGTCACCGGAATGGTTTGCGCGGTTCTCTTGGTGTTGGGTTCGTTGAGCGCTCATGTTGAAAGCGTGGGCATGGGCGTCGCGCTGCTGGCTCCATTCGCCTCGTTTGATCCCGCTTCCCAGGTGGGGACGATTGGGTTCCTTGGGCGAGGGACGAACGCGATGCCTTTTGGAGAGGTCGTCGGCGCATCGGGCGCTCTGCTGGTGGTCTTGGGCGCCGTATCTCCGTTGATGGTGCGCCTGAGTGTTCCAAAGATCGAAAGGGGATGATCTCGATGATTGACCTTCAAACGCTGACGATCTCTTATGGAAAGAAGGTGCTCGTAGATTCGGTGAACGCTGAGTTTGCCCCGGGTACGGTCTACGGTCTCGTCGCTCCGAACGGGCATGGAAAGACGACGTTGCTGCGTGCGATGGCAGGTTTGCCGGGTCCTCGCGTGGACGGGAGCATCGTTCTGGATGAGGTGCAGGGTACGGGTGCGAGAGAGGTCCGTTCTATGATCTTCTATGCACCTGGTGAGGGGACGCTGCTGTATCCCGGATTGCGTGCGGAAGATCACCTCAAGATGGTTTGCGATATGTGGCCGCATGCTCGCGATATCGAAGAGATAGTGGAACAAACGCAGATAGGCGAGTTCGCGAAGATGAGGATCCGCACTCTGAGCCAGGGCATGAAGCAGCAGCTTACCCTGGCGATTGCGTATGCGACGGGCGCGCGGTACCTTCTATTAGATGAGCCCATGAACGCGCTCGACCCCAGCAGGGTGGACTTGCATTCCGAGATTCTCAGGAAGCTGGCCGATTCTGGTACGTGCATCATCATGTCATCCCACATCTTGGATTCGGTCGATAGGCTGTGCGATGAGATTCTGTTTTTGAAGGATGGGAGGCTCATTAGAAGCATTCCGCAAGATGATGCTGCGCCGAAGTCTCCTGGATCCCATTTCGCAAAGCCTGCCGGACGCGCCGAGGGTGCGCTAAGCACGTATCGGCGACTCTACGAAAAGGGCGGGTAGAAATGCAAGTTAAAAATCTATGTGGCCAATGTGATACCGTTGAACCCGCGTATCGATACCGCTCAGCCATTCGCCTCGCCCCCATCGCACGCATCTTCATTCGGTCTGTCATTATTAATCTAACAATTCTTTGAGGAACGTAGGTGCTTCTAAATGTACTGTCGACTTCTTCTCAAACTAATCCTAAGAGACAGGGCCGTATGGATTTGTACGCTCGTTCTCGCTGCAGCCTTTTCCGTCCCCATTGCGTTCAATTCACCCATCTACGGGCCCTTCTTTATGAAACAGGGCATGCAGAGCTTTGTCGACGCATTCAATACGCGCGCGCCCCAGGCCAGCGGCACAGACCTATCTCCAGAGCAGCAAAATGACGCGGAGCTTGCAAGATACGCGAACGCCGCTCTTGCCGCTCAAACCGACGCCGCCTTTCTCGATTCTGCCGAGAGCTACTACGCGCTCATGGACGAAGGCTTCCAATCCGGATCCATCGTGGGAGACCGAGAGACCAATGACGCGGAGCTCGCATATTGCCGTGCTCTGAGCAGTTCCGGCATCACGCACATTCCAGCCTCCGCAAGCGATCTGCCATTCCTTTCCTTCCTGCCTTACGCCATTGCCATGGTGCCGTCTTTCCTTCCCTTCATCCCCTTCCTTCTCTCGTCGATACTCGTGCTCGGCGCCACAAGGCCCGGGACCCTGGCGGCAAAGGCGCCCGTGCCCAAATTCCGGCGCCTTATCCAGATCGTGTTTTCGATAATCGTCGCGGGGGCCGCGATGCTCCTCGCCGGCCTCGCACCCGGGGGCATTTACGCCTTGGTCCTAAACGGCTTCGGGCAAATTGGGTACCCGATCGCCTTCTTCCATGACGGCGCGCTTGCCACCACGACTGCGGGAAACGTCTTCACGACCCTGCTTATCGCGCTTCTTGCGGGCGGAACCTTGATATCCGTTTGCTCCGCCGTCCTATCGACCGCAACGAGGCGCGTCCTCGCGGGCCCCCTTACCTCCGCGCTGCTTGTCGCGGCCCCGGCATTCCCGTTACTGTCCGATTCGGCACTGGGGCATAATGCCGCGCTCAATCTCCTGCCGCTGGCCGTATTCTCGCCTATCGAGGCAACGGGTTACGTAGGATGTTTCCCGACGGAATTCATTGGCTCCGGTTCAGGCAGCGCATCGATGCTTGCCGTGGCCCTGGCATACGTCGCGGTCTTTTTTGCGGTCGGCGCCGTTGCGACACGTTCGCCCATACAGCCTGGACCCGCGAAAAAGCGCCATGGGCTCGAGCTTCTGGACGCGAGCGTGGGATACGGAAGCACGACGATACTTTCAATCGGGTCGCTTTTCCTGAGCCCGGGAACGGCGGCGGGCCTCGTTGCTCCCAACGGCTCGGGGAAAACCACCCTTCTTGAAGCGCTGTCGGGCCAATTTCCCACCCGCATCCGCTCGGGAAGCCTGGCGGCAGACGGAATCAGCCAACGTCGATCAGCCGAATTTGCAGAACTCGTCTACCTGAGCTCTTCGGGCAGCGCGGATCTCTATCCCACGCTATCGGCCATCGAGCACCTTGCTTTCGTTAGGGAGGCGTGGAAATCGGCCGCCGACATCGACTCGCTCTGCAGCTCCCTCGGAATCTCCCCATATCTCGACAAGCCGACCCGTAAGCTCTCGACAGGAATGAAGCAGCAGGTAAAGCTTGCCATGGCGATAGCGACCGATTGCCCGTACCTTATCCTCGATGAACCGCTGAACGGCCTCGATCCGGGAAAGCGGAAAACCTCCTGCGACGCGATGCGCAGCGAGGTGGCGCGGGGACGAAGCGTGCTCATTTCAAGCCATCTGCTCGACGACCTGGCAGACCTCACCAACTCGTTCTACTTCATCGAGGCCGGCGCGCTCGTGGAAAAGATCAAGTCGTCCTCGCAGACGCTCAAGCAGGAATACCTCGATACATACGAGCGAGGTGAATGACATGAAACTATTTGAACAGCTGAAGTCCAATGCGTCGCGCATGGCTGTCTACGCCATCCTCGTGGCAACGGCTTTATGCGGAATCGCGGCACCCGTCTATGCGCTCAACGGGGAGAAAGGCGATGTCGAACCCGCGTACATGGCTTCGACGGTTAAGGACCGGTACAAAGCCTTCTCTGGAGACACGTTTTACGTAGCAGAGTACGACACGACCTACCGTCAGCTTCGCTACAACAAGGGCTACGACTATCTAGGCGCAGAGGCAATCAGCTATACGTCGGGTTGGTACCGCTCCAACTATGGACACATAACCCAGTTCAAGTGTAACTACCGTGTGTACAACTAAAGCAACCGGCCGGGACGAGGGGTGACGCAAAAGCGTCGCCCCTCGTTTTTAACCATGCCAGCTGAACCTGGTTCAGTTTGGTTGATTTCCGATCTCAGCCGAACACATTGAGCGGAAAGGCCGTTCCCGCAGTCAGTCGAACGTCCCCGGGGCCCTTCTCAGGCCCCGGGGACGGCATTTTCCCAGTTGAAGGAACGGTGGAGATGTGTTTCGATGGGTCAGATTCGTGTCGTTCCGAAAAGACCGTGAACCTTTTGTGGGACGCTCGGCGCCGTGGTACCATAGCCGAGTTTGTTGTCTTGGTCGGAAACCAAGACGCCTTATGCGCTGATCGGTAACCAGCGCCTGACTAATAAGGAGTCCTACCATGAAGCAGGGTATCCATCCCCAGTATGTCGAGTGCACGGTGACGTGCTCCTGCGGCAACACCTTCAAGACGCACGCTACCGTGTCCGAGATGAAGGTCGAGCTTTGCAACGAGTGCCACCCGTTCTACACCGGCCAGCAGAAGTTCGTCGACACCGGTGGACGCGTCCAGCGCTTCGCCGACAAGTTCGGTGGCGCCGCTGCCGCCCAGCTCAAGAAGGCCGAGGAGGCCAAGGCTGCCAAGGCCGCCAAGGCTGCTGAGGCCGAGGCCGCTCGCAAGGCCGCCGCTGAGGCTAAGGCTGCCGAGAAGGCCAAGCGTGCTGCTAAGTTTGCCGAGGAGGCTGCCAAGCAGGCCGCCGAGGCTCCCGCAGAGGCTCCCGTCGAGGAGGCCGCTGCTGAGGCCGAGACCACCGAGGCTGCTGAGTAAATAGCTCGCCGCGGAAACACTCGCATTCATGGCATAAGGGCCGCGCATCCATTTGGGTGCGCGGCCCTTTTCTTTTTATTGGTGCAAGCTAACCCGTCCCCATTGCACCAGGTTGGTGCGAATGGGGCAGGTTGATTTGCACCAAATGGCAGAGAGACAGCGTTTTCCCAGATAAAAGTTGCCAAAATAAACCAGTCCCTTTTTGGCAGGCTGTCGTAGTTATTACGTGGTCGAGCGTGTCGACCGCATAGGCGGCGCCTTGTTTGGCTAAAGTACAAATATCTGTGTTTAACTCGTCCAAGGTTTCATGCCGCGGGCGATGGCCAAAAGGAAAACCACATGGGATTCATGTCAAAGCTGCTGTCCTTTGGATCCGATAAGGACCTGAAGCGCTACTACAAGATCGTCGACAAGATCAACGGTCTTGAGCCCCAGTTTGAGAAGATGACCGAGGAGGAGCTCCGCGCCCAGACTGATAAGTTCCGTGAGCGCTACGCCAACGGCGAGTCGCTCGACGACATGCTCCCCGAGGCCTTTGCCACCGTGCGCGAAGCTTCCAAGCGCACCATGGGCATGCGTCACTTTGATGTACAGCTCATCGGCGCCATGGCGCTTCATGAGGGTCATATTGCCGAGATGAAGACCGGCGAAGGCAAGACGCTCGTCTCCACCTTGGCCGGCTATCTCAACGCTATCGCCGGTAAGGGCGTGCACGTCGTCACCGTCAACGACTACCTGGCCAAGCGCGACTCCGAGTGGATGGGTCGCATCTACAAGTATCTGGGCATGACCGTCGGTCTGCTGCAGAACAACATGCCGCTCGAGCTGAAGCGCCCCGCCTACCAGGCCGACGTCACGTACGGCACCAACTCCGAGTTCGGTTTCGATTATCTGCGCGACAACATGGTTACCCGCCCCGAGCAGCGTGTTCAGCGCGGCCACAGCTACGCCATCGTCGACGAGGTCGACTCCATCCTGATCGACGAGGCCAGAACGCCGCTCATCATCTCGGGCGCCGGCACCAAGTCCGCCAGCACTTACAAGGACTTCGCGCGCGCCGTGCGCGGCCTTGAGCGCGGTGAGGACGTCTCGCACGACATGCTCACCGCCACCGAGGACGTGGAGCCCACGGGCGACTTCGTCATGGACGAGGCCAAGCACACCATCGCCGCCACCGAGCGCGGTCTTAAGAAGATTGAGCGCCGCCTGGGTATCGATGACATCTATGCCGATCTTTCCGGCCAGCTGGTCAACCACCTGCAGCAGGCGCTGAAGGCCCAGTACATGTTCCACCGCGACAAGCAGTACGTGGTCACCAACGGCGAGGTCAAGATCGTCGACGAGTTCACCGGTCGTATCATGGAGGGTCGCCGCTATTCCGAGGGCCTGCACCAGGCCATCGAGGCCAAAGAGGGCGTGCTCGTGCGCGAGGAGAACCAGACCCTTGCCACCATCACCCTGCAGAACTACTTCCGCCTGTATGACAAGCTCTCCGGCATGACCGGTACGGCGCTCACCGAGGACGCCGAGTTCCGCGAGATCTACAAGCTGCCCGTCGAGGTCATTCCCCCCAACAAGCCCGTGCAGCGTGTTGACCACGAGGACCTGGTCTACCGCACCATCCAGGCCAAGTACAACGCCGTTGCCGACGACGTTGAGCGTCGTCACGCCAAGGGCCAGCCGGTCCTGGTGGGCACCGTCTCCATCGAGAGCTCCGAGAAACTGTCCGCCGCCCTCACTAAGCGCGGTATCGCGCACGAGGTCCTCAACGCCAAGCACCACGAGCGCGAGGCCCATATCGTGGCCCAGGCTGGTCGCTATGGCGCCGTGACCATCGCTACCAACATGGCCGGTCGTGGCACCGACATCCTGCTGGGCGGCAACCCCGACGAGCTGGTGCGCGAACGCCTGGAGTACGAGGGCCTGACCATGGAGGACGTGACGCCCGAGCAGCTCGAGCAGTTTAACGCCGAGGCCAAGGAGACCTGCAAGGCCGAGCGCGAGCGCGTGCTTGCCGCCGGCGGCCTGACCGTTATCGGCACCGAGCGCCATGAGTCCCGTCGTATCGACAACCAGCTGCGTGGCCGTTCCGGTCGTCAGGGCGATCCGGGCGAGACCCAGTTCTACCTGTCACTCGAGGATGACCTCATGCGCCTGTTCGGCGGCGACAGGATGGACCGCGTCTCCAAGATGATGGTCACGGCCGACATGGGCGACGACATGCCCATCCAGCACAAGATCATTTCCAAGGCCGTCGAGAATGCCCAGCACAAGGTCGAGAGCATCAACTTCTCCATGCGTAAGAGCGTTCTTGAGTACGACGACGTCATGAACAAGCAGCGCCAGGTCATCTACGCCGAGCGCAACAAGATTCTGGACGGCAAGGACCTGACCGACCACATCACCGAGGTCATGCACGATACCGTGTACCGCTGTGTTCAGGAGTTCTGCACCAAGGACAGCCACGAGGGCGAGCGCGATCTTGAGGGTCTGCGCAAATGGGTCGTCGAGCTGACCGGGCATATCGATACCCCTCAGTTCCCCGACGAGGACTTTGAGGCCCTGGCCGCCGATGTCTTGGCCTATGTTGAGAAGTGCTACAACATGAAGGCCGAGCGTCTGGGCGAGGACCTGATGCGCGAGCTCAATACCCAGGTCATGCTGCGCGTCATCGATACGCGTTGGATGAACTACCTGCAGGAAATGGACTACCTCAAGACCGGTATCGGCCTGCGCGGCTTTGGCCAGCGCGACCCGCTGGTTGAGTACAAGACCGAGGCCTACGGCGCGTTCCAGATACTCGTCGATACCATGTACGAGGATTACCTGCGCACTGTTCTGCGCATTGAGCTCAAAGCTGCCCCGCAGGCTGTGGAGCACAAGGAGGACCCCGCCCTTAAGGGTGCGCGCTTCTCTGGTCCCGCCGAGGTCGATGGCGACAACAGCGATTCGGTACTGCGCAAGCAGGCTCAGGTGCAGGCCCGCACCGCCGTCCAGGGTGGTCCGGCTGCCGTTAACAACGGTGGCAAGGTGACGACCTACCGCAAGTCCGAGAGCGATGACCCCTATGTCAACGTGGGCCGCAACGACCTGTGCCCTTGCGGTAGCGGTAAGAAGTTTAAGTACTGCCACGGCAGGAATCGTTAATGGCCGAGACTCTAGAGGTAACTCCCGCCGAGTTGGACGCGTTTGCGGACCGACTCGGCGAGGTCGAGTCGTATCTCCATTTGGACGAGAAGCGCACCCGCGTGGCGGAGCTCGAGGCCAAAAGCGTCGCCCCAGGCTTTTGGGACGATGCCGATGCCGCTCGCGCCACGATGGAGGAGATTGCACGCGCCAAGGAGGACATCGCCGCCGTGGATACGGCGCGCGGTGAGCTTTCCGATGCTCGCGCCGCGCTGGAGCTTGCCGAGGAAATGGGCGATGACCCCGATGCTGCCGCGCTGCGTGAGGAGGCTGCCGCCACGGCGGAGCGGCTTTCCCGCGCCATCGACGAGCTTGAGCTTGCGAGCTGGTTTACCGGGGAGTTCGACCATGGCGACGCGATTGTGACCATCAAGCCCGGGCAGGGCGGTTTGGAGGCCCAGGACTGGACCTTCATGCTCTTTAAGATGTACATGAAGTACTGCCAGCGCCGCGGTTGGAAGGTCACCATCAACGATTGCCCCGCGGCCGAGGTTATCGGCATCGATCGCGCGACCTTTACCGTCGAAGGCAAGGATGCCTTTGGCATGCTTCGTGCCGAGGCCGGTGTTCACCGCCTGGTGCGCATTAGCCCCACCGACGACAAGAAGCGCCGCCAGACTACGTTTGCCGGCGTCGAGGTCATTCCGGTGCTGCCCGACGATATCGATATCGAGATTAGTCCCGATGACATTCGCGTCGACGTGTACCATGCAAGCGGCCCGGGCGGCCAGGGCGTCAACACCACCGACTCCGCCGTGCGCGTGACGCATTTTCCCAGCGGTATCGTGGTCACGTGTCAAAACGAGCGCAGCCAGATTCAAAACAAGGCCGCGTGCATGCAGATCCTTAAGGCGCGCCTGTACGAGATTGAGCTCGAAAAGCGCGCCGAGGCCCTGGATGAGATTCGCGGACCCAAGACCACAATTGGTTTTGGCAACCAGATCCGCAGCTACGTGCTCTACCCGTACCAGATGGTTAAGGACCTGCGCACGGGCGTGGAGACTAGCAACGTCGAGGCCGTTCTTGACGACGGCGACCTGGATCCGTTTGTGATTGGCTATCACCGTTGGGCTACCGGCAACGCTGACGCGGAGGCCCCGTCCGCATAAGCCGCTCGGTTTATGTGGAAATGGATTAAAACCCTCCGAGCAGGGTGGTTTTGTATCCAGAACATACCCTGCACAGGGGTGGTTTTTGTTCGGTGAATCGGTAGAATCGAATACATGAAGAAGTTCAAAGCGCATCCGATGGGGTGCGCTTTTTTGAGGGAGGCAGCATGGCATATCGTCTGGACATCAAGCGCATTCTTTCGATGAACTTCTTTCACGATCTACCCCAGATCATGTTGGGGTGTGCCTTGGCCGCCATCGCGACCGACCTGTTTTTGATTCCCAACGGTCTTGCAGCCGGTGGTGTTACGGGCCTTGCGACGATTATCCAGGCAGTCGGCGCAGCGCGAGGCGTGTCGCTTCCTGTCGGTATCCAGACCATCGTGATGAATGCCTTGTTGCTGCTGATCGTTATGCGCGAGGGCGGCATGTTCTATGTAGTGCAGACGGCGACGGGCTTTGTGCTGCTGGGCTTCTTTACCGATCTGTTTGCCCCGTTTGTAGCGCCTCTGGCACATGCGGACCTGATGCTTCCCGCTATGTGGGGCGGCATTATCACGGGCATTGGTTACGGCATGGTGTTGCGCGCCGGCGCCAACACCGGCGGCTCGGACACGATTGGCCAAATCATCTCGCGTAACACCTCGCTGCCGGTGGGCTCGACCGTCATGGCAATCGACGTTGCCGTATGTGCGGCATCGGCTCCGGTCTTCTCGCTCGAAAATGCTCTGTACGCAGGACTTTCGATGGTGATTAGCGGCTATGTGATCGATGCCGTGGTCGATGGCGGCAATAAGCGTCGTATGGTGCTCATCATCTCGGATAACTTCCCCGATATCGCGGCCGACATCATGTATGGTCTGGGACGCGGCTGCACTAAATTAAAGGCGACCGGTATGTATTCGGGCGTCGAGAAGCCGGTGATCATGGTGATCGTTAGCCGTCGAGAGCTCAACACCCTCAAAACTATCGTGCGCGAGCGCGATCCTCACGCCATTGTGACGGTCGCCGACGTTACGGAAGCCTTCGGTGAGGGATTCAAGGACATTAACGCGTAGGGCCGACTGCGTTCCATCCAAAAGACGTTCACATTGATAAACCGTTTCATCAGCGGTTCTGCCTGCTAAATTGTTCAAATAATGATAAAAACTCTGGTAAAGCCATCGGTTTCCAGCATAATGAATGACGTACGTGCATTGCGGCTGTGTTGGGATTACCTTCGGTGCCGTGCGCATCTTGTCTTAAGAGGATGAAAGGAAGGCACAATGAGCGACGAAGAGCTCAAAAAGGTTGCCAACGAGGTAAGGAAGGGCATCGTCACCGGCGTGCACGCTGCCAAGTCCGGCCATCCGGGCGGTTCGCTCGGCGCTGCCGACATCATGACCTATCTGTACTTTGAGGAAATGAACGTCGACCCAGCCGATCCCCGCAAGGCCGATCGCGACCGCTTTGTGCTCTCCAAGGGCCATTGCGCTCCGGGGCTGTACGCCGTGCTCGCCGAGCGCGGGTTTTTCCCCAAAGAGGACCTCGAGACGCTGCGCCATATCGGCAGCCACCTGCAGGGTCACCCCAACATGAACGACACCCCGGGCGTCGACATGTCCACCGGCTCGCTCGGCCAGGGCATTTCCGCCGCCGTGGGCATGGCCGTTGCCGCTAAGCACTGGGGCGATACTTACCGCACGTACGCCCTGCTGGGCGATGGCGAGAGCGAGGAAGGCCAGGTCTGGGAGGCCGCCATGTTTGCCGGCAACCAGCAGCTCGACAACCTCTGCGTGATCGTCGACCACAACGGCCTGCAGATCGACGGTCCCGTCGAGGAGGTCAACGACCCCATGCCGCTCGCCGACAAGTTCCGCGCCTTTAAGTTCCACGTGGTGGAGCTTGCCGACGGCAACGACTTCGATCAGATCCGCGCCGCCTTTGCCGAGGCCCGCGCCACCAAGGGTCAGCCGACCGCCATTATCGCCGAGACCACAAAGGGCAAGGGCGTCTCCTTTATGGAGAACCAGGTGGGTTGGCACGGTAAGGCCCCCAACGATGAACAGTTTGAGCAGGCCATGGCAGAGCTCACGGCCGCCGGAGAGGAGCTCTAGGATGGCAGATGTCAAGAAAATCGCCACGCGCGTAAGCTACGGCGAGGCCCTCGTCGAGCTCGCCAACGAGCACGATGACTTTGTGGTCCTCGACGCCGACCTGGCCGCCGCCACGCAGACCGGCAAGTTCAAGGCAGCCCGCCCCGACCGCTTCTTCGATGTGGGCATTGCCGAGAGCAACCTGATGGGTGTTGCCGCCGGTATCGCGACCACCGGCCGCGTTGCCTTCGCGAGCACCTTTGCCATGTTTGCCGCCGGCCGCGCCTTTGAGCAGGTCCGAAACTCCATCGGCTATCCGCACCTTAACGTTAAGATCGGTGCTACGCACGCCGGCATCTCGGTGGGCGAGGACGGCGCCACGCACCAGTGCTGCGAGGATATCGCCCTGATGCGCGTCATCCCCGGCATGACCGTGATCGTTCCCGCTGACGACGTCGAGGCCCGCGCCGTGACGCGCGCCGCCTACGAGTGCGACGGCCCTGTGTACATGCGCTTTGCCCGTCTGGCCTCGCCGGTCATTAATGACCCCGAGACCTACAAGTTTGAACTGGGCAAGGGCATCATCATGCGCGAGGGCGCCGACGTTACCATCATTGCCTGCGGCCTGATGGTCGGCGAGGCCCTCGAGGCTGCCGAGCAGCTTGCTGCCGAGGGTATCGACGCCGAGGTCATCAACATGCACACCATTAAGCCCATCGACTCCGACCTGATCGTCAAGAGCGCCACCAAGACCGGCCACGTCGTGACCGTCGAGGAGCACTCCGTGATCGGTGGCCTGGGCAGCGCCGTTGCCGATGTCCTGTGCGAGCAGTGCCCGACGCCGCTCAAGAAGATTGGCGTCAACGACACGTTCGGCGAGTCCGGCCCGGGTGCCGAGCTCCTGCACAAGTACGGCCTGGACGCCGCCAACATCGTGGCGACCACCAAGGAGTTCTTGGCATAAGGCAAGGCGGATCTCAAGGACTGCTTCGCCAGAACTATAAAACTGCTTCGCCAGTACTATGGAAACCCGGCAGGGGCGCTCTCTTGGAGAGCGCCCCTGTTTCAGTTGCGGTGAAATAAGGACTGTTTTGCCAGCCTAAAGGCTCAATAAATCCGCATTTCACCGCAACTTTCGAAGGCGTTCCCGCTTGTGCTGGCTCCGTCGCGACGATTGATTGCGGCTTGGCACAGTGCAGCGACATCGGGGGCATCGCTGCCTCTGTATGTCATGGCGAGCAAAGCGGCATCATAGATTTCATCATTGGTCACATCGGCGGCATCAATGGGGCAGAAGGCGAGAATCGAATCCTGTTCTGCAAGCTCGGCCAGATCGATCGTTTCACCCATGGCAAAGGCATCATCGAGGACGAGTGTGGCACTCGTGCATGGAATTTGATAGATCGTGCCATCCGCAGCGATAGGGGAACCTGCTGCCTCGAGCGTGTAGACACCTTGTATGAGATTGATGCCAGAGCCATCGGAGGCGACGAACTCAATCCTGTCGACCGTTATTCCGTCGACGGTTTTGCCCGTAATATGTATCGGAACGCGCGATGCCCCGTTATCGGTGTCCCAGCCCGCAGCCGCGACATCCAGCACAATGGCGTGCTCCGAATGGGCAGACACAAAGTGCGACAACACCTGCCGCAGATGAAGACCCATACAGCCACCGCCGACAATGCCAATTACCAGCATGCAGACAAGGATGACCGCAACGTGGTTCCGAGGCTTTACCCGAAGCTCAGAATCAGCAGAGATGCCATTGACGGCAGCCCCGCACGCTGTGCAGTACCTCACGCCATCGCGCAACTCAGCTCCACAATAAGGACAATTCATACTGGCCCCCACAACCATAGGCGTTCCTATCGAGGCCACTGTAAATCGACAATCCAAATCCGAGTTGCGCAACAATCAAATCAAAAACGCGTCAAGCAAAAGTCTCTACCGGGAAAAGGGCCCATATCAGCAAAGTGCAATTCAGACCCTCTCAAGTATGCATTTGCTGCACCTAATAGAAACGCGGCGACTCCTTAGTAGCCGCAGGCCGCGCGCAGGGTTACCTCCCAAATCTTTCCGCAGGACGGAGGAGCCCCCGCCGCACGTAGTGCGCAGCGGGGGCTCCGACATGTCCGAGGACGATTTGGGAGGTAACCCTGCGCGCGGCCTGCGGGACCAAAACCCCGCCATGCTTTTTATGTGCAGCGAAGCTAATGCTGCTAAAATACAATGCGCTCATGTAGTTTAAACGTACGACGATAAGGAGCACCAGTGGGTAACCACTTCCGTACCTCCGGTGCGGGCGATGACGCCCCCAAGACGCAGCCAGGCGCCGCGGGCACTCGTTTCGCCACCCCGGATTCAGAGGATCAGCTGTTTAGCCCGATCCCCGCACAGCCGGCAGATCAGGCACAGCCGGCGTCAGATCCCTTTGCCTACAATCCTACCAATGATGTCGAGCTTTCCGAGGCCGCGGGTTTTGAGCCCGTGCAGAAGGTGACCGCTCGCGTGGATCAGCCCCAGGCGGACGCTGTCGCGCCGCAACCTGTCATGGCCGGTATTCCCGACCCCATGGTTCCTGCGACTCCGGCGCCACAGCCTGCGCAGTCCGGTCTTTTTGCCGGTATTCCCGATCCTACGCAGCCCGCGGCTCCCGTAGTCGAGAGCGATCAGGCCGCCGAGGTCGCAAGCCTCGACAATGCGCTCAACAATCCCGACTTTACGTCGGTGTTTGCGCCCATCGATCCGCAGGCCAGCCGCAAGAAGATGGCCAAGCAGGCCGGTGTCGAGCCCGTCATCCTCATGGAGCACGTCACCAAAATCTACCCGGCACAGCCCAACAAGCCCGCGCTCGACGACATCAACATCGAGATCTATCCTGGCGAGTTTGTCTTCCTGGTCGGTCACTCCGGCTCGGGTAAGACCACGCTGCTTTCGACGCTCAACCGCGACGTCAAGCCGACGAGCGGCCGCATTTTGGTCGCCGGCCAGGACCTCATGAAGATCAAGAACCGCAAAGTTCCGTTCTTGCGTCGCCAGATCGGTGCCGTGTTCCAGGACTTTAAGCTCCTGCCGCAGAAGACCGCCTACGAAAACGTGGCGTTTGCCCTGCAGTGCATCGGCAAGCCCAAGGGCGTCATTCGCAGCCAGGTGCCCGAGGTGCTTCGCCTGGTCGGTCTGGCCGATCAGATGGACTCTCTGCCCGATCAGCTGTCCGGTGGCGAGCAGCAGCGCGTCGCCGTTGCCCGCGCTATGGTCAACCGTCCGCCGCTGCTTATTTGTGACGAGCCCACGGGCAACCTCGACCCCGCGATTTCGCTGGGCATCATGAAGCTGCTCGAGCGCATTAACCGTACCGGCACCACCGTGATCGTCGCCACGCACGACCGCGAGATGGTCGATAGCATGCACCGTCGCGTGATCGCCCTCGAGGGCGGCCACGTAATCCGTGACCAGGAGAGGGGAGGTTACGGCAACTATGGCACCAACTAACGTGGGCTATTCGCTCAAAGAGGCTATCAGCCACTTCTTCCGTAACTGGACCACCTCGCTCGGCGCCGTCATCACGATCTTCCTTTCGCTGTTTATCATCGGCCTGTTCATTATGGGTTCCGCGATGCTGAACTCCGTGATCGGCACCGTCGAGGATCAGGTTGTCATCAATGCCTTTATTAGCGATGACGCCGATCAGGCAGACGTCCAGGCCTTTGAGGCCGAGCTCAAGACTTGGAGCAACGTCAAGTCCGTGACCTATAAGGACAAGGACGACGCGCTGGCCGAGTTCACGAGCAAGATGTCGGGCAACGCCGACGCCACCATGAGCGCGCTCGACGGCCAGAACCCGCTGCCCGCCTCGTTTGCGATTGAGATGGACGATCCGTCTCAGGTCGAGAGCACGGCCAAGAAGCTTAAGAAGAACGACGACTTCCAAAAAATCGCGGACGACGGCGACGTCAACGCGAGCGTACTGTATGGCCAGGAGGAAGTAAGCCGCCTGTTCCAGGTGACCAACTACATCCGTATTGCCGCCGTGGTGCTCGTCGGCCTGCTGACCTTTATCGCGTTCATCTTTATCAACAACACGATTCGCCTGTCCATCACGGCGCGTCGTCGCGAGATTGCGATTATGCGCCTGGTGGGCGCCAGCAACGGCTTCATTCGCGGGCCGTTCATTACCGAGGGTGTGCTGCAGGCCATTCTTGGCTCGCTGCTTTCCATCGGTGTTTTGGAGTTGCTGCGCAACCTGCTGGTTCCGCGCCTGCAGGAGAGTGTCGGCTGGATGTCGTTTGCGCTGCCGATGCAGTACTATCTGGTGACCTACGCCGCACTGATTCTTGTCGGCGTGCTCATCGGTCTCTTTGGCTCTGCCATCGCCATGCGCCGTTATCTGCGCGTGTAGGCGCTGCGGATATGCCGTCTGCAACGGGTCGTCTCTTTTGGGGGCGGCCCGTTTTTTGATCCCTAGGGGACGGCAGGATTGCGGATCATCGCCGCGCTGGTCTATCTACGAGATCCGCAATCCTGCCGTCCCCTAGGGATCATTTGGGTAGACTCTTGGGGTGTAAACGGCTATCGATAGTAAGGAGGCGCCATGGGGCGCAATAACAAACATAAGCGTAGCGCACGCAATAAACGCGGGCCGGTGCGCAGCGAGCGTCGTCCGAGCATGACTGGCCGCGTGCAGCTCCATGAGCACAGCGCTTATGTCGTGACCGACAACGGCGATTACAAGGTCATGGGTCGCGGTAAGCGTGAGATTATGGACGGCGATACCGTGGCCGTAAGCATCAAGGCGGGACCGCGCGGCGATCGTCGTGCCGTGATCGAGGGCGTCATCGAGCGCGCCGCCATCAGCGTGGTGGGTACGTATCAGACGGCCGGCCCGCTTGGCGTGATCGAGCCGCTCGATTCGCGTCTCAAAGCCGATTTCTTTATTTTGCCCGAGGACACTTCGGCGGAGCGCCTGGGCGTGCATCCTGGCGATGTCGTCGTCGCACGCATTCTGGCCTACCCGACGCGCTTGGAGTCGGGCACGGTGACTCTTGAGCGCCGTATCGGCGGCGACGATGCGCCCGATCTGGGCGTCCAATATGTTATGGCGCGCTATGGCTATACCGACAGCTATCCCGAAGCGGCTCTGGCAGAGGCAGAGGCGCTTTCGCTCGATGTGGCTGCAGCGCTTAAAGACCCGCTTCGTCGTGACCTGCGCGATCGCTTTGTCATCACCATCGACCCGGTCGATGCGCGCGACTTTGACGATGCCATCTCGCTCGAGCGCACGCCCGAGGGCGGCTATAAGCTGGGTGTGCATATCGCCGACGTTTCGCACTATGTTGCCTGGGACGGGCATATCGACCTGGAGGCCCGCCACCGTACGACGTCGGTCTACCTTGCCGACCGTGTGCTTCCCATGCTGCCCGAGCGCCTGTCTAATGATCTGTGTTCCCTACGCCCCGATGAGGATCGCCTGGCGTTTACCGTCGATATCGAGCTCGACGCGCAGGGCCGTGTGCGCCATTACAACCCTTATCCCAGTGTGATTCGTTCGCGTGTGCGTATGGACTATGACGGCGCCGAGGCACTGCTGGTGCGTGCCGGCGCAGTTGAGTATTCCGTGTTGGAGGGCGCTGCGGAGGATGTCGCTGCGGCTGAAGCCTCGCGCGAGGAAGCACTTGAGCGTGGGCTTGCGTGCGAGGACACCGCTCGCGGCTGTAACGTTGACCTGGCCGATTTCCTGGTCGCCGCAAACGAACTCGCGGAGCTTCGGCGTCGCATACGTCGCGCACGCGGTTCGGTCGACTTTGATACGGCCGAGATTCGCGCGCTGCTGGATGAGGACGGCGTGCCCGTGCAGATTGTGGCACGCGAGCGCTCCTGCGCAACCTCGCTTATCGAGGAGGCAATGCTGCTGGCTAACGAGTGCGTCGCCGAGTGGCTGGCCGACCGCGATATCGAGGCGTGCTATCGCGTGCACGATGACCCCAGCCCCGACAGTCTGCACGGTGCTGCTGCGGCGCTGGCGCAGCTCGGTATCATCGATGATCGCCGTGCGGCGGGCATTGCCCTGGGAAGTCCTGATGAGTTGCAGGCGACGGTTGACGCCGCTGCCGGCACGGCTAACGCGCCACTCGTCAACACGCTCCTTTTGCGCAGTATGCAGCGAGCGTTGTACAAGCCGCGCAACGAGGGTCACTTTGCGCTCGCCGCGCCGTGCTACTGCCACTTTACGAGCCCCATTCGCCGTTACCCCGATCTGGTGGTGCATCGCGTGCTCAAGCTGCAGCTGGCATACGAGCAGCTGGGTGGAAAAGACGCCTTGGTGCGTACGCCGAGGCTGATCGGAAAAGGCAGAGAGTCGCTTCCGCGCATCCTGCCGCAAATCTGCCGCGCGTGCAGCGACGCCGAGCGTGCGGCCGACGCTGCCAGCCATGCGACGCAAAAAATCAAGATTGCTCAGTACTACGAGGACCGCCTGGGCGAGCGCTATGCCGGAACGGTCTCGTGGGTCAGCAGCATGGGACTATTCGTGCGTCTCGATCTGACGCAGGTCGAGGGCCTGGTTTCCATTAAGAGCTTGGGTAACGAGTGGTTTGAGTTTGACGAGGACGCGCTCACATTGACGGGTGCCGACACGGGACGCCGTTTTGAGTTGGGGCAGCGCGTGATTATCGAGGTCTCGCGTGTCAACACTACTCGCGGACATTTGGACTTTAAGCTCATTCATTAACCGGTACGGAGTGAGTATCGGCAAAGCGGACAGGGCGGTCTTTCGGGGCCGCCCTCTTTGCGTGTCTCTTGATTGCCCTGCCATGAGCTCGGCCGCTTCTTCATATGCTTTTGGGAGATAGGACCTACCAAAACAAGCCTGTCCCTTTTTGGCAGGTTTACGAGAAAGCTGGGATGTTGTGGCAACGGTGTATGGGTATGCGCGGGTGAGCTCGCGTGATCAAAATTTGAATCGCCAGTTGGATGCGCTGAGCGCCTATGGCGTGGAGCCGGCGAATGTCTTTGCCGACCGTGCGAGCGGTAAGGACTTTGATCGCCCGCAGTATCGGGAATTGCTTCATGCCTTGGCTTCCGGTGATGTGTTGGTGGTGCTTTCCATCGATCGGCTGGGTCGAAACTATAGCGAGATACTCGAGGAGTGGCGTCGTATAACCAAGGAACTTGGTGCGGCCATCGTTGTGCTGGACATGCCGTTGCTCGATACGCGTGCGAGAGATTGCGGCGGATCGGATGTGACCAGCACGCTGATCGCCGATATCGTTTTGCAGCTGTTGAGTTATGTGGCGCAGGTGGAACGAGAGAACATCCACCGTCGTCAGGCGGAGGGAATCGCGGCGGCGCGGGCGCGCGGTGTGCGTTTTGGTCGGCCCCGCAAGCCGTGCCCTCCGCAATTCGAACGAGTGCGCGATATCTATGAGGCGGGCAATATTACCCGGAGTCAGGCGGCAAAGCGCCTAGGCGTGTGCGTGGGGACCTTCGATCGCTGGATGCGCGAGACGGAGTAGGGCTGTCGGGGACGCGGGCTCAACGGCTACCGTCGCCCATCCAGACCCACTTGCCCCCGTTTGCATGTGGATGGGCACCAACATCCGTCGTGTCGCCCATACCGTACCATTGACGCCCATGCGAGACGTTAACCTCAAGATGGAAAACCGCGACCGCCTGCACGTCGGCGCTGGCTACAATATCGGCATCGGTCGCAGATGGCCATCGATGCGCTGTTTGCCAGACACTTGTCTTTTCTAAGAAGGGAATCCCCATGACCGTACTGTTTGTTGAATATCCCAAATGCTCGACGTGTAAAAAGGCCAAGGCCTGGTTGGACGAGCATGGGGTTGAGTACATCGATCGCGATATTGTTACAGACAATCCTTCGGCTGAGGAGCTTGCGACCTGGATTGCGCGTTCGGGGCTGCCGGTGCGTCGCTTCTTTAATTCGTCGGGCATGAAGTATCGAGAGCTTGGCCTGAAGGCGCGTCTGGATGCAGGGATGACGGATCAGGAATGTTACGAGCTGTTGGCGACCGACGGCATGCTGGTTAAGCGTCCGCTGCTGGTGGGCGATGACTTTGCGATTCCAGGCTTTAAGGAAGCAACCTGGGCCGAGGCGCTGCTGTAACAACTGCGGAAAGCGTGTCTCGTTCTGAGCGCAAATTCTGGGATGCGCTTTCCGCCGGCAGGTTCGCTCCGGTCAGTCCTCGAACTGTGCCCACTTATGCGGGTCGTAGATCTTTACCTGTTTGTTGGGCTTGCCGCTCCAGTACTCTTCGTCCATAAAGGGTAGATATGCCTGAATGCCGGGGCAGATGAACGGGATTCGCTGTGCTTGCAAACGGTCGCGTTGGCGTTGCTCCAAATGGGTCTCCGAAATCACGACGGGAATACCGGATAGCTCCACGAGGCTTGCCTGAACTCGCTTGAGGTCGGGTAGCGTCGCGTGCCATGCCATTCGCATCATTAAAAATGAGGCGCCGCGATACGTTGCCTGCATGACTGTGATGGCGGGGCGTAGCGTGGGATGAATTTTGTGCCGATCTGGCCAAGGTCTGGCGGATATCTCGAGGCCCAGGGTCTCCCATAGGTAATCAAGCTCTTCATCCATGTCGCCTCGATGTCCGCGCGATAATTGGCATCCTGATTGTGTCACTATTGACGGCGACCAGAATGCAGCAATCTGCCAACGGTAATTACGGTGCGCTTACGGCATTTTGCCCCTTGCATGCGGTCTGGCTTCACAGGTCCTTCATGGGTCGGAGCAAATTGGCCGATTTTCAAAAAAGTTAAAAATGGGGCTTGCGTCACCGTAGAACTTCCCGTATATTTCTTTCTTGCGCAAAGGCACAGCCGAGCGCAGCGATGCAGTCATTGGGATGTCGTCTAATGGCAGGACAGCGGATTCTGGTTCCGTCAATGGGGGTTCGACTCCCTCCATCCCAGCCATTGCATTTGCTACATATGGCCCGTTCGTCTAGCGGTTTAGGACGCCGCCCTCTCAAGGCGGAGATCACCAGTTCGAATCTGGTACGGGCTACCACAAAATGAACGCCCGGGCCTCGCAAGAGACCCGGGTTTTGTGTATACGTCGCATGTGTGGAATGAGCCGCGTTTCACCCGGACCGAGGAGTTGCCATGGACCTGCCCATCAGCCTACAAGACATTACGTATGCCGAGAATTACCTGGCGCAGGGAGACTTGGCCACGGCGACGCCGCTGTTGGAGCGTTTGGTTGAGCTCGCCGAGGAGTATATCGATGCCGAGTGCAAGACAGAGGAGAACCGCCAGTACTTTAGCTTCGATAGCAAGTTTGAGCGTCTGGCCTACCGTCGTGTGGAAAAGGATCCGCGCGAGCTGGTGCAGGTCGAGGTGCCCTTTGATCGCCTGTATTCCGACATGGCGTTTGCCTACATTCGCCAGCAGGATTATGTGAGTGCTCGCAACGCCTTGATGCAGGCCGTTCGCTGGGACCCCATGAACTGTAACTACCGCCTGGATCTGGCCGAGCTGTTCCGTGCGCTCGAGGACAAGCAGGAATGGGCATCACTCTCGTTCTCGGTGCTGGAGCGTGCAAGCGATGGCAAGTGCGCCGCCCGCGCTTACGCCAATCTAGGTCAGTACTTCTTGGAGCCCGAGACCGAGAACGTCTCGGCGGCCGTGGGTTGCGCGCGTCTGGCGCTGCGCTTGGCCCCTGGCGATGCGCATACGACGCGCCTGCTCAACAAGATCCATGCTGCCTATCCCGATGCCGCCGATGAGAGCGACGACCACGTGATGGGTGAACTGGCCCTGCAAGGCGTGCCGACCTCGCCTTCGGCCGAGATTGCCATCTGCCTGATCATGTGTGCGACCGATGCTGCGAGCGACGGTGACAAGCAGGAGGCTACGCGCCTGACGGTCCGTGCCCGCGACCTGGTGGGCGAGGAGGCATGCGCGGCGATCATTAAGCTGGTGCGCGAGAGCGATGCCGAGCTCAACGCCGAGCGCAAGGCAAAGCGCGCAGGCGCCGACAAGGGAGTCGACGGCGTCAAGGAGGCCGGCGATGCCCAGTAAGCGCGAACGCAAGCTCATTTCCAAGAATCGCTCGGCGCATCACGAGTACTTTATCGACGAGACGTTCGAATGCGGCATTGAGCTAAGCGGTACCGAGGTCAAGTCGATTCGCGAGCGCGCCTGCCAGATCACCGACACCTTTGCACTGATTCGTGGCGGCGAGTGCTGGCTGGTGGGTCTGCATATTCACCCTTATAGCCATGGCGGCGTGTGGAACCGTGACCCCGATCGCCGCCGTCGTCTGCTGCTGCATCGCAAGGAGATTGATTTTCTTGACGGCAAACTGCGCAACCGTGGCTATGCGCTGGTGCCGTTGGAGCTCTACTTTAATACCGATGGTCGCGTAAAGTTGCTGTTGGGCCTGGGCCGTGGCAAAAAGCTCTACGACAAGCGCGAAGACATGGCCAAGCGCGACGTTCAGCGCGAGATCGATCGCGCGTTAAAGGAGCGCAACCGCTAGGCGTTCTGTATAAGTTGCGGTGGAATACGGACTGTTTTGCCTGTTTGAGGGGCTATTCAGTCCCTATTTCACCGCAACTGCGGGCGTTCCATCTTGCTTTCTGTTTTGACACATATGTCTCAAAGGCGGCGTCCGGTATGGGCGCCGTCTTTTTTGTGGGTACATACACCCATGAGGTTCAATCTCGGGTTAGGGGAGTGATTGTTATGGACAAAACTGCGTTCTTTACGATGCCGAGCGGCCTGTATGTGGTGAGCGCCGCGGCCGACGAGCTGCGCGCCGGCTGCGTCATCAACACGGCGGTGCAGGTGACGTCTGCGCCGCCGCGCATCTCGGTTGCTGTGAATAAGGAAAATGTCACGTCTGGTGTTATCTCGTCTGCCAAGGCCTTTGCGCTGACCGTGATCGATCAGACGGCCGATATGCTCTACATTGGCAACTTTGGATTCCGTACCAGCAGCGACTATGACAAATTTGCCAAGTACGAGACCCGCGAGACTGCCCTTGGCATGCCCTATGTGCCCGAGCACGCGGCGGCGCTGTTTAGTTGCCGTCTGATCGACACCGTGGACGTGGGCACGCATCTGCTGTTTATCGGCGAGGTTGAGGATGCCGAGCGTCTGAGCGGCGAGACTCCGCTCACCTACGATTACTACCACAAGGTGCTGAAGGGCAAGACGCCGCCCAAGGCGTCTTCGTACCAAGGGTAGAAATGGTGGAAAACTACTTGCATTATATTATTGAGAATATATACTAATAAGCAAGTACACCAGCAGTCACGTTCGAGAGGAGAACATCATGGCTGAGGAGAAGAAGACGTATAAGTTCGTTTGCGTCGTTTGTGGTTACGAGGTTGAGGTCGATACGCCCGAGCTGCCCGAGGATTACGTGTGCCCGGTGTGCGGCGTCGGCCCCGATCAGTTTGAGCTCGTCGAGGAGTAACTCGCAGGCACACGGCGAAAGCCGAACATAGCTCTGTCCAAGGACCCCGGTCGGATATCCCGGCCGGGGCCCTTTTCCTCCGTCCCCAAGGGATCACGGCTGCTGTTAGCCGATCCTGTCTGTCGTGAGTCCGGCCGACCTTTGGTCTTAATCTGTAACATCTAACGGCTCAAAACGGGTCTTTCTGTTACAGATTGAGACAAAAGGTTGGAGCTGAAGAAATGTCTCGATCCGTAACATCTAGAAGTGGAAATTGGGCCCACTTGTTACAGATCAAGACAAACCAAAACCGTCCGGCAGAAGATCTCAATCTGTAACATCTAGCAGTGAAAACGGGGTCTACGTGTTACAGATTGAGACAAACGGAGCTGTCCCTCGGAATGATCTCGATCTGTAACATCTAGACATCAAAAGCGTGTCTAGATGTTACAGATCGAGACGTTTGCCTGGGTAGGTGCCCCGCCCCATTACATCCCTGTCAACAACACGATATCGAGAGCCGTCACGATGGTACCGATCCCTACGAGCAACGCGTTAAGCGGGCGCGAGTTGGCGTATTTGCCCATGACGCGGGGCGAACTGGTGAGTCGTATGAGCACAAAGACCGTAATCGGCAGCTGAAGCGACAGCAGTGCCTGACTCCAAATGAGACCCTCAAAAGGATTCGGGACGACCAGGCACGCCGCCACTGCGCCGACGAAACAGGTCGCCACCCCGATTGAGGAATGTCGGTCGTGGATGTCGTATTCCTCATCGAACATGCCCGCGGTGATGGTGCCCGCCGCCATGCCCGCCGTCACACTGCTCGATAGTCCCGCAAACAGCAGTGCCACCGCAAAGATGGTCGAGCTTGCCGGACCCAGAATGGGGGAGAGCGTGGCCGCTGCGACGGCGAGGTCGTCTACGACAATGCCGTGCGCAAAGAAGGTCGTTGCGGCCAGGATGACCATGGCCGAGTTGATTGCCCAGCCCACACCCATCGAAAAGAGCGTGTCGAAGAGCTCGTAGCGCAGACGTTCTTCGATAACCTGCTCGCCTTGGCCTTCGAAGTGCATGGATTGGATGACCTCGGAGTGCAGGAAGAGGTTGTGGGGCATAACGACCGCGCCTAGGACACTTACGATAATCGCGGCCGAGCCGGTGGGCATACGGGGTGTGATCCAGCTTGTGGCGGCTTGCGGCCAGTCGACGTTGACTAGTGCAAGCTCGGCCAAAAACGAAAGTCCTACCACGCCCACGAAGGCGATGATCCATCGCTCGGCGCGTTTGTAGGAGCTTGTCATGAGCATGGCAATCGATGCCGCCGCGACGATGATGCAGCCGGCGCGTACGGGCAGGCCAAAGAGCATTTGAAGCGCGATTGCACCGCCCAGGACTTCGGCCATGGCGGTGGCGACCGTGGCTAGATACGCGCTGCCGAGTATCGCGCGCCCGACGAGGCGGGGCAGGTGGCGCGTCGTGGCCTCGGCGAGACACATGCCCGTGGCGATGCCCAAGTGCGCCGCGTTGTGCTGCAGCACGATGAGCATGATCGTGGACAGCGTGACGATCCACAGCAGCGCGTAGCCAAACTGCGAGCCGGCGGCCATATTGGAGGCCCAATTGCCCGGGTCGATAAAGCCGACGGTCACGAGCAGTCCGGGGCCGATATGCCGTGCGATGTCGAGTCCGCCGTGGCCACCGGTGCGTCGGGAGCCAAAGTGATGTTTGAGATGGTTGAGCATGGTGCGCTCCTGCGTGCCGTTTGTTTGACTCCGCAAAGGATACCCGTTTTAGGCCAAACAGTTAACCAAGACTAACAAAATAGCTGTATTTGAATAGGATGAGGAAGGGGGCTGCCGAAATGTCTTGATCTGTAACAACTAGGGATGGAAATTGGACCTAGCTGTTACAGATCAAGACAGGAAGAAATGGTTCTATGGAAAATCTCGATCTGTAACAGCTGACCGCCAAAACCGGCCCTTCGTGTTACAGATTGAGACATTCGGAGCCGTCTCTCGAAAACATCTCAATCTGTAACAGTTAGGCGTCGAAATTGGGTCTTCCTGTTACAGATTGAGATGTTTGAAGCAGTGAGCTTGCGGGCCGAACTTGGGGTCCTTGTTGTCGCCCTTGAGGTCGGCGGCACCCACTCGTAGGGCGTGCGTTACGCGATTGTTTCGAAATGGGTGGGAAACACAACGGGCCGGCGATGCTCCTAGCATGCCTATTCAACTGACTGTCTAATATCTAGGGGAGGATCGCGATGCAGGCAGATTCCGCTCAGCAGCAGGGCCTTTATCGCCCCGAATGCGACCACGATGCATGTGGCATCGGCGCGCTTGCCGATGCTGGACAAGAAGGGCGCGGTCGCGGGCCTGCGCGTGGTCGACCTGGATCGGTCGGCTGGCAAGCCCGAACGCATTGCGGGCTCCGAGCGCGAAGTGCCGGCGCAGCTGGTGCTCATCGCCTGCGGCTTTACGGGTCCGGAGCATAGCGTGTTTGAAGCTGTCGGCGTGCCCGTTGCCACGGCGGGCCGCCCGCTGCCCGTGATGGCCTCCGAAGGCTCGCACCTTGCGGCCCGCGTGGATGGCGTTGCTGCGGATGCCGCGCCGGTGTATGTGGCCGGCGACGCCCGCAACGGCAGCTCACTCGTGGTGAGCGCCATGGCCGATGCCCTCGCCTGCGCCGCCGAGGTTGCCGAGACCTTGGGGCTGTAAGGCAATCACGGAGTTACTCAACAATCGAATCGGCAAGGGCTGTCCCCAACGGCCGGCACATAAGGAATGTCCCAAAGTGTCGGCAGTTGGGGACATTCCTTATGTGCCGCATCCGGGGACACTCCTTGCGGGTTTGCGAGCGTTTTGCTCGTTTGCCGACGTCTGGTTGCTTGCCTGTTGACGTTTGCGTTCGTCGCGCTCTGCTGTTTATGTGGCGGCTTTAGTTGCTTATGGACAGCGGCGCGGGTGATTCGTCTAGTTCTACCTGCGATTTTGTGGCAATTTGTATAATCTGCAAGTATCCCGTCAAGTGTTTGGTCAGTATCTGGTTTGCAGCCTGATGCTCATTTCGCCCGCGCTGGCGGCGACCACCAGCCCTCCTCGTAAGCTCAAATTGAGGTTCATCAGTTTGAGGAGGATGTCATGGCTGATCATGTTTTGGACCGGGGACGTCTGGCCGAGGCCGTTGGTAACGATATTGCCGACATGGCCCAGTTTTGGATGCTGCGCAAGTTTCAGTTTTTGGAGCCGGCGCGCACACAGTTCGAAGTGATCGTCGATCCATGGCTCAGCTATTGCGAGGAGCCCTCGCAAAATGAAATCATGGCCTATAACATGGCATTTACCGATTGGCTGCTGTTCGAGCGTCCCTATTACCATGACAAGACGCTGCTGGAGCTGTATGTGGACGAGCCGCCGACGTCGCTTTCGCCTGCTTCGCTCAGACGGCTCGAACAGGTGCGCGACACGCATTATTTTTCGCGCTTTGGCATTTTGGACAAGGATCCTGTGACTGGTATGGTCGCGCTGCGCGACACGCGCACCGACCGTCGTTTTGATGTCTACGACCCACATATCGTGCAAAAAGAGCACTGGCGCGATGGTGCGATTGCGGTGCGTCTCGCGTGCGTCGACGATGTCTGGCTGACGGCGGGGCAGCTCTACCTGTATGACATCGCGCGCCTGAGCGACACGGCGGTCGATGGGCCTGGTGCCGTTCATCCGGAAGACCTAGAAGATGGCTTCGATACCTCGTGTATCAGCTTCTTTTTGAGACTGGTCCGCGACATCATGGGCGCCCAGGGGCGCTACGTAAAGTCTCTCAACATCTACGAACAGGAATGGGAGTAGGGGTGGGCTGTCGCAGCGCCGCCGCCTGTCTATTTGTCTCGGTCTGTAACGTCTAGGGACAAAAAATCGGTCTAACTGTTACAGATCGAGACGAATGTTTGGGCGCCGCTGGTTTGTCTAAATCTGTAACGTTTGGGGGCCTGGAGAACGTCTAACTGTTACAGATCGAGACGTTTTGAACCTGGCAGGGGGAATGTCTCAATCTGTAACATCTACAGGCCAAAATTCGACCTAACTGTTACAGATCGAGACAAAGGTTGGACGCGGTGCCGAAAGATCTCGATCTGTAACATCTGGCGGCCAAAAGTTGGTCTTCCTGTTACAGATTGAGACAAAGAGGTGCAATGCTGCACGAATGTCTCGATCTGTAACGTTTGGCGGCTGCTTGTGCTCGTAACTGTTACAGATCAAGACGTTTGTCGGCGGCGGCAACAGCGGCGAAGGTCCATTTGTCCGATGTGGTGGTGATGGAAGTGTCTCATACCGTTCTTAAACGCAAACATGCAACACGTAACACCTTGGCGCGGAATAGGATGCTTGCCAGGCTCACGGAGGCAGCTGAACAAGGCGTGCTGCTTGTGACGCACGACAATGCCGAGCTCATGTGGCTGCGGCGTCATGTGGGAACCGATGATATTGCGGAGCTCGAGCCGTATTTGTTCTGCTTGCAACATGATTGGGTTGTGCTGACGCCGGCGGAGCGAGCGCTGCGTACCATCAAAGGGCTTGCGGAGTTTCATCCCGATTGGGCGTTTTGGGGCTATGACGCGGCGCTTTTGTGGGGTCTGGAGGTGCCGAATGATCTGCTCGGGCCGCGATTTCTTGTTAAGACAGGTTGCTCGGTGCCGCTGAGTGCGGGATGCCGGCTGTTGCGTCCGCAGGTGGCGGGCGCGCTAGAACAAGTCGACGGCGTGCGGGTGACGCCGTTTTGGCGCACGGTAGAGGATTGCCTGCTGCGCGCGCCGTTTTCGTATGGCCTGGCGATTGCCGATTCTGCGTTGCGAGCAAAGGGCGAATCGCGCGATGACTTTTGTGAGCGGCTTCGTATGGATTGTGGAGGCAAGCGCGGGTATCGCAGAGCGCAGGTGATTGCGTCGCATGCGGACGGGCTGTCCGAAAACGGCGGCGAGTCTCGTTTTCGGGCATTCTTTATCGCGTATGGGTTTCCGGTGCCGGAGTTGCAGGTGGAGTTTCGTGATCCGCTCGATCCGAGCCAAGTGTTTCGCGTTGATTATTTTTGGAGGCTCGAGGACGGGACGTGCGTGATTGGCGAGCTGGACGGAAAGGGGAAGTATACCTTACAGAACGACGAGGGTCGGGAGTGGATCGACCCGTTCGTGGCAGAACGTCAGCGGGAGTCCCATCTGACAATGCTCGGACACAAGGTGCTTCGGTTTACGTTTGATGAGCTCAAGAATCCGGGGAAGCTGGTTGAGAAGATAAGGCTGGCGGGTATTCCGCGACGGGCCGATTTGGCTGAGGAATGGAGACGCCAGTGGTATGGGCGCTGAGGGGTGCAACCGGCGCGGATGTGGGTGTTCCTGCCGAGTTTGTCTCGATCTGTAACAACAAGGGGCCGTTTGGCCTCGTAGCTGTTACAGAGCAAGACAGAAGGTTGGCTGCCGCTAAAAGATCTCAATCTGTAACATCTAGAGGCCGAAAACCTGTCTACATGTTACAGATCTAGACGTTTGACGACGGGGCTGGAGAATATCTCGATCTGTAACGTCTGGAGGCCAAAATTCGACCTAACTGTTACAGATTGAGACAAAGGTTGGACGCGGTGCCGAAAGATCTCGATCTGTAACATCTAGCGGCTCAAAACCGGGCTTACTGTTACAGATCAAGACGTTTTGCTGGAACGACCGGAGCATTGCCGCGCTGTCTCCGTTTGCCCTCATATCTCTCTTTCTCCCGTTAACCGATATGTCCGCAGCAACCCTGTTGCGCTGGGTGATAATGGACAAATGTTCAAGTTAATCGTGAGGGAGGAGCTCGATATGGCGTCTGCCGATCGTTCCACGCTGTTTATCAATGCGACCGTCCTGGATGGTTCGGAACATATGGAGCCACAGCCCGACATGGCCGTGGCCGTTGAGCGCGGCGTCATCACATGGATGGGGCCGAGTGCTGTGGCGCAAGCTCCGGCGGGTGCCGAGGTCATTGACCTGGCGGGTGCGTATCTCATGCCGGGCCTCATCAATATGCATGTGCATCTGTGCGGTTCGGGCAAGCCGGTCTCGGCCGGCGATGCGGGCGCGCTCATGAAGAAACTCGACAACCCCGTGGGCCGCGCCATCGTTCGCCACATCCTCAAAGGCAGTGCCCAGCAGCAGTTGGCAAGCGGCGTGACCACGGTGCGCGGCGCGGGTGACCCGCTGTTTGCCGATATCGCCGTACGCGATGCTGTCGATGCCGGCAAGTACCAAGGCCCTCGCTTGGTGGCGCCGGGAACGGGCGTCACGGTGCCGGGTGGCCATGGCGCGGGGCTGTTCGCGCAGGTCGCCAATACCCCCGCCGAGGCGGCCGAACAGGTGCGCGACCTGTATGCGCGCGGTGCCGACGTCATCAAGCTGTTCGTGACGGGTGGCGTGTTCGATGCGACCGAGGTGGGCGAGCCGGGCGTGCTGCGCATGCCGGTCGAGGTTGCCGCTGCGGCGTGCAAGGCTGCCCACGACGTGGGGCTGCCGGTCATGGCCCATGTCGAGAGCACCGAGGGCGTGAAGGCCGCGCTTCGGGCCGGCGTCGATACGATTGAGCACGGCGCTCCGTTGACGCCCGAGATTCTGGAGCTGTACCGCGGCGCCGCGGGAACACAGCTCGAGGGACGCGCGCCGAGCGTGACCTGCACGATCAGCCCTGCACTGCCGTTTGTACTGCTCGATCCGGAGAAGACTCATTCGACCGACACGCAAAAGAAGAACGGCGACATCGTGTGCTCGGGCATCATCGAGAGCGCCCGTGCCGCACTGGAAGCTGGCGTTAAGGTGGGCCTGGGCACGGATTCAAGCTGTCCGTTCGTGACGCAGTACGACACGTGGCGCGAGGTGGCCTATTTTGCCAAGTACGTGGGCGTGAGCAATGCGTTTGCGCTGCACACGGCCACGCAGGTCAATGCCGAGCTGCTGGGGCTGGGCGGCGAGACCGGCACGATCGAGTGCGGTAAGGCCGCCGATATCCTGGTGACGCGCAAGAACCCGCTCGATGACCTGTGCGCTCTGCGTGAGCCGATACACGTGATGTGTCGCGGTAATCTGGTACGCAAGCTCAAGGTGAAGCATATTCCCGAGGTGGACGCCGAGCTCGACACGATTATGGCCATGCCGGCCGAGGCACTGGCCGAGGAACTCGCCCGCGACGGTGTGGCGTAAGCGCTGGTGTGGCGGGGGGCGGTCGGCTCGTCGAATGCTGCCGCCATACACAAAAAGCCGGGGTCTCAACACGAGGCCTCGGCTTATTTATCGAAAAAATGCTTCAGATTTGGGACAAACACTACTAATCCATTTGCCCTACGGCGCGACGCCTAGGAGCGGGTTTCCATCTTAGCGTGACACTTGGGGCAGGTGACGCGGATCTTGCCCTTGCCCTTGGGGACGGACAGCATCTGACCGCAGTTAGGGCACTTGAGGTACGCCGTGGTCTTGCGGCCCTTCCACATTTTCTTGGCCGTTCGCTTGGCGCGCTCAAAGTCTTCCTTGCTGGTGCCGGCCGCGCGCGAGGCGTTGGCAGCTGCGGCGCCGCCGCCCAAGCTCGCTACGAACTTGCCCAGGCCGGGGACGTTTGCGGTCGCGGCGACAAAGGTATCGTTCTCCTTTCGGCGCGCGTCGATGTTTCTGGACAGGCCGCGCAGCACGCCGAGAACGATCACGGCGATTGCGATCCAGCTGAGCCACTGGATACGGGCCATCGATCCGATCATCGCGATGACGATTCCAGCAAAGCCCATCACGATGGTGAGCTCATCGGCGCCGTTGCGACCCTTCATAAAGTCATTCATGCACACTGCCTTTCATTCGATATGCTGCACGCCTTTATACCCGATTTAGAGCAAAGGGGACAGGTTAATCTGCACCAATGTGGTGCAAACGTACCCGTCCCCAATGCACCAATTACTTGGCGAGTTTGTCGACGACGCGTTCGATCTCGGCGAGCTTGGCGGTCTTGAGTTCCTCGTCGCCCGATTCAATTGCCGAGGTCACGCAGCCCTCAATGTGAGCCTTGAGCACATCGGCGTTGATGCGCGCAATGAGCGCCTGCGTTGCCATGAGCTGCGTGGAAATATCGACGCAGTAGCGGTCCTCCTCGACCATCCGCAGGATGCCGTCGATCTGACCGCGTGCCGTCTTGAGCATGCGGGTCACCGATTTATGGTCTGCCATCATGGCGGGTCCTCGTTTCTGGTCGATGGGGTCGAATGCTTCTGGTAGCTGCTACGCGGCGGTTACGGACAGGGCGTGGAACTTCTCGCCCGCGCCCTCGACGGCGGCGGCGAGCTGCTCGGCGGTCACGGTGTCGGCGCACCCCACCTGGACGGTCTGGGTCTCGTGGTCGGCATCGGCATCGGTCACGCCGGCAACGTTGAGCAGTGCCGTCTCGACAGTAGCGTCGCAGTGGCCGCACATGAGGCCGGAAGTCTTGATTGTGTAACGCATGGGTATTCCTCTCTGTTGTGTCGGCTTTCCCAGGCACCCGACCTTGACCTTCAAGCCGTCGCTCGCGTACCAAAGTACGCGTCGCTCCTCTTTCAGGTCAATCTCGGGCACCTGGAAAACCCGTTCTAAATGGACGTAATGGTGAGCCTATTTTGCCACTTTCGGCTTAAAGGTTCGCAGGCGCAGAGCGTTGGACACGACGCACACGCTCGACAGGCTCATGGCCGCGGCGCCAAACATCGGTGAGAGCTGCCACCCGGTGAGCGGGAAGAACACGCCCGCCGCTAGCGGAATGCCGATGCCGTTGTAGAACAGCGCCCAGAACAGGTCCTGCTTGATGTTGCGGATCGTAGCGCGCGACAGCTCGATGGCGCGGGCGACGTCCATGAGGTCGCTGCGCATGAGCACCACATCTGCCCCTTCTTTGGCGATGTCGGCGCCGGTGCCGATCGCAAGGCCTACATCGGCGCGCGCCAGGGCGGGGGAGTCGTTGATGCCGTCGCCTACCATGGCGACCATGCTGCCTGAATCCTGCAGTTCGCGCACGTGGCGCTCCTTGTCGGCGGGCAGGACGTCGGCGATAACCTGTTCGCTGGTGAGACCCACGCGGCGGGCGATGGCCTCGGCCGTCACGCGGTTGTCGCCGGTGAGCATGCGCACATCGACGCCGAGCGAACGCAGCGCGGCGATGGCCTCGGCGCTCGTTTCTTTGACCTCGTCGGCCACGGCGATGGTACCGACAAGCTTGCCGTTCTTGGCAAAGAACAGCGGCGTTTTGCCCTCGGTGGCAAATTGCTCGGCAACGCCGGCGGGCACCTCCGCGCCCAGCTCGTTCATCAGGCGCACGTTGCCGGCAGCGATGGCGTTTTGTCCTTCGCGAGCCGTAACGCCTCGCCCGGGCACGGCGGCAAAGTCCTCGACCGTGCGCGCGACAATTCCGCGCGCCTCGCACTCGGCCATAATCGCCTCGGCCAGCGGGTGCTCGCTTGAGCGCTCCAGCGCGGCAGCGAGCTTCAGTAACGCCTTTTCACTCATAGCGGGCGAGCCGTCGGCGCGCGCGGCAACCACAACGTCGGTCACGGCCGGCTTGCCGCGGGTGACCGTGCCCGTCTTATCGAGCACCACGGTGCCCACGCTGCGCAGGTTCTCCAGCGCCTCAGCGCTCTTAAACAGGATGCCCATCTCGGCGCCCTTGCCGGTGCCCACCATAATGGCGACGGGCGTGGCCAGGCCGAGCGCACACGGACAACTGATCACCAGCACAGCGACAGCGGAAGTGAGCGCCTCGTTGATGCTGCTGGTGAGCGCCATCCACGCCACAAAAGTCACGGCCGAGATCACAAACACCACGGGCACAAACACGCCGGCGACCTTATCGGCCAGGCGGGCGATAGGCGCCTTGGTGGCATTGGCGTCCTCGACGAGCTGGATGATCTTGGCAAGCGATGTGTCGGCGCCCACGCGTGTGGCGCGGAAGGTAAACGAGCCAGTGCGGTTGACGGTGGCGGCGTTGACGGTGTCGCCGGCGGTCTTTTCCACGGGGATGGACTCGCCGGTGAGCGCGCTCTCGTCCACGGCCGAGCTGCCCTCGAGCACCACGCCATCGACGGGGATGGACTCTCCGGGGCGCACGCGAAGGACCTGGCCGGGAAGGATGCTGTCGACGTCGACGGTGGTTTCGGTGCCATCGTCGGCAACGACGGTCGCGGTCTTGGGCGCCAGATCGATGAGCGCCTCGATAGCGCCGCCGGTCTTGGACTTACTGCGCGTCTCGAGGTATTTGCCCACGGTGACGAGCGACAGAATCGTTCCAGCGCTCTCAAAATATAGGTTGTCCATGCCCGTCGTCATGGCATCGTGGACTTGCCCGGCGGCCAGCTGGTCGGCCATGATAAACATGGCATAGAGCGACCAGGCGATCGATGCGGTGGCTCCGACGGCGATGAGAGCATCCATGGTGGGCGCGCCGTGCACGAGTGATTTGAAGCCGTTGATAAAGTACGCGTCGTTGACGTAGACGATGGGGATGAGCAGGACAAGCTCGGTGAGGGCGAGCGTCATGCTGTGGATGTGGTCGGTGAAGATGCTGGGCAGCGGCCAGCCGAGCATATGTCCCATACCTATGTAGAACAGTGGGATGAGAAAGATGATTGAGATGATGAGACGGGTGCGCATGGCAGAGGCGGCGGCCTCCAACTTTTTGGTCGGCGACTCCATATGGGCGGCGCCGGACCTGGCTTGCGCGCTGCCGCTTGTGGCGGCTTCGGTGCCCGCATTGACGGGCGATGCCGAGTAACCCGCACGGTCGACGGCGGTGCAGATGTCGTCGGTCGTAACCTGCGTGGGGTTATAGTCGACCAGCATGGAGCCGGCGAGCAGGTTGACCGCGACGTTTTGGACGCCGTCGAGTTTACTGACGGCACGGTCCACATGTGCCTGGCAGGCGGCGCACGTCATGCCGCCCACGTCGAACTTTTCTTGAGCCATGGCTTCTCCTTTCTGTAGCTCGGTGTTTGAATTGTTAACCTGCTGATACTATACACCCATACCCCCTGGGGGTGTACAGCAGAAGTTGAAATGTAAGACATTCCGATGCGGGGGTCGATTGCCGGGTTGGTGCACCATCCCCGCCCTTCGTCTCAATCTGTAACATCTAGCAGGGAAAATGACCTCTAACTATTATAGATTGAGATGTTGTTTTACGAGATTTGTGTATATCTCAATCTGCAACGGTTAGGCCGGTTTTTGCTGAGTATCTGTTGCAGATTGAGACATTGTCCGGCGGGGGAGTCTCTGCTCGGCCCCGACCGCCCTGTCATCTGTGGTTTACGTGGGGGCATACGGAGTACGGGTATACTAACCCGCGGCGAATCTGCTCCATCGCTTAGAGCTGCTGCGTCTGGACGGCGCGTGATAGGGCTGCCAAAGCGATCGCCAGCGTGCTGAGCAACGTCCTCTCTGTGCGCACCTGTTTTTGTATGTATTAGCGCACTACCAAGCACGCCCGCGCGGCAGCATGCCGTGCCCATAGCGCGTGCAGATAAGGAACAACAACATATGCGTAATTCTGTATCTGACGCCACCGACGCCGAGATTCTGGACGAGACCCGCGAGGCCATGACCCAGGCCGCCTTCGATGCTGCCGACGAGGCCAGCGCCGCCCAGGCCGTCGAGTCCGCTACCGAGAGCCTGCCCGCCTTTGACGAGCTGGGGCTTTCGGACGAGATGCTTCGTGCTATCGAGAACCTGGGCTACGCGGCGCCGACGCCCGTTCAGGCCGGCTCCATCCCCGTGGTGCTCGAGGGCCGCGACTTGCTTGCCGCCGCTCAGACCGGCACCGGCAAGACAGCCGCCTTCTTGCTGCCGACCATGAACAATCTGGAGCACATCGCTCCGCCCAAGCCCGTGCGTGAGCGCGGCGGTCGCAACCGTCGTCGCGGTGCTAAAAAGCCCGAGGGCAACGGCCGTGGCCCCGTGATGCTCGTCATCACCCCCACGCGCGAGCTTGCCCAGCAGATCGACGAGGTCGCGAGCAAGATCGCCGACGTCACCGGCCATGTCGCCGTGACCGTCGTGGGTGGCGTGAGCTACAAGCCGCAGACCGCGGCACTCAAGTACGGCTGCGATATCCTGGTCGCCACGCCGGGCCGTCTGGTCGACCTGATCGAGCAGGGCGCCTGCCACCTGAATGAGGTCAAGGTGCTGGTGCTCGACGAGGCCGACCGCATGCTCGACATGGGCTTTTTGCCCGCCGTTCGCCGTATTGTGCGCGAGACGCCGGCCGAGCGCCAGACGCTGCTGTTCTCGGCCACGCTCGACGAGGAGGCCGTGGGCGAGATCACCGACCTGGTGAGCGATCCTGCACGCGTGGAGATCGCACCTGCCACGTCGACCGCCGACACCGTCGACCAGTTTGTGTTCCCGGTGTCCGTCGAGGCCAAGAACAACCTGCTGCCCGAGTTCCTCAAGAAGGAGGGCCCGGAGCGCACTATCGTCTTTATGCGCACCAAGCACCGCGCCGACAGCTGCTGCCGTCGCCTGGAGCGCAAGGGCATCAAGGCCGCCGCGATTCACGGCAACCGCAGCCAGGCGCAGCGCGAGCGCGCGCTTTCGGCCTTCCGCGACGGTACCGTCGATGTGTTGGTGGCAACCGACGTGCTCGCCCGCGGCATCGACATCAGCGACGTGCGCTACGTCGTGAACTTTGACGTGCCGGCCGAGCCGACCGACTACATCCACCGTATTGGCCGTACGGGCCGCGCAGGCGAGCTGGGCTGGGCCATTACGTTTGTGACCGAGCAGGACGTGGACGAGTTCTACGAGATCGAGAAGCTCATGGACAAGACCGCCGACATCTACGAGGCCGGCGACCTGAATGTGGGTCCCAATCCGCCCGCGGTTGATCCCGAGCGCGACCCTGCAGCCTTTAAGGTGAAGAAGAAGACCAAGCGCGGCAAGTCCAAGAGCAAGAAGAAGCTTGAGCAGGCACGTCGCGACGGCAAGCGCAACGGCGATGACTACGGCGATGTGGCCGGTCGTTCCAACCGCGGTCGCGACGAGCGTCGCGGCGACGGCGAGCGCCCGAGCCGTCCCAAGCGCGGCGGTAAGACCCGCGTGCGCGAGGGCGTTCAGGCTCGCGTGGACGCGGCCGTGGAGAGCGTGGCCCGCGAGGTGGCTGCCGAGGAGCGTGCTGGCGCTGCCGAGCAGACCCCGCGCGGCAACCGTGCCGAGCGCCGTGCCAAGCAGTTCCAGGGCGAGGCGCATCGCCGTCGCCGCGAGGACGAGGACCGCGGTGGTCGTCGCCGTGTTGAGCGCGAGGACGAGGGCCGTGGCTCGCGTGGCGGCAAGCGTGGCTCGGGTGACCGTCGTCGCTCCGGTCGCGATGGCGAGCGCGGCGGGCGCGATGAGCGCCGTGGCGGCGAGGGTCGCGATGAGCGTGGCACCCGCAGCGGTGAGTCCCGTGGCGGCAAGCGCTTTGAAGAGCGTAGCGGCCGCGGTGGCGAGCGTCGCGAGGGTGCTCGCGGCAATGGCGGGCGCAGCGGCGCCGGCCGTTCTGGTGAGTCGCGCGATCGTCGAGATCCTCGTGCCAGCCGCGATCGTCGCGATGACTGGCGCAACTACGACGACACCCGCGAGGAGCGCCGCGGCGGCTACCGTGGTGGTCGCGGCGGCAACCAGGCCGGCTCCCGCGGCGGTCGTGCCGGCGGTCGCGATAACCGTGGCAGCTATGGTAATAATCGTGGCGGCAAGCGCGGCGGCAGCTCCCGTCGCCCCGGTGACGGCGGCGGCAAGCGCAAGTAACATACGCGTCGCGCTCTAAGTCGAGGCGACCAGAGGGCTCCGGGCATGTTTTTGCTCGGAGCCCTTTTTGGTACAAAGAGGTCAGGTTAATCTGCATCAACGTCATGAAGTTGCGGTGGAATACGGACTGTTTTGGCCTTTTGAGCGGCTTTCCAGTCCCTATTTCACCGCAACTCACGATTGCGCAAAGTAACCTGTCCCCAATGCGCCAAATAAGGAGTGTCCCTAAGTGTCGCTTAAATACCGTTTATCGAAGAATAAATACCGCTCACCGGTCGTAATGACTATTCTGGCTTTGCCGTTGCCTACAATAACCCCCGTAAAAGAAATGCGGAAGGTTACCGAGTCCCCTCGGACGTGGGCCTAACCAAAGTCTTTGATCGCGAGCGTCTCAATGGGCGCATTCGATTGATTTTGGTTGGGCTATATTTATGAAGGGACATGTCACCATGGGTTTCTTTTCTCGCCTAATGGGTGGCTCGGATAAGCAGACGACTGCGGCTTCCGAGTTCGAAATCCTCGCTCCCGTTTCCGGCGAGCTTGTTCATCTAGAAAATACCAATGACCCCGCTTTTAGCAGCCGTGCAGTGGGCGATGGCGTTGCCGTGGTTCCCCAAGAGGGAACGGTGTGCGCTCCTGTTTCCGGCACCGTCGCGGCGCTGTTTCCGACTGAGCACGCGCTGGGCATCATGTCCGACGACAGCTCTGCTCAGGTGATGCTGCATATCGGAATCGACACTGTTAAACTTGAGGGCAAGGGCTTCCATGCGCTTGTTGCCCAGGGTGATCACGTTGACGCGGGCCAGCCCCTCGTCGAGGTCGATTTCGACGTGGTCCGCGCCGCCGGCTTCGATCCCACGGTCTTCGTTATCGTGTGCGAGCGCTCGGAGAACTCGACTCTTCGTGAGCATGCTTCCGGCCCTGTTGCTGTTAAAGAGCCTGTCGTCTGGCTTTCCGAGTAAATTCTTGTGGTGGGTACCGTGGTTATCAAGCGAGTTTTTAACAACAACGTCGCAATGGTCACTTCGGACGATGGCTCCGAGCTCATCGTCATCGGTCGAGGCCTCTGCTTTGGCCGTCATGCCGGCGATGCCATCGACGAGGCGTCGATCGAAAAGACCTACGCGTTGCAGGAGGGAACTTCTCAGGATTCGCGTACGATTGACCGCTTGGCACATCTTTTGGAGTCCATCCCCACCGTCAACCTCGTGATTGCCGAGGACATTGTTCAGATGCTCCGTCGAGAGCTCAATGTTGATATCAACGACAAGATTCTCATTGCTCTCGCAGACCATATCAGCCTTGCTTTGGAGCGCGAGCGCAAGGGCGTCTCCTGTGAGAATCCGTTGCTGCTCGAGATCCAGCAGTTCTATCGCAAGGAGTATGCACTTGCGGGCCGTGCGCTGCAGATTATCAAGGAGTATATGGGCATTCAGATGAGCGAAGAAGAGCAGGGTTTCATTACGCTGCATATCGTCAACGCCACCATGCCGCAACGCTCCGATCGTTTGATTGTTTCGGTCCAGCTTGTTCGCGACGTGCTCGCGATTGTTTCCAAGCGCTATGCTACGACCCTCGATGACACCTCGCTGCCTTACGAACGTTTCGTTCGTCACCTGCAGTTTTTCGCACAGCGAGCGCTCGATCCTACGGCAGGGCAAATCAACGGAGACGCGCTGTTCCGAATCGATGAAACGGCGTATCCGTGCGCATTCTCGTGCGCGGACGCCATAGCCGCCCACTTGTCGTCTACCTATAACGTTGTCGTTACCGATGCTGAGAAGAGTTATCTCGCATATCACATTGTTAACCTGCTTGGAGAACCTGGTCTCTAGGCATAACGTGCCCACACATCGATTGATATAAGGCAAGGCTCGCGGTCTTGTCCAGGGCACATCTGTCTTAATTTGCGGAAAAGGAAGGGGAGTACCGCTATGACCGCAAAAAAGAAGTTCAATTTCAAAGCGCCGTTGGAGGTGTTCGCGAAGTCGATCGTTCAGCCGATGATGTATCTCTCGGTTGCCGGCATCCTGCTCATCGTGGGCATCATTCTGACCAACAAGACCATCTGCGCTTTGGTCCCCGTACTGGGCTCCGGTCCGTTCCAGCTTGTGGGCGCCGTTGTCTATCAGTCGCTGATGTTTATCATCAACAACCTTTCGATTCTGTTCTGCGTGGGCATCGCCGGCGCCATGGCAAAGAAGAACAAGGGCCATGCTTCGCTGATTGCCCTGATGTCGTTCTTCCTGTTCCTGCAGGCTAACAACATCGTGCTCAACGCCACCGGCTCTCTTGCCGATGCGAGCGGCATGCTCGGTCTTACCGGAACCGGCCAGGCCACCGTTATGGGCATTCAGGTGCTCGATACCGGCGTGTTTGGCGGCATCATCCTTGGTTGCATCACCGGTGCCGTGTTCAACAAGTACTCGAACAAGCAGTTCCCCATTGCCCTTTCGATGTTCTCGGGCGTCCGCTTCCCGTTCCTGATTATGATCATCATTTCCTGGATCATGGGCGCTGGCTTCTGCATCGTTTGGCCTCCGGTTCAGGGTGCCATCTCCTCCGTTGCCGGCATCATTAAGGAGTCGGGCAACATCGGTCTGTTTATCTACGGCATGCTCAACAAGCTGCTCGTTCCCACCGGTCTGCACCACCTCATCTACACCCCGTTCCAGTTCTCCGATGTGGGTGGCACCCTGACGCTGGGTGATCAGGTTATTGCCGGCGCCTATCCCATCCGTGTTGCCGAGATGGCAATGACGGGTCAGCCCTTCTCCGATAGTACGTATTTCAACAGCTACACCTTCAACAACCTGTGGCCCTACATCGGTATCGGTCTCGCCTTTATCGTCACCGCTTACAAGGGGAACAAGGATAAGACCAAGGCCGTTATTATCCCGCTGATCATCACCGCCGTGCTCTCCTGCGTGACCGAGCCCATGGACTTCCTCTTTGTCTTTGCCGCTCCCGTGCTCTTTGTCGTTCACTCGGTTCTTTCCGGCATCTTCCTGGTCCTGCTCAAGGTCCTCTCCGTGCCCGCTTCGACTGCAGGCGGCATCATCAACATCGTGGTTTCCAACCTGGTCCTCGGTGTCGATAAGACCAACTGGCCGGTTATGCTGGTGCTTGGAGTCGTCAACGCCGCTCTGTACTTCTTCCTCTTCACCTTCCTTATCAAGAAGCTCAACCTCCACACGCCTGGTCGCGAGGAAGAGTCCGAGCTTGCCGAGTCCGTTGCCGAGGGCGAGGCCGCCGCGTCTGTCGCGGTGAAGCAGGGCGCTGTTGCCGCGGCTCCCGCAGAGGGCGTCGATGCAGGTATTGCCGACCTGGTCGCAGGTCTTGGTGGCAAGGACAACATCGAGGAGCTCGAGAACTGCTTTACGCGTCTCCGCGTGAACGTTAAGAACCCGGACCTCATCAATGAGGACCTCATCAACCACGTGCCCAACAGCGGCATCAACCGCAACGGCAATAATATCCAGATCATCTTTGGCATGAAGGTCGCCGAGATGCGCGACAAGGTCGAAAACGCAATTGAGAAGGAGCAGTAAACAATGATCATTACTCTGTGTGGTGGCGGATCCACCTTTACCCCCGGCATCGTCAAGTCCATCGCCCTGCGCAAGGACGAGCTCGACGTTGACGAGATTCGTCTGTACGACATCAACGAGGAGCGCCAGCGCAAGATCGGCGTGCTCGTGGACTGGATTTTGCACGAGGACCTCGGCCTGGACATCAAGCTCACGGTGACCACCGACAAAAAGACGGCTTTTACCGACGCGAGCTTCGTGTTTGCCCAGATGCGCGTGGGCGGCTACGCCATGCGCGAGCAGGACGAGAAGATTCCGCTGCGTCACGGCTGCGTGGGTCAGGAGACTTGCGGTTGCGGCGGCCTTGCCTACGGCATGCGCACCATCTTCCCCATGGTCGAGCTGATCGATGACGTTGAGAAGTACGCCAAGAAGGACTACTGGATTCTCAACTACTCCAACCCTGCCGCTATCGTCTCCGAGGGCTGCCGCGTGCTGCGTCCCAACGCTCGTATCATCAACATCTGCGACATGCCGATCGCGATCATCGACGTGGTTTGCGCCGCGCTCGATATCGACAAGAAGGATGTCGAGTACGATTACTTTGGCCTCAACCACTTTGGTTGGTTCACCTCGATCCGCCACAAGGGCGAGGAAGTGCTCCCGCAGCTGCGCGAGTACATCAAGGAGCATGAGATTCTGCTGCCCGACTCTTACCTCAAGGGCATGGGCTCGCTCATGGCAAAGAAGCCCGAGGAGGCCGTCGACGAGCACCCCGAGCAGAACCGCCACACCAAGGGCAGCTGGTACTACGTCTGGAAGGGCGAGTACGAGATCATGGAGTGCTTCCCGGAGTACCTGCCCAACACGTATCTGAACTACTACCTGCAGCAGAAGGAGTTCGTCGAGCACTCCAACCCCGAGCGCACCCGTGCTAACGAGGTTGAGGAGACGCGTGAGAAGAACCTCTTTGATGGTATCGACCATTACGAGAAGACGGGCGAGATCGACGAGAGCACGTTCTATGCGGGCAGCCACGGCGACTGGATTGCCGATCTGGCTATCGCTCTGAAGAACGACACCAAGCAGCGCTTCCTGGTCATTTGCGAGAACAAGGGCGCCATCCCCAACATGCCCTACGACGCTATGGTCGAGCTGCCTGCCTACATTGGCAAGAACGGCCCCGAGGTCATCAGCCGCGACAACATTCCGCTGTTCCAGCAGGGCCTCATGATGCAGCAGCTGAACTCCGAGAAGCTCATTGTCGAGGCTACGATCGAGGGTTCGTACGAGAAGGCGCTTAAGGCCTTTACGCTCAACAAGACCGTGCCGTCGATGAAGGTCGCCAAGGAGGTTCTCGACGACATGATCGAGGCCAACAAGGGTTACTGGCCCGAGCTTAAGTAAAAGCAACAGGGTCGCTGGCCGCATGCCTGAAGCAATGCCCCGCCCACGTGATTGCGTGGGCGGGGCATTGTCGTTTGGTAACGCGTTTTATCAAATATGGCATTTATCTGCGGTAATGTTCTATTTCACCGCTGAGGGTGACATTTTATACCGCCTGCCGAACCGTATGGAGACCTCACAACTTTTTAGGTCAGTGTTGTGCGTGTAGCAATTTCGCCCGGCCTCGCCTCCGGGCTGCCATGTGAGAGGGGATCTTATGGCTCGACTGCACGTAATGGAACGCAGCCACGCTCAGGCCGTCATGGACGACCTGCACGATGCACTCGGACGTCGTCTGGCGGTGAGTTCGCTCGCCCCGTGCCCCGTCGAGTTTACGGCGGCGCTCGTCAACCTGTGCTCCACCCAGAGCTGCGGCAAGTGCACGCCCTGCCGCGTGGGCCTGAGCGCGCTGAGCGACCTGCTCGCCGATGTGCTCGAGGGCCGCGCCGACGAGTCCACACTCAACTTGATTGAGCGCACGGTCCGCACCATCTATCTTTCGAGCGACTGCGCCATCGGTTACGAGGCCGGCGCCATGGCACTCACCGCCATCCGCGGTTTCCGCGATGATTTTGAGCACCATATCCGCGAGCACTCCTGTGGCTTTGACCGCGAGGCCCGCGTCCCGTGCGTCTCGGGCTGCCCGGCGCACGTCGACATTCCCGGTTACATTTCGTTGGTCGAGGCCGGCCGCTATGCCGATGCCGTCAAGGTCATCCGCAAGAACAACCCGCTGCCGCTCGTCTGCGGTTTGGTGTGCGAGCATCCCTGCGAGATGCACTGCCGTCGCGGCATGGTCGACGATCCCATGAACATCCTCGCCCTCAAGCGTTTTGCCGTTGAGCATAGCGACCTCAACGACCACAAGCCACATGTAGTGGACAACACCGGTAAGCGCGTCGCCGTGATCGGCGGCGGCCCGGCCGGCCTTTCCTGTGCCTACTACCTGGCCGTGATGGGCCACAAGGTGACCATTTTTGAGCAGCGCCACCACTTGGGCGGCATGCTGCGCTACGGCATCCCCAGCTATCGTCTGCCGCGCGAGCGCCTGCAGGCCGAGATCGACTGGATCTTGAGCGCCGGCATCGACGTGGAGCTCGACCACTCCGTGAGCGGCGAGGAGCTCGCCCGTCTGCGCGACGAGTTCGATGCCGTCTACCTGGCCATCGGTGCCCACAGTGACAAGAAGCTCGGCCTTCCGGGTGAAGAGGCGCCCGGCGTGGAATCGGCCGTCAAGATGCTGCGCGCCATCGGCGATGACGAGCTGCCCGACCTGAGCGGCCAGCGCGTGTGCGTCATCGGCGGCGGCAACGTTGCCATGGACGTGGCACGCTCCGCCGTGCGCTGCGGTGCCGAAAAGGTAAGCATCGTCTACCGCCGTCGCATCTGCGATATGACGGCCCAGGACGCCGAGATTGCCGGTGCCCAGGCCGAGGGCTGTGAGGTGCTGGAGCTGACGGCCCCGCTCGCCATCGAGACGGGCGAGGACGGTCGCGTGAGCGGCCTGCGCGTGCAGCCGCAGATTATCGGCGAGCCCCGTCGCGGTCGTCCGGCTCCGCGTGCCGCCGCCACGCCCGAGCGCGTCATCCCCTGCGAGCGTGTGTTCGTCGCCATTGGCCAAGACATCGATTCCAAACCGTTTGAGGAGGTGGGCATTGCCTGCAAGTGGGGCTGCGTGGTCACCGATTCGGACGGTGCCGTGCCCAACTTCGACGGCCTCTTTAGCGGCGGCGACTGCCAGACCGGTCCCGCCACCGTCATCCGTGCCATCAACGCTGGCCGCGTGGCTTCGGCAAATATCGACCGCTACCTGGGCTTCGACCACAAGATCAAGCTCGACGTGGAGCTGCCGACCGTGCAGTTTAAGGGCAAGCACGAGTGCGGCCGCTGCGAGCTGGGTGAGCGCGAGGCCGGCGAGCGTATTCACGATTGGAATCTGGTCGAGCAGGGCCTTACCGAGGAGGAGGCGCGCCAGGAGGCAAGCCGCTGCCTGCGTTGCGACCACTTTGGCTTTGGCGCGTTCCGCGGAGGGAGGAGCCTGGAATGGTAGAGCTCAACAACCCCACTGTCAGCGACAACACCGAAAGCGGAGCACTCAATATGGTCAAGCTCACTATCGATAATTGCGAGGTCGTGGTACCCGAGCACACCACGATCCTGGACGCGGCCAAGTCCGTCGGTATCCAGATTCCCACCCTGTGCTACCTGCGCGATCTAAACGAGATCGGCGGCTGCCGCGTGTGCGTGGTCGAAGTCGAGGGCTGCGATCAGCTGGTTGCCGCCTGCAACAACTACGTGCTCGACGGCATGGTGGTCCACACCAACAGCCCCAAGGCTCGCGAGGCCCGTCGCACCAACGTGCAGCTGCTGCTGTCCCAGCACGATTCGCAGTGCACGAGCTGCGTGCGCAGCGGCAACTGCAACCTACAGACCATCGCCAACGACCTGGGTATTTTTTATCTGCCGTATCAAAGGCATTTGGCGGGCGAGGGCTGGGATTTCGATTTTCCCATCATCCGCGAAAACGACAAGTGCATTAAATGCATGCGCTGTATCAAGGTGTGCGAGAGCGTGCAGGGGCTAGGGATTTGGGACCTGACCAACCGCGCCACGCATACCGCCGTGGGTACCCGCGGGCGCGCGCCGATCGGCAAGACCGATTGCGTCGCGTGCGGCCAGTGCATAACGCATTGCCCGACGGGCGCACTGCGCGAGCGCGACGATACCGAGACCGTGTTCGATGCTCTCGCCGATCCCGACAAGATCGTGCTGGTGCAGATTGCGCCGGCCGTGCGCAGCGCCTGGGGCGAGGAGCTCGGCATATCTCGCGAGGAGGCTACCGTTGAGCGCTTGGCTTGCGCGCTGCGCCGCGTTGGCTTTGAGTACGTGTTCGATACCGATTTCTCGGCCGACCTCACCATTATGGAAGAGGGCTCCGAGCTGCTCAAGCGCCTGGGCGAGGCCGCCAAGGGCGAGGGCGACAGCCGCAGCTGGCCCATGTTCACGAGCTGCTGCCCGGGCTGGGTACGCTTTGTGAAGGCGCGTTACCCCGAGTTTGTCGACAGCCTGTCCACGTCCAAGTCGCCGCAGCAGATGTTCGGCGCCATCGCCAAGACCTACTACGCCAAGGTGCTGGGCGTGGAGCCCGAGCGCCTGTTTGTGGTGTCCGTGATGCCGTGCACGGCCAAGAAGGCCGAGTGCGCGCTGCCGAGCATGGTGGGCGAGGGCGGCACGCCCGATGTGGACGTTGCGCTGACGGTGCGCGAGATGGTGCGCATGGTCCGCGCGAGCCACGTGAGCGTGGATACGCTAGTTGAGGAGCCGCTCGATACGCCGCTGGGCTTTGGCACGGGTGCGGGTGTGATCTTTGGCGCCACGGGCGGCGTGATGGAGGCCGCCGTGCGCTCGGCCTATTACCTGGTGACGGGCAAGAACCCCGACGCCGACTTCTTTACCGATGTGCGCGGCCTGGACGGCTGGAAGGAGGCCGTGGCCGATATCGATGGCACCAAGGTGCGCGTCGCCGTGGCACACGGGCTGGGCAACGCTGCCCGTCTGCTCGACGCGATTCGCGACGGCCGCGTGAGCTATGACTTCGTTGAGGTTATGGCGTGCCCGGGCGGCTGCGTCGGTGGCGGCGGTCAGCCCATCCACGACGGCTGCGAGCTGGCAGCCGAGCGTGGCCAGGTGCTCTGGGGCCTGGATGCCGCTGCGGACATTCGTTTCTCGCACGAGAATCCCGATGTCCAGGCGTGCTACCGCGAGTTCTTGGGCGAGCCGCTCTCGTCGCTGGCTGAGGATCTGCTGCATACCGACCATCACGCATGGACGATGCCTAACGAGGGGACGTGCTAGCGATGCGCGCGTTTGATTTTGAGCTGTCGCGCCGGGGGTTTGCCTCGGCGCTTGCCGCGGGTGCGCTGTCGCTTGCACTCGCGGGCTGTGGCGGCGGGGCTGCCGGTGCCGGGTCCGCCGCGGGCTCGGCTGCCACGGACGGCGCCGGTGCTGCTGCAGAGCCGGTCGAGGTGCGCGTCGCCTCGCTCAAGGGGCCGACCTCGATTGGTCTGGTGCAGTTTATGGACCGGGCAGCCGATGGCGAGACGGACAATGAGTTCGACTTTGCGATCAATACTGCCGCCGATGAGATTGTGCCCAAGGTCATTCAGGACGATATCGATATCGCCCTGGTGCCCGCCAACGTGGCGAGCGTACTCTACAACAAGACTGAGGGTGCGGTGCAGGTCATCGACATCAACACGCTGGGCGTGCTGAACGTGGTGACGGGTAACGCGAGTGTGGCCTCGTTTGGCGATCTGGCGGGCCATACCGTCTATATGACGGGCAAGGGCACCACGCCGGAGTACGTCATGAACTACCTGCTGGAGCGCGCGGGCTTGGCCGGTCAGGTGGCGCTCGAGTTTAAGAGCGAGCCTACCGAGGTGCTCTCGGTGCTGCTTGCCGATCCGTCTGCCGTGGGCGTGCTGCCCGAGCCGTTCAAGACCGCTGCCATCGCAAAGAGCGAAGGCAAGCTGTCGGCGCCGGTGAGTCTGACCGATGTGTGGGATGAGCTGGCGGGCGACACGGGCTCCCGTTTGCTGACGGGCGTGACCGTGGTGCGTCGGGCCTTTGCCGAGGAGCATCCCGAGGCCGTGGCGGAATTCCTGAGCTGCCATGCTGCGAGCGTTGAGGACGTGAACGCGGTGCCGGCGGACTGGGCTCAGGCCGTGGTCGATGCGGGTATCGTGGATAACGCCGCGATTGCCGAAAAAGCGATTCCCGGGTGCATGCTCGTGTGCCAGACGGGGAGGGATATGAAGGCGGCGCTCGGTGGGTACCTGCAGGTGCTGGCCGATGCGGACGCGAGCGCCGTGGGCGGCAAGCTCCCGGCTGACGATTTCTACTACATGGAGTAGCCCGTGCGTGCGTTTGCTCGACAAATGGCAGAGCGTATGAAGGCGGTGGCGGCAGCAGGTGCCGTTGCCGCCTTTTGGCTTGCCGTGTGGGTGCTGGTGGCGGGTCTCGTGGCGCAGCCGTTGATTTTGCCGGGGCCGGGCGCTGTCGTGGTGGCGTTGCTACGACTGGTATGCGATGCCGGCACATGGGCGATTCTGGCAGGCTCGGGTGCGCGTATCTTGGGCGGGCTGGCGCTTGCCGCGGTGTGCGGCGTCGTGATGGCGGGAGCCTCGGTGCGGTCGCTGACGTTTGCCCGCTTGGTGGCGCCTGCGCTTTCGTTTGTTAAGGCGACACCGGTTGCCTGCGTGGTGGTCCTGCTGCTCATTTGGTTGGGGTCGGCGCGCGTGAGCATCGCCGCGGTCTTTTTGATGGCGCTGCCGGGCGTGTATTTTTCGCTGGTCGAGGGTTTGACGCAGGTTGATCAGTCGCTGGAGCAGATGTTTCATCTGCATGGCGTGCGGGGTTGGCGTCTGTTTTGCGCCCATACCTGGCGCGAGGTCCTGCCGTTTGTGCTTTCGTGCGCGCGTGCCGTGATCGGCATGAGCTGGAAGGCCGGCGTGGCGGCGGAGCTCATCGGCATGGCGACGGGCACCGTGGGCGAGCGCATCTATCGGGCGAAGCTGCTCATCGAGACGGCTGACCTGCTGGCGTGGACCGTGCTGGTCGTGGCGGCATCGTGGGCATGCGAGCGCGTGCTGGTGTGGTTGCTGCGGGCTTCGGGGCCCGTGGCGTGGCGAACTGCCGTGCGGGCGCATGGGCATGGACTGCGCGGGCGTACAGGGGCTGCGAGCGATGGTGCTGCAGCGGAGCTTGCGCTTGCCGTGGGCGATCGCGCGCCTTGGGCGCCGGCGCTCGACGGGCTGGTGCTTCATGTGCCCGCCGGTGGACGCACCTGTGTGATGGGCGCTTCGGGCGTGGGCAAGTCGACGTTGCTTGCGCTGGCGGCGGGGGAGTGCGCACCGTGCTCCATGGTGTTTCAGGATGTGCGCCTGGTCGAGGACGCTTCTGCCTTGGATAATGTGCTGGTGTGCGCCGACGCGCGCGTGGATGCCTCGAGTGCCGCAGCCCTGTTGCGCCTGCTGGTACCGGGGATCGATGTGCATGCACGCGTGGCTGAGCTCTCGGGTGGGCAGCGTCGTCGCGTCGAGATTGCCCGAGCCCTGCTGTGCCCGGGCGGCGCAGTGATTCTGGACGAGCCCTTTACCGGTCTAGACATCGCTGCGCGCGACGCATGCGCCGAGGTCGTGCTCGACTTGCTCGACGGCCGCATGCTGTTGCTTGCCACGCACGATGCCGCTGACGCTCGGGCCCTCGATATCTCGGATATCATCACGCTCTAAAAGCCATTTCAGGCGCTAACTCAACAATAAAATGATTCGTTTTCTTCTGTCTCCATGGGGTCGGGTATGGTATTCTATCTACGGGGTAATACTTAGGATTACCAAGTAATACCAACGCCGTAGAACAAACTCCAGATGCGGGCCAATCGGGTTGCCTTCACAGCCCGTCGCCCAGCCGCGTGGCCCGCATCCATCCGCACCACCGTCGTTTCAAGAAGGAAGCGCCATGGCAGAACACATGACCCCGGTTGTCGCGAAGGTTTTGCCCGAGGAAAAGGCGGCCTTCGCGGCGGCAACCCAGCTCGTGGGCACCACACCGTCCAACGCCATCCGCATGTTCATCGCCGCTTTCAATCGCTGCGGCACCTTCCCGTTCGACATCTCGCCGAGCGGGGCTTTTGGCGCTGCGCCCGATTCTCATCAACAATGACTGTCCCAAACTGCCGGCACTTGGGGACGTTCCTTTTCAGCCGGCAGTTAAGGAACGTCCCTAAGTGCCGGGTTTTGAGGAGGTTGGCATGCTCAATGCGATGGCGTGGGCGCTTGCCTGTTTTGGCGTTGTCGCTGCCGATATAGCCCTGAGCGTGGTTCTGTTTTCAGTTCTCGATGCCGTGTCGGTGCTGACGGGTTTCCCGATCGACAACCTCGATATTCAATGGTTCCAGGCTGCCGCTCAGACGGCGTCATTTTTGATGGCGCTGCTGTGGTGGCGTTATCTGTGGCCCCGCTCCTTCATGGCACGCCGGCAAGGCGAGCGCCCGCTCGGTGGGGGAGCAAGCGCGGCATGGAAGCGCATTGCCTGCGTTGTCGTGATCGGCCTATCCATGCAGGTGGTCATTAGCTACCTATGCGACGGCGTGCTGTCGCTGCTGCCCGAGGTCGCGGCAGACTATAGCGAGCTCGTCGAGGAAACGGGCATGGGCGATACCAGCCTTCTTGCCGTCCTGACCACGGTGCTCGGCGCTCCGTTTTGCGAGGAACTGCTGGTGCGCGGCATCATCTTTGAGTTTTCGCTGCGTGCGTTTAATCCACAGTGCCGTTCGCTCTGGAAGCGCCGGCGCCGCGCGAACGCGCAAGACGGCGCCATGGTGCCCTGGGCGGCCCCAAGCACGTGGGGTATCGCCGCGGCAATCGTGCTGCAGGCGGCCATCTTTGGCTTTATGCATATGAACTGGGTGCAGGGCTGCTATGCGGGCGCTGCCGGCCTCATTTTTGGTTGGGTGTTCGTGACCACCGGAAAGCTCCGCTACACGATCCTGCTGCACTTTGCCTTTAATGCCGGGTCGTATCTCATGGGGCTGCTGTGGTTTGTGAACACGCCGTTCGACGTGGCAATTACGGTCGCGATCGCCGGCGTGATCCTGGTGGAGGCAATGCGCTCGCTGCGCCAAGCGTGCCAGCAGAGCGCTGTGAGCACATCTACCGCATTCCCGCACTAATTGCGGCGTCCGCCTCCGTTGGCACCCTGACGCCCCTGAGCTGCACGGTTGCGCCCGGCAGTGTTCTGCGCGCGCGACATGCCGCTGTGCCCCTTGCTGCCCTTAGGCCCCTTGCCAGCGCCGCCGCCATGCGGTTTGCCGCCCTTCTTGCCGGTGCCATGCCCGCCGCCGGCAGACGTCTCGCCCGGGCGCGGCGGCACGGGACGGATCAGGCAATGCTTGGTGTAGCCGATCAGGTCGCGGCGGCCGGCCTTTTCTAGCGCCTCGCGCACCAGCTTGTAATTCTCGGGTTTGCGATACTGGATGAGCGCGCGTTGCATGGCCTTCTCGTGCGGGTCGCGCGCCACATAGATCGGCTCCATGGTGCGCGGATCCACGCCGGTGTAGTACATGCACGTCGACATGGTGGACGGTGTGGGGTAGAAGTCCTGCACCTGCTCGGGCATGTAGCCCATGTCGCGCACGGCTTCGGCAAGGTCCACGGCTTCCTTCATGGTCGAGCCGGGGTGGCTCGAGATCAGATACGGCACCACGTACTGCTTGAGTCCGTATTCGCGGTTCAGGCGTTCAAATTTGCGGCAGAACGCGTCGTAGACGGCTCGGCTCGGCTTGCCCATCACGGACAGCACCGCGTCGCTCACGTGCTCGGGCGCTATGCGCAGCTGGCCCGAGACATGGTGCTCCAGCAGCTCGCGCAAAAACTCGTCCGAGGCATCGGCCATGGTGTAGTCAAAGCGGATGCCGCTGCGGACAAAGACTTTCTTGACGCCCGGCAGCTGACGCAGGTCGCGCAGCAGCTGCGTGTAGCCGCTCTCGTCGACCACCATGTTCTTGCATACGCTCGGCCACAGGCAGCGCTTGTTCTTGCACACGCCGTGCTTGAGCTGCTTGTCGCAGGCGGGACGGCTAAAGTTGGCCGTCGGCCCTCCCACGTCGTTGATGTAGCCCTTAAACTCGGGATCGCGCGTGAGCAGCTCGGCCTCGCGCATGATCGAGTCATGGCTGCGCATCTGCAACACGCGGCCCTGGTGGAAGGTGAGGGCGCAAAACGAGCACTCGCCAAAACAGCCGCGGTTGGAGCTAATGGAAAATTTGATCTCGGCAAAGGCCGGCACGCCGCCCGCCGCGTCGTAATCGGGATGCCAATCGCGTGCGTAGGGGAGTTCGGCCACCTCGTCCATCTCGTCGGTGGTGAGCGTCGTCGACGGCGGGTTTTGCACCACATAGACGTTGTTGGGGTAGGGCTCTACCAGGCGATGCCCGGTGATGGGGTCCATGTTCTGCTGCTGCACGTTAAAGCTGCGCGCGTAGTTGAGCTTGTCGGCGGCAAGGTCGTCCCAGCTGGGCAGCAGGTCGTAGTCGTAGACCTCGTCGAGCGAGCTGGTGCGGTAGACGGTGCCGTTGATATAGGTAATCTGGTCGACGGGCAGTCCCGCGTCGAGCGCGTCGGCGATCTCGACAATCGCGTGCTCGCCCATGCCGTAGATGAGGATGTCGGCGCCCGAGTCGAGCAGCACCGAGCGCTTGAGCTTGTCCTGCCAGTAGTCGTAGTGGGCCAGGCGACGCAGGCTTGCCTCGATGCCACCGATAATGATGGGGGCGTCCTTAAACGTCTGGCGGATGAGGTTGCCGTAGACCGTGACGGCGCGATTGGGACGGCGCCCCTCTTCGCCACCGGGGGTATAGGCGTCGGTGTGGCGGCGATGCTTGGTCACCGAATAGTGGTTGACCATAGAGTCCATGTTGCCGGCACTGACGAGAAAGCCTAGGCGCGGCTCGCCGAGCACGGTGATGCTGGCGGGGTCGGTCCAGTCGGGTTGGCAGATGATGCCCACTTTGTAGCCGTGCGCGTCGAGGACGCGGCTGATGATGGCCATGCCAAAGCTGGGATGGTCCACGTAGGCGTCGCCGCAGATGTAGACAAAGTCGCACTGGTCCCAGCCGCGTGCATCCATGTCGGCTCGACTGACGGGGAGGAATTTATCGCGGCCCGGGCGCCAGGGGCGGGCGGGCGCTGCTGGGGTATGCGTGGTGCGGGCGACCGTGGCCTGCGCCTTACCGCTGCGCTTTTGCTGCTGGCCCTGTTTGCCCTGCTGACTGCGCTGGTTGTTCTGAGCGTGCTGAGGCTTTTTTGCCACGATTCCTCCTGGTGTTTGTATGCTGCACGTAATTGTAACCAGTCTTTTTGGGACGGGGCTAAAAAGACTGGTGGAGTACATGGGCTGGCGGATCGGCGTGTCGATGCGAGTGCCGTTTGTTTCCAGACTGTGTATCCCCGTGTCGAAGGGGCCGTCTCGCGCGCACGCCATGTTGTCAATGGGTTACAGTATGAACGGCGGCTATGTTTCCGCCAACGCACGAGAGAGTCGTCAACAAGGAGGATGCACGACGATGCAGCGTGCCAAACAGATATCGGAGTCCATCGAGCTGGGCATCATCTTGGCGCTCGCCGGTGGCTTTATGGACGTTTATTCGTACATTGGGCGCGACCATGTTTTCGCCAACGCGCAGACGGGCAACATCTTGCTGGTGGGCGTGAGCATCTCGGAGGGCAATTGGGCACTTGCGGGGCGCTATTTCTTCCCTGTGGTGTCGTTTGCTGTGGGCATTATGCTTGCCGACCTGGTACACGAGCGTTTTGGCAGCGTGATCCACTGGCGCCAGGTAACGGTGTTCTTTGAAGCCGTCATCTTGCTGGGCGTGAGCTTTATCCCCGGTGGCGGTTACAACCTGCTCGCCAACTGCCTCACTTCGTTTGCCTGCGGCATGCAGGTCGAGAGCTTCCGCAAGATCCATGGTCACGGCATCGCTACGACCATGTGCATCGGTAACCTGCGCAATGCGCTGCAAAACGTGGACGACTACATCATCACCCACAAGCGCGGTTTTTTGGAAAACGGCGTGCTGTACTTTGGCGTGATCTTTACCTTTGTGTTTGGCGCCGTGCTGGGCAACTGGTGTATTGAGCGCATGGGCCTGCACGCCATCGTCGTGGCGAGCTTGCTGTTGTTTGTCGCGTTTGCCATCATGTTTATCGACCGCGAGCGCGACTTGCACAGGAAATGGGCCCGCATCATAGCTGACTGGCAGACCGCGAGTCTTAAGCGCTAAGGTGCATGTTTGTAACAACATTCAGGAGCCTGAAAAACTATCTAGCTCCTGAATGTTGCTACGAACTGCTTTTTGCGATTTATTCGAGATGCTCTTCAATCCGAGCCCTAAGAAGGGCAATGGCTGTAGGTATTCCAATTGCGGCGGCTAATTCGGCTTTATCCAAAACCTGTATGTTAAAGCACGATTGTTTATCACATTGAAGGACGTTAAC
>CABRYP010000006.1 GCA_902475245.1 uncultured Collinsella sp. | reverse complement strand
ATAATGGCAACTAAATTACCAGCAGAAACAAAAAATAGATAGCGAATAAACGAAGGCAAATCTGAGTAAATGTCAAGATAATTGAGAACTTGCACAAAAATGTCGGTTTTGCTGCTCAGATGTTTATACAATCGTTATAATTGCATCATTAGCGAGCGCAATTACAGATTGCGCAGATACGTTTGATAGTGAAAGAGCAAGATCGCGGTCTCTTGGGGAGGAGACATCGATGAAAGCGAATTCGGACAAATCTAAGCAGAGTAATAAAGCGACGCGCCGTGTACTGGCAGGCGTTTTGTGCGGAGCCTCCGTTTTGAGCCTGGTACTGTCGCTCGTCATGCCTCCGATCTCGCAGGCCATCGCCAACGATGCCCAGACGGTTTCTACCGAGGAAACTGTGATGGGGGGGGGTTCCTCAACTGAGTCTACTGATGTAGAAAACACCAACAACGGGGACGCCGAAAACCAGAATAGCAGCGATGCCGAGAATGAGGCGAACGAGGATACCGTTGCACCAGACTCGACAGCCGATGACGCGGAGGCCGAGGGCGCCGTGCAGCCTGCGGATGATGATGCTAACGACGAGGGCACGATCGCACTTGCTGCAGAGAATGGATCGACTCATGAAATCAGGAGTGGAGCTGAACTCAGCTCGAAGCTTCCTGACAAGAGCTTTCGCGATAATGAGGGCCGGGCTACTTTTACGCTTGTTAACAATATTGAATGCAACGATGAGATTAGGCTTGAACAAACTGACGATAACCCCATCAATATCACCCTTGACCTAAACGGTTGTAAGATTAAGCACTCGAGTGACAACAAGCCGTTATTCGATGTTGCTGGCGGCGCAACACTTACAATTATGGATTCCAAGCAGGAGAGTGAGAAGGTCAGCGGGGGCCAGCCGCTGACTGATCGGGGGCAGAGCCTGAATGCCGATAATTATGACAACTATGCCGCCAATTATGGCAAGAACGCCAATCTGACTTACGTTAAAGATAACGATAACATTCCATCTAATCTTACCTACTACGTGACCGAATCGTCCCCGAACGAAACAGGCACAACCGAGACACTTGTCAAACATGATGTTGAGATTAAAGGTGCCATCGTGGCGTGCGGCGGCAGCAGCGCAAATCTAAGGCTCATCAATCTGTATAACAAAAAAGGCAAGGGCGGCACGTTTAACCTTGTGAGCGGCGCGATTACGCAAAAACAGGGCAGCAGCGTTGGCAGCTTGGTCTATGCCGAGGGCGGCTCTATCGTCAACATGGGCGGCGGCTACGTGTGTGGCGCTTCTAGCTCGGGCGCGGGCGCGGGCATTATGGTGTCCAACGCGAGTGGCGGCGCTTCGACCCTTAATTTGACCGGTGGCGTAGTTGCCGGCAACCGCGCTCCTAGTGGCGGCGGTGTGTTTGGCAACGCTTCCACGGTCACCATAGCTGGTGGCGTAATCTCCGGCAACAGCACGCTTGCTTCTGGTGCCGGTCTCGGCGGCGGCATCATGGCTTCAGGCGGTAAAGTTACCGTTTCTGGTGGCCATATCACGAATAATAGAATGGCTAAATTCTGTGGCACGGATGGCAGTGGTTGTCATGGCGGCGCTGGGCTTGCTGCCAATAACGGCGCCCATGTCACTATTTCCGGTGGCCAGATTACCGGCAACTATTCCGAGGAAGCTGGCGGCGGCGTTTACGTTACCAATCTTAATCGAGGAGATATGGCATGGCTCGACATTACGGGAGGATATATTGCCTCTAACGTGAGCTTCCGATCTGAGGGTGCTGGCATTCGAGTGGGCCAGAAGGTTGACGCGATGATTGGCGACACTCCAGACAACAACGGCACTCCAGGCAGCAAAGTTTACATCACTAACAACTGCTGCATGTCTCGTTTTGACTGGGGCGGCGGCGGCATCTTTGTTCAGGGTGATTCGAAAAACGCGGATAAAGCAGGCAGGCTGTTTGTATACAACTCGTATATAAGCAGTAATACCGCTGGCGGCTATGGCGGTGGCGTTGCAGTCTGCCCGACGGGCAAGACGTTGGTAACGAACACTGAGGGCACGGCAATCTTTGGCAATTCGTCTGCTGGCAATGATACTAATTTCATAGAATACAAACGGGAAGATGGCAGTGGTAATGATGGTACGCCCCATCTTTCAGGTGGTGGTATTGCTGATACTAATAAGACTGAAGATAGAGAGGCATACAACTCACCCGATTTCCGCGAGTCCGGTCATGCCGATTTCTTCCTCGCAGCGCGGGATCACAATACGCCGGTCGCAGTGGTATCCGGCAAGATGCTTGGCGATATAGACGCCAAGTACTCGGGAAGCATTGAGCTAAAGAATCGCATCAGCATCCCCGCCAACGGTGTTGCTCAGGTAAAAAATAGCATCGGTCTGACTTCGGGTGTTAGCGCCAAGGATAAAGCGGTGACTGACTTAGTACAGGGTACTAAAGTGACAACTTTCATCACGGGCAACTATTCTTGGGACCATGGTGGCGGCATCATGTCGAATGGCGACTTGTACCTAGGCGTGCCTGAGGATACGTACGTCTATCCGAGCCTTAAGTTGAAGGCAACCAAGGCGCTGAAAAATCAGCAGACCAATCAAAACATGAAGCTCGACAAAGACAAGTTCTCCTTCTCGGTCTACCGTAAGGATTCGGATGACGCGACGGAGCCCTTTTGGAATGACAAGAAATTCAACAATGGCGGCTGCACCTTGGTCGGAACCGCCAAGAATGATGCGAACGGTAACATCACCTTTGACCTTGGCGAACAGCTCATTGATAAGACTGTTAAGGCTAACGAGATTACATACTATTTGGTCGAAAATGCTGGCAATGATCCCGGCATCACGTACGATCCCGACATCACGTACGACTCAACCGTGTACAAGATTGTGGTGACGGTTCGGGACAACCAAACGCCACTCATGAATGTGCCGAGCAGGGAAGATCCAAACTTGGACGTTACTCTTTACGTTCACAACTATACGATCACAAGCGTGAGTCTGGGAGATTCAACTAACTCGTTGGAAAAGAACGAGCAAGGCTATTATTCGATTGTCGGCCCCGACGGGGAAAAGACCTTCACCAATAATTACACTCGGTACACCTCCAACGGCTCTTGGACTCCCAAGGCGACTAAGGTCGTTAAGGGTGGCGAGATGAAGGAGTTCACGCTCGAGTTTGCGGATAACACGGGCTTCAAAGAAGCCGAGACGGTTAAGACCGACCCCAACGGCGTGATTACCACTACTGCCGACGGCGACAAATCCCAGACCCTGGGCTTCGGCGAGATTAAGTACAATCTTGCCAGTCTGAAGCAGAGTGATTCTGATGTTCCGGGCCGCGGTGCTTCCAAGACCTTCACGTACTATGTGCGAGAGAAGGGCGATAGCTCGATTTTCTCGCATTACAAGTTCGATAATTCGGTCTACAAGTTCACGGTTGTTGCAACGGATAATTCCAAAAGGGACATCAGCTGTAAGGTGACCTACAGGAAGGGGGCCGTTGACTCCGACGGTAACTGGGTAAACACCGATACTACGGATCACGAACTCACCGAAACCTCCATCCCCACCTTCACCAACACCTACTCAACCTCTTTGCCCCTTTCTGGTATGTCGGGCGTCACTCTGACGTACCTTGCCGGCGCGGCGATGCTTTGCGTCGCTGCAGCCTGGATGCACGTTCGTCGCAAGGCGAGCGCGAAGGGAGGTGAGCGTCGTGAATAAGAAAGTTTGCTCCTTCCCGATCTTGTTTGCGCTGCTTGCCCTCTTGATCGGCACCTGCGCGGTTGTGTTCCCCGCTTCCGCGCAGGCCGCGCCGACCTCGACCGGTTCCATCACGGTGAGCGGCACCGTGGCGAGCAGCTACGACGCCTACCAGATCTTTAGCGCCAACGTTGTCGACGGCGACAGAGACGCCAAGATCGCCACCGATCCCGCCTGGGCAAGCGACGCCGTGCGCGACGCCGCGCTGCCTGTGCTGCACAGCGCCGGCATGCCCAATTCCCAGACCACCGCGCAGGAAGCTGCCGAGTGGCTCGACACCGATTCCCACCTTACGAGCGCGCTGAGCGCACAGCTCGCTCGTTCCCTCCAGAGCTCTGGCGCCGTGTCCGTGGCCCTTAACGCGGGCACGACGGCCGAGCTGCCCTGCGGCTACTGGCTCATCGTCGCCAAAGACGACGCCATCGCCCAGGGCGAGGCCGGCACCGCGCCGATCATGACCCTGGTCGGCGGCAGCGCCGTCACTGTTAAGCCCAAGGCCTCAACGCCCAAGGTGGCCAAGCACGTGCTGGAGGACAGCACCGCCGCCTGGCAGAAGGCCGCCGACGCCACGGTCGCAGACGACTTGTACTGGCGCCTCTCGGCCACGGTCCCGGCGGGGCTCACCGCCTACGACACCTATACGGTGCAGTTCGTCGACACCATGAGCGCGGGGCTCGACCCCTCCAAGGTGGCCGCGAGCATGCGCGTGTACGTGGCGGCGGGCGCGGACGGCGGCTTCGACGCCGTTGCCACCGGCAAGGACGGACGCGCCGGCACCAAGGCCGCGAAGGGCTGGACCGACATCACGGCCCAGTGCGCCACCAAGGTAGCGGTCGACGGTAAGACCTTCACCGTGCGCACCGGCGACCTGATCGCCGCGCTCGGCGGGGCCGACGCCTTCGCCGCGGGCGCCCGCGTGGTCGCCGTGTACAACGCGCCGCTCAACAGCGCGTGCAACCACGGCATCGCGAAGGGCAACCCCAACGAGGTCTACCTGCGCTACCCGCGCTCTCCTCTCGCCGACCAGTCCGGCGACGCCGGCTTCACCCGCACGCCGAGCGACGACGCGTGCGCCTATACCTGGGATCTCGCGCTCACCAAGCGCGGCAGCGACGGCGACAAGCCGCTTGCCGGGGCGGTCCTGAGCATCGCCGACGACCGCGGTCGCACGCTGGCGGCCGACGGCACGTGGGATGCAGAAGGCAAGGTCACCGTCACCACGGGCGAGGACGGCCGCGTGACCGTCTCGGGCGTGGACTCGGGCAAGCTGGAGGTTCGCGAGCTCAAGGCGCCCAAGGGCTACACCGCCTTTGAGGGCACGCGCTCCGTGACGGTCAAGGCCGAGGGCCTGGACGTCGACCAGGTGGCCGCCGCCAAGCCCAAGCTCACCATCACGGCCGAGTCGCCCCTGCGCGCCGACAGCGCGGACGGGTCGACGGGCAGCCTGGAGGCGTCGCTCATCAACACGCCTACCGGCACACCCCCTAGCATTACCACCGGAGGCTTTATGCCCTCGACTGGCGATATGGCAATGTACGCCGCGGCCGCCGCAGCGGTCGCCGGAGCCGCGCTCATCGTGGTCGCGCTCCTGGTCAAGCGGGGAGGTGGCAGCCATAAAGAGTAGCTGGCAGCCCCACAGAGAGCGGGGCGAGACGTAGCGAAGTAGATGCTAAGACACAGACAGACAGATTTAGATCAAATGAACTTCAAGCAGAAAGCAGAGGAAAAGAAGATGAGCATGAGCAAGAACATCGCACGCCTGGCAGTAACCGCCGGCCTCACCGCAGCGCTGAGCTTCGGTGGCGTCATGGCCCCGGTGACCATGGCGTTTGCGGCGGATCCGGTGACGGCTCCGGATAATGGCATCATCATCGAGCAGACTAAAGACAATGCGACAACCACGTTTAAGGCATATCAGATCTTTAAGGGTGATGTCGTTGATAAGACAGACAAGTCGGGTAAGGTCGTTTCAAATGTTGATTGGGCATTTGATGACAAGGCGACTCAGAAGGCCATCATCGATGCCATTAATGGCTCTCAGAAAGATGCACTGAAGGATGGTGCCAGTGCAGAGGATGTCGCCAACTGGTTGGCCGAAAATGTGAAGGATACCACGCCAGCGACGCGTGTCGACAAGGATAGCGTTCTCAATAAAATTGCCAAGGTGGTTAAGGACAAGGTCGCGCCGACGGGCGATTCCTTTATCGCGGGCGCCGCTTTTGTGCCCAAGAATGCTGATAATACTCCCAACACGGGCTATTACCTTTTTCTGACCGATGACGCCAGCATTGGCCAGTCGACCAAGAACAATAAGAAGAACACTGGCACCTCTCCGATTTTCGCTGTTGTTGGCGATTCCGGCGTAAAGGTGGCCGAGAAGACTAAGATTCCTACTGTCGAGAAGAAGATCAGGGACGACAAGCCCGACAGCAATTGGGCCGACAAGGCAGATTCCCAGATGGGTCAGGACGTCCATTACCAGCTGACGGGCACCTTTGCCGACAACATCGCCACGTTCGACACCTACTATTATGAGTTTGACGACGTGCTCTCTGCCGGCCTTACGGCAAACGTGGGCACCATTGAAGTTAAAATCGGCGATAAGACCCTTTCGCGTAACACGACTGAGGGCGACAAGGCTGGTTACGATGTTTCGGTTGATGATTCAACTAACACGTTGACCGTAAAGTTTACCGACCTCAAAACTGCTGCGAACAAGGTCGGCGCGACGCTCGACGATAGATCCAATGTCGTCGTTACTTACACCGCTAAGCTCAATCCTGAAAAGGCCGCGAAAGTTATTGTTGGCAACACGGGTAACGACAACACCGTAAAACTGATTTATTCCAACAACCCCATGAGTGAGGGTAGGGGCGAGTCCGTGACCGACACCGTCCGCGACTACACCTACGCGCTCAAGCTCGTCAAGGAGGACGCTGCCGATGAGAACACTAAGCTTGACGGCGTGAAGTTCACCATTCAAGCGACGAATCCTGATGAAAACAAACAGGGTGCAGCTGCCGGTATCAAGTATGTTCAGGCGGACGGAACCCTCTCCGAAACCAAGCATGAGTTCGAAACTAAAAATGGCGGAATAATCGAGGTTAAGGGCCTCGATGCTGGTACCTATACCGTCAAGGAGACCCACACCCTCGGCGGCTACAACACGCTGCCCGACTTCACCTTTAAGATCTCGACTGCTGATGGCGATCTTGCTAAGCCTGAGGGCGAGGACAATAATAAGCTCACCGTTAACGTGACCAAGGATACTTCTTCGCTTGTGAAAGACGCAACTGTGACCGGTGGTGTGGTTAACCTTACTGTCCAGAACAAGAAGGGCTCCGGCCTCCCGCTCACCGGTCTTAACGGCGTGACCTTCACTTGGATCGCTGGTGGCGCGGTGCTGTGCATCGGCGTGGCGCACCTCATCCGCAGCCGTAAGCAGGCTGAGGAGTCCGAGCAGGAGTAACGCTCGCTCACCCATCCCTTTGGCAGGTGGGATGTGATGGCCATGAGACTTGCGGACACTTTTCTCGTCCATCTACGTTCTTGCTTTGCCATTCTCTTTTCGGGGCAGACTCCGCGCTGGGGTCTGCCCCGTTTTTTTGGGATAACGCAGCCAGCCTCCATCGTCCGATGCGGGCTCGTTCGTCATCGCGTTTCTTGACTCGTATGAGGTTCGGTTTAAGGTCCGTAGGCGCACGCGCGGTGTGGACGGTAGAAGGCATTTGCGCCGCAACAAGCGCAAATAAGAATGCCCGGGGTTCGGAGTCCGGACATTTAACAACACCGGAAACTGCTCACTCGCGCTTTCGAACACTTACGCGGGGCGTGTCGTTTCCTGTAACGATTGTATCCCGAATCGCCCCGCCGATTCGGGACATTTGAAAACGCAAACACGTCGGGCAAACCCGGACAATGCGGCCAGGCTCCGCTGGACGAGGAACCGTGTGTGTAACTATCGAACAAATGTTTGCAATTATTGCGTTTAGCAGCTGCGGGTGCATGCACTCGCAGTAAAATACCCTTGCGACGCATCCCGTGCGCGGGCGGCCGACGACTCGATCGGAGGTCCCCAAATGCTGAAATTCCTTAACGCGCTCGCCGCCCTCGCGGCGGTGGGCACGTTCGTCATCGCGTTTCTTGACTCGTATGAGGTTCGGTTTAAGGTCCGTAGGCGCACGCGCGGTGCGGACGGTAGAAGGCATTTGCGCCGCAAGCGCAAATAAGAATGCCCGGGGGTCGGATCCCGGGCATTTAACTAAAGCTGAAAACTAGGCTGCCCGCGCTCCTAAGTACTTACGCGGGGTGCGTCGTTTTCTGTTGACATTGTATCCCGAATCGCCCCGCCGATCCGGGACATTTTGAAAACGCAAATGCTGGCCTATGCTCGCACCGCACAATGCTGTCTAGCTGTGTTGTCCGGCGCGGAAGCTCGCGATTCGGCTATTATTTGTTTAGACAACCTGAGCTGTAGAGGAGTGACCGGCGATGGTGCAGGGCGCCAAACATATGAAGAGCAATAACGCCGCGGACAACGGCGGCTCAAGCCCTCAGCCCAAACCTCAACCAAAGCCCAAGCGCCGTCGCAAGCGACTGCCGCGTTGGGCCGACCGGCTCATCACCATCGTTATCATCCTTATTGGCGTGGGCCTTATGACCTGGCCGTGGATCTTGGACCGGCTCGAAGCCTCGGGCGTGTTCAACCAGATCAGCACCGTGTCCAGCACCGTGGACGCGCTGTCTGCCGAGGAGCGCGAGCGCATCCTGCTCCAGGCGCGCTCCTTTAACGAGCAGCTGGCGGGCGAGGCCACCGAGCTTCCCGCCGACCAGATCGAGCCCTACGCCCAGCAACTCATCTTTGACCGCGATCCCATGATGAGTTGGGTCGAAATCCCCTCCATCGACGTGAGCATGCCCATCTACCACGGCACGAGCGAAGAAGTCCTTATGGCGGGCGTCGGCCACCTGGAGGGCACGAGCCTGCCGGTGGGCGGCACCTCGACGCATTGCGTGCTCACCGCGCACTCGGGCATGCGCAACCTGAGCATGTTCGACGACATCCACTCGCTGGAGCCCGGCGACCTGGTGCTGCTGCACACCATGAATAAGACGCTCGCCTACAAGATGGTGGACTCCGAGGTGGTGCTGCCCGAGGAGATGGAGTCGCTGACCATCGAGCCCGGCGCCGACAAAGTGACGCTCGTCACCTGCACGCCCTATGGCGTGAACGACCATCGCCTGCTGGTGCATTGCGTGCGCACCAAGTACAACAAGAAGGACGTCGACAAGCAAAAGTCGCTGGCCGGCCGCCACTGGGGCAAGCGCGAGTTTGCCGTGCTCATCGTGGTCGTAGCCATTGTGCTGTTGCTGCTGGACATCGTGATCCACGCGGTCCGCAAGCGCCGCAAGGCCAAGGCCTCGGCATAGGACATCGTTCAGAACCACCACAATGGGGACAGGCACCTTTGTGGTGGTCGGGACTTCCAAACCATCACAACATTCGATGAAAATCGCGATTTTGGCGAAAAGCGTCGAATGTTGTGATGCTTTTTGTTGCGGGCGGCGCGGTTTTCGCTGCGGGCGGGATGGTTTTCGCTATGGACGGTGCGGTTTCGCTGTAGAACCGCCGGCCCGCCGCCTGCCAGCCTGCCGCTCTCGTTACGTTTTCGCTGCATTTGGGTAAAGCGCCTGCTCCAAGTCGGCGTTGCCCTGTATACTAGAGCGGTTTAACTGTTATGCGGAAGGGAGCGCCTATGGAACTCAGCGAGAAAGACGTGCGCGGCATCGCCGAGTACGCAAAGATCGCACTGACCGATGGCGAGCTCACCCAGATGACGTCCTACATGAACGACGCCGTCCAGATGCTCGAGCCCGTCTTGCAATATGACTTGCCCGACGTGGAGCCCACGTTCCATCCCATCGGAAGCCTGTCCAACGTGATGGGCGACGACCTGCGCGAGCCCGAGCGCGACCTGCCGCTCGACGTTGCGCTCGAAAACGCCGGCAGCGCGCGCGACCGCTACTTCCGCGTGCCGTCCATTTTGGGAGAGGGGGAGAGCGAGTAATGGCGCAGAGCTTCGATTCCCTTACCGCCGCCCAGATCGCCGTGGGCGTTGCCGCCGGCGACTTTACCGCCACCGAGGTGGCCCAGGCCTCCCTTGCTGCCATCGAGGCGCGCGAGGGCGGGGTTCAGGCATTCCTGCAGGTGTCGCCCGAGCTCGCGCTCGAGGCCGCCGCGCGCGTGGATGCCGACCGTGCCGCAGGCAAGCCGCTGCCCCCGCTCGCGGGCGTGCCGCTGGCCATTAAGGACAACATGAACCTCGTGGGCACGCGCACCACCTGCGCTTCTCGCATGCTCGAGAACTATCAGAGCGTCTACACCGCTACCTGCGTCCAGCGCATGCTCGATGCCGGCTGCCTGCCCATGGGCAAGGCCAACATGGACGAGTTCGCCTTTGGCAGCTCTACCGAGAGCTCGGCGTTCCATCGCACCAACAACCCCTGGGATACCGAGCGCGTGCCCGGCGGCTCTTCGGGCGGCTCCGCTGCCGCCGTCGCCGCGGGCGAGGTTGCGCTCTCGCTGGGTTCGGACACCGGCGGCTCCATTCGCCAGCCGGCGTCGCTGTGCGGCGTGGTGGGCTTTAAGCCCACGTATGGCGCCGTGAGCCGTTACGGCGTGGTTGCCTTTGGCTCGTCGCTCGACCAGGTTGGCCCCTTTGGCCGCACGGTCGAGGATGTCGCGCTGGCCATGAACGCGCTTACCGGCGCGGGCCACGATCCGTACGATTGCACCAGCCAGGACTGCGCCGTCGACTTTACCGAGCACCTCAACGACAGCATCGAGGGCAAGCGCGTAGGCATCATCCCCGCGTTTATGGAGGCCGAGGGCCTGACGCCCGAGGTCAAGGCCGCTGTTCAGCGCGCCGCCCAGGAGCTGCAGAACCAGGGCGCCGAGCTGGTCGAGGTCGACCTGCCGCACTTGGACGCCGCCATCGCCGCCTACTACGTCATCGGCCCGGCCGAGGCATTCTCCAACCTGGCCCGCTTCGACGGCATTCGCTACGGCTACCAGGAGGAGGGCTGCGCCAACTTGTCCGACCAGAGCTCGCTTTCGCGCGCCCACGGCTTTGGTGCCGAGGCCAAGCGCCGTCAGATGCTCGGCGCCTACCTGCTGAGCTCGGGCGTGTACGACAAGTATTACTATGCCGCGCAAAAGGCCCGCACGCTCATCACGCAGGACTACGACGCCGCGTATGCCAAGGTAGACACCATCCTCATGCCCGCCTCGCCGCGCACGGCCTTTAAGTTTGGCGAGATCAGCGACCCCACGCAGATGTACCTGTCCGACCTGTACACCATCTCGCTCAACATCTGCGGCAACGGTGGTATCTCGGTGCCGCTGGGCCTGGGCGAGGACAGCAAGCTGCCCGTTTCTGCCCAGCTGGTGGGCCCGGCCTTTAAGGACCGTCAGCTGCTCACGTTTGCCCGCGCCCTGGAGCGCGGCTTTGCCGATGCCGCCACGGGTGCGCCCGCGCTTTCCGTCGCGCCCGATTTTGCCGGGAAGGGAGGCGAGCTGTAATGAAGGAGCTTTCCGAGGTCCTGCAGGATTGGGAGGCCGTGATCGGCCTGGAGATCCATACCGAGCTCACCGCACTCGATACCAAGATGTTCTGCAACTGCAAGCTCAGCCACGATGACGAGCCCAACGCCAACGTGTGCCCGGTGTGCCTGGGCCTGCCCGGCGCCCTGCCGGTGCCCAACAAGCGCGCCATCGAGAGTATCGTCAAGGCAGGTCTCGCCACCAACTGCGAGATCCAGCGCCACTCGATGTTCTATCGCAAGCACTACTTCTATCCCGACATGGCCAAGAACTTCCAGACCACGCAGGGTCCGGTCGCCTTTGCCATGTACGGTCACCTGAATCTTGACGTGACCGGTCGCGGCGCCGCCGAGCGCCCCGACTGCGCATTTGGCGAGGCCGAGGCCCAGAGCCTGGCGAGCGCTTCGGCCAACGCCGAGGGCCTGTCCACGTCCATGACGTCGACCATGCGCGAAGGCAATCAGCGTGCCGGTCATCTGGCCAGCTACGACGCGTCCAACCTACAGATGCCCGAGCGCCGCGAGGATGGTTCCTACACGGTGCCCATCCGCATCCTGCGCATCCACATGGAGGAGGACGCCGCCAAGATGGTGCACGTGGGCGGTGCCGAGGGCCGCATTACCGCCGCGACCGAGTCGCTCGTCGACTACAACCGCTGCGGCACGCCTTTGATTGAACTCGTGACTGAGCCCGACTTGCGTACGCCCGAGGAAGCGCGCCTGTTTATGGAGAAGCTCCGTCGCATCTTTGTGACGCTGGGCATTTCTGACTGCTCCATGGAGAAGGGTTCCATGCGCTGCGACGGCAACGTGTCGCTGCGCCGCCGTGGCGAGACCAAGCTGGGCACCAAGACCGAGCTTAAGAACCTCAACTCGTTTAAGAGCCTGCATGATGGCCTTGCCTACGAGATCTGCCGTCAGGCCGAGGTGCTCGAGGAGGGCGGAATCATCTATCAGGAGACCCGCCACTGGGAGCCCAGTCGCAAGCGCACCGTAGTCATGCGTGTCAAGGAGACGGCCGACGACTATCGCCTGTTCCCCGATCCCGACCTGGCGCCGTTCGATCTGGACGACGAGTTCATCGACCGCTGCCGTGGCGAGATTCCCGAGCTGCCCGATGCCAAGCGCGCCCGTTTTGAGGCCGACTTTGGCATTAAGGCGGCCGATGCCGAGCAGATTGCCGGCGACCCGGAGTTTGCCGAGTTCTTTGAGGCGGCCGCTGCCGGTATGGCTGGCAAGGAGGCCCAGACGGTTGCAAACCTGCTGGTGAACGAGATGATCGCCTACCTTAAGGGCGCGGGCGTCTCGCTGGCCGAGTCCGGCATTGTGCCGGTTCAGGTGGCAGCGCTTGCCAAGCTGCTCGCGACCGATGCCATTAGCTCCAACCAGGCGCACGAGGTCTTTGAGGCCATGGCTCAGACTGGCGACGACCCCAACAAGATCGTCGACGAGCGCGGCATGCGTCAGGTGAGCGATGCCGGTGCGTTGCAGCCGATCGTGGACGAGGTGCTGGCAAACTGTGCCGATCAGGAGCAGCAGTATCGTGACGGCAACCAGAAGGTCATCGGCTTTTTGGTGGGCCAGTGCATGAAGGCAAGCCGCGGCAAGGGCAACCCGAAGCTCTTCAACGAGTTGCTGAGAATGTCGCTCTCGTAAACGGGAACCCGGGAGCCCCGGCAGGGCGGGTGCTTCCTCAAAATTTCAAACAGTCCTGCGCAAGACGAAGGCCACATTTAGTGGCCTTCTTTGCGTGCGGAACTCATTTTGAGCAAGCACCCGCCCTGCCGGGGCTCCCGGGTTCTGCAACGACTCGGCCGTTCGGGTCAGGCGGGCTGAATGGAATAGAGTGAATGGGCGCGCCGTTGGCGCGCCCATTGTTTTGGAGGGAACTCATTTTGAGCAAGCACCCGCCCTGCCGGGGCTCCCGGGTTCTGCAACGACTCGGCCGTTCGGGTCAGGTGGGCTGGATTGAATTTGGTGAATGAGGGCGCCGTTGGTGCCTTCATTCTTTATATATGTTGGGAGCGCCAAGTGGTGGGGGTGGTGCCGGTGTGTTGCTTGAAGGCTTGGGCGAAGGCGGCCTGCTGAGGGTAGCCTAGACGCTCTGCCACCTGCGCTATCGTGAGCGCGCTATCGGCCAAAAGGTCCTGTGCTCGCTCCATACGGCGTCTGCGAATGTAGGCGCCCAGGGACTCGCCAGTTTGGGCCTTAAAGGTGGCGCATAGCTTGGAGCGGCTTGTGTAGAGCCTCTCGGCCACCTCGTTGATACCCACACGTCTGCCTTTGTCGAGCGCGCGCTCAATCATTGCCGTTGCTTCTTCGGCAATGGTTATGCTGACGCGTGTGTCTGCCGCCTGCCGCGCCTGCTTGTGGGCCGCGCGCGAACAGGCGAGCTCCGCGACCATGGTCTCCACGATGCCCTGCATATAGACATGCCCGCCTACGGCGCGAGCGCGGTCCTCGTTGATTCGGCGTAGTGTGTGGCAGATGGCAGACGTCGCTTCCTCGTGCCATGGCTCGGCAAACGCCTCAAAGATTCCCGCGAACTCGGTGGGATAGCGGTGCTCCAGTTCGTCAAAATATCCAGGCAAAAAGAGCACCGAGCGCGAGTGATAAAGCTCCCCCGCAAACAGCGGGCTTAATTCCTCGCCACAGCTATCTTGGATAAAGCTGCAAACGGCATTGTTTGGCCACGGTCCATGCAATGGTTTAAGGTTCGCGGGCGTTATGCCAGCCTCGGGCATGCATGTAAGTGTGGGCGCGCTGACCTCGCTCACGCACGCGTACGGTTCGGGCGTGTATTCGGCTAGCTGCATGTTGTGCGTCGGGGTAATGAAATGCTCCATGACGATGCAGGTGGGGGAAAGGGGCATGATCCATGCGCGTCCGTGCGCCCGATCGTTTGCCACCTCGCCGGTAAAGACGGCGCCCTTGCCGGTAAGCTCCAGACCAAACTGCTCAAACTGCGGTGCGTAGAGCTCGGTTATGTCGGTCGCTGCCCGCCGTATTTGCAAAAGCGTCCCTTTCCTTTGCAGAAACGTCCACGCCTGGCTCGATTGTGAGCCACGGCTAACACATCAATGATAAGTTCATTACGGTTAACTCTCAAGCCGTTAGAAGGGAATCTCATGGCAAAGGGATCAAAAAAGGAAGGCGGCGGCATCGGCGAGCTACTTGCATATGCCGGTGACCGTAAATTCCTAACGAATTTGGGCATGGCCCTCTCGGCGTTCTCGCAGCTGTTGAGCTTTGGCCCGTACGTGTGCATCTGGCTTGTTGCGCGAGACCTGATTGCCGTGGCGCCCAACTGGAGCGAGGCCGCTGACATCGCGATGTATGGTTGGTGGGCTGTTGGTTTTGCCCTAGCAAGCATCGTGGTCTATTTCGTGGGACTCATGTGCACGCACCTGTCCGCGTTTCGCTGCGCATCCAATATCCGCAAGGCTACGAGCGAGCATCTGCTTAAGCTGCCGCTCGGCTACTTTGACACGCACGCCACCGGTGAGCTGCGCCGTATCGTAGACGGCTGTGCCGCCTCCACCGAGACGCTGCTCGCGCACATGCTGCCCGATATCGCCGGTGCCACCGCCATGGTCGTGGGCCTGCTTGTGCTGCTATTTGCCCTCGATTGGCGTTTGGGCGCGGCATGCTTAATCTCGGTCGTCGTTTCGTTTTGCGCCATGGCCACCATGATGAGCGGCAAGGGCGCCGAGTTTATGAAGGCTTACATGGGCGCGCTGGTCAAGATGAACAAGACCGGCACCGAATACGTACGCGGCATCCCCGTGGTCAAGGTATTCCAGCAGACGGTCTACTCCTTTAAGGCGTTTCACGATGCGATCGCCGAATACGCCGACATGGCGCAAAGCTATGCGGGCACGTTCTGCCGAGGTCCGCAGGTGCTCAACCTTACCGCGCTCAATGGCCTCGTGGCATTTCTTTTGCCCGTGGCGTTGCTGTTGGCGCCGGGCGAGACGGACTTCGCGCACTTTATGGTCAACTTCACGTTTTACGCGATCTTTTCGGCCGTGGTGCCGACGGCCATGACCAAGCTCATGTTTGTGGGCGAGGCGTCTCAGATGAGTGCCGATTCGCTGGCGCGCATCCGAAGCGTTATGGATTCCAAACAGCTCTCCGTGCCTGCCCAGCCCAAGTGCCCTGTTAGCGGCGATGTGCGCTTTGAGGACGTGAGCTTTACCTACGAGGGTGCCGAGGCACCTGCCGTCAACCATGTGAGCTTTAGCGTTTCCGCAGGTAGTACCCTCGCGTTGGTGGGTCCCTCGGGCGGCGGTAAGTCGACCTGCGCAAGCCTGATCCCGCGTTTTTGGGATGTTTCCTCGGGCCGTGTGCTCGTGGGCGGCGTAGACGTTCGCGACATGGATCCGCACGAGCTTATGGACCAGGTCGCCTTCGTGTTTCAGACCAACCAGCTGTTTCGGCAAACACTTGCCGATAATGTGCGCGCCTCCAAGCCTGCAGCCACTGACGACGAAGTGCGTGCGGCTCTCTCCGCGGCCCAGTGCGACGATATCGTGGCCAAGCTTCCGCAGGGTATCAACACCATGCTCGGCGCCGGCGGGGCGTACCTTTCGGGCGGTGAGGTCCAGCGCGTGGCGCTCGCCCGCGCAATCCTTAAGGACGCGCCTATCGTGGTGCTCGATGAGGCCACCGCGTTTGCCGACCCCGAGAACGAGGCACTCATCCAGCGTGCCTTTAGCAAGCTGGCGGCAGGTCGTACGGTCATTATGATCGCGCACCGACTTTCGACCGTGGTGGGCGCCGACAAGATCGTGGTACTCAACCAAGGTGGCGTGCAGGAGGCTGGTACCCATGCCGAGTTGCTGTCCCAAAACGGTCTGTACGCCAAGATGTGGGCCGAATACGAACAGGCCGCGAGCTGGAAGATCACTGCTGCGGCCGCGGATGTTGCCGTCGCGAAGGGAGGCGAGGCCTAAATGTTCGCCTCATTCCAAAAGAAGTATTTCCTATCCGATAAAGGCGTCGCCGGCGTTAAGCGCGGCATCTTCTGGACCACGCTCACCAATCTCATTATCATGGCCGGCATGGGCCTTTTGTTCCTGGTCATGGCCGGCTTTGTCGAGCATCTTGCCAATGGGGCCGACCTGCCGGGCGCACTGCCCATTGTGGGTGGTCTTGTTATCTTTTTTGCGTTGCTCTTTGCCTCTAATTGGCAGCAGTACTATTACACGTACTGCATCTTTTACGAGGAGTGCGGCAAACAGCGCATGGAGATCGCCGAGCGCTTGCGCAAACTGCCGCTGTCGTTTTTTGGTCGTCGTGATCTGGCCGATTTGACCGAGACCATCATGGGCGACGTTCAGACCATGGAGCATGCTTACAGTCATGTGCTGGGAGAGCTCTGGGGCGCCATCATCGCAAGCGCCATCGTGTTTATATCATCGCTGTTCTTTTGCTGGCAGCTGGCGATGGCGGCGTTCTGGAGCGTGCCCGTGGCCTTTGCCGTGCTGTATCTGACACGCGGCCCCATGACCCCGGTGTTCGACCATGTGCGTGCCGAGAAGGTCAAGGTTACCGAGGCGATCCAGGAGACGCTCGACTGCGTGCGCGAGATCCGCGCCACCAACCAGGAGGCTCATTATCTTGAGGGGCTCAACGCCGTGATCGATGCCGAGGAGCGCGAGGCCACCAAGGGCGAGCTCGCCAATGGGCTTTTGGTCAACTCCGCCTTTGCCATCCTGCGCCTGGGGATTGCCACCACGTTGGTCACGGGCGCTGCGATGGTCGCCTCCGGCCAGGTCGACTTTTTGATGATGTTTGCCTTCCTGCTTATGGTGAGCCGCATCTATGCGCCCTTTGATCAGGCGCTGATGCTGATGTCCGAGCTGTTTGCCGCCGAGTCGTCGGCCAAGCGCATGCGTTCCATCATGGAAGAACCCGTGGCGCGGGGCAGCGAGCAGTTTGAGCCCGTGGGCCACGATGTGGTGTTCGATCATGTGGCATTTGGCTATGGTGCGGGCGAGGACGGCCGCGCCGGCGAGAAAGTTCTTACCGATGTGAGCTTTACCGCCAAGGAAGGCGAGGTCACGGCACTGGTCGGTCCTTCGGGCTCCGGTAAGTCCACGGTGAGCCGCCTGGCCGCGCGCTTTTGGGACGCCACCGAAGGCACGGTCACCGTGGGTGGCGTGGATGTTGCGAGCGTGGACCCCGAGGTGCTGCTGCGCGACTACGCCATTGTGTTTCAAGACGTGCTGCTCTTTGACGACACGGTTATGGGAAACATCCGCCTCGGGCGTCGCGATGCCACCGATGAGGAAGTGCTTGCTGCCGCGCGTGCCGCCAACTGCGACGAGTTTGTGAGCCGCATGCCGCAGGGCTATGACACTATGATTGGCGAGAACGGCTCCAAGCTGTCCGGCGGCGAGCGCCAGCGCATCTCTATCGCCCGTGCGCTGCTCAAAGACGCGCCTATCGTGCTGTTGGACGAGGCGACGGCGAGCTTGGATGTGGAGAACGAGACCGTGGTTCAGCAGGCGCTCTCCCGTCTGCTTGCAGGTAAGACGGTTATCGTTATTGCCCACCGTATGCGTACGGTGGAAAATGCCGACAAAATCGTTGTACTCATGGATGGTGTGGTTGCCGAGCAGGGCACTCCGGCGCAGCTCAAGGCGGCAGGTGGAGAATTCGCCCGCATGGTGGCGCTGCAAAAGGAAGCAGCTACCTGGCAGTTGTAAGAAGGGGCAAAGGGACAGTCCCTTTCTCACATTGACAATCGGTTGCTCCGCATCGTTAATTTTCAAAAGGTTAGCCATGGCTGACCTAGATAGTTAGATAAAATTGAGATATTTCAAAAGCGTGCTCGAGCAAACTTGTTTACTCGGGTGCTGAGGCACCATGCCGCGTCCAATGCGGCAAAAGGGAGAGACATCATGAAGAAGTCCACGTTCAACACCCTGCTTGTTGGTGGCGGTTTTCTGCTTGGTACGGCTGGCATCAAGCTGCTCACCAGCGCTCCGGTAAAGAACGCCTGCGTGCAGGGTATCGCGTGCGGCATGCGCATCAAGAACGGCTACCAGGACATGGTCGAGCAGGCCAAGGCTAATGTCGACGACATGGTTGCCGAGGCGGCCTACATCACCCAGAGCGAGGCCGCTGCTGACGAGGCAGCCGAGTAACGCTCCCAGGCACAAACTATGAGATTCTCGATTATCAGCGAGATCCCTGGCAGGACCCGTCTTCAATTGGCGGGTCCTGTGCCAGAGAGCGATCTCGATGCACTTCTTAAGCTCAGCAGCGATATCGACGGCGTGCACAAGGTGCGCGTGTATGGCCGCATTGGCCAGATGGCGCTCGAGTACGACGAGCCGCGCCGCGCAAGCGTGCTCGACGCCTTGGGCGCACTCGATGCCCAGGCCGTTGCCGACGCAAAGACGGGTTACGTGATGCAGCTTGAGCCACGCAAGCACAAGCTCGTTATGGATCTTGCCACGCTTGTCGGCGCCCACTATGCGCGCCGATGGTTCTTGCCGACGCCTCTGCGTGCGGTGTTTGTCGTGGCCGGTTACATGGCATTTTTGCGCGCTGCCCTTCATGAGCTGGCGCAGCCGCGCCTGACCGTTCCTGTGCTCGACGCTTCGGCCATCGGCATTTCGTTCGTCAAGCGTGATGTCGACACCGCGGGCCAGACGATGTTCCTGCTCAACGTGGGCGAGCTGCTTGAGGACTACACCCGCGCCATGAGCGAAAACGAGCTCATCAACTCGCTGCTCGATGTGCCCGACAAGGCGCAAAAGGTGGTCGGTGACACCGAGGTAAGCGTTGCCGCCACCGAGCTCGAGCCCGGCGATCTGGTCGCCGTACGCACTGGCATGTCCATCTGCATCGACGGCGTGGTCGAGCAGGGGAGCGCCATGGTCAACCAGGCGACCCTGACCGGCGAGCCGCTGGCCGTCGAGCGCAGTGTGGGCGACGACGTGTTCGCCGGCACCGTCGTGGAAGACGGCAGCATCTTGGTGCGCGTGCGCGCCAACACGGCGCAAACCAAACTGCGCTCAATCGTCTCGCTCGTGCAGACGGCCGACTCGCTCAAGTCCGAGGGCCAGTCGCATATGGAGGACCTTGCCAACAAGATCGTCCCGTGGAACTTCCTGCTCGCGGGCCTGGTTGCGCTTACCACCCGCAGCCTCATCAAGACCTCGGCGGCGCTGATGGTCGACTACTCGTGCGCGCTTAAGCTCACGGGTTCCGTTGCCGTCATGACCGCTATGAGCGATGCTGCCAAGATGGGCGTCATGGTCAAGGGCGCGAAGTACTTTGAGTCGTTTGCCAAGGCCGATACCATTGTCTTTGACAAGACCGGTACGCTGACCGAGGCCCAGCCGCGTCTAGCTTGCGTGCTCACGACCGACGGCTGGAGCGAGGACGAGGTCCTGCGCCTTTCCGCTTGCTTGGAGGAGCATTTTCCGCATCCGGTGGCGCGTGCCGTGGTCAATGCGGCACGTGAGCGCGGGCTCGAGCACCGCGAGCGCCATGCTGCCGTCGAGTACATCGTGGCGCACGGCATCGCTTCGTCCATCGAAGGGCGTCGCGCCATCATCGGTTCAGCGCACTTTGTATTCGAGGACGAGGGCGCGCAGCTCGAGTCCGACATCAAGGAACGCATTGAGTCCCAGATGCAGGGGCTGTCGCCGCTGTATCTGGCGGTCGACGGCACCGTTGTGGGCGTGCTCGGCATCGAGGATCCGCTCAAGCCCGGGGTCCGCGAGGCCATCGCCGACCTGCATGCGCTGGGCGTTAAGCACGTGGTCATGCTCACGGGCGACTCGGAGCGCACGGCCGAGCGCATTGCTCGCGCGGCTGGTGTCGATGAGTTTAAGGCCGAGCTGCTGCCCGAGGACAAGTACGCCTATGTGGAGCGCATTAAGAGTGAGGGGCGCCACGTTGCCATGGTGGGCGACGGCGTCAACGATTCGCCGGCACTCGGTTTGGCCGACGTGGGGCTGGCAATGGGTGGCGGAAGCGACATCGCCAAGGAGGTCGCCGATATCATCCTGACCGACACGGATCTGGCCGCGATCGTGCGTTTGCGCCGCATGAGCCAGGGCCTCATTGATCGTCTGACGAGCTCCTACTCTAAGGTGATGCTTACCAACTCGGCGCTCCTGGCGCTGGGCATTACCGGCATGATCACTCCGCAGACGTCGTCACTGCTGCACAACGGCTCGACGATTGCCTACAGTCTGAGCAACGCGAAGGCTTACCTGCGTTAGCAGATGTGTTCGCCCACGTTATTTGGCCTGCGCCCAGACGGCATCGGTGTCGTCCGGGCGCAGGTCTTTTGCATTTGGATGCCAACGTATGGGTTGATTCGTTTTGCGTCGACCATGCCGAGTCGCTTGCCGCGCGTGCGTTTATTGGGCAGGCGACGGAGGCGGGGGCATTGCTGTTCTTTCCGGTGCATATCGCCAAGGACGTGCTGTACGTTGTCCAACACGAGCTCAAGCGTAGCGTTCTTGCCAGCGGGGGAGCGCTCGACGAGGCGTCTGCCCGCGCGATTGGCGATGCGGCGCTGGCGTTTGTTCGGAATATGACCGAAAACGCTATGGCCGTGGGCGCTGATGCATCCGATCTGTGGCTGGCCGACAAATACTTAGCACTCCATCGCGATTACGAGGACAACTTGGTACTCGCCGCATGCAAACGCGCCCAGGTCGATTACTTGGTGACCAACGATCGAAAACTGCTCGAACATGCCGATCTTGCAGCAAAGACACCTCGTCAAATGATGCCGATTCTTGCCTTGGCCGAATGCGGCGGCGCGGCAATCGGTTGACGCGAACTGTTTGCGGGCCTCTTGGACGACGATGCGCCAAGGGGCCCGCGTCTGCTATTTACAAAAGCTCGGCCTTGATGGCGGGACTTTCTGCGAGCTGCTCGGCTGCCTTTTCGTCGGAGCTATCGAGTGCTGCCAGACTGCGGTAGACCCACTCGTTGACCTGGGTGTTCTTGACGCCTGCGGTCTGCATAAGGGCGCCTACCTCGCAGATTGCTGCGAGCAGATCAGCTTTTGGACCCGCGAGCTCGACCTCGATGCCGTGGTAGGCGGACACGCCGCGGTTCTCACTCACATGGTCGATAAAGCCCTCGACGGTCTCAAGCTGCTGGGCGAGAGCTGCATCATCGTCAGCGTCCAGCACGACGAGTGCGTTCGATACCGTGAGGGCGGGATGTCCGCAGGGGACAAAGCCTTCGATGACATCCATAGCTTCGGTAATGGTTGAGCCCAGACCTGCGAGGGCATTGACGAGTTGCTGCTTGGTATCCATAACGGTCCTTTCGATGGGTCAATTTTGCTTGGCGAAAATATACGTGACGTGTCCGGTAGCAAAAGTGCGAAGTGTGGTGCACATTATGGTCTTCACAGCTCGTGCATAGAGCAGCTGTCCGCCTTTAGAACGTGGTAAGATAGCTATCCACGAGCGGGGCTCACCCCGCGTGTTCCTTGAAAAGTCGACGGGTGTTGGGTGCTCGTGCCCAATGCCATCCAGACTTTCCCGACATTCGGGGGCGACTGGTTTCGACACGATAGCTCTGAGAGAGGAAGCAAGCCGAGGTCTCCTCGCCTCGTTAAACAGGGGTACCGTCAAATTGAATTGACAACAACTCTTCTTTTGAGCCTATGGCTCTCGCTGCTTAGTTTATAGCGGCGCGTCAACCCGGTGATTTCCCCGACACCGGCGCGACGTCATTTTAGGGGAATGCTCCTGCGCACGTAATCGGTATGGCGCGGGCTAAGATCGAACCGGTTGGGACGGCGCGAGCGTGTCGCTGCGCGCAAGCCGTCCGAGACTAAACCAGCGACTGAGCTTGGAGATGCCAATCAGGGGGCTTTCGTGGACCGGAGTTCGATTCTCCGCGCCTCCACCAATAGTTACAAGCAGGTAGGTAAACGCACCTACCTGCTTTTTTATTACTTACAGATACCGCGGAGAATCGAACTCTATGCAGGGCGCGAGCGTTAAGCAAACGCGAAGCGTTTGTAGCGAGCGGGCGAGGACGCCGACAGGCGGCCGAAGCCGGTGCGGATTTGCGAAGCAAATACGCGGATTCTCCGCGCAAAGCCTCGATTCAAAACGGATGCGATGTTTATTGAATTTCAGCTGGCCAAACCCCGCATCAACGGATCCCCCGTACCGCGGAGAATCGAACTCTGCGCAGGGCGCGAGCGTAAAGAAAACGCCGCAGCAACGCAGGGTGGGACGCGCTTTCCCGCCGACCGCCCCGTCCTCCGCAACTCCAAAACCAATGCGCTCTCTATCCCAAAACTGGGTAGAAGAAAGCCAAAACGAAACAGCAGGAGGTCAACATGACTGCAGAAGATAAGGCAAAGAACGCCGGCAAGGTCGCGCTTGTTTTGGAGGGCGGCAGCTTCCGCGGGCAATTTACCGCAGGCGTGCTTGACGTTCTCATGGAGGCCGGCGTCGAGATTCCGGCGGTATATGGCGTATCGGCCGGTGCCCTCAACGGCGTGAACTACAAGTCGCACCAGATCGGCCGTGCCAACCGCATCAACCTGGCTTTCTGCAACGACAACCGCTTCATGGGTGCCGCATCGTTTGCGTCCACGGGTTCTATTGTGGGCTACGACTTTATCTTCAACGATGTCCAGGACCGCCTGGATCCCTTTGACAACGAGACGTTTGATGCGAGCCCCATCGAGATGTACGCCGTCGCGACGGACATGCTCTTTGGAACCGCCGCGTACCTGCAGGTCAAAAGCGCCGTGCTCGACCTCGATGCCGTGCGCGCCTCGACGTCGCTGCCGCTGGTGACGCCGCCGGTCGAGATTGACGGGCACAAATACGTCGACGGTGGCGTAGCCGATTCGGTTCCCATCGAGCACGTGCTGGAGGAGGCGGGCTTCGATCGCGCGGTTGTCATTGTCACGCAGGACCGCTCGTACGAGAAAAAGCCCTACGAGTTTATGCCCGCCGCGCGCGCCCGCTATGCCGACTACCCCTACCTGCTCGAGGCTATCGAGACGCGCCACGACCGCTATAACATCCAGCGCATGCATCTGTGGAAGTATGAGCGCGAGGGCCGCGCACTGGTCGTTGCTCCGCAAAAGCCGGTCGAGGTCGGCCACGTTGAGCACGATCCAGCAAAGCTCCTCGACCTGTATATTCAGGGCCGCCAGGAGGCAAAGCGCTTGCTGGGAGATATCGAGGCATTTGTCGAGCGCTAGCGTCGCGACGTCATGACCCATGGACGACATGTGCAGAAAGTCTGGTCAGAGCCAAAATACCTGTTGACTCGGGCGACGAGCGGGGTAATATGGACGGGTTACTTGCAGAGCCCCGTGAATCTCTGTAACAACACGTACTGTACATGGAGGAGTCTAAGTGATTTCGAAATCGACTCACTACGCCAAGCAGGGCGAGGTCCAGCGCAACTGGGTTCTCGTCGACGCCGATGGTGCTGTCCTGGGCCGTCTTGCCACCCAGATCGCAATGATCCTGCGCGGTAAGAACAAGCCCCAGTTCACGCCCAACAGCGACTGCGGCGACTTCGTTGTCGTCATCAACGCCGATAAGGTCCAGCTTACCGGTAACAAGGCCGACACGAAGACCTATTATCGCCACAGCGGCTACAACGGCGGCCTCAAGGCTGAGAGCTTCCGCCAGGCTATGGAGAAGCACCCGGAGAAGGTCATCGAGCGCGCCGTTCGCGGCATGCTGCCCAAGACCACCCTCGGCCGTGCCCAGATGACCAAGCTTAAGGTCTACGCTGGTGCCGAGCATCCGCACGCTGCCCAGAACCCCACGAAGATTGAGCTGGAGGCTTAAAGATGGCTGAGAACACCGTTGTCTACCAGGGTACCGGCCGTCGTAAGAACGCCGTCGCCCGCGTCCGTCTCGTCCCCGGCACCGGCAAGGTGACCATCAACAAGCGTGACGCCGAGCAGTATTTCGGCCGTCATCAGCTCGTTGAGAACGCCCTTGCTCCCTTCAAGGTGACCGACACCGCCGGTCAGTTCGACGTTATCGCTCTGTGCGATGGCGGCGGCATCTCCGGTCAGTCCGGCGCTCTGCGCCTGGGCATCGCTCGCGCTCTTCTGAACGCTGGCGACTACCGTGCTGACCTCAAGAAGGCCGGTTTCCTTACGCGCGATGCTCGCGTGGTCGAGCGCAAGAAGTACGGCCTCAAGAAGGCTCGCCGCGCTCCCCAGTTCTCCAAGCGCTAAGGTTTTATCTCCTTACGAGATACAATGTACAAGCGGGGCCTGCCGATTGCTCGGCGGGTCCCGCTTTTCTTTTTCGACTAGGGTGGGCGACTGCGTTTTGCCCACTTGGGAAGGAGCGATCCTATGCCCCAGAACATCTTCGGTACCGATGGCGTCCGCGGCGTCGCCAACGCCGACCTCTCGTGCGACCTCGCGTTTCGTCTTGGCCGTGCGGCGACCAAGTTCCTTGGTCCGGACATTTGCATCGGCCGTGACACGCGTCTTTCGGGCACCATGCTCGAGAGTGCTCTGACCGCCGGCATTATGGCCGAGGGCGGCCGACCGCACTGCTGCGGCGTTATCCCTACGCCGGCCGTGGCGCTGCTCACCGTCCAAAACGAGCTCGACGGCGGCATCGTCATCTCTGCTTCGCACAATCCGCCGGAGTTCAACGGCATCAAGTTCTTTAGCCGCAAGGGCATGAAGCTTCCCGATGCTGTCGAGGAAGAGATCAGCGCCTGGGTCATGTCCGAGGAGGCCATGGCTGCCGACACGCTGCCGACCGGCGCCGGTGTGGGTCACATCATCAAGATGAAGGACGCCCGCAAGGCATATGTCGATCATGCCATCAACACGCTCGACGGCCTTAAGCTCGACGGCTTGGTTGTTGCCGTCGACTGCGGCCACGGCGCTTCTTGCCAGACCACGCCCGCCGCACTGCAGCGCCTGGGCGCCACGGTCCATGCCATCAACACCGACTACTGCGGCACCGACATTAACGTCGAGTGCGGCTCCACTCATCTTGAGCCCTTGCGTGAGCTCGTACTGCGTACCCACGCCGACATCGGTCTGGCTCACGATGGCGACGCCGATCGCGTGCTGTTCGTGGACAGCGAGGGCAACGAGATCGACGGCGACTACATCCTGGCCATCTGCGGCTCTGACCTGGCCGCTCGCGGTAAGCTCGCCAACTCCGAGATCGTCTCGACCGTTATGTGCAACCTCGGTTTCTCCATCGCCATGAAGGAGCAGGGCTTTGAGATGGTGCAGACCGCCGTGGGCGACCGCTATGTTCTTGAGCGCATGCTCGAGGACGGTGCTGTCATCGGCGGCGAGCAGTCCGGCCACATCATCTTCCTGGAGCACAACACCACCGGCGACGGCTTGGTGACGGCCCTGCAGCTTCTGGCCGTGCTCAAGCGCACCGGCCGCACGCTCACCGACCTTGCCGGCATCATGAAGAAGTACCCGCAGGTGCTCGTCAACGTGCATTCGGACAACAAGGCCGGCCTGGACGATTGCCAGCCCATCTGGGACGCCGTCGCTGCCGCCGAGAAGGAGCTCAACGGTCGCGGCCGCGTCTTGGTGCGCCCGAGCGGTACCGAGCCGCTGGTTCGCGTTATGGCTGAGGCCGAGACGCACGAGCTGACCCAGCGCGTTGTCGACGACATCGTCGAGGTTGTCAAGCGCGAACTTCCCTAATGGTCAATATCGGGTGCCAAGTGGTAAACTGTTAAGGCTATTTTGATTGATTGGTATGTCCGAGGGGGAGCATGTTCACTAAAGTCCTGAGGTCTTTTGGTATGCGTGGTCGAGTCCTTACGCTGGATGCTCCCATCTCGGGCGACGTCATTCCGTTATCCGAGGTCAAAGACCAGACGTTTGCTACCGGCCTTTTGGGCCAGGGCGTGGCGATTCAGCCTACGGGTACACGTGTGATTGCTCCGGCTGACGCTAAGGTCGAGGCGATTTTTCCCACGGGTCATGCCGTTGCGCTCAACACGGTCGATGGTCTAGACGTGCTCATCCATGTTGGTTTGGACACCGTTCAGCTCGAGGGCAAACATTTTACTGTGTATGCGCAAGTGGGTGACATCGTCCATAAGGGCGATGTACTCATCGAGTTCGATCGCGAAGCGATTGCTGCCGAGGGCTACGATGTGACGGTTCCCATCTTGGTTTGCAATTCCGTTGAGTTCTCGAGCATCAAGGGCTCTGTTGGAGAGCATGTCGAGGAGATGGACCAGCTCATCGTCGCGCGTGAGCGCTAGTCGCTCCGCTTGGCCTTTGGCCTACAATTCAATCACGTTTACGGAGGGCGCCCTTGAAAGAGGGCGCCCTCCGTGGCAAGATGGAAAACGTCCGAAGCTAAACAGCTTTGGGTCGCCGTGGACGGGCAGGGGCCTCGACGCGGTTAGACACGAGACACATACATTACGCGACCTCGCCCTGGTGGCCGCACACGTTGGTTGCGGCCGACGCGGGCCGCGGGCAAGTGCTTGTAAGGGAAGCCTTGCCTCTCTTCTACGAGAAAGGACGCGTAATGAAAATCATTAAAGCTAAAGACTACGAGGATATGAGCCGCAAGGCCGCTAATATCATTTCGGCCCAGGTTATCCTCAAGCCCGATTGCGTGTTGGGTCTTGCCACCGGCTCCACCCCGATTGGCGCTTACAAACAGCTCGCTGCTTGGTACAAGAAGGGCGACGTCGACTTTGCCGAGGTCAGCACCTATAACTTGGACGAGTATCGTGGTCTTTCGCACGATGATCCCCAGAGCTATCACTACTTTATGCGCGAGAACTTCTTCGATCACATCAATATCGATCTGAACAACACACACGTGCCCGATGGCTCCAACCCCGATGCAGCTGCTGCCTGCTCCGAGTACGACAAGATCGTCGCTGCCGCCGGTTACCCGGATCTGCAGCTGCTCGGCATTGGTAATAACGGCCACATCGGCTTCAACGAGCCCGATGACCACTTCTCCAAGGGTACGCACTGCGTCGACCTGACCGAGAGCACCATTCAGGCCAACAGCCGCCTGTTCGACAGCATCGATGATGTGCCCCGTCAGGCTTACACCATGGGCACCCAGACCATCATGTATGCCCGCATGATCCTGGTTGTCGCCAACGGCGAGGCCAAGGCTCAGGCTGTGCACGATATGTGCTATGGCCCGGTTACGCCCGAGTGCCCCGCTTCGATCCTGCAGCTCCACACCAATTGCGTCGTCGTTGCTGACGAGGCCGCTCTTTCGCTCTGCGAGTAACGCGACCAAACGATCTGACATAGCTTTTCAAAAGGCCCTCGCTTTGCGGGGGCCTTTTTAGTGGACATGGGCCGTGGTGCATGCATGACGGTAACCTTGCCGCGTGCTTGACTGGTGGGTTCTAAATTATGCGATTCATTCTATAGCAGATTCTATGCACATTTGCCACTATAGAGTCGTAGGCGGTAGCGAGGAGTAGGCGAGTTGCGCAACTCAAATAAAAACAGCCGACTGCGCTACACTGCAAATGGGATGGGACATGCTGGCAAGCGCATTGACCTGCGCAAAGACCTATTGGTCGGGGGATAAGTTACCATCGGGCCTCGCTGTACAAAAACTTGCCAAACACGTACCGGCAGACAGCCAAAAACTCTAAGTCACGCTATTCACGGGGTGGCTCATATGGTCCTGCAGCTACGGTGTCCATATGGTCGAGTTGAGGAGCAGGTATGGTAAACGATCTGGGCAATACGGACGACCTCGAGTTGATGCCGACGAGCGGCGGCTATATGGTGCGGCGCGATCGCTTGATGAACGAGCTCATCGTTAAAGGGCGCAAGGCGGGAATCGTTCTGCTTTACGCGCCCGACGGGTTTGGTAAGACGTCGGTATTGCTGCAATACGTGCAGGAGGTTAAATCGGACCCCACGCGAGGGCCGGTTCGGATTATCGAGGCCGACCGCGCGATTGGCCGCGAGCTCTTTATGCAGCTCGAGGTTGTCGCCGATGAGCTTAAGGACAAACCCCATTCGCTCGTTGCGATCGACAACGTGCCCAATCTCGAGCAGCGCGAAACCGAGGACCTCATCGATCGAATCCGCAGCTTACGTGCTACGGGGACGGGGGTCTTTATTGCCTGCCGCCCCTCCAACCGATTGCTTATCCACGGGCTGGGCGATTCTGTAAAAGTCAATGCGCAGATGCTCAAGGTGCACGCCTATGAGTATTCGTCATGGGCCACGGCGTTCTCGATCAGCACATCGCTCGATTTTTATCGGCTCACGCAGGGTGTGCCCGAGCTGGTATCGGCCCTGCAGACGGGAATGTATGGACAGGGCGATGTTGCCGGGTTGCTCGAGAACGAAATCGTCAACGTGTACGGTGCGGCGCTGGCCGATCTCGCATCGCTCGAGAACAACCTGTTGTTTATCGTTGCCTGCTTGATGGTACTGATGGGCGAGGGCCACATTGCGGAGCTAGAGGCGTGCGGTGTGAGGCTTTCGATGGTCGACCAGTCCATCTTTGTGCGCGATTATCCGATTTTTGGCGTGGATCCGTCTGATCGCACCTTTAGATGTTTGGGTGCTAAGGACAATGCGCGCCTGAGGTTGCGAAAGCTTGTTGCCGAGATCCGTCCCGAACTGGTATCGCGGGCTGCTCGCATTTTGATTAAGGCAGGCAGATGCGATTTGGCCATGGACCTGGCCGATGCGTTTTTGGACCGCCGTGTGGTGTTGGAGCTAGCCGGGCAGTATGGGGCCGATCTTGCCCTGACCGGGCATGGAGGGGACATTTGCCGCGCGGCGTCGGGGATGATCAATGCGGAAAAGCAGGAGCAAGAGCCGGCACCCGCCGAGGCACTCGGCGTGTATCTGGCGGCTGTCAGCGTGTGCAATACAAAGCTCGCAAGGTATATGGCGTCCGTTATCGAACGTGCGGGCGATCAGGCGGCGCGCGAGCTCGACCCCGCTACCTGGAAAATAGCCCAGGCGCTCACTATCGCCTTTTACGGCGATAATGACCTGGGGCTTCCCGCCAACCCTGTTTTGCAAGAACAGACATCCTGCGAGGTGCTCGACATGCTGTCCGCGCATATCGAGGTCAAGCGCCACCTAACCGAGCGAGCGGAAGACGGCGATGTTCTCGCGAAGCTCAAAGCGTGCAAAGCCTATGATTGCGAGCTCGACATCGCGGAGATTCTCATACAGGCCGACCATATGCTGGCGGAGCTGTTCGACGGCTCGTTTGCTAAACCCGACGAGCGCGATGACAAGATGGCGCAGATACTCGAGGCGCTCGATATCCGCGGGCTTAAGGCGCCATCCATTTGGCTGCGTATGGTGCTGGCGGCGCGGCGCCTGCTCGCGGGCTTGCCCGTGACCGACGATGTGGCGTTTGGCGAGCTCGACCGCTTTGCGGTGCGTGTTCGCGACAATCAAATTCAGCTGTTTGGGCTATTGCTGGAGGGCTGGCAATCGCTGGCGGAGGGGCGGCCGGTCAACGCGAAGTTCCGCGCGGTCCAGGTGCTCAAGCTCGCCGACGAATCGATTACGTACATGCGCGAAAACGCGTTGCTGCTGGAGCGCGTGGCGTATCTGCGCAATACGTCGCTGGTATCGGTTCGCGAAGAGGCGGAGCTGCTCGACATTAGCAAGACGCAGGTCGGTGGCTCAGAAGCTTGGATCGTGGCGCTGCACCTGGCCGCTGCGGGCCGCGATAGCGATCTTGCTGCCTGGATGTCTATGAATCGCTCGGGGATTTTAGACCCATCGTATCGGCTTTTTGCGCGTCTTGCGATGCATTGCCTGGGCGAGCCTGCCGTTAGGATTCGCAAGAAGCTTCCGGTGCGCGAGCTGTCGCGGTATTCACTACGCGATGACTTTGAGGGCGAAAGCGAGCACCTGTTCCAGGCGGGCGAGGTTGAGGCTGTCGATACCATCGGTCATATTGAGATGCGCATGTTTGGCGCGTTTCGCGCCGAGCGCGACGGTTTTCCCATCACGGATAAGATGTGGCGTCGCAAAAAGGCGGCAACACTTGCCGAACGTCTTGCGCTGGGTATGGATGCCATGGTCGACCGCGAGACAATCGCCATGGAGTTGTGGCCCCATGCCGAGTTTAACGCCGCGCGCAACAATCTGTATTCGACGGTATCGCGCTTGCGCTCGGCTTTGGGTCCAACGCCGGATGGCAAGTCGTGTGTGCTCATCCAAAACGAGTGCATAGGGCTCAACGGCGACTACGTTAAGACCGATGTAAGGCTCTTTGACCAGCTGAGCCGCGAGATCTTGGGAAATCGCATGGGTGCGAGAGGGCCTCACCTGGTTGAGCTATGTCTTAAGGTCGAGCAGCTCTACGCGGGCCCGCTGTATGTTCCCACCGGTTGCAATCCCACGTTCTTTACGCGTATGCGCCACATTATGCAATCCAAGTACATCGACTGCATGATTAGGGGAGCGAATGCCGCTCTCGAGGAAAATGACCTGCAATCGGCAATTTGGCTCGTGGAATCGGGGCTTCGCCAGGAGACGGCGCGCGAGGACATGGTTCGCTGCGCCATGCGCGTTTACGGTGCGGCGGGACGACGTCGCGATGTTGTTGAGCTGTACAGCGGCCATATGCACCACCTAAGAGAGCAGGTTCAAGGCGTGCCCGAGCCCGAGACAAGGCGTCTGTATGAGCGCCTGGTCGAAGGCAGACTTAAGCGCGTGCTTGTCGAGCGATAAAAAACGGGCGCCCGAATCAATCGGACGCCCGCAGGCTACTCGGTATGGCCAGTCGGTTTTAGACGAGCTTGATTTTCTCGATATCCTTGCGCGAGGACTCGCGATACAGCGAGAACTTGCGGCCGATAACCTGAACGACGTCGGCGTGGCAGCGCTCGGCGAGCTCCTCGGCGGCCTCGCGGGCAGAAAGGCTGGAGCCGTCCAGCACGGAGCACTTAACGAGCTCGTGCTTCTCCAGGTAGGCGACCGTCTGCTCGACGGTGCCCTCGTTGACATCGGACTTACCGATGATGATGGCGGGGTTGAGGTGATGGGCCATGCTGCGAAGCTGCTTGACCTGGGCTCCTGTCAGTGCCATGGGTTCTCGCTTTCTATGTATGGGGCGCCCCGCAATGGGGCCTTAATCTACGTGAGCTGTCCCACGATAGCGCAGGAACGGCGTGGTGTGGAGCGCGTTTGCCCAGTTCGCAAAGAATGCGGATGCCGGGCGGGAAGACGATGCAAGCTTTAGATGGGCTACGGGCGGGGTACGGAGACCGGCTCCCAGGCGATAAACGCCCATCGGACTTTGCGGATGTGGTCGAGCATGTAGCGTCCCTGCGGTACGCCCTTGGATCCCGGCTCACCGGCATGCGGGTTCTCGATCATGTGGTGGGCGATATAGTTGCGCAGGCGGTCGATCTTGTCCTCGTTGCCGTGCTCGAACATGCGAGAAAAGTCTGCCACGCCTGCCTCGAGACTATCGAAGGTGTCGCGGCGGGGTGATTCAAAATACGTGACCTGCGGCAACGCACCCATCTGAATAAGGATGTTAAAGGCATATACAAATCCGTTGCTGCGGGTAACCGAGGCGCCGATGGCGTTCATCAGGTGCAGGTCATAGCGCGGGCTGGAGTTGGCGACCATCGTGACAGCACAACGCCGACGAGCCGTTCGATCAAGCTTGGCAAGCGCACCTTTTAGATTGGTCGTGGTGACAGAGCGACTGGCAAAGGCAACATCCACCGCTTTCGCGACCGGTCCAACCAAATCCCAATCATCATCCCAAGCAAGCTCAAGCGGTGTAATGCGATCCTCGAGCCCATAGTACTCAATACCAGCATCAAGCGTGCCCAACATAGCAGGAGAGAAGTCGGCAGCAATCACGGGATGCCCAGCCTGAGCAAGCGGAATAGCAATCGACCCAGCCCCACACCCCATATCGAGCACCGACTCACCAGGCTCAAGCGCCAGCAGTTTTATAAAATCCCGAGCATACGGGGCAGTCTCCAATGGCCGAAAATGCCGAGCCCGCTTATCCCACTCAAAAGGATCATCAGCCCGTCGCCGATCAGCTTGCAGACGCATCCATTCGCCATTCCAATCAGCAGAAAGCAGCTCGGAACGAATCAAATCATCAGCCACGGGCCATCCCCCTCACAACAAAAAAGCGACTCCTCCCAAAAGAAGAGCCGCAACCAGCATATATCAGAAAGAACCGATCCAACGCCAAACCGCCATACCAGCAAAGTAGGGCAGAAGCGAAGCGACTGCCAAAGGGATAGAACCCAACCGAGGTCCCGTTGTGCGTGAGCCCCGGGGAGGGCAAATATATAAGGTCGATCGCGAGTTCCGCACGAGCCGGAGAGCACTTAATGTGCTCTCCGTGCGAGTCAGGACTGTCCGAGCAGGCGACCTTATATATTTGCCCTCCCCGGGGCTCCTCGCCAGTCCCCCTCAGCTAGTTCTTCAGCGAGTTCAGCGGTGCCGGGAAGCGTCCACCGCGGTGGGCAAGCACGGTGCCGGCGTTGGGGTTCACCGGCATGATGGGCGCACGGCCGAACAGACCGCCGTACTCAACGCAGTCGCCCACGCCCTTGCCGATAGCGGGAATCACGCGCACGGCCGTGGTCTTATTGTTGATGACGCCGATGGCCATCTCGTCGGCGATAATGCCGGCGATGGTCTCGACCGGGGTGTCGCCGGGGATGGCGATCATGTCCAGGCCAACGGAACACACGCAGGTCATGGCCTCGAGCTTCTCGAGCGAAAGTGCGCCGGCCTCGACGGCAGCAATCATGCCGGCGTCCTCGGACACGGGGATAAAGGCGCCCGAGAGGCCACCCACGCTGGAGCTGGCCATGACGCCGCCCTTCTTGACGGCATCGTTGAGCATGGCGAGTGCGCAGGTCGTGCCCGGGCCACCGCAGGTGCCAACACCGATGATCTCGAGGATACGCGCGACGGAGTCGCCGATGGCGGGCGTGGGAGCCAGCGACAGGTCGACAATGCCCTTCTCGACATCCAGGCGACGGGCGGCCTCGCGGCTCATGAGCTCGCCGGCACGGGTGATCTTAAAGGCGGTCTGCTTAATCTTCTCGGCGACTTCCATCATCGATGCGGAATCGGGCAGCGTCTCCAGGGCTGCGGCCATAACGCCGGGGCCCGAGACGCCTACGTTGATGACGGCGTCGGCCTCGCCACCGCCGTGGACGGCGCCCGCCATAAACGGGGAGTCCTCGACCATGTTGGCAAAGCAGACAAACTTGGAAGCGCCGACGGAATCCTGGTCGGCCGTGAGTTTAGCGGCATCGATGATGGTCTGAGCCGCCATGAGCACGGCGTCCATGTTGATGCCGGCACGCAGACTGGCGACGTTGACGCTGGAGCAGACGCGGCTCGTGGCGGCGAGCGCCTGCGGGATGGACTGGATAACGCGGCGGTCGGCGTCGCCGATGCCCTTCTGGACGAGTGCGGAGAAGCCGCCCAGGTAATCGATGCCGAGCGTCTCGGCCGCGCGGTCGAGGGCATGCGCGATGGGGGTGAGGTCCTCATCCTTGCAGCACGCGGCGATCTGTGCCACCGGGGTGACGGAAACGCGCTTGTTGACGATGGGGATACCGTACTCGCGCTCGAGGTTCTCGGCGGTCTCGACCAGGTGCTCAGCCGTGTGCGTCACGTGGTCGTAGATCTTCGTGCACATGCGGTCGAGGTTCTCGTCACCGCAACCCATGAGCGAAACACCCATGGTGATGGTCCTGATGTCGAGGTTCTGCTCCTCAACCATGCCGCGGGTTTCCGCGATTTCTGCGGGCGTGATCGCCATCCTTGCACTCCTATCTGCCAAAACGAGCATAGTCTTGTCTATTCTAACGTGCCGCACGTGCCAAGTGGCACATGCGGCACGTTTTGGTGCTCGGTTGTTTCCGTTGTGTTACTGCCCAAAGACCTCTTCGGCGATGCGCGCGCTTTCGGCGGCATCCTTGGCGTAGTAGTCCGCGCCGATCTGCTTGGCGTATTCGGGGGTGAGCACGGCGCCGCCTACGATGATCTTGACGCCCGGAACCTCGGCATGGAGCAGCTTGATGGTCTCCTCCATGGCGACGACCGTGGTGGTCATAAGCGCCGAGAGGCCGACGAGCTTGATGTCACGCTCCCTCACGGTCTTGAGCACCTCTTGCGGGTCGACGTCGCGGCCTAGGTCAAAGACGGTATAGCCGTAGTTATCGAGCAGCATCTTGACGATATTCTTGCCAATGTCGTGGATGTCGCCCTTGACGGTGGCCACGCAGATCTTGCCCTTGTCGGCAATCTCGCCGGCGGGCATCAGCCGCTTAATGGTGTCAAAGCCCACGCGCGCGGCCTCGGCCGAGGCCATGAGCTGCGGCAAGAAGAACTTTCCCTGGTCAAAGAGGACGCCAACCTCGTCAAGGGCGGGGATAAAGTGATTGTTGATGAGGTCCATGGCGTCGTGATCTGCCAGCAGACGCTCGGTCTCGGCCGCGATCTCGCCTTTGCGGCCCGAGACGACCATGCGACGAATCGGGTCGTCGTTGCTGTCAGTGCCGGCGGTGCCAGCAGCGGGCGCGGTGTCGGTCGATACTGCCTGAGCCGCCGCCGGGTTCGCGGCGATCTTGTACGGATCGGTCCAGCCGGCGTAGCGTTCGATGTATCCGGTCGAGCCCTCGTCCTCAACGCTCAGGACGCGATAGCTGTAGACGGTATCCATAAAGCGCTTGGAGCCCGGGTTCATGATGGGGGCATCGAGGCCCGCGCCAAAGGCGGCGGCCAAAAAGACCGAGCCCAGCAGCGGGCGGGCAGGCAGGCCAAAGCTGATGTTCGACACGCCGAGCGCGCACTTGACGCCCAGGCGTTCCTTGCACAGGGACATGGCGCGCAGAATCTGTTCGGCCTGGCGTTGATTGGTCGAGGCGGTCATGACCAGGCAGTCGATGAGGATGCGGTCCGGTCCGATACCGTAGCGCGCAGCCTCGGTTACGATGCGCTCGGCGATGGCGAAGCGAGCCTCGGCGGTATCGGGGATGCCGTCTTCGTCGAGCGTGAGGCCGACAACGTTGGTGCCGTAGTGGGCGACTAGGGGAAAGATCTCGTCCATGATTTGCCGTTTGCCATTGACCGAGTTGATGATGGGCTTGCCGGCGTAGCGGCGCACGGCTGCCTCGACGGCTGCGGGGTCGGTGGAGTCGATCTGCAGCGGCAGCAGCGTGGAGCCCTGGAGCTGCTCGGTCGCCTGTTGGATGATCTTGACCTCGTCGATCTCGGGCAGGCCCACGTTGACGTCCAGGATATCGGCACCCTGCTCTTGCTGGCTGATGCCCTGGCTCACGACGTAGTCCAGGTCGCCGTCGCGCAGGGCCTGCTGCAGGCGCTTTTTGCCGGTGGGATTGATGCGCTCGCCGATGACGGCGATCTTGTGGCCGTCGCAGGGAAGGTCCACGACCGTTTGGGCGCTCGTGACCGACATACTGGGCTTGCGGTGACGTGGGCTGGGCGTGTGGTTGTCGATGAGGGTGCGAAGTGCCGCCATGTGCGTGGGCGTGGTGCCACAGCAGCCACCCACGACGCTCACGCCGTCCTCAATCATGCCGGCGACGGCCTCGGCGTATTCGGGTGCCTGGATGTCAAAGACGGTATTGCCGTCATCGTCCACGCGGGGCAGTCCCGCATTGGCCTGCACCATAACGGGCTTGTCGGTAACGGTGAGCATGCGTGCGGCGAGCCCTCGGAGCTCGGCCGGTCCCTGGCTGCAGTTGATGCCTAAAACGTCGGCGCCGATGGCGTCGAGCGTGACGGCGGCCACCTCGGGACTCGTACCCAGGAACGTGCGACCGTCTTCCTCAAAGGTCATGGTGGCAAAGACGGGCAGGTCGGAGTTCTCGCGGCAGGCGAGGACGGCAGCCTTGATCTCGGCAAGGTCGGTCATGGTCTCGATAATAAAGAGGTCCACGCCCGCGTCGACGCCGGCGCGCACTTCCTCGGCAAAGAGGTCATAGGCCTCGTCGAAGCTCAGGGTGCCCAAGGGGCGAAGCAGTGCGCCGATGGGGCCGATATCGCCGGCGACATAGTGGGCGCCGGCCGCGCGGGCGCAGGCGACGGCGGCGGCAAAGACATCTGCCACGGTGGCGGCGCCGTCGAGCTTGTGGGCGTTGGCGCCAAAGGTGTTGGCGGTGATTACGTCGCAGCCAGCCTCGACGTACTGACGCTGGATATCGGTGATGACCTGAGGCTCCTCAAAGTTGAGCAGCTCGGGCAGGGCGCCGGCCTTCATGCCGGCCGCCTGCAGCATGGTACCCATGCCGCCGTCGAACAGCAGATGCCCCGTGCCCTCGATGGCCGCACGCAGGCGATCGTCCTTAATGCGAAGGTCGTCGATCGTGCGCGTCTTGTATGCAACGCCATTACGGCGTGCGGCATCAACGGGTGCCGCCAGCGCGGCACCGTCCAGATCATGAGTGATAAGCGGAGTAAACATCGGGGGCTCCTAATGGCTGGAATAGCAGGTGGTGTGGGCGGCGCGGAAACGGCAGTGCTCGCGCATACGGCAGATATTGCAGGTGGGGCGGCTCTGGGCGTCGCGGACCTTGCCATCAAACAGACCGATCACCGCGGTCACGCTCTTGGTGGGCATGAGCAGGCTGGTCGGCGTGACGGTAAGCCCGATGAGCCGCGTGGCGTTGAGCACAGCCACGATTGAGTGCTGGGCCGTAAGCGGGCAGTCGCCGTAGCCGGGGCTGAAGCGCCAGTTACCGGCGAGTCCGTGTACGGCGGCCGCAGCCTTGACCTGTTGGTCCATCTGCTCGACGGCGGCTTCTACATAGGCAGAGCATGCGGCGTCGAGCACGGCTCCCTCTAGGGGCTGCTGGGCTCCCGTGGTTCGCAGGCGACGCTCGGCGTCCATGCCGAGGGTGCATGCCATGAGTGCGGCAAAGCGGGCGTCTTTGAGGTGGCGATAGATATCGCGGCCGCGCAGCTCAACGTTGGTGCCGACCAGGCGGATGCAAGGCTCGCCCTGCTCGTCGACGCCCGTGGCATCGACGGCAAACACGCGTCGCACACCACGGGGCTCAATGTCCAGTTCCAAACGTTCAACGACAAGCTCAATACGCTGCGACAGCTCGGGCTCAATCTGCTGGCCGCCATAGCCCAGATACCGCAGCATCTCGGCACGGTCGACTCGGGGGCGATGGGCAGCATCGATACGGTAGAGCGCCGGCGACGCAAGGTCGGCCGGCACTTCACCAAAAGCTGTATCGATGTGCGGTTTTTCCATTACCCCAGGCGCTCCATAATGGTTGCGGCGATCGCAGGACGATTCATAGTGTACAGGTGCAGACCGTCGGCACCGTGCTCCTTGAGGTCGCAAAGCTGACGGGCGGCATAATCTACACCGGCTGCCTGCAGGCTCTCGGGGTCGTTCTCGTACTTGGCGAGGATCTTGATGACGGGGGAGGGCAGCGACGCGCCGCACATAAAGACCATGCGGCTGATCTGCGACTTGCCCATAAACGGCATGATGCCCGCGGTAATGGGCACGGTGATGCCGGCCTTGTCGGCAAGCTCGCGAAAACGGTAGAAGCACTCGTTGTCAAAAAAGAGCTGCGTCACAAAGAAGCTCGCGCCGGCGTCCTGTTTTTGCTTGAGGTATTCGACCGAGAGGTTGAGATCCTCGCAGGCAATGTGACCCTCAGGGTAGGCTGCGGCGCCCACGCAAAAGCCGGCGTCGACGAGCTCGGGGATGAGGTCACGGGCGTAGGCGTAGTCCGAGGCGGGCTTGTCATCCTCAGTCGCGCCAGCGGGCAGGTCGCCGCGCAGGGCTAGCACGTTTTCCACACCGGCCGAGCGATACTCGTCAATCTTGGCGGCGATGTCGGCGTGGGTGCGGCCAACGCAGGTGAGGTGCGCTACCGAGGGCGTATCGAATTCGCTCGTAATCATATGCGCGATGGGGGCGGTGGTGGCACCGTTGCCCGAGCCGCCGGCCGAGCAGGTGACCGAGACAAAGCTCGGCGAAAGCTTGCACAGATTGCCTGCCACTTCGCGAGCCGTATCGAGGGTCAGCTCGCCCTTGGGCGGGAACATCTCAAACGAAACGGGCGCGGTGCCCTGGGATGCTGCCTGCTTAAAAACCTCGTCGACGCGCATATCGTGCTCCTCTAGATACGTAATAGTGTGATGTGTTGTAAGGATTCTACTGCACCACTGTGCCACGGTGGAGTTTCACTCGCTATTTGGGGATACCAATCAAAGATGCCTTGCTATCGGCATTTCCTATAACAGAGCGGTCAATGTAGGATGGGGCTATATTGAATGGTATCTGATGCGAAATACCAGTTAATAAAGCCCCGTCCCAAATTGGCTACCCTTAAACCATGGGGAGAGGTCTGCAATTTATGCAGTTGATTGGCTGTTGAGGGTGGCAACGCCGCCTCGATAGGGTAACCTCAATGATTGGTTTCGCGACGGCAACATAACGGTAATGTCGCGGAAACACGGCGAGTCTAAGCTATGACTCGTTCGTTAGTAATCAACACCGCTTCTCACGCGGTGCCGATACGAAGGGAGTTCCGTATGGCCGAACTTACTGACCGCTTCGGGACCATGGTGTTCTCTGAGGAAGTCATGAAGGACTACCTCCCCAAGGACATTTGGAAGCGCCTTGCTGCAACCCTCGAGGGCGGTGAGCCGCTCGACCTGGATGTGGCCAACGCCGTTGCCCATGCCATGAAGGTCTGGGCCATCTCCAAGGGCGCGACGCACTACGCGCACTGGTTCCAGCCGCTTTCGGGCATTACTTCCGAGAAGCACGACAGCTTCCTGGAGCCCAACCACGACGGCACCGCCATTACCAAGTTTACGGGCAAGAACCTCATCCAGGGCGAGCCCGATGCCTCGAGCTTCCCCAACGGCGGCCTGCGTGCTACCTTCGAGGCCCGTGGCTATACCGCTTGGGACCCCACCAGCCCCGCCTTTATCAAGGACGATGTCCTGTGCATCCCCACGGCTTTCTGCTCCTACACGGGCGAGGCCCTGGACAAGAAGACCCCGCTGCTGCGCTCCATGACCGCGCTCTCGCGTGAGTCCAAGCGCGTTTTGGCGCTGTTTGGCAAGACCCCCAAGAAGGTCGTTCCTTCCGTGGGTGACGAGCAGGAGTACTTCCTGATCAAGAAGGACGCTTACCGCAAGCGCAAGGACCTGGTCATCACCGGCCGCACCCTCTTTGGTGCTGCTCCCTGCAAGGGCCAGGAGCTCGAGGAGCACTACTTTGGCGCTATCCGCCCCACTGTCTCGGCCTATATGAAGGATCTGGACGATGAACTGTGGGCGCTTGGCATTCCCGCCAAGACCAAGCACAACGAGGTTGCTCCCTGCCAGCATGAGCTCGCACCGGTCTATGGCGAGGTCAACGAGGCCATCGACCAGAATCTGGTCATGATGGAGAAGATGAAGCTCATCGCCTCCCGCCACGACTTGGTCTGCCTGCTGCACGAGAAGCCCTTCGAGGGCATCAACGGTTCGGGCAAGCACAACAACTGGTCGCTTGGCACCGAGTCCGAGAATCTGCTCGATCCGGGCGACACCCCGCTCGACAACCTGCAGTTCATCGTCTTCCTCACCGCGGTGATCGAGGCCGTCGATAACTATCAGGAGCTCCTGCGTGCCTCCGTTGCCTCGGCCGGCAACGACCATCGTCTGGGCGCCAACGAGGCTCCTCCGGCGATTATGTCCATCTTCCTGGGCGACCAGCTTACCGAGGTCGTCGAGAAGATCATCGATGGCAAGGCTTCCGTCCATGCCACGCGCGGCGTACTCGACCTGGGCGCCGATACCCTGCCCAAGCTGATGCAGGACAACACCGACCGCAACCGCACCTCCCCGTTTGCCTTCACCGGCAACAAGTTCGAGTTCCGTGCCTGCGGCTCCGAGCAGAACGTCTCCGACTCCAACCTGGTGCTCGATGCCGCCGTGGCCAAGTCGCTCAAGTCCTTCGCCGACGCGCTTGAGGGTACGCCCGAGGATGAGTTCCAGGACGCTGCGCTCGAGTACTGCAAGAAGGTCCTGACCGACCACCAGCGCATCCTCTTTTCCGGCGATGGCTACTCCGACGAGTGGCCCGTCGAGGCCGAGAAGCGCGGCCTTGCCAACAACAAGACCACGGCCGATGCCCTGCCCGCCTTTGTTTCCGATAAGGCCATTGCGCTCTTTGAGGAGACGGGTGTCCTGACCAAGGCTGAGGCCCAGTGCCGCTACGACTGCAAGCTCGAGAAGTACAACAAGCTCATGAACATCGAGGCCACCACGATGGTTCGCGAGGCGCGTCGCACCTATCGCCCGGTCATTACCGCCTATGCCACCAAGGTCGCTAAGGGCCTTGAGACTATTCGTGCCGCCGGTGCCGAGGCCGCCATGCAGTGCGAGCAGAACACGCTCAACAAGCTCTGCAACGGCATCACCACCATCAACGACTCCATCAAGGCACTCGACGCCGTGCATCAGAAAGCCGAGGCTCTCGATGGCCAGGAGCAGGCCAACGTGTATGCACATGAGGTCGTTCCCGCTATGGATACGCTGCGCGCCGCCGTGGATGCCATGGAGGAGATCGTGGCCGCCGACTACTGGCCGGTTCCGACCTACGACGACATTCTGTTCTATGTGTAACAGACACGTTTGATTTTGTGTGCGAAGGGGTCTCGCCTGTGCGAGGCCCCTTCTCTTTATGTCGCTCGGACCTGCTCTGAACTTGCAGCCGGGCAGGTGTTTCGCGCGGGGCATCTTAAAAGTTGTAACCTGTTTTGGCATGCGGACGTTTCGGGCGTTTGTTCGTAAAGGGGAGGATTATCCGATGAAGGTATTCGATATCGTGTTTAGCCCGACCGGCGGAACGGAAAAGGCGTCTGGCTACATTGCCAATGCGTTGGAAGGGGAAACCGTTGCTGTAGATCTGACCGATAGCGGGCTTGGTTTTCGCACAGTTGCGATGACAAAAGAGGATGTAGCCGTGGTCGCGGTGCCCTCGTATGGCGGGCGAGTCCCGGCTGTGGCCGCGGAGCGCTTGGGTATGATGCGGGGAAACGGTGCGCAGGCGGTTCTGGTTTGCGTTTACGGAAATCGCGCGTATGAGGACACGCTGGTCGAGCTTGAGGATGCGGCGAAAGATGCGGGCTTTCGGGTGATCGCGGCGGTTTCTGCCATCGCCGAGCATTCTATTGTTCGCCAGTTTGCCGCCGGTCGGCCTGATGCGCAGGACGCGGCGCAGCTCGCTGGGTTTGCGGATCAGATTCAGCAAAAGATGTCTGCAGGAGATGCTTCTGAGCCGGCTATTCCGGGCAATCGTCCCTATAAGAAAGCCGGGGGTACCGGTATGGTGCCTAGGGCCACAAAGGAGTGCACCGCCTGCGGGGCTTGCGTCGCAGTGTGTCCCGTTGGCGCTATCGACAAAGACGATCCCAAGTGGGTGGACAAAAAGGCCTGTATCTCTTGCATGCGCTGTGTCGCCGTATGTCCGCGGGGCGCTCGCGCGGTAAATCCCGTCATGCTCTCTGCGGCTACCAAGATGTTGAGCAAAGCCTGCTCTGAGCGAAAAGAATGCGAGCTGTTCATCTAGCGCAAGGGCGTTGAGTACTTTTCGTCTTATAACGGCAAAAAGAACGAACCCGTCGGACCTTACATCCGGCGGGTTCGAACATTTTAAAGTTGGTGCCCCCAGCGGGATGTCCGCGTGCGGCTTCCGCCGCTCGCTTCCGCTGCGTCGCTCCGCTCCTTGCGTGCTGCGCTGGAAAACGCTTGCGCGTTTCCTCAGCTCCGCACCCTGTCGGGTTCGAATCCCGGCGCATGGGTAGCAAAAAGCCCGCTACCGAATTGGTAACGGGCTTCTCAGATTTTGTGGTGCCCCCAGCGGGATTCGAACCCGCGATATCCACCTTGAAAGGGTGGCGTCCTTGGCCGCTAGACGATGGGGACAGCGGGAAAGAGTATAGCAGACTTTTTTGCCGGCGCGTATATCGTTGGTAAACTGGAAAACCACCACACAGGAGCTGACTCTCTATCCCGATATTCAAACATCTCAATCTGTAACATCTGGGCGGGCAAATCGGCTCTATCTGTTACAGATCGAGACAGACGGCGGCAGTCGGGGCGAACATCTCAATCTGTAACAGTAAGATGACTTTTAACGGTCTAAATGTTACAGATTGAGACAAACTGCCGTGGCAGGTCAAAACCACCACAAAGGTGCCTGTCCCCTTTGTGGTGGTTGGGTCGTTAGGGGAGGAGCTTCATCGCGGCGTCGTGGGCGGCGTACTCGTAGGTGTCGTCGAGGGGCTTGAGCGGCAGCAGGGCGGCGGCCTGTGCGTCGCCACGGCGCTCAAGGGCGTGGGCGATGAGCCAGTCGGCGAGCTCGGGGTTCTTGGGCAGCGCCGGTCCGTGTAGGTACGTGCCGATGACGCCCTTGTAGATGAGGCCCTCAAAGCCGTCGTCGCCGTTGTTGCCGGTGCCCGTGACGACGGACGTTCCGAGCGGCGTGGCCTCGGCGTCCAAAAGCGTGCGGCCACCGTGGTTCTCGAATCCCACAAAGGGCTCGGGTGCCAGGTCGGTCTTGACGGCGACGTTGCCGATCAGGCGGTCGGAGCCGCGCACGGTTTCGGCGGCAATGACGCCCAGGCCCTCGAGGCGATTCTCACCCATATAGTACGAACGGCCGAGCAGCTGATAGCTGCCACAGATGGCAAGCAGTGTGCCGCCGTCCTCAACATAGGCCGCGACCTTGTCTTTTTGAGCGAGCAGCTCGTGCGCCACGGCCAGCTGGTCGCGATCGGAGCCGCCGCCCATCATGACGATGTCGGCGTCGGTGAGATCGAGCGACTCGCCCATGCGGACCTCGTCCACGCGCACGGGAATGCCGCGCCAGGCGCAGCGGCGCTCGAGGGCAATGACGTTGCCGCCGTCGCCATAGAGGTTGAGGGCATCGGGATACAGGTAGACGATGCGCAGGGGGCGCGAAAGCTCGACCGGCACAATGTCGGTGGGGACAGCGCTCCCATCGGCGCGCGTTACGGCGTGGGAGGCGACCGAGCTCGCATCGGTGCTCTTAAGCTCGTCGAGCTCCTTGACCAGCGGCGGGAAGGCCGTGTAGTTGGCGACGGCGTAGAAAGTGTCGCCGGCGGCTTCATCCGCAACGGCACCGATCGCCTGCTCGATATTCGAGATAATCGTGGCATCGATGCCGGCGTACTTGAGGCGCACCTGCATGTCATGCGCGCGCGTGCCGCCGGCAAAGGCGACAAGCCCCGTTGTGTCGGCGATGCGCTCAAAGTCGACGTCGTAGATCCACGATACATCGTGGCCGTCGGCATCGTTGTCGTTGAGGAAGAAAGCGCAGAGCCTGCCGCCTGCCGTCTTGATGGACTGGATTTGCCGATCGAAGCCTACGGGATTTTTGGCCAGATTGGCCTCGACGGTACGGCCGGCGATTTCCCAGCGGCCCATGCGTCCACCGGCGGGGACGTAGGCATCAAGCGTGGGCTGTAGGTGAGCTGCGTCCACGCCCAGCTCGTGGGCGGCAAAGAAGGCTGCAGCTACGTTGTAGACCATATACAGGCCGTTGTAGCGCGTGGCGATGTGCGTTGCGGGTGCGTCGATATCGGGTCCAAAGTTCAGGTCAAAGCCGTAGCCGTCGCAGCCGAGCTCCACGTTCGTCACGCGACGGACAAGCCCGGGGCGGGCCCAGCCGCACGAAGGGCAATGGTATGCGCCAAGCTGTCCGTACTGCACGTAGTCGTACTCCAACGGTGCGTTGCACTGTGAGCAAAAACGCGAGTCGCTAATGCGGTCGGACTCGGTGTTGGTGGCGCCGTCGATGCCAAAGGCGATGCTTGCATTGGGAACGCGCGCGGCGATTGCGGCACACAGCGGGTCGTCTGCGTTGTAGATGAGCGTTGTTGCCGGAGAGAGCTCCAACGCATGGGCGATGACGTCTTGGGTATGGTCGATCTCGCCGTAGCGGTCTAGCTGGTCGCGGAACAGGTTGAGCAGCACAAAGTACGTCGGCTTGAGCTTGGGCAGAACGCGTACGGTGTAGAGCTCGTCGCACTCAAAAACGCCCACGCGCTTGCCGCTGCTGGTGTGCTTAAGGCCGCCGCGGGCCTCGAGCAGAGCACCCACCACACCAGGCTCCATATTGTTGCCGGCACGGTTGCATACCACGGTGGCGCCGCTGGCGGCAACGGCGTCGGCGATGAGGTTGGAGGTGGTGGTCTTACCGTTGGTGCCGGTGATCACCACGCTGCGGTCGACAAGGCCCGCGAGGTCGCTCAGCAGCTCGGGGTCGATCTTCATGGCGATGCGGCCGGGAAGCACGCCACCCTGGCGCTTAAGGACGGAGCGCAGCCCCCAGCGGGCGATATCGCTCGAGGTGCAGGCGAGAGATGAGCGGAAGTTCATGAAGCCGTTCCTAACGTGAATGACATGGTCGTGGCGTTTGCGCCGTTAAAAGCCGTAGCGACGCGCAAATTCCTGGGCAAGCTGCGATACATCTTCGCAGGCGTTGGCCCAGGGGGCAAAGTCGGGGGTGTCCGAGATAATGCCGTCGGCTTCCCAAACCGCCTGGTGCGAGAGGTCCCAGGGGTCGCGTGGCTCGGGTCGGCAGGGAAGATACGGCGTCTGGTACATGGGGTTCAGCAAGAAGAACGCGCCGCCCTCGCAGCGGTTGGCAAACTCGCGCAGCGCGCGTGTCGCCGGACGCATCTTGTTTGTTTTGAACAGCAAAATCGTGCGGGCGAGCAGGTACCAGGGGGAGTTCTCGAGTGCATCAGCTCCCACCTGCTCCTCGAGCTGGTGAGCCAGGGCAAAAAAGCCGTCCTGGTCTTCCAAGCGGGCGAGGGCGAGCAGGACGGTGCCGGCAGCTCGGGTGGGATAGCCTTCTGCCTTAAGGACGCGGCGAGAATAGTTGGCGGCAGCACGGTAACGAGCGCTCGCCATGCACAGCTGCGAGATGGCCTCGAGCGTGTGAAGCCAGCCAATAAGCGCCGGCTCGCTCACGGTAAGGTCTGCTGCGGTGACACCGTCGGCCAAAACATTATTAGCCCAGTAGTGCGGGGCCTCCATATCAAACCCGGGCACGCTCTGTTGCAGGTAGTCGGCCGTACTCGTCTCGAGCTTCATCAAGTCGCCCAGGCAGGCATCGACGGGCGTGTCCGCCAGGATGATGGCGAGCAACTGGGCGTCGAGGACATGCGCATCGACGCGGACGATCTTGAGCAGCTCATCGCGCATATCGTCGAACAGACGATTGCGCGTCTGCTCAAACTCCTCGTCGCTGCCCATGTCTTCGATGCGACGAAGCTCGTCAAGCAAGTGACGATGAACGCCGGCATAGGACAGCAGCGCTTGGGCATGCTCGGTCTGCGCATACTTGTGAGGGTTTGCGCTGATGTCGTTATGGACAAGCTCGCGTGCTGCATCGGTGAGTTCGGGGTGCGACGCCAGATAGGTGCGTTCCAGATAGGCGGGGATGTAGACGCTCGGATCCATTAGAGGTCTCCTCCCTTAAACGGCAATCCCTGTTCGGCCGCGCGCAGGATGCGTTCGTCGATCTGGGAGCGCACGATGTCGTTGGTGGCGACCCAGGCGGCAAAGCTGGCGTTGTCGGGCGCGCCTAGGCCCTCCTGCAGCACCGGCGTCGCCTCGGACAGGGCAAGGACAAGCTCATCGGTGGAGCCCGGACCTACGTTGACGCGAGCATAGACGCCATCGGGAAACTCGGTTTGGAAGTAGAGTGCTTCGGCCGCGTGCGGGCATGAGCGCACCAGGATGCGCAGGTAGTGTTCGGCGCCCTCGTAATCCAGCTCGCGCCAGGCTGCGCTCATCAGCGCGATGAGCGTCCACGGGTCCAGGTCGCGCTCCGCGTCCTTGGGACGGCGGCGCAGCGGCGTGTTTGCAAGATAGGGCACGGAGTGGGCGGAGCGAAAACGCTTGAGCTCCTCGGCAGGGTATTCGAGCTTTGCCATGGCAAGCATCGCGGTATGGCGGACACCGGCGGGGTCGTTGGGCGCAAAGTCCAGGCTGCGATTCGCGGCATTCAGCGACATGCGGTAGCGGCCGCTAATGAGCGCGCGCGATGCCAAGGCGGCAAGCCAGCGCAGGTAGGGACGGCGGGTCAGGTCGCCTGCGGCCTCACGCTCGTAGGGGTCCTGCGCCGAGGCGATCTTGAGCGCCAGATCGTGCTCCACCTCGTCGCACTTGGACACCAGATACTGTACGTATTCCTCGTTGGATTCGGCGGTGAGCGCCGTCAGCATGCGCTGGGCATCCCAGTTGGCCGGATCGAGCGCGGCTGCCTCGCGGAGCATGTTCTCGGCAGCGGCCTCTTCTTGCTCTGCCTGGGCGTCGTCGGGGATAAAGGGGATGCGGTAGTCGACAGCCTCGACCACCTTGGCAATGAGATGCCCGGCGCGGTCGCGGTCGTGCACGATGAGCGGCGCGGGGTTACGGGTGAATTGTTCCATCAGACGCTCTACGGCGGCACCGTCGGTGAGCGGAATATTGTCGCGGCGCAAGGCCTCAAGAACGAGGCGATGGCAATCCTCTTGAATGGGATCGAATGCCATGGGGCCTCCTTTGCTGCGGTTAGGGTTCAAATGTTTCTATATAAGGTTCTAGTTTACCCGCATGTGGCACACCGGGGGTGCCGCACTTGGACATGCACCTTTGCACCACGAAGACGGATGTCGCACAAATGTCGGCACCTTGGACGACTGAGTGGTATCACGGTGCCGCAAACGGTCGATTTTTGGCGGCGAACGGGGCGCATTTTGGAGGGGCACCGTCCTGCCCGGGATATGTGGTCAACCTTGATAAAACGTTTGCCCAGCTTGGGAGTATGAATGCCCCACAAGGGTCTTCAGGGATAGAAAAAACGTTTCATCATTGTCGGCTTTAGGTGAATAACTGACCAACTAGAACGGTAGAATAATGTTTGTCTGAGCGTTGAGACGTTTAGACATCGCGCATTGTCATCGCCGGCAACGCGCAAAACGGTCCTAACGGAGCCAATTGGGTGCTCCGTTATATACGCAAGTCTAAGAGGGGCTTGTTTAGGAGGCACAGTATGGGACGTTTTACCAATCCTCGTGATCTGTACTTTGGTGAGGGCGCTCGCCACGAGGTGAAGAACCTCAAGGGCAAGAAGGCCATCATCGTTTCTGGCGGCAGCTCTATGCGCCGCGGCGGGTTCCTGCAGGACGTTGAGGCCGACCTCAAAGAGGCCGGCATGGAGGTCAAGCTGTTCGAGGGCGTCGAGTCCGATCCGTCCATCGAGACGGTCATGAAGGGCGCCGAGGCCATGCGCGAGTTCGAGCCCGACTGGATTGTCGCCATCGGCGGCGGCTCGCCCATCGATGCCGCTAAGGCCATGTGGGTCTTCTACGAGTATCCCGAGGAGTCCTTCGATAACATCATCCAGCCGTTCAGCTTCCCCGAGCTGCGTCAGAAGGCTCACTTCTGCGCCATCTCCTCCACCTCCGGTACCGCTACCGAGGTCACTGCCTTCTCCGTCATTACCGACTATGCCAAGGGCATCAAGTACCCGCTGGCCGACTTCAACATCACCCCTGATGTCGCCATCGTCGACCCCGAGCTCACCTACACCATGCCCGCCAAGCTGTGCGCTCACACCGGCATGGACGCTCTGACCCACTGCATGGAGGCCTACGTTTCCACCTGCGCTTCCATGTTCACCGACGCCAACGCTCTGCACGGCATCCGCGAGATCGTCGAGTGGCTGCCCAAGTCCTATGCTGGCGACCATGAGGCCCGTCAGCACATGCACGAGGCTCAGTGCATCGCCGGTATCGCCTTCTCCTCGGGCCTGCTCGGCATCGTTCACTCCATGGCTCACAAGACCGGTGCTGCCTTCGAGAACGGCCACATCATCCACGGTGCTGCTAACGCCATGTACCTGGGCAAGGTCATCCAGTGGAACTCCAAGGATCCCCGTGCTGCCGAGCGTTACGCTTACGTGGCCAAGGAGATCCTGCACCTTCCCGGCGAGACCAACGAGGAGCTCATCGCCGCGCTCGTCCAGAAGATTCGCGACCTCAACGACCAGCTCAACATTCCGCAGTCCATCAAGGATTACGCGAATGGTGGCGTGAAGGTCGACGCCGAGAACCCGCAGATGGTTTCCGAGGAGGAGTTCCTCGCCAAGCTGCCCGAGATCGCCGCGAACGCCGAGACCGACGCCTGCACGCCCGAGAACCCGCGTGAGACCAAGGCTGCCGACTTCGAGAAGATCCTCAAGGCCTGCTACTACGACACCGACATCGATTTCTAATCGACTCTTGTTATCGTAACGAGGGGCTCCGCACGTATCCGTACGGAGCCCCTTTCTTTTTTTATTAGAGAATGGGATAGTTATGGCTGCAATTTTCAATAGCCCCAGCAAGTACATCCAGGGTCCGGACGAGCTCGCCAAGCTCGGCTCCTATGTCGAGCCGCTCGGCGCTAAGGCCCTCGTCATCGTGACGCCTTCGGGCAAGAAGCGCGTCGGTGCCAAGATCGAGGGCGGTTTTGCCGAGGCCAAGGCCGAGCTGCTGTTCGAGGACTTTAACGGCGAGTGCTCCAAGGGCGAGGTCGATCGTCTGGTTGCGCTCGCTCGCGACAACGGTTGCGACATCATCGTCGGTGTCGGTGGCGGCAAGATCCTCGACACCGCGAAGGCCGTTGCCTACTACCTTGAGTCCCCGGTCATCATTTGCCCCACCATCGCTTCGACCGATGCACCGTGTTCGGCACTTTCGGTGCTCTACACCGACGACGGCCAGTTCGATAAATACCTCTTCCTTAAGGCAAACCCCAATATTGTCCTGATGGATACGACGGTTATCGCGGCGAGCCCGGTGCGCCTGACGGTTTCCGGCATGGGCGATGCGCTCGCAACCTACTTTGAGGCCCAGGCGACGCACGATGCCGACGGCGGCACCTGCGCTGGCGGCAAGGGCGGCATGGCCGGCCTGGCGCTCGCCAAGCTCTGCTACGAGACGCTTATGGCCGATGGCGTCAAGGCCAAGGTCGCGCTGGAGAAGGGTGCGCTCACGCCTGCCGTCGAGCACATCATTGAGGCCAACACGCTGCTCTCCGGCATTGGCTTTGAGAGCTCGGGCCTTGCTGCTGCTCATGCCATCCACAATGGTCTGACGATGCTGCCCGAGTGCCACGGCATGTATCACGGCGAGAAGGTCGCCTTTGGCACTATCGTCCAGCTGGTACTCGAGGATGCTCCGACTGAGAAACTCGAGGAAGTCTTGGGCTTCTGCATTGAGCTGGGCCTGCCGGTCACGATGAAGGAACTTGGCGTTGCCGAGCTTACGCGCGAGCAGGCCATGATTGTTGCCGAGGCCGCCTGCGCGCCCGATGACACCATGTGCAACATGCCGTTTGAGGTGACGCCGGAGATGGTCGCAAACGCCATCCTGGGTGCCGACGCGCTGGGCCACTACTATCTCATGGATGAGTAAATCAAGCTAAGGAAGGGGCAAAGCCAGCAGATGGCTTTGCCCCTTTTTGCTATGGTGCAAAGTGGCCTGTCTCCAATGCACAAGTTGGTGCAGGGGGCAGGTTACTTTGTACCAATCGTTGTTTGATGAAGGGCGGATTCTCGTATGGCGCTTCCCATGGTTTATGGCGGTCCCGGCCGGTATGTTCAGGGGCCGGGCGAACTTTCGCGTCAGGGCAGGTATTTGTCATGGTTGGGCTGCGCTGCTTATGTCTTGTTTGACCAGGGCACCGAGGATCGGCTGTGCAAGCAGATTGTCGATGGATTTCTGGACGAAGGTCTCAGCGAGCCGTTCTTTAAGATTTATGACGGTCCGTGTACGGAAGAGGCCGTTGTCGAAATGGCTAAGGAAGCCCAGGCCGAGTATTGCGACATGGTGGTGGGTATTGGCGGCGGCAAGATGCTCGATATCGCCAAAGCAGTAGCGTTTTATGCCGAGCTGCCGTTGTGCGTATGCCCCACGGCGGCTTCGATGGACGGTCCATGCAGCGCGATTTCGGTGCTGTATCACGAGGATGGGTCGTTCGACCACTACCTGATGCTCGAGAAGAATCCAGACCTGGTCGTGGTCGATACCAACGTGGTCGCGGCAGCCCCACTGCGTATGACGGTCGCTGGCATGGGCGACGCACTGGCAACGTACTTCGAGGCGCGTTCGTGCGCCGCGGCGCACGGTACCAACGAGCACGGTGGCGAGCCGGGGCACTTGGCTCTGGTCGCGGCTCGCGCCTGCTACGACACGCTCATGGAGTGCGGCGTCGCTGCCAAGCGCGATCTCAAAAAGGGCCGTACATCGCCGGCAGTTGAGCGCCTGATCGAGTGCAATATTCTGCTCTCGGGTGTTGGCTTTGAGAGTGGCGGTTTGGCGTTGGCGCATGCGATCGCCAACGGCCTGACGATTTTGCCCGAGTGCAAGGCCATGCACGGCGAGGCCGTAGCGTTTGGTCTGATGGTTCAGCTTCGCCTGGAGCGTGCACCCGAGCTTGATCAGGTGCTCGAGTTTTGCCAGCGCGTTGGTCTGCCGACGACGCTCGAGGAGCTGGGCCTTGGCGAGATTTCCGATGCCGATCTGCAGAGTGTTGCAAATGCGGTCTTTAGAAATGAACGTAATATGGCCAACGAGCAGGCAAAGGTGACCAAACAAAAGCTCGTGCAGTTCATGTGCGAGGCATAGTTTGGCGCTTGATTGACCTTGTGCAATCGAGGCGGCGATGGGCCATGGGCTATTTGCCGCAAAGATGCGCCGCGTGTAATTTGCCCGAGGCGTGGGCCGATAGCGTATCATTATCTCTTGCTTGTTTGCACTGCTCAGGGAGGGGCCGCGCATGGCGCAGGAACACGATCTGTTTGATGACATTATCGAGATCAGCAAGGGTTTCGACTTTCTTAAAAACCCGCTTGGCGGTGTGACCGATGCACTCGATCCGTCGGCGCCGCAGTGGAATCCTGCCGACTACAAGGAGCGTCCGCGCGGCAACACCATTCCGTGCTTGACCTGCAAAAACGAGAAGAGCGCCTGCACCGCGTGCATGGACGTGTGCCCGGTCAACGCTATCGAGGTCGAGGAAGACGCCATCGAGATCCTCGACTCCTGTCGCAAGTGCGGCCTGTGCGCCGCTGCCTGTCCGACCGAGGCGATCATCTCGCCGCGCCTGGCGCCCAAAAACCTGTATGACGATATCGTCTCTGCTGCTACGAGCCACGAGACCGCCTACGTTACCTGCACGCGCGCCCTTAAGCGCATGCCGCGCGAAAACGAGGTCGTCGTCGCCTGCGTGGGCGATATTACTGCCGAGACCTGGTTCTCGGTGCTGGCCGACTATCCCAACGTGAGCGTCTACCTGCCACTGGGCGTGTGCGATAAGTGCCGCAACACCGGTGGCGAGGATATTCTGGGCGAGGCCATCGCTACTGCCGAGGAGTGGGCTGGTACGGGCATGGGCCTGGAGGTCGACCCCAAGAGCCTCAAGTGCCATAAGCTTCGCGAGTACGAGCGCAAGGAGTACATGGAAAAGATTGCCCGCACCACGGGCCTGACGGTGACCAAGCTCAATCCGGCGACGGCGGCACTGGCCTCGGTGACGCAGAAGTTGAAGGCTCACCGTCACCAGATCACGCAGCTCGAGCGCACGCTCAACACCATGTGCGGCACCACGACGACCAAGCGTCGCCGTTCGCTCACGCACGGGCGGCAGCTGGTGCTCTCGACATTGCAAAACCATCCCGAGCTTGCCCAGAACATGCAGGTGAGCACGCCGGAATGCGATTTTGACAAGTGCACGTCGTGTGGCGAGTGTGTCAATGTATGCCCCACATCTGCCTGCGATTTGGTGGGAAGCGGCCGCTTTGCGCTGGAATCCACGTATTGCCTAGGTTGCGGGGCCTGCGTCAAGGTGTGCCCCGAGCATGCGCTTAAGTTGGTTGAGCATGATGCATCCAACCTGGTCGTCGTCGATCCCGAGGCTGAGGAAAAGGCCGCTCAGAAGGCGAAGGCTCACGAAGAAGCTGAGAAGGTCAAGGCCGAAGCAAAGGCCAAGCTCGACAAGATGCTCGATCAGGTGGAGAAGCTTGCGGACTAGCTAAAAGAGCGTAAATGATGGCCGGTGGGACAGGTGCTGCCCCGCCGGCCAAAAAAGTTGCGGTGGAATAGTTCCTGTTTTGCCCTTAAGCTGGCCATTCTAGGAACTATTCCACCGCAACTAATAAATGGTTAGTTCATGCTGCTTTGGTGGCCGGTTCGACCGGTACCGTTGCGCGTCACGGTTTCATGGAGCAAAAAGAACCCGGGAACCTGTTTGGTCTCGGTGTATTCCATAAGGATACCGTCGGCGTTGTAGGTCTGTCCGCGTATAACGGCGAGTGCGTTAAAGTCGTCGAGATCGAGCACGCGCGTATCCTCGGGCGTGGGATGCTCGATCGTTACATCGCGTTTGCCCGTGGCAATCTTAATGCCAAGATCTTCTTCGAGGTAACGATAGATCGAGTCGTTGACAATCTCGGGTGTCAGCCCCGGTACTTGTGAGCTTAGGTAATAGGAGTCGTCGGAGCACACGGCTTGTCCGTCTGCATAACGGATGCGTTTGGCGCGTGTGAGCTCACAGCCTTCGGGAAACCCGGTAATCTTGGAGAGCGCCTTGCTGCAGATGAGGAGCTCAAAGACGGTGGTGACAGTCTTGAGCTCAAAGCCTCGGTTGACCGCGATTTCCTTAAAGGTCTCGAGTCCGCCGCCACCACGACTCTTCTCGTCACTGATGTTGCGAATGACGCGCATGCCTTTGCCTTGCTGGGGGAGCACGTAGCCATCTGCCGCAAGCATCGAGATGGCGCGACGGACCGTCATGCGCGAACAGTCAAACAGCTGCGTGAGCTCAGTCTCCGAAGGCAGATAACTCTGATAGGCGTATGTGCCGTCGTCAATCGACTGCTTCACGTTGTCATAAATAGTTTGGAAGATGGCTCGCGCCATGACGGTCTCCTAGAGCTGGGTGCGTGAACGACGGATGAGGGCCGTCCGCGCAGGTGTCAATCGATTTACTTGCTGGGGTCGATTATATATTTACCCATGGCACGCAGAGCTGGGTCTGACAGGATGGCGCCGAGTTCGTCGAGGGAAGCCACCTTGGCGACCATCGAGGATACGTCGAGCCTGCCAGAGTCGATGAGCTCGAGCGCGCGACGCTGCGTATAAGGGTTGATGTAGGACGAGGTAAGCACAAGCTCCTTCTGGAAGACCTCGAAGGGCTTGACGGTGATTGTCTCATCGGGCTTGGTGAGGCCGAACATCATGACCGTAGCCTTGTGGCCGGCGATCTGGATGGCCTGCTCGATGGTGACGGGCTTGCCAACACACTCGATAACGACATCGACGTTGCCAACGCCCTCCTGCTTCAGGCGGGCCGGGACGTCCTCGTGGATGGAATCAATTGCCAGATCGGCGCCGAGTTTGAGCGCAACCTCGCGCTTGCCCTCGACGGGCTCGAGCAAGACAACCTTGGTGGCGCCGGCGTTTTTAGCAAGCTGCATCATGAGCAGACCGATCATGCCACCGCCGATAACGACAACTGTGCTGCCGGGCTTGATGTTGCACATATCGATGCCGTGCAGGCAGCAGGCGACGGGCTCGGTCATAGCGCCCTGCTCAAAGCTGGTGTGATCGCCCAACTTGTAGACTTGCTGCATATCGACGGAGCAGTACTCCGCAAAGCCGCCGTTAACGGTGGTGCCGTAGCCGGTCATATGCTCGCAGTAGTGGTTGATTCCGTCGCGGCAGGGTTCGCAGCAGCCGCAGGGATGGTTTGGGTCGATGCACACGCGATCGCCCGGTTTAAAGCCAGCGACATCGCTGCCCACGGCCTCGACAACGCCCGCAAACTCATGACCAAGGATCGTGGGCGGGGTAACGTCCGCTGCGCCCTTGTCGCCTTCATAGATATGAACGTCGGTACCGCAGACGCCGCAAGCTTTGACGTTGATCAGAACGTCGCGCCTGCCCACGGCCGGCTTTGCCGATTCCTCGACTCTGAGGTCGTGCTTTCCATAGAAGACCGCGCTTTTCATGGTGACTCCTTAACGTGGCGGTGAATGTTGTAATGAAGTATAGGTATGTAAACATCCTTATACAAGCATATCTAGACAAGTAGAAAAGAAAAATGAAATGCAGCCATCAGCTATATCAGATTTAACAGGCGAAATACTGGACATATACCGATTACGGCCAATAATCAACCGTTTACCGACCGTAGTATTTATGCTAACTTGTCTAGATAAGTGATATGATAAAAATAGAAGCGCAAGAAGCCGGGGACACGGGCCCACCCGTCCAATTGCACGAGGTACACGCAAACGGCGCGTCTGCGGTCTCGAGTGAAGCCAAAACCGCAGTCGCTCCGAATGAAGAGAGGGGGATTCCCCGTCATGATGCAAAAGATACAACGTTTCGGCGGTGCAATGTACACGCCTGCAATTCTTTTCGCATTTTCCGGAATTGTCGTTGGCCTGGGTACGTTGTTTACCACCGAGGCGATCTTTGGCGAGATGGCCACTGCGGGCCATCTTTGGTTTGATTGCTGGAATGTGCTGCTCCAGGGTGGTTGGACGCTCTTTAACCAGATGCCGTTGCTGTTTTGCGTAGCGTTGCCAATCTCGCTCGCGAACAAGCAGAACGCTCGCTGCTGCATGGAGGCTTTGGCCATCTATCTTACCTTCAACTACTTTGTAAGCACAATCTTGGGGCAGTGGGGCCCTGTCTTTGGCGTCGACTACTCTGTCGAGGCAGGCAGTGGTACTGGTCTTGCCACTATCGCAAGCATCAAAACGCTTGATATGGGCATCATGGGCGCGCTCATTATCTCTGGTATCGCCACGATGCTGCATAACAAGTTCTTCGATACCGAGCTCCCCGAGTGGTTGGGCGTGTTCTCGGGCTCCGTGTTCATCTATATGATCGGTTTCTTCGTTATGGTTCCGGTCGCTCTTATCGCCTGCCTGGTGTGGCCGCATGTTCAGGCTGCTATCTCCGCCTTCCAGGGATTCATCCTTTCCGCCGGTACGTTTGGCGTGGGTGTCTTTGCTTTCTTCGAGCGCGTGCTGATTCCTACAGGCCTGCACCACTTTATCTATACGCCGTTCTATTACGACAACGCGGCGGTCAACGGCGGCATCTTTGCTGCTTGGGCCAATATCCTGCCCCAACTGGCTGCCGATCCGAGCATTGCTCTTAAGGATGCCGCACCCTGGGCTGCCTATACCTGCCCTGGTTGGACTAAGGTCTTCGGCTCGCTTGGCGTCGCCATTGCGTTTTATATGACCGCCAAACCCGAGCGCAAGCAGCGCGTCAAGGCTCTGCTGATCCCGGTCACCCTTACCGCTATGCTTTGCGGTATCACCGAGCCGCTTGACTTTACCTTCCTGTTCATTGCGCCCGGCCTGTTCGTCGTCCACTGCGTGCTCGGAGCGCTCGGCTGCATGGCTCAAAACCTCCTTGGCGTCGTGGGCATCTTCGACGGCGGCATCATCTCGATGCTCTCGTGGGACTGGCTGCCCCTTTGGGCCGCACACGGTCTGCAGTACGCCATCTCCATCCTTGTTGGTCTGTGCTTTACCGCTCTTTGGGTCGTGGTCTTCCGTTTCCTGATCGTCAAGTTCGACTTTAAGACCCCCGGTCGCGAGGATGACGATGTTGAGGTCGAGCTCAAGTCCAAGGCCGACTACAAGCAAAAGCAGGGCGGTGCTGGCAAATCGGTCGCCCAGAGTAAAGATGATGAGCGCTTGGTGCTTGCCGAGAACATCCTCGATCTGCTCGGTGGCGCGGATAACATCATCGATGTAACGAACTGCGCTACCCGTCTGCGCGTTAACGTCAAGGACAAGGGCGTCGTTGCACCCGAGGCTTCCTTCAAGGCGATCGGTACGCATGGCTTGGTGGTCCAAGGTCAGTCAATCCAGGTCATCATCGGCCTTACCGTCCCGCAGGTTCGCGAGAAGTTCGAGAGTCTTCTGAAGTTCGAGAGTCTTCTGTAAACCATCGTCCATCGAAACAATCGGCCTTGCAGAGCCGGTATGCACCGCAAGGCCGATTCTAGAGATAAAAAACTCCACTTCTAGGTAACAATTCCAAACCGCGCAAGGCCGCGTGCGGGGACGGATTGAGCAAGCGGCCAGAATGAGGAGGACATCATGTCCAAGAAGAACTATGCCGTGACCATTGCCGGCGGTGGCTCCACCTTTACCCCGGGCATTGCCCTGATGCTGCTCGAGGAGCGCGACCGCTTCCCGGTCAACAAAGTGACCTTCTACGACAACAACGCCGAGCGCCAGGAGACCGTGGCCAAGGCCTGCGAGATCTACTTCCACGAGAACGCCCCCGAGGTTGAGTTTAGCTACACCACCGACCCCGAGACCGCATTCACCGGGACCGACTTCGTCCTTGCTCACATCCGCGTCGGCCTGTACGCCATGCGCGAGCTCGACGAGAAGATTCCTCTCAAGTACGGCTGCGTTGGCCAAGAGACCTGCGGTGCCGGCGGTATCGCCTACGGCATGCGCTCCATCGGTGGTGTCATCGAGATCCTCGACTACATGGAGAAGTACAGCCCCAACGCCTGGATGCTCAACTACTCCAACCCCGCGGCCATCGTCGCCGAGGCCTGCCGCGTGCTGCGCCCCAACAGCCGTATCATCAACATCTGCGACATGCCGATCGACCTCATGGATAAGATGAGCCGTATGTGCGGCATCAAGGATCGTCGCGAGCTGCAGTACAGCTACTACGGCCTCAACCACTTTGGTTGGTGGAGCAAGATCTACGACAAGGAGGGTAACGACCTCATGCCGCAGATCAAGGAGCACATGGCAAAGAACGGCTACTTGGACGGCATTGAGCACGAGGCCGGTAAGGAGCAGCACGTCGAGGAGAGCTGGATTCACACCTTCGGCAAGGCCAAGGATGTCTATGCTGTCGATCCCGAGACGATTCCCAATACCTACCTCAAGTATTACCTGTACCCGGACTATGTCGTCGAGACGTCTGACCCCAACTACACTCGCGCCAATGAGGTTATGGACGGCCGCGAGAAGAAGGTCTTTGGCGCTTGCCGCGACATCATCGCCAAGGGTACTGCCAAGGACGGCGGCTTTGAGCCGGATGTACATGCCAACTACATCGTCGACCTTGCCTGCGCACTGGCCGAGAACACGCTCGAGCGCTTCCTGCTGATCGTCCCCAACGATGGCGCTGTGCCCAACTTCGACCCGACGGCCATGGTCGAGGTGCCTTGCATCGTCGGTTCCAACGGCTTTGAGAAGATTTGCCAGGGCCCGATCCCGCAGTTCCAGAAGGGCCTGATGGAGCAGCAGGTTTCCGTCGAGAAGCTCGTTGTCCAGGCTTGGGTCGAGGGCAGCTACCAGAAGCTCTGGCAGGCGCTCACGCTCTCCAAGACCATTCCTTCGGCAAGCGTTGCCAAGCAGATCCTGGACGAGCTCATCGAGGCCAACAAGGATTTCTGGCCTGAGCTTAAGTAAAGACTGCTGTCTCGAACTCTCACGCATCTCTGCTTCATTTGCGCCGCCGCGGTGTCCGGATTCGCCCGGATGCTGCGGCGGCGCTATACTTATGAAGTTTGAAGTACCTGTACCAAAAGGAGCTGTCGTGTCCCTTTCCATCGGTATCGTGGGCCTGCCCAACGTGGGCAAGTCGACGCTGTTCACCGCGCTTACCAAAAAGACCGGCCTTGCCGCCAACTACCCGTTTGCCACGATCGACCCTAACGTGGGTATCGTCGATGTGCCCGATAGCCGCCTGCAAAAGCTCGCCGACATCGTTAACCCCGGCCGCATTGTGCCGGCTACGGTCGAGTTCGTCGACATCGCTGGCCTGGTGAAGGGTGCCAACGAGGGCGAGGGCCTGGGCAACCAGTTCTTGGCAAACATCCGCGAGACCGACGCTATCTGCGAGGTCGTGCGCTACTTTAAGGACCCCAACGTCATGCGTGAGGTGGGCCGCACGGGCGAGTTCGTCGATCCCGCCGGCGATGCCGACACCATCATGACCGAGCTCATCCTGGCCGACATGGGCACGCTCGAGAAGCAACTGCCCAAGCTCGAGAAGGAGGCCAAGCGCGACAAGGAGCTCATGCCCAAGTTCGAGGTGGCCAAGCGCCTGCTTGCCTGGCTCAACGAGGGCAAGCGCGCCGCATCCATGGAGATGACCGACGAGGAGCGTGCTGCCGCCAAGGGCCTGTTCCTGCTCACCATGAAGCCCATCCTGTATGTGGCCAACGTGGACGAGGATATGCTTAACGACGATCTGGCACCCATCGACGGCGTCAAGCCGCTGCCCATCTGCGCCAAGATCGAGGCCGAGCTTTCCGAGCTCGATCCCGAGGACGCCGCCGACTACCTGGAGAGCCTGGGCCTGGAGCAGCCCGGCCTGGACGTGCTCGCTCAGGCGGCCTACAAGCTGCTCGGCCTGCAGTCGTTCTTTACGGCCGGCGAGATGGAGGTCAAGGCCTGGACGGTTCGTCAGGGCGCGACCGCCCCGCAGGCCGCCGGCGTCATCCACACCGACTTTGAGCGCGGCTTTATTAAGGCCGAGGTTATTGGCTACGACGACTACATCGAGCTCGGTGGCGAGCAGGGCGCCAAGGCCGCCGGCAAGCTGCGTATCGAGGGCAAGGACTATGTCATGGCCGATGGCGACGTCGTGCACTTCCGCTTTAACGTGTAAGGACGACGCGCATGTTTAAATATGGCAAAAAAGCTGGCTACATGGGTATTGCGCTGCTCGTACTTGCGGTGATTCCGCTGGTGGTTGCAGCGTGTGTTATCCCCAACATTGGCCCCGAGGTGGCAACAAAGTTTAACGCAGCCGGCGAGGTGACGCGCTGGGGTAAGAGCTACGAGCTGCTGGCACTGCCGGTGCTCAACCTGCTGCTGAGCGTGGCGACGTACTTTACGGCGGGACGCCAGGCAAAGAACAACGAGGACTCCGCTGTGATGGCACGCCTTGCGTGCGAGCGCTACCTGCGTAACGGCTGCATCACGGGCGTGTTCCTCAACGTAATCAACGTCTACTTTATGTATTCGGCGATTACTGGAACGGGCTTTGGCTTTGGTTTCTAGCTTGTCCTTTTAGGCAACGAGCCTGCACACATATTCAATGGCTGCTGCGAGGCCGCCGCTCGATCGTGGTTTAAAGACCATGTCGGCGGCGGCCTCGTTTTCGTATCCGGCGCCGCGAAGGGCAAGTGCGATACCGGCTTCCAGGAGAAGGGGCAGACCGTGTTGGCTGGTTGCGATTACGGTAGCCTGATTGAGCGAGCAGCTGTGCGCTTGGCATTGGATGGCAAGTTCACCTTGCGCCGGGCAAGGGACCAGAACGGCGGCGACGCGACTTGATAGCAATGCAAATGCTGTGCGCTCATCGGGCGAAAGGCATTCTGCTTCAACGACGACGAGCTTGGGCGGCGCGCTGTTTGTGCGAAGCGTGGCTCGGTACATGCGGACCGAAGAACCCGACATAGAAAACTCCTGTGTATTCGGCAAAACGTAAACTATAGTTTACGTTTATGTTCGGCTCCATTTCAAACTCGGCTGCATGGACGAACGTGCGAAACAGATTCTTGGCAGGCGGGTCGAAGAGACACGCAGGGACCTTGGTATCTCCAAGGTTGATTTTTGTGTGGCGACAGGAATCAGCCGACCCTACCTCGACCGAATCGAAGATGGGACGGCAAATTTCACGCTCAAGGTTCTATTTAAGATCGCGCCCGCACTCGGCATGACGGTGTCAGAGCTTCTCGAGGGTATCGAATAGGGGATACCCGCCGACAGCTGAATTACACCATCGGGATGCGGTCGTGGTTGACTTGGCTGTAGAACAGGCGCTGGATCTCGGCGGCATCACGTGACTGGCCGAGTGCCCACATGGTCTTGGCCACGAGCGTCTCGGTGGTCATGTCGTCGCCGCGCAAAATACCCCGATGATCGGCATAGGCACGGCCGACCTCATAAACGCCCAGATCGAGGCCCTCTTCGGGGACCTGCGTGGTCATAACGACAGTACGACCCGAATCAACCCAGCGGAAAATCGCCTCTTGGAACGACTCGCCCGACTCACCAAACTCGGGGATACCGCCAATGCCAAAGGTCTCAAGGATTACAGCATCGTAGCTATCGGCAAGGGCGTCGAGGATGCCCGGGTTTACGCCGGGCGTAAGCTTGAGTACAAATACGCGCGGATCGATGCTGTCGTAGAAACGCACCGGGTTTTCGCCCTGACGCGTGCCGTGAAGCCCGTTGCGCACGATGCGGTCGTTGCGGATATAGGCAATGGGCGGATAGTTGACGCTAATGAACGCGTTAAAGCTCATGGTGCGCTGCTTGCGGGCGCGCGTGCCGGCAATGGCAACGCCGCCAAACACGATCGAGACGTCGTGCGAGTGCTCGTCGAGCGCATAGAGCAGGCTCTGGTACAGATTGAGCTTGGCGTCGGTAAAGGGATTGCCCATGGGCTTTTGCGAGCCGGTGAGCACGATGGGCTTGGGGCTGTCCTGAATCAGGTAGGAAAGCGCTGCTGCGGTGTAGCTCATGGTGTCGGTGCCGTGCAGAATCACGAAGCCGTCGTGGTCGGCATAGCCTTCGACGATGACGTCGCGGATACGCATCCAGTCGCTCGGGCGCATATTGGTGCTGTCGATGTTCATGGGCTGCACGACGTCGAGCTCGCAGAGGCCCGAGATCTCGGGGACACTCTGGGCGAGCTCCTCACCGGTCAGAGCGGGGGAGAGGCCGTTGCCGTCCTCGGTCGATGCGATGGTGCCGCCCGTGGCGATGAGAAGGATGCGCTTCATGCTGGTATTCCTATCGTATTTGCCGCCGCAGAGGCGGAGTCGTTCGGCAGTATTGTGGCACAGGGCGTCCAATGTTCAAACGTATTACATCATCTGTAACGTTTGGTAACACTTCAATCGCCGTCAAATAGGGGCCAGGTCGTGCGTTTGCCGTGCGCTGATGGCTGCGAGGGGCGAGAAACCCCATATAACGTGTACACTATGAAAGCTATTTCGTTCATTCACGCGGGTGGGCACCGGCTCCCCGCCAACAAGAGGGGGAACCATGGATCAAAAGGCTTCCGCAAAGGTCCTCGTACTCGACTTTGGTGCGCAGTACGGTCAGCTCATTGCCCGTCGCGTCCGCGACCTCAACGTGTATTCCGAGATTGTTCCCTGCGACATCTCGGCCGACGAGATTCGCGAGATGAACGCCTCTGCGCTCATCCTTTCTGGCGGCCCGGCCTCCGTGTACGCCGAGGACGCTCCGTCCATCGATCCTGCCATCTTTGACCTGGGCCTTCCCGTCCTGGGCTTCTGCTACGGCCATCAGATCACGGCCGTGACGCTCGGCGGCAAGGTCGGCCACTCCGAGGTGGGCGAGTACGGCCGCGCCACCATTACGCGTACGGCCGGCGCCAAGCTCTTTAACTCCACGCCCATGGAGCAGACCGTGTGGATGAGCCACCGCGACGCCGTTTCCGAGGTGCCCGAGGGTTTTACCGTTACCGCCAGCACCGACGTGTGCCCGGTTGCTGCCATGGAGTGCCCCGAGCGCAAGATCTTCACCACGCAGTTCCACCCCGAGGTCAAGCACTCCGAGTACGGTCAGCAGCTGCTGAGCAACTTCCTGTTTGAGATCTGCGGCCTGGAGCCCAATTGGAGCATGGACAACCTGGTCGAGACCATGACGGCTGAGTTCCGCGAGAAGGTCGGCGACGACCGCGTGATTCTGGCCCTGTCCGGCGGCGTCGACTCCTCCGTCGTGGCTGCGCTGGGTGCTCGTGCCGTGGGCAAGCAGATGACCTGCGTGTTCATCAACCACGGTCTGCTGCGCAAGGGCGAGCCCGAGCAGGTGGAGGAGGTCTTCACCAAGCAGTTTGACGTCGACTTTATCCACGTCCACGCCGAGGACCGCTACGCCGAGCTTCTGGCCGGCGTGACCGAGCCCGAGGAGAAGCGCCGCATCATCGGTACGCAGTTCTGGAAAGAGTTCTTCGCCGTGGCGCAGCAGCTCGAGACCGATGGCAAGCCGGTCAAGTACCTGGCTCAGGGCACCATCTACCCCGACATCATCGAGTCCGGCGCTCGCAAGACGGGCGGTAAGACGGCCACCATCAAGAGCCATCACAACCTGATCCCGTTCCCCGAGGGCGTGCACTTCGACCTTATCGAGCCGCTCGACCACTTCTTTAAGGACGAGGTCCGCGCGCTTGGTCTGGCACTGGGCCTGCCGGGTCACATCGTGTTCCGCCAGCCTTTCCCGGGTCCGGGTCTTGCCATCCGCATCATCGGCGCGGTCGACAAGGAGAAACTCGAGATCCTCAAGAACGCCGACGCCATCGTGCGTGAGGAGCTCGATGCCTACAACCAGCGTTTGTTTGAGCAGACCGGCGAGCGCAACTCCGAGCACAGCTGCTGGCAGTATTTCGCGGTCCTGCCCGACATTAAGTCCGTCGGCGTCATGGGTGACGAGCGTACCTACCAGCGCCCGATCATCCTGCGCGCCGTCGAGTCCAGCGACGCTATGACAGCCGACTGGGCCAAACTGCCCTACGACGTGCTTGCCCGCATCTCCGGCCGCATCGTTGCCGAGGTTCCCGGCGCCAACCGCGTGTGCTACGACATCACGTCCAAGCCGCCCGCGACGATCGAGTGGGAATAGAACATACGTTCGATTCTGTGTTATAATATCCTGCAATGGGCGCGGCCTCTTCCGAAGCCGCGCCCATTGCTATATTTGGTCGGATATCGACGGAAACCCAAGCTCAGGGAGGTTTGTTGCGATGGCATACGATTTCAAGAAGGAGTTCAGGGAGCTCTACAAGCCGTCCGGCAAGCCGAGCGTCGTAACCGTTCCGCCTATGAGCTACGTCGCCGTGCGGGGCAAGGGCAATCCCAATGCCGAAGGCGGCGAGTACCAGAACGCGTTGCCGCTGCTCTACGGCGTCGCTTATACCATCAAGATGTCGAAGAAGGGCCCGCGAGAGATTGAAGGCTATTTCGACTTCGTCGTGCCTCCGCTCGAGGGCTTCTGGTGGCAAGACCGCACCGATGGTGAGATTGATTATGCGCGGAAGGATGACTTCAACTTCATCTCGTGCATCCGTCTGCCCGATTTCGTCACTCGCGAGGACTTCGACTGGGCAGTTTCGGAAGCTGCCGCCAAGAAGAAGCTGGACTTCTCGGCGGTCGAGCTGCTGAGGGTCGACGAGGGCCTTTGCGTTCAGTGCATGCATACCGGGCCTTACGACGACGAGCCGGCGACCATAGACGCCATGCGCACATTCGCGGCGGAACGGGGCTACGCCCCCGACTTCTCCGAAGCCCGTCTGCATCACGAGATTTACCTCTCCGACCCGCGCAAGTGCGCGCCGGAGAAGCTCAAGACCGTGATCCGTCATCCCATAAAGTTGATTTAGCGAAGTGAGTGACGCCGATCGCTTCGGCTTTTTGGGGGCTCAACGTGGCGTGGTCGGCAACGGGACGCGCCATGCGACCGGTGGCGGTGGCCGAGGCGCGGGAGCGGGCGTTCGTTTGCACCGCCTCGCACGACCTCGTCACTCCGCTCATGGCGGTGACCGCGAACTGCGACGTGCTTGAAGCGGAGGCATCCGATCAGGCCGGCCTTGCGTCCTGGGTCGCCAACATCCGTGCAGCGGTGGACGAGATGGCGACTCGCATCGCTGACATGCTCATGCACATGGGCGGCGACTAGCCAGGGCGATCCCTGCAACGGGCATTATTATCCGGGAAGCGCTTGATTGCGAGGCACTCCGGTGTGAGGGCCTGAGTCGTCAGGCCCTCACAGGGGGACCGCGATGGTGGCCACCGCGCCGCCCGAGGGACTGTTGGCGAGCGAGACGGAGCCCCCGTGGGCGCTCGCGGCCTCGGAGGCGGCGTGGAGGCCGAGCCCGTAGTGGCGGCCTCCGTCGCGCGAGGAGCGGGAGGAGTCGTCTGTGAAGAGGCGCTCGCAGCCGCGTTCGAGGGCGGCGGGAGAGAAGCCCGGTCCGTCGTCGGACACCTCGATGACGAGGTGGCCGCCCTCGACGTCGCAGGAGACCGCCACGCGCGAGCGCGCGTGCTCGGCGGCGTTGGCCACGAGGTTCGCGGCGGCTCGCGCCAGGGCGGTTCGGTCGAGCGGGGCCTCGGGCGCGCCCGCGACAGCAGGGCCCGTGGCCGCGTCGAGCGTCACGCCTCGCGCCCGGGCGATCTGGGCGGCCTCGGCGAGGACCTGCTCGCAGAGCTCGGCCGGTCGCATGGGGGCCCTCTCAGCCCCGCCGGACCCGCGCGAGGCCTCGATGAGCAGGCGCACGTAGCCGTCGAGCCTTTCGACACTGCCGGCTATGTCGCGCGCGGCGGCCGCGAGGTCGGCGTCTTTCTCGTCTTCCAGCTCCTCCGCCACGAAGTCGGCGTTGGCGCGCAGCACGGTGAGCGGCGTCTTGAGGTCGTGGGCGAGCGACGCCACCTGCTCGCGCTGCCCCCGCTCCGCGGCCCAGCGGGCTTCGAGCGACTCGGCGAGGGAGGCCCGCATGGCGTCCATCGCGGCGAGGACGTCGTTCACCTCGCGCACGTTGGTGCTGCCGACCGCGAAGTCGAGCTCCCCCGCGCCGACGCGCTCCGCCGCCTCCGCGAGCGGCGCCATCTTGCGCGAGATCACGCGGCTCGCGCGGCGCGCCACGAGCGCGAGCGCGAGCGCGCTTCCCGCAGCGGCGCCGACAAGCATGAGGTTCTGCGGGTTGGGAAGCAGGCCGGCGAGGTCGCGCGAGACCCACTGCGGCAGGTACTCACTGACGAGCGCGCAGGCCCCGCCGCCCTTGAGCGGGAACGCGGCGTAGGTGAGGCCCGAGCCCCCGCCCTCAATCTCCACTGTGCCCGGATCCGCGGCGAGTGCCGCACGGGCCATTTCCGTCGCGTCCTCGAGCCGCGTGCCCTCGAGGTCTGTCATCAGCACGTATCCGTCCTTATTCAGGATGAGGTAGCGGTACGCCGTCGGCACGTCCTGCTGCCCGCAGACGCCGTCGCGTGCCAGGCCCTCCGCGACCTCGCGCGTATTGGCCGGCCCCCAGCTTGCCTCGTAGGCGAAGCCCGCGTTGATCGCCGCGGAGAGCGCCATGAACGAGGCGAGCCACGCCGTGGCAACCGCCGCGAACGCGTAGGCGAAGTAGCGCGCGATGACGAAGGAGAGCGGCATGCCCCCGCGACCTCGCACCCCGGTCCTCAAAGCTGCCACTTGTACCCCATCCCCCAGACGGTCGCGATTGGATCGGCGCCGGCCTCGGAGAGTTTCCTCCGGGCGCGGCTGACCTGCATGGATATGGCCGCGTCGTCGGCGTCGCTCTCCCAGCCGAGCACCGCCTCGCGGATCTGCGCGCGGCTCATGACCTGCCCGGGGTGGCGGGCGAGGTACTCGCAGATGGCGTACTCGGTGGGCGTGAGCGGCACGGCCTCGCCACCCACGGCGAGGCCGCGCGCCCCGAGGTCGATCCGCACCTCCCCGAAGGAGAGGGCGTGCGAGCGCGGCCGGCGCTCACGGCGTAGATGGGCCGCGACCTTGGCGCGCAGCTCCGCGGCCCCGAAGGGCTTGCGGACGTAGTCGTCGGCGCCCAGGCCGTAGCCGGCCACGGCGTCCTCCTCGGCCACGCGCGCGGTCAGGAAGATGATGGGCCCGTCGAAGTCCGGGCGGATTTGCCGCACGAGCTCGAAGCCGTCGAGCCCCGGCATCATGACGTCGCAGAGCACGAGGTCGAAGCGCGAAAGGTCCATCCCCGGGACCGCCGTTGGGTCCGCTGCCTTGACGACCTCATGGCCGTCGCGGCCGAGGACGCGCGCGAGCGTGTCGAGAATCGCCCGCTCATCATCCACTGCCAGTATCCTCGCCATATTCGACCTCCTGAAACTCCCGTTGCATTGTACTTGCGCCGCGCTCAGCGGTCCAGAGCCCCGCGCGCAGCCGCGGGCGCCTCGGCCGCATCGCACGCGCGGTAGCGCACGCCCGAGCCGCCGCGCGCCTCGATCTCGAGCCAGCCCTCGCCGTCCGACTCCCGTCCGAAGAAGATGAGCTGGAGCTCTCGGACATTGCCCCTGTCGTTCGCCGCGTCCACCAGGTAGACGTAGTTCGCCCCCGCCCCGGTGGCGTCGGCGTAGGAGCTCGCGTGGCTGCCGGGCTCGGGCGCGGGCGCCCACATGGCGATCTCAGGGTTGGGCAGCACGCGGTCGGCGATCGAGCGCAGCGCCGACCCCCAGCCGGCGTCGAGCAGGGCATTCCCGCCCAGGACGAGCGCTGCGGAGAGGAGGACGAGCACGGCGGCGAGCGGCCTCCTACTCATCTGCCCTCCCGTCCTCGAAGCGACAGAACCAGGCCAGAAGGACGGCGGCGGTTGCCAGGGTGAGCACGAGGCCAGCGAGCGCAGTCGTGAGGAGAGGGCCCGCCGCGCGTGCGGCGTCGATGAAGGCCTCTACCCCGAGCGACCCCAGGCGTGCGGGCCAGGCGAGCGGCACCCAGCTCAGGGGCGTCGCCAGGGCACCGGTGAGCTCGCCGGTCATGAGGCCGTGCGCAAGTCCGCCCACTGAGAAGAACGCGAGGAGCATTCCCGCCGCGCCGGCGCCGATGGCAGCGTTGCGGCCGAGGCGCAGGGCCACGCCGAGCCCCAGCGCGTAGAGGGGCAGGCTGCCCAGCACGATGCCCGCCCAGGCGGCCGCAAGCGGAGCGGGCCCGAGCGGCAGGCGCCCGGCGGCGGCGAGCACGGCCCCGAACACGCCGAGCGCCACGGCCAGCGCGCCCGCGCCGAGCGCCGCAAGGGCGAGTAGCTTCGCCGCAACGGCGTGCCCGCGCGAGGGGACCGCCGTGAGGTTGGCGAGGCGCCCGGCAGCGCGCTCCTCGTCCACGGCGAGCCCGCAGACGATGGCGGACATGAGCGGCATGAGGGCGCCGAGGAACTGGGCGTAGGCGTCCGCGCCCAGCGCCGGGTCCCATCGGGTTATGGAGAAGTACTCGCCGCAGGCAAGACCGGCTGCCAGGCCGCAGACGAGGTGCACCACTGCGAGCGGGGAGCGCGCCAGGCGCAGGGCCTCGGAGAGCAGGGCCCGCGAGAGAGTCATGCGCGGCGTCGGGTCGGAGAGTCGTGTCATGGCCATCACCTCTCCTCGGAGCGCGCGAACCAGGCCGCACCCGCCGCCGTGAGCGCGGCGAACGCGAGCGCGCAGACCGCAAGGCCCGCCAGTGTGAGCATGCCGTCCGCCGCGAGCGCCCCGCCGAGCGCCATGTCCGCCGCGAGTGGCTCGCCGCTCGGCAGCACGGGGATGAAGCTCGTAGGGATGACCATGCTCGCCGACGGCGGAAAAAGCTGCGGCAGCGGCATCAGCGACCAGGCGAACCCACCCACGAGCTGCGCGGCGAGCGGGCAGAAGATGCCCGCGAGCATGCCGAGCCGCGCCGTGAGGAAGAGCCCTGCGGGGATCATCCACGCCGCGGTCACCGTGTTGACGAGCGCGCAGAGGAGCATCGTGAGCGTGCCCGCGACCGTGAGGCCCTGCGAGGAGAACGCCGATCCCGCGAGGTAGATGCCGAAGACCACGAGGTTCGAGAGCGTGCAAAGCGCGAGGCACCAGAGCGCCTTGGCCCACCAGGCGCGCCTAAGCGGGAAGCCCAAGCCCAGAAGCCCCCGCATCCGCGTGCGCGCGTCCGCCCGCGCGACGCACGCCACCACGAGCGAGAGAGACACAGGCAGGAAGAGCGCGTACCAGTAGTTCCACGCACTGAAGATCTGCACGCCTCGGTAGGGCATCGCGCCGAGCAGCGGCATCGGCAGCGCCATGAGCACGGCCAGGCGAACCGGTGCTGCGTGGCGCGACTTCAGGGCCTCGGCGCGCAGGCCCGCGAGCAGGCCGCCTTTCTTGCCCGTCATGCCGCCACCTCCCCGCGCGTTCGACGCCCCTCCCGGCAGACGCTCATGAAGAGTTCCTCGAGGTCCTGCCCGGGCCGAAGCGCATCCTCGTAGGCGAGGCGCCCCCCGTAGATGATACCGATGGTGTCAGCCATCTGCTGCACCTCGGAGAGGATGTGGCTCGAGACGATCACCGTCGTACCCGCCGCCGCGAAGCCGCGGATCTGGTCGCGCAGCTCCTCGATGCCGATGGGGTCGAGGCCGTTGGTGGGCTCGTCGAGCACGAGCAGGCGTGGCCGGGCGATCAGCGCCAGCGCGATCCCCAGGCGCTGCCGCATGCCCATCGAGAAGCGCCCGGCGCGCTTCTTCCCGGTGTCCGCGAGGTCCACGGCGGCGAGCACCTCATCTACGCGGCTCTCGGGAAGGCCCAGCAGCGTGGTGCGTACGCGCAGGTTCTCGCGCGCGGTGAGGTTGGGGTAGAGCGGCGCCTCCTCGATGAGGCTGCCGATTGCGTAGAGGTCCTCGCGGTGCCAGGCGTGCCCGGCAAAGAGGATCTCCCCGGCCGTCGGGCGCAGCATCCCGCAGATCATCTTGAGCGTTGTCGACTTGCCAGCGCCGTTGGGGCCGAGCAGCCCGTATACCTCGCCCTCGCGGATATGAAGGCTCACGTCGGCCACGGCGTCCTGCGCCTGGTCGCCGCGGCCGAAGCGCTTGGTGAGCCCGTGCGTCTCGAGCATGTAACCCATGGGTTCGTCCTTTCTCTTCCGGGCGCGCGGGCCGAGTCGCCGTGCCCGCGCGCCTTACCTTTCGGGTTCACCATCCATGGTGGGGCGCGTTTCTAACGAAGATGTAACGGCCGTTGGGCTCTTTTGGCGCCAGCCCTTCTCGACCCGTACGCCACTCATGGCATGTTTATCGCGATAACAAGGACGGAGGTGCCCGTGGCACGCAATAAGTACCCGGAGGAGACGGTCGAGAAGATTCTCGACGTTGCCGAGCGGCTCCTCGTGGAGCGCGGCTAAGAGCACACCACGATGATCTGAAGAGTAATACGCTAAACCGAAAAAGGTAATCGAAGCCGCGCTTGTGGACTTATCGAGGGTCGAGATTCCCGCCCCATCCATCGGCACCCAGCAGAAGGTCGTCGACATCCTCGACCGCTTCGGCTCCCTAACGAAATCGCTCACCGACGGTATCCCCGCCGAAATCGAGGTACGCCGGGCGCAGTACGGGTACTACCGCGACCGCCTGCTCGACTTCCGAAACTAAGTGAGAATAAGTTATCGGTACGCTTTTTTATAAAATGTAAAAAAGTAACCCCATAACTGATAAAATGGACACTGAAAAAAGGGGTGCATCTTGCGTATATACCGACGTGAAAAGTATCTGAAGCGAATGCGTGGTTTCTACCACGATGACGGGATGATCAAGGTGATCACCGGTGTTCGCAGATGCGGTAAATCCTGTCTCATGCAATCAATCGCAGACGAGCTTGTGGAATCCGGCGTAGCGAGCGACCACATCATCTATATCGACCTCGACTCACGGGAGAACAGGAAGGTCAAGACGACCGATGAGCTCGAAAATCTGATTGACATGTCGACCCCAGCAGACACTGAGGGGACGAAGTACCTCTTCATCGATGAGATTCAGAACGTAGAGGAATTCGAGCTGCTCATCAACGGCTACCGGACAGATGGCGGTTGGTCCATCTTCATTACCGGTTCGAATTCATATCTGCTTTCTGGACAGCTTGTTACAAAGCTGACGGGTCGCTATATCGAGTTCGAGGTGTTCCCACTCGACTTTGCGGAATATATCGATATGAAGCGTTTTCTCGGCAAGCCTGTCAATGACGTTCTCGTGGGAGAGTTTACCGAGTACCTGACCCTTGGAGGATTTCCCAAAGCGTTGGAGTATGAGGGCGAGGATGAAAAGCGCACCTATATCAAGAGTGTTATTCATGAGATCTTTGAAAAGGACGTCAAACATTCGAACAAGATTAAGAATGTCTCGGTTTTCGAT
>CABRYP010000005.1 GCA_902475245.1 uncultured Collinsella sp. | reverse complement strand
CGGTCTTTCATGCAGCAGGGGCTCTCAATGTTTTTATGTCCTGCTCATATCGTCTCTGCCGGCAGATAGGGACACTCCTTTCCGCCTAGTCATTGGGGACAGTCTTTGCCGATTCGCCGGCTCGCCGGCCGGGCTGGCAAGAGCTGTCCCTGGCGGCACTCATGGGGGACAGACTTAAATGAGTGAAATCGCTCATTTAAGTCTGTCCCCAATGAGTAGGTTGGAAAATAGTTCGCCCGGGTTTACTATTACCCTATTAAAGTAGCAACAGGCTAACAATGGGGGATAGCATGGCAGCGAAGCAAGCCTACGTCCAGGTCAAGGGGCTCAAGAAGCACTACGGCGATGGTGATGCGCGCCTGACGGTACTCGATGGCATCGACACGTCCATTAACCGCGGCGAGATCTGCGTCATGCTGGGGCCCTCGGGCTCGGGCAAGTCGACCTTTCTCAACCTGATCGGCGGCCTGGAGGATGCCGACGGCGGCTCCATCATGGTGGACGGCTGCGACCTCACGGTGCTCAAGCTTACCGACCTGGGCGAGTATCGCCGCCGTGAGCTGGGCTTTGTCTTCCAGTTCTACAACCTGGTGCCCGATCTCACCATCAAGGAGAACATTGAGGTCACGGCGCACCTGTCCAAAAACCCGCTCAACATCGACGACCTGCTGCGTTCGCTGGGCCTCTACGAGCACCGCAACAAGTTCCCGCGCCAGGTCTCGGGCGGCCAACAGCAGCGCTGCGCCATCGGCCGTGCGCTCGTCAAAAACCCGGGCCTGCTGCTGTGCGACGAGCCCACGGGCGCGCTTGACTACAAGACGTCCAAGGAAATCTTGCAGCTCATGGAGGATGTCAATCGCACCTACGGCTGCACTATCATCATTGTCACCCACAATGCCGCCATCGCGCGCATGGCAAATCGCGTGCTGCGCCTGCGCGACGGGCGCATCGTCGAGGATGAACTCAACGAGTCGCCCGTCGCGGCCGCCGAGCTCGATTGGTAGGCGGCGCCATGACACCTCTCGCAAAACGTCTCCCGCGCGAGCTGCGTCGCAATATCGGCAAGTACCTGGGCATCTTTTTGCTTATGTGTGGAAGCATCGCCCTTACCTCGGGCTTTTTGCTCGCGGCCCACTCCATCGGCCACCTCATTGACGGCATGCGCGACGAGTACACGATTGAGGACGGCCGTGTGACCACCTCCTTCGAGGCTACCGACGATCAACTCAAGGCCGCCGAGGACGCGGCCGACGACGTCGGCGGCGTCACGCTCTACAAGAATTTCTCCATCGACGCCATCATCAAAAAGACCGCCGGCGACGATGGCACCAAACGCACGCTGCGCACCTATGCGCACCGCACCAAGGTCGATATCGCGTCCTACTGTGAGGGCAAGGAGCCCAAGACGGACGATGAGGTGGCAATCGACCGTGTCTTCGCCACCAACAACGATCTCGCCGTGGGCGATAAGGTCGAGCTCGAGGGTCGCACCTACACCATCTGCGGCATCATGACCCAGCCCGATAGCCAGGCGCTGCTCCTCAACAACTCCGACTTTACGATCAACACCGTCACCTATGGTGTTGCCGAGGTTGCCGACGCCGGTTTTGCCGCGCTCGAGGACGCCGGCGGCGCACCCGCCTACACCTACTCCTTCACCTTTGCCGATCGCGACCTCCCCACCGCGGACCGTACCGATGCCGAGCAGGATATGGTAGAGGCGCTTACCGATGCCGATGCACGCGTGGATGACCTCATCGACGCCGATTCGAATCAGGGCATTGGCTATGCGCGCGACGACGTGGACGGCGACTCCATGATGTGGATGACGCTGCTCGACATCATCATCGTGATCATGGCGTTCGTCTTTGTGGTCCTTACCGACGCCACCATCGAGGAGGAGAGCGCCATCATCGGCACGTTGCTCGCCAGCGGCTATCGTCGACGCGAGATCGTGCTGCACTACCTTGCGCTTCCCGCCATCGTGGGCGTGGTCGCGGCGCTTTTGGGCACTGCGCTCGGCGTTGTGTTCTTTACCGAGCCCATGCGCAGCCTCTATTACGGTTCGTACAGCCTGCCGCCCTTCCAGGTGTACTGGAGCTGGGAGATCTTTGTGAAGTGCGCCGTGGTTCCCGCCGCCGCGCTCATCCTCATCATGCTGGTGGGTCTGCTTCGCAAAATGGGTAAGACGCCGCTGCAGTTTCTTCGCCACGAGGCGAGCGGCAAGTCTGGCACCAAGCGCGGCCTGCAGCTGTCGGAGCGCATGGGCTTTGTTTCCCGCTTCCGCCTGCGTATCTTCCTGCGCAACCTGGGCAACTTCGCCACGCTCTTCGTGGGCATCGCGTTTGCGTCGCTGCTACTGCTCTTTGGCCTGGCGATTTTGCCCACGATGACGCACTATGCGGACAACCTCGAGACAAGCCTGGTCGCCGAGCACCAGTACACGCTCAAGGCGCCACTGGAGCTCGAGGGCACTGCCGAGGAGCGCGAGCAGTGGTCGGCACTCGAGCGCCTGCAGTCGGTTGACGGCGTGCTGCTTTCCGCCGCCCAGGATGCCGATGACGAGCTTGACGACGCGGCCGATGCGGCGCAGGCGGCAGCCGATGCCGCGGCCGCATCTCCGTCTGCCGAGAGCCTGACCGCAGCGCAGGACGCGCTTGCCAAGGTTCAGGACAAGAAGGATGCGCTTTATGCGCGCCTCGATGACCTTGCCGATGCCCTCGGCTGCGACCGCGATGAGGCCATCGGCCTGATCGACAAGGCCTCTAAGATTGACACTGACAACGACGCCATCCATCCGGTCAATACGACCGACAACGGTGCGGGCACAATTGCACAGGCCGAGAAATATGCCGTTTACCAGCTGCAATACGACCGCGGCGATGGAAATGGCGAGGAGACGATTTCCGTCTACGGCATTTCAACCGATTCGCGCTATTGGAAAGACCTCAACGTCGGCGATGGGCGCATCGTCTTTGGCGGCGGCCTGCTCGATAAGTTTGGCTGGAGCGAGGGCCAGAAGGTCACGCTCGGCGACAAGTACGAGGGCGAGCATTATTCCCTTGAGTACGCGGGCAAGGACTGTGCCTGGGGCTCCAAGTCGGACATGAATATCTATATGAGTATCGACGACTTTAACGAGCTGTTCGACAACGACGCCGCCTACTTTAACGGCTATGTGAGCGACGAGAAGCTCGATCTCGATGCTCGTTACTTTGCCGGCGACACCACGCCCGACGACATGCGCGCCGTGGGCGACCAGTTTATCGGCATGATGAGCAAAATGATCGGAATGATGGTTGGGCTCGCGGTGTTTATCTTTCTGCTGTTTATGTACCTGCTGACCAAGGCTGTGATCGACCACAGCGCCCGTTCGATTAGTTACATGAAGGTCTTTGGCTATCGCGATAGCGAGATCTCGCATCTGTACATCCGCTCGATCACGCTGTGCGTGGTGGCGTCGCTCGTGCTGAGCCTGCCGGTCATTATTGGCTCGCTCACGGCCATCTTCCGCTCGATGCTGCTCGCCTACAACGGCAATATCGAGATCTACGTACCCGCTTGGTCCATGGCTGCATGCGTCGGCATTGGCTTTGCGACCTACCTGGTCGTGGCACTGCTACACACGCGCTCTATCAAGCGCGTCAGCCTAGCCGAAGCCCTCAAGGTGCAGGAGTAGCCCCTTATTAGTCGTTGGGGACGTTCTTAAACGACTAGTCATCGGGGACGGTCTTTGCCGATTCGCCGGCTCGCTGGCCGGGCTGGCGGGGACTGTCCCTGGCGGTACTCATTTAAGTCTGTCCCCAATGAGTGGTTTCAGTCATTTAAGTCTGTCCCCAATGAGTGCCTAACGACTCGGTGTTGCGCTTGACTTCGACCCTACTTTAACGGGTACCATCCTCTATGTCTGTAACGCCATATAGACCGAGGGGATATATCTATGACTGCAACTGCACCCGCAGCACCCGCCAAGGTGTACTTCACCAACCTGCGCACGCATGCTCGCGAGAGCCAGCTCGACAAGCTCAAGCGCCTCATCCGTCACGCCGGTATCGAGCAGATCGACTTTGAGAACAAGTTCGTCGCCATCAAGATGCACTTTGGCGAGCTGGGCAACCTGAGCTTTTTGCGCCCCAACTACGCCCGCGCCGTCGCGGATGTCGTGAAGGAGCTGGGCGGCAAGCCCTTCCTCACCGACTGCAACACGCTCTACGTCGGTAGCCGCAAAAACGCGCTCGAGCACATCGATACCGCCTATCAGAACGGCTTTACCCCGTATGCCACGGGTTGCCAGATCATCATCGCCGACGGCCTCAAGGGTACCGACGAGGCACTCGTTCCGGTCGAGGGCGGTGAGTACGTGCGCGAGGCAAAGATCGGCCAGGCACTCATGGATGCCGACATCGTGATTAGCCTCACCCACTTTAAGGGCCATGAGCAAGCCGGCTTTGGCGGCGCCATGAAGAACCTGGGTATGGGTGGCGGCAGCCGTGCCGGCAAGATGGAGCAGCATGCCGCCGGCAAGCCGAGCGTCGATACCACCAACTGCGTAGGTTGCCGTGCCTGCGAGAAGATTTGCGCGCACGGCGCCATCACGTTTGACGGTACGCGTGAGCGCGAGCTTGCCAACGGCAACACCCGCACGGTTCACGTGGCTGCCATCGACCACGATCGCTGCGTGGGCTGCGGACGCTGCATTGCGGCGTGCAACCAGGACTGCATCAAGCCCGACTATGATGCCGCGGCCGACGTACTCAACTACAAGATTGCTGAGTACACGAAGGCCATTGTTCAGGACCGCCCGAGCTTCCATATTTCGCTCGCCATGGATATCAGCCCCAACTGCGATTGCCATCCCGAAAACGACACGCCTATCGTCAACGACATCGGCATGTTCGCGAGCTTCGACCCGGTCGCCATCGACCAGGCCTGCGCCGATGCCGTCATGGCATCCGAGCCGCTGCCCAACACCGAGCTCACCGACAGCGCCGCCAAGATGGAGCATAACCACGAGCATCTGGAGGGCGAGCAGGCCAAGGATCCCTTCTGCATTACGCATCCCGACACCGATTGGCGCTCCTGCATCGTACACGCCGAGAAGATCGGCCTGGGCACGAGCGAGTATGAGCTCATCGAGGTCCAATAGCGCCTAGCTATTGGACAAAACAAGCGCATTCGTGGCGTAATTCAAGCAAAAACCGCCCGCGAGCACAGCGCTCGCGGGCGGTTTTCCGGAAGTATGCGGCAAATTTCGAGACCGCCGAGCACACGACGTTTTTTGGCAACAAAATCCCTGATAAATTGTTGATAAAACTGCGGTCTGGTCGGCAGTTCCAGATTTTGCCGCATACTTCCGAAAATAGGGGGTCAGATAAAGCCCCGGACGTTGCTTTTTGCCTAAAAATTCTTTTCGAGGAAGTCGTCGACCGTATTCCAGTAGAGCTCGGGGTCAACTTGCGCACTCTTGGCGTGGGTGGCGCCATGGATGGTGAGCTTTTGCTTGACCTTGCTGGCGCACGCGTCGTAGTTTTGCTCGAGCATGCTGTACGGCACAAAGGTGTCCTGGTCGCCATGGATAAAGAGCATGGGAACCGTCGCGTGTTTAAGCTGCTCCACGCTGCTTGCCTTATGAAAGTCGTAGCCCGCGCGCACCCTGCACACCAGGTTCGCCACATCGAGCAAGGGGAAGCTGGGCAGGCCGAACACGTCCTTGAGCTGCAAAGAAAACTCGTCCCAAACACTCGTATAACCACAGTCCTCGATAATGCATTTTACGTTTGCAGGCAGAGATTCCCCCGCGACGTTCATGGCCGTCGCCGCGCCCATCGATTCGCCAAAGATCAGGATGCGCGCCTCGGGGTCGGCCTGAACGATTCGCCCGATCCATGCGACGACGTCGAGTCGCTCGGGCCAGCTCATGCCGATATAGTCGCCGCCGGAGCGCTCGTGGGCACGCGCGGCGGGCGCGAGCACGTTCATGCCGCGGTCGTGGAAGCGCTTGACGTATCGGGCCATGCCGATGGGCTCGTCGGTGTATCCGTGCAGGCAGATAGCGTAATCGTGCGTGCTCTCCGGGGCGGCAAAATACCAAGCGGCAAGCTCGGTCCCGTCATCTGCGGTGAGGCTGCTGCTCTCGCGGTTCTCTTTAAACCATGCCCGCGCCTCGGTTCCCTCGGCATCCGGCTGCTCACCTTCTTTGTCGTTCTTGCCATCCTGCATCATCTTCATGGTGTACGGCGCTTGGGGGTTCAGGGCAAAGTCAAACAAAAAGTTGCCGGCAAATCCGAGCAACGTGACAACGAGCGCCAGCGCAACAACGACGGCTATCTTAAGCTTTTGATGGGGGTGTGCGCTTTGAGTCATGCAGCGTTCTCCTCTAAGATGTTAATGCGTCAACAATTAAACGAAGCGCATTATGGACGTTCGCCGTTGATGCGTCAACAAGCAAAGAATGGGTAAACAAAGGGGCACACATGGTGCAAATTTCGCACGTACCCAGACGCTTTGATATAGTGTTGAGAACTATTTACGTTGGAGGATGTAACCGGCATGTCCGATTCGAGCGACAGTTCTAAGCCGCGACCCAAGACCGCGGCCGTTCCACACTACACGGTGGGCGAGGAGATCATGAACTCCGTCACCCATGGTGTCGGCTGTCTGCTGGGTATCGCGGGCCTGGTGCTCCTGATCGTATTCGCTGCCCTGCGTGGCGGGGGCCCGGCCCACATGGCCGCGGCGATTGTCTATGGTGTCAGCATTATCCTCGAATACCTCGCCTCCACGCTCTATCACGCGATTCAGCCCGCGGGCGCCAAGCGCGTGTTTCGCATCATCGACCACAGCTGCATCTACCTGCTCATAGCCGGTAGCTATACGCCGTTTTGCCTCGTCACGCTCGCAAACGACGGCGGCCCTATTCTGTTCTTTGCCGTATGGGCCATCGCCATTATCGGCATCGCCCTCGAGTGCTTTCTGCGCGAGCGTCAACCGCACTGGGTAAGTGGCCTGGTCTATCTGCTGATGGGCTGGCTCGTCGTCTTTAAGCTGCCCGAGCTCGTGTCGCTGCTCAACCCCGTGGCGCTTGCCCTGCTCGCCGTCGGCGGCGTGTGCTACACCGTGGGCGTGCCGTTCTATATCGCCAAAAACGTGCGCTATCTGCACAGCGTGTTTCACTTGTGGGTGCTCGCCGGCAGCATCTTCCAGTTCATGGCGGTGATTCTCTTCGTAATCTAGCGACCACGCCTGCGCGCCCGCGTCCTCGTTTGGGCGCCGGTGCAATTGCCGTATCCGTCATCAACGTTTTACCCTGACGTCCCGAATCTTGGAGGTTCGAGAAACTCCCGATGGACATAACCATCTCCCTTATCACCACGCTCGTCCTGACGCTTATCAACGGCTACTTCTCTATGTCTGAGATGGCTCTCACCACGGCCAAGCGCGCCGTGTTGGAGCACGATGCCGAGGAGGGCGATAAGCGCGCCGAGCGCGCCGTCCAGCTCGCCGCCGACTCCGATCAGCTGTTGGCCACCATTCAGGTCGCCATCACGCTCGTGGGCTTCGCCTCGTCCGCCGTCGCCTCGACGAGCCTGTCCGACCCGCTTGCCACGTGGCTCATGAGCTTTGGCATCGCGCCGCTCTCCGCCATCGCGCGCGGCCTGGCGCCGGTCATCATCACCGTCGCGGTCGCCTTCGTGTCCATCGTGATTGGCGAGCTCGTCCCCAAGCGTATCGGCCTGGCCAATGCCGAAGGCGTATCCAAGCAGGTCGTGGGCCCGCTTTCCGTGTTCCAAAAGATCGCCCGCCCGCTCGTGTGGCTGACTGGCGCTTGCTCCGATGGCCTAGCCCGCATCCTGCGCATCAAGAGCGCCGACGACCGCCAGAACGTCTCGGAAGAAGAGATCAAGTACATGGTCTCGGAGCAGGACGACCTGCTCGACGAGGAAAAGCGCATGATTCACGAGATCTTTGACCTGGGCGACACCGTGGCTCGCGAGGTCATGGTGCCGCGCGTGGACACCACCATGTGCGAGGACGACGAGACGGTCGCCGACGTGCTGTCCACCATGCGCCAGACCGGCTTTAGTCGCATCCCCGTCTATCATGAGGATCCCGACAACGTCGCGGGCATCGCGCACATTAAGGACCTGATTCAGCCCGCGCTCGACGGCAAGGGCGACCAGCCCATCGCCGGCTATTTGCGCGACGCCACCTTTGTGCCCGACACCAAGGACATCCTGCCGCTGCTGTCCGAGATGCAGACCTCGCACGACCAGATCGTAGTGGTCGTGGACGAGTACGGTGGCACGGCCGGCATCATCACCATCGAGGACATCGTCGAGGAGATCGTGGGCGAGATCGAGGACGAGTTCGACCCCGACAACAAGTACCTCACGCGCCTTTCGCGCCGCGAGTGGCTCGTCGATGGGCGTTTTTCGTGCGATGACGCGATTGAGCTTGGTTGGCCGCTCGAGGAAAGCGATGATTATGAGACCATCGCCGGCTGGATTTTGGAGCTTTGCGACTCGGTGCCCGACATCGGAGAGGTGTTTGAGGTTGCGGGGTACAAGTTTAAGGTGCAGTCGATGCGTGGCCAGCGCATCTCGCTCATTCGCGTGATTGCTCCGGCCGAAACCGATAAGAAGGATTCCGAGCCCTCGGCAGACGAGCCGACGGCGTCTGGTGCGGGCTCTGCGGACCCGCACGACGGCGACGAGTAGGGTAAGGAAGAGTAGGGGAGAGTTATGGCAGGCCTGTTCAACATCCTTAAGGTCACCGTCAGCGAGGACAAGATCTGCGCGCACGTGCTGGTGAACCCCGGCATGCCGCTCATGACCTCGGAGGACATCGAGGCCACGGCGCGCGTGTACTACCTGGTACCCGCAATTGCCAAGCACCTGTGCCTGGGCGATTCCGGTCGCGAGTTCCAGGACTGCATGGGCCAGACCGAGCTTTGCCATCTGCTGGAGCACGTGACGGTCGAGCTCATGAACGAGACCGGTCTCGCTGGCAGCATTTCGTGCGGCCGCACCCGCGTAAGCGAGCACGATGAGCGCGTCTTTGAGGTCGAGCTTTCGTGTCCCGACGACGCCCTGGCCATCGGCGCGCTGTCTTCGGCGACCTTTATGATGGATTGGGCCTATCTGCATGCCGACCAGCCCGCTCCCGATGTGGACGGTACGGTTGCGGGTTTGCGCAACCTGGTGCTGGGCATGCGCGCCGAGGCCGAGGGTAAAGATCCGCACGAGGCCGTCGCCGCCGCGAACGCCGAGGGTGAGGCCGGGGGTGCGACCGAGGGCGAGGCGCCTGCCGAGCCTGCCGCCGAGCCTGTCGACGAGGCCCCTGCCGAGGAGACCGTCGAGCCCGAGCCCGCGGAGCCCCGGGGCGTCCCGAGCTTTGACGACGAGCCGCAGGAGGTAATCGATACCGAGGGCGCGACCGCCGAGAGCCACGAGGCCCCCGCTGCCGTCTACGGTGGCGCGGCGACGGCTCCGGTGGCCCCCGCGCGCGAGGGAGCGCTGCCGCTCGTTGACGGCGCCGGCGAGGACCCGGGCGCTACAGTGGCCATGCCTGCCATGCCGCAGGAGTAGGCTCACCCGCTTATCACCATCATGTACCTGCGCCTTTACCGTACGCAGATGAGCAAGACGGCAAGCGCTGTGCTGCGGGTATAATGGACAGCATTCAAACGGTGGGCGCCGAGGTGCCCGCAGGAGAGGAATGAACATGGGTAAGACTTTCAACTTTATCTCGGGTGCGCTCTTCGGTGCCGCCGCCGGCGCCATCATCGGCGTTGCCCTGGCTCCGCGCTCGGGCGCCGAGACCCGCGCCATGGCTGCCGATATCGCCAACGACGCCTGGGATAACATGCGCGACACCTACGAGCACGGTGCCGAGGAGGCCCGCGCTGCGGTCAACGATTTTGGCCCGATGGTCGACGCCAAGACCGATGACCTGCGTGCCAAGGTCGACCTTGCCCGCGAGCGCATGGACCAGCTGCGAGAGCAGCTCAACGACGCCATCTCGGGCGGCAACGTGACGCCCGCCGCCGATGTCGTGGTCGAGAACGCCGTCGAGGCCGACGCCGAGGCCGCGGAGCCTTCGACCGAGGCATAATGCGCGCCGGGGATTTTGTCGGCGCTAAGATCTATCGCAAGCCTACCGAGGATAAGCGCACCAAAAAAGACGGCACGCCGCGCAGTCCTAAAAAGCTCGGCAAGATTCACTTTCCGGTCTTTACCCCGGGCGGTACGCGCGTGGTGGGCTTTATGGTTCGCCAGTCCGATATCGCGGGTATGATCGAGCGCCCCGACCGATTTGTGGCGCTCGATGCCATTGGCGTCTACGAGGGTGCCATCGCAGTTGACGACGTCAAGGGCACCTACGATACCGCTGCGGCCAAGCGCCTCGACATCAACCTGGACGATTGCATTATCTGGGTTGGCATGGACGTGCGAACGGAGTCGGGCGATGTCGTGGGCTATTGCTCGGATGTGGAGTTCAAGCCGCGTTCGGGCGTCGTGCAGACGTTCTACGTGACCGCCGGCACTGCTTCGAGTGTGCTGGTGGGCGACACGCAGATGCCGCCGACGATGCTGCGCGGCTATGCGGACGGAGCGATGATCGTTTCGGACGAGGTTAAGTCGCTCGGGTATTCGGGCGGCGCCGCCGCAAAGGCTGCCGAGGCAAGCGTCGTGGTGGGCGATAAGGTCAAGAAAGGCGCCAAGGTGCTCGATGACAAGGGTTCGGTCGCCGTGGACAAGGGCAGTCGCGCGCTGGGCAAGCAGCTCGGCAAGACGCGCGGTATGTTCAAGGCCTTTAAGGACGAATACCAAAAGGCGAGCGGGGGCTCGTCGAAAGCTAGCAAATAGCGACGTTCCAAATGATAGGAGGCAAGCCGGAGACCTGTTGCTCCGGCTTGCTGCGTTTATGGGGGAGGGCACATGCGCCAAAACGGATCTAACTTAAACGGGCGCTCGGGTGCGCGTCCGACGGCGCGCCGCGACCTGGGGCAGCTGCCCAGCGGTCAGCGCAAGCGTCACCGTAAGCCCGGCGCGATGTATCTCAACCATAGCCGCGGCTTTAGCGACCGCAGCGCTCGCATCGGCAACGGCCGCACGCCCCGCCGTCCGTCTCGCCTGCCCTATGCGCTCATCGCCGTGGGTTGCGCGCTCGTGCTGTTCATCGCTGCTGTCGTGGGCTACGTCAACCGCAGCGTGGATGTCGTCCTCAACGGCCAGGAGACTGCGGTGCGCGTCGGCTCTACGCTGCAAAATCTCATCGACGACCAGGAGCTGACCGATACCTACGACGCCGGGGACTTGCTGGCCGTTGACGACAGCGTGCTTACTCGCCATGGCGGCGAAAAGCTGTCGGTAAAAGTGGACGGCAAGCGCATAAAACAGGGCAAGTGGAAAAGCCGCGAGCTTACGGGCGGCGAGAAGGTGACGGTCAAAGACGGCCGCGACACGTATGAGAAGCATGAGGTCCAGGCGACGGTTATCGAGCCCAAGCTCAAGGTCGAGGGCACGGGTGCCATCGAGTACGTTAAGACGTGGGGCATCCAGGGTCGCTCCGAGGTGTGGGTCGGCGAGCAGTCGGGCAAGACGCAGGACCGCGGCGAGGTCGTGCCCGCCACCGATTGCGTGGTCGAGTGCGCGAGCGTGGCGCCCAAGGGCAACGAAAAGTACGTGGCGCTGACGTTTGATGAGGGCCCGAGCGGAGCGACCAAGCAGATCTTGCAGGTGCTCAAGGAAAAGGGCGTCACCGCGACGTTCTTCCTGTCGGGCGATGCGGCCGAGGCCTCGCCCGCCACGGCCAAGGCGATTGTCGATGCCGGCTGCGAGGTCGGCTCCAACAGTTACAGCGACGAATCGCTCAAGGGCAAGGATCGCGATACGGTGCGCGAACAGGTTTCGAAGGGCACCGAGGCGATCAAGTCCGCGACCGGAACGTCGACGATGCTTTTGCGTGCTCCCTACGCAGCCTTTGACGAGCAAAACTGGATTGATGCGATGGACCTGGTGTCTGCCGTGGTCTCGTGGAATATCGATTCGGGCGACTGGCTGCTCAACGGTGCCGACGAGCAGGTCTCGACGGTGCTCGATTCGGTGACGCCGGGCAACATTGTGTTGCTGACCGATAACGATGAATGCGCCGAGCAGACGCTCGAGGCGCTGCCGCAGATTATCGACGGGCTTATTGCCGACGGCTACAAAATCGTGACATTGAGTGATCTGGTCAAGACGGATACATCGCTGAGCAAAAAGCTCACCTCGCTGACGAAGGCCGCCATGCCCAAAAACGCCGTGTTCCCCCAGCTCGCCGAAGATGACGACACCACAGACTAGTCATGTAAGAACGTCCCCAATGACTATGTCACGGATGCGTCAGCGTTTGGTATGCCTGCGATGTTTGGAGCATAAATTTGGCGCCACGGCGCGATGCTGATGCTATAGTTACTGCGGATAACAAGGGTCAAGAGAAAGGCTGCAGGTGAAATCCAAACCTCGACCATACAGTCGATGACCCCATGCAGGTGCTTCTTGCGCATGTACGGGGTGTGAGCGCCGAGCGGCGTGCCGCCCGCGCATGCGTATACATATCTAAAAGTCCACGGACGGCGTGCCGGCATGGCCGCAGTCCGAAGGGATAATGATGGGGAGCACCAGTGAATTATCTGAGTGAGATGCTCAAACTGCCGGTCTTGGACGTCGATGGCGAAAAGCTCGGCGTTGTGAACGATTTTGGCATTGCTACCGGCGAAGTTTTTCCGCACGTGACGTCGCTCGCGTTCCGCGGGCCCGGCAAGACGCCGTTTATGATCAGCTGGCGTAAATGGGTCGACCGTATCGACGAGACGGGCGTACACCTTAAGTCGCCGGCCACCGAAATCCGTTTTTCGTACCTGCAGCCGACCGAACTCTTGCTCGCCCGCGACGTGCTCAACAAGCAGATTGTCGACACGCAGGGCATGAAGGTCGTGCGCGTCAACGACATTAAGTTTTCCATGTCGGGCGAAAATCAGCTGCGTCTGCTGGGTGCCGAAGTTGGCGCCCGCGGTCTGCTGCGCGCGATCAGCCCCGCACTCGAACATGTCGTCGAGAGCTTTATGAAGCACCTGGGCAAACCGCTCGGTGAGGACATCATCGCCTGGTCCTACATGGACCTGCTCGACCGTTCGACTAAAAACATTCAGCTGTCGGTGTCGCACAAGACGCTTGGCGAGCTGCATCCTGCTGACATTGCCGACATTATCGAGCAGCTCGACCCGCGCCTGCGTGCGCAGGTGTTCGCGCAGCTCGACACCGCCCAGGCCGCCGAGGCCATCTCGGAGTTCGATGACGACGAGCTTATGACCGAGATGCTCGAGGGCCTGTCCGACACGGACGCATCGTCGATGCTGGCCATGATGGACCCGGACGACGCCGCCGACCTGATCGACGAGCTCGATTACGAGAAGGCCGAGAAGCTTTTGCGCCTGATGGGCGTTCAGGAGGAGAAGGCGATTCGTAACCTGCTGGGCTATGAGGACAACACCGCCGGCCGTATCATGACCTCGGAGTTTGTCTCCCTGCCCGCCACGGCGACGGTCGGTGACGCCATCGAGGCGATCCGCAAGCTCGACGAGGACTTCGAGAGCGTCTACTACGTCTATACCGAGGATCCGAGCGGCATGCTCACCGGCGTCCTTTCGCTGCGCACGCTCATCGTGGCCGACCGCGACGCCACGCTGGGCCAGCTGGCCTATCGCGACCTGGTTTATGTGTCGCCCGACGAGGACCAGGAAGACGTAACGGACGAGATGACCAAGTACGACCTGGTTGCCATCCCCGTTTGCGATGAGAACCGTCACATTTTGGGTATCGTGACCTTTGACGACGCCATGGACGTAATCGCCGAGGAGCACCAGGAGGACCTGCAGATTGCAGGCGTCGGCTCGGGCGATAGCGCGTCCGACGACTCGACGAATGTGCTCAGCTGGTTTGTGCATCGCCAGTACTGGGTTGTCGTGTGGGGTATTGCCTCGTGCATCATGGCAACAGTGCTGGGGACGGCGCTGGGCTCCGCGCATCTGGTGGTGTTTCCCATGTGTGCCATGCCGCTCGTGCTGCTGGCTGCCTCGCGTATGGTGTCGTTCGTCAAGAACTACTTCCTGGAATACGACGGCCATGACGATGAGCCCAAGCCGTATCTGGGATTTTTCTTCCAGAGCACGGGAATGGGCCTGATCCTGTCGCTCGTGACCTACCTGTGCGCCCAGCTGGTGCGCACGGCCGCATTCCCCGACGCATCCATGTTTGAGGAACAGCTCTTTACCGGCTGCTTTAACATTGCGGCCATCGTTTGTCTGATTGGCAACATGAGCGCCGTGATTTACCTGATGGTGCTGTTCTGGCGTGACGAGCACGACCTCAATACGTCGGGTACCGCCATGAACGTCATTGCCGTCATGATCTCATGCGTGGCGTACTGCATCGCCGCGGTGCTGCTCACCATGTCGGTCATGGGGTAGGTGGTCGCGTGCAAAACACGAAGCAAAAGGCGAGCGCCAAGCAAAAGCTGACCATCGCGGCCATCTTTGGCGCCATGGGCCCTGGCCTTCTGGCGGCGCTTTCGGGTAATGACGCCGGCGGCATCGCCACGTATTCCAGCGCCGGTGCCAGCTATGGCTACAAGATGCTGTGGATGCTTCCCGTCATGACTGTGCTGCTTATCGTGACGCAGGAGACTGCGGCGCGTTGCGGCTGCGTCACAGGCAAGGGTTTGGCCTCGCTCATCCGCGAGCGCTTTGGCGTGCGCAGGAGCGTGCTGGCCATGGCGGCGCTGCTGATCGCCAACACGGCCGTTACCATCTCGGAGTTTGCGGGTATCGCGAGCGGCCTTGCCCTCTTTGGCGTGCCGGCGAGCATCTCGGTGCCGCTCGTGGCGTTGCTGGTTTGGATGCTTACCATGTCGGGCAGCTTCCAGCGCATCGAGAAGATTCTGCTGCTGGTGAGCTGCGTGTTTGTGACCTACATTGTCGCTGCATTTATGGCTGGTCCCAGCTGGGGCGAGGTGGCGGTCGACCTGGTTGTGCCCAACATCCAAAATGACCCCAGCTACGTGTCGCTTGTGGTCGCAACGATCGGTACCACCATTGCGCCGTGGATGATCTTCTTGGCTCAGAACAACGTGGTCGATAAGAATGCGGGCGAGGACGACATCGTGCTGCAGCGTATTGATACCGTGAGCGGCTCGATTGCTGCTGATATCATTGCGGGCTTCATTATCATCACGACCGGTACGGTGCTGTTCCCGGCGGGTATTCAGATTAGCGATGCCGCCGATGCCGCCCGCGCGCTGGAGCCCATCGCGGGCCAGTGGTCCACGGTGCTGTTTGCCTCGGGCTTGGTCGCAGCGAGCTTTTTGGCTGCCTGCGTGCTGCCGGGTGTTACGTCGAGCGCCATTTGCGAGGCTTTTGGTTGGGAGCGCGGCGCCGATCGCAGCTGGGATGAGGCTCCGGTTTATCGCGGCATCATTACGGCCATCATCGGCATTTCTGCCGTGTTGGTGCTCATGCCCGGCGTCGATTTGTTCCAGATTATGATGACCTCGCAGGTCATCAACGGCGTGCTGTTGCCCGTAGTCTTGGTATTCCAGGTGGTTATCGCGGCTGATCGCCACATTATGGGCGCCAACCGCAACGGCCGCGTGTGGAACGTGCTCACGTGGGCGACTATCGGCGTGATTACGGTGCTGACGGTCGTCATGTTTGTGTTGCAAGCGATGGGCTACAGCGCGTAGCGCCTACTTTTGCTTCCGATCAGGCCGCAGCGATGGGCTGCGGCCTGATTTTTGCCTGTTATAGGATGTTAGTTATATGGCAGTGGGCAAAAAATGCCAAATATGAGTACTGTTGCTAAGTGAATAGCATTTACATCCAAGAAGATAATGAACATAACCTATAGTATGTTCATTAAAATTGGCCCCAATATGCCTTAAACCAGTCAGGTTGGCTGCATTAGGGGGTTGTAGGGGCCGCACGGACGTCATTTTGGGTGGTTTTGCCTGCTACTAAAATTGTAACAGTACTCATATTTGCCCTTTTTTGCCCACAGACCTTTGAGGTTGCGGCGAAAAGGGCTTGTTTTGATTGTTTGGGGCAGGCGCGAGGCGCGGAAACGATGCCTGGAGCGGCGGAGCGGCTTGGAATTCATCCGTAGAGGTCTTCATTGGCTGGTGCCAGGAGTGCCTCCGGGTGCCGGTACAAAAGGAGTGTCCCTAACTGCCGCAGGGGGCGTCGGCCACGGCCGACGCCCCCTGCGGGTGTAAGCAGATTTGGCTGCGTGCTACTTGTCGGTGCCCAGCTTGTGTGGCTTGTAGGCGAGGGCATTGACGAGTGCGTCGGCGGCGGACTTGACGGCTGCCGGCTGCGGATCGTTGACGTGGTCCTCGGGGTGCACGGGCAGGTCTTTCTTGACCGCATCGTGGATCAGGTTGAGATACTCAGCCACGCCGGTAGTCGACAGGTGCGTGCCATCGCCATCGAACAGGTCGTTGCGGTTGGCACTGTACCCGTACCAGTCGATAACGCGTACATTCTTGTAGCGCGTGGCGGCGTTGGCGATGGCCTGGTTCGTGGACCCGACCCATGGCTGCGGGCTGCGCGTGTTTACAAATACGACGATGCGCTGATCGCCGGCATCGGCCATGATGGCGTCAATCTGGGCGTCGGTCACCAGGCCGTTGGTGCCCAGCGCAAAGACCACGATCTTGCCGGCGAGATTCTGCTGGATATATCCCTCAAATGTCGCGCGGCCCGCATCAAACTGGCGGCCCTTTTCGGCATCGATATGGCTGTGCGGAAACACGCCGTCAAAGGAATCGACGGCGCGCAGCGACACGGAGTCGCCAATCATCAGCAGGTCGTAGGATCCGTCGGGGAAGCCGTCGTTGTCCTTGTCGGTGTCGTCGGCCGCCTGCTGGTCGGTGGGCGCGGTGTTTTTGGCTTCTTTGTTGAGGATCTCGGCACCTTCACCACTCAACGCGGAGGTCTCCGGCACAAAGATGAGACCTCCTAGGGCAATGATCAGCACGATGCCGCAAGTGGCACACACGGGAATATGTGCGCGTGCCCAGTTGGCGGGCGTGGTGGTGCCATCACGGAACTCGGCGACGGTGCGGCCGAAGGCGCCCTTCCTAAACGGCGTTTCGATAAAGCGATAGGAGCACTCGGCTACGGCGACCACCAGCAGCACCTGCAAAATGTACTGCCACCAGGGCGTATCGTTGATGTTGGCGACCGGGTTCATGAGCAACAGCAGCGGATAGTGCCACAGGTAGATGCTGTACGAGCGCTTGCCAACCCACACGAGCGGTTCGGCGGACAGTGCGCGGGCAACCATTCCCTGGGGCTGCACGCAGGCCGCGATGACCATGAGCGTGAGGATGGAGCATAACAGCGTGCCGCCGCGATACTGGAACGCGGTGTAGCCGTTGGTGAGCGCGACCATGGCGGCAAGGCCAACCAGACCCACGACGCCCAAGACATCGATGGATGCGGGCGAGGACCAAAAGCGCACGAGGGCGCTCGGCTGTGCCGGGGTGGTATCGGCTGATTCGTCGACCTTCTTGCCAGGCTTGTCCTCGGCGTTCTTGCCATGCTTGGCGGCGCCAGCCAGGCGATTGAGTCCCAAACGATGAGCGAGACGCACCGGCGCCAGGTCGCGATCGGGGATAAAGGCCATCCAGGCACCCAGCAGCAGCGAGAACACGCGGGTGTCGGTGCCGTAGTACACGCGGCTGGGGTCGGCGGCAGGGTTGTAAAGCACCATCATGGCGAGGGCGGATGCCGCGGCAAGGCCCAGAACCACGCGGCGCGTGTTGGGCTTGCTCACATGCATGGATACCATGGCAAACAGCAGTGGCGGCCAAATCAGGTAGAACTGTTCCTCGATGGCAAGCGACCAAAAGTGCGTGAGCGGCGAGGGGTCGCCCAGAGCATTGAAGTACGAGACGTTTTGGGCAATCTGCCACCAGTTGTTGAAGAACAACAGCGACGGCAGGATGTCGGGGCGCATCTTGGTGAGCATCACGTGGTTAAAGATGGTGCACAGCGCGCAGGTCACGAACACTACCGTTACCACAGCGGGGACCAGGCGACGGATGCGGCGAATCCAGAAGCTCTTAAGGTCGATGCGGCCGGTCTTAGCGACTTCGTTGAGCAGCAGGCGCGTGATCAGATAGCCCGAAAGCACAAAGAAGATCGTGACGCCGAGCAGGCCGCCCTGAGCCCATGTGAGGTTGAGGTGATAGAGCACCACTGCGACGACGGCAAGCGTGCGCAGGCCGTCGAGGGCGGGGATATAGCGAGATTTGGGGCGCGTGGGTGCTTGTTCTTTTGCGGCGCCGTTGGTGCGGGCGCCCTTGTTGGCGGGCACGCGATGAGAGCCTGCGGCACGGCTCGGCTCGGTGGCTTGTCGGCTAGCGCGCGAACGTTCGTGCGGCGCTCGTTGATCGCTCGCGTGGCGTGAGCTGCGCGAGCTCGATCGCGGGAATTGTTCCATAAAACATCATCCAATGACGAGAATAATCAGCACGTTTTCATTGTAACCGCCTGCTCCTGTGAATGCTTGCTGCCGGCGCAAGCTCAAGTGCGCGTCCACATCAAAGTGAACTAAAGTTATAGAGGCGCGAGAGCGCACGATTGACGGCCAACAGCGGGCGCAGAGCCCGCGGACGAGGAGGTTTCCATGGCAGATTGCGGCATCGTTGCGGTGTTCGGCAGCATGAACATGGACCTTTCGGTGGCGTGCGAGCGCATGCCGCGTGTGGGCGAGACCGTCGGCGGCAGCGGATTTATCAGCAATGCCGGCGGCAAGGGCGCCAATCAGGCCGTAGCTGCCGCGCGTATGGGCGCGTGCACGCACATGATCGGCGCGGTCGGGCGCGACGCATTTGGCACGTCGCTCGTGGCGGGGCTCCAAGACGCCGGCGTGGACTGTGGCTTTGTAGCGCGTCGCGATGACGTGGAGACGGGAACGGCGACCATCATTCGCTGCGAGGGCGACAACCGCATCGTGCTGTCGCCGGGCGCCAACCATGCGCTTGCGGGCGAGGACGTTGCCCGCGCGCTGAGACGTCTGGTGACCGATGAGCTCGACGGCGACGCCAGCGATATTGCCCCGGCTGCCGGAAGCGTCTTTATCGCCCAGGGCGAATGTGACCTTGCAGCGACGGCCGAGGCGCTTGTTTGCGCTCACGAGCTGGGGTTCTATACGGTCTTTAATCCAGCGCCTGCCTGCGAGTTGCCTGCGGAGGTCTGGTCTGCAGTCGACCTGGTCTGCCCCAACGAGACTGAGTGCCAGGTGCTGACGGGCATCTTGCCCGCGGATGATGCGAGCTGCGTCGCGGCGCTCAATGCCCTGCTCGCCAAGGGTGCTGGAGCTGCGGTCATCACGTTGGGCGGCGCCGGGTCGGTTACGCTTGGCGATGACGGCGAGCTGCTGCGCATGCCGGCGCTTTCGAGTGCGGTGGTCGATACGACGGCCGCGGGCGATACATTTATCGGTGCACTTGCAGCTGCCCGTCTGGAGGGCCTGCCGCTCTTTGAGTGCATGACGGCGGGCGCACGCGCCTCGGCGGTGACGGTGTCGCGCTTGGGTGCTCAGCAATCGATTCCCACGCGTGCCGAAGTTGAGCGCGTGTTTGATTTAGACGATTTAGTACAAGACGGAGAAGCGGAGTAGAACAATGGCAATTAAGAAGCTGATCCTTGATCTGGATATGGGTGTGGACGATGCGATGGCGCTTGCCTATGCCATCGCGAGCCCCGAGGTGGAGCTCGTCGGCATTACCACGTGCTTTGGCAACGTGCGCGTCGACCAGTCGGCGCATAACTGCTTGGCGGTGCTCGACCTGTTGGGTCGTCCCGAGGTGCCGGTGTACCTGGGTGCCGACCGTCCTCTGCAGGCGACTGAGCCCTATACGCCGCCGGCGTCCACCGCGCTCATTCACGGCAAGAACGGCATCGGCGGCGCGAGCGTGCCGGCGTCGCCCTACGAGCCGGTGGGGGCGACGTCTGCCGACGGTAACGCTGCGGTCGATTATCTGATCGATGCCGCGCGCACCTATGGTCCCGATCTGGTCTACGTAGCGACCGGCCCACTCTCCAACCTGGCGCTCGCCCTGGAGCGCGATGCGGCAGCGGTGATGTCTATCGGCCGCGTGGTGGTTATGGGCGGCGCCCTGACCGTGCCCGGCAACGTGAGTGCGGGCGCCGAGGCCAACATGGCAAGTGATCCCGAGGCGGCCGACGCCGTGCTGCGTTCGGGCCGCAAGCTCACCATGGTGGGCCTGGACGTGACGCATCGCGTGGTGCTTACGCGCCGCGACATTGCCGGCTGGACGGGCTCGGGCACCATGGCGGGCTGCGCATTTGCGAGCATGGTCGAGCACTACATTGGCTCGTACGAGATGAACGCCCCCTACCTTGGTGGCTGCGCGCTGCACGATCCGCTTGCCGTCGCCGTGGCGATTGACCCCACGCTCGTGGGTGCGCTCGGCTGCAATCTGCGTGTTGATCTGCTGGGCGAGTATCGCGGCCGCACCATTTGCGATGAGCACCGCCTGTCCGATCCGGACAAGAGCGCGCTTGTGGCGCTGACTGTTGACGCTCCGCGCTTCCTGTCCGAGTTCAAGACGCGCATGGCCCGCGTCTTGGGCTAAGTTGTCTTTTTGGATGGGGCTTTTTTTGACTGGTATGATTGGTGCGACTATTCGAACCAGCTAAAAGAGCCCCGTCCCAATTTGACTATCGAGAGGATCTGCCATGGAGCGCATCGCGAGTTTTTCCGTTGACCATCTGCTGCTTGAGCCCGGCGTGTATGTGAGCCGCATCGACCGCGATCCGGCGACCGGCGCTGCCGTCACCACCTTTGATCTGCGCCTGACCACGCCCAACAAGGAGCCGGTCATGAACACGGCCGAGTGCCACACCATCGAGCACCTGGGTGCGACGTTCCTTCGCAACCATGCCGAGTGGTCGAGCCGCATTGTCTACTTTGGCCCGATGGGCTGCCGCACGGGCTTTTACCTCGTCGTTTTTGGTGAGCTGACGAGCGAGGAGATCTTGCCGCTCGTGCGCGAGCTGTTTGAGTTTGTCGCCGACTTCGAGGGCGATGTCCCCGGTGCCGCTCCCGAGGAGTGCGGCAACTACCTGGACCAGAACCTTCCCATGGCTAACTGGCTCGCGCGCCGCTACCTCGACCGCGATCTGGCCGATATCGACGAGAAACACCTGCATTATCAGCAGGCGTAAGGGCTTTATCGCCTAAAACGTGCGCATTGGGCGCCTTCGCTTATGCGGGGGCGCCTTTTTGTTGAGTGGTCGGGACGAGCGTTCAAAATCGCTCATGTTTGTTCTAGAATGTTCATACTGTCACATAAACGAACATGAGTGAACATGCATATCTATTCTGTCGAGGATTCCGAGTTCAAGTCCTATGGCAACGTTTGGGATAACGTTCCGTCCGAGCTCACGTCGCCCGTGCTCGAGGCGCTTTCTGCCACGCCCATTCCCGAGGGCAGCAAGTACGTAGCAAGTGCGCCGGAGCTCGAGGGCGTCAAGGATGCCGACAAACTGGGCTTTCTCATGTTTGGTGGCCGTCCCTTCCAGCTCGGCTGGTGCAACGGGCACAACACGCGTCTCAACTGCCTGGAGTATCACCGCGCCAGCGAGTTTAACCTGGGCGCACGCGACTTTATCCTGCTTGCGGCGCATCGCTGGGAGATCGAGGACGGCAAGCTCGACACCGCGTACGTCAAGGCGTTCCGCGTACCGGCGGGTACGGTCGTCGAAGTCTTCAACACCACGCTTCACTACACGCCGTGCATGGTCGACGACGGCGGCTTCCAGGTGATGGTGGCGCTGCCGGCAGGTACCAACGGTCCGCGTCCCGAGGCTGCGGCCGATATGCCTACCGCCGGTGACAGCTACTGCTACTGGAAGGCCGACAAGTGGGTTCTCTGCCATGCTGACAGCCCCAAAGCTGCCGAGGGCGGCTACGTAGGCCTCACCGGCAAGAACCTCGACATCACCTGCGACTAGAATCTTCTGTCTCGATCTGTAACATCTAGCGGGCTAGATCGTCTCTACCTGTTACAGATCGAGACAAACTACAGGGGCCCACCCGAAAATCTCGATCTGTAACACCAGGCCCGGTTTTGGCTGCCTAACTGTTACAGATCGAGACAAGCCGGTCCCAAACCACCACAAAGGTGCCTGTCCCCTTTGTGGCGGCTTGGGCAGGCGGGTATCAAAAAGTGTCAGGCGGGATGGCTGCCGGGCGCCTGCGCGCGAAAAGAAGTATCGGCCTGCCCCGTTGTCGTTGAGCGACGCGTTGTTTACAGGGATACTGAGCCTATGACAACAGCGTGCGAAAGGATTGATGCATGGCTTTCCGTAATGACTTCCTGTGGGGCGGCGCGACGGCTGCCAACCAGTGCGAGGGCGCCTACAACGTGGACGGCCGCGGCCTTGCCAACGTGGACGTGGCTCCGCACGGCCCCGAGCGCTATGCGGTGGTCTCCGGCCAGCGTAAGATGCTCGACTTCGAGGACGGCTATTACTATCCCGCGCAGACCGGCATCGATTTCTACCACCATTACAAGGAGGACATCGCTCTCTTTGCCGAGATGGGCTTTAAGACCTTCCGTATGAGCCTGGCTTGGACCCGCATCTTCCCCAACGGCGACGAGACCGAGCCCAACGAGGCTGGCCTGGCCTTCTACGAGGATGTGTTCCGCGAGTGCCAGGCGCACGGCATCGAGCCGCTCGTGACTATCACGCACTTCGACTGCCCGATTCATCTCATCAAGGAGTACGGCGGCTGGCGCAACCGCAAGCTCATCGACTTCTACAAGAATCTCGCGACCACGATCTTTACCCGCTACAAGGGCCTGGTGAAGTACTGGCTCACCTTTAACGAGATCAATATGATCTTGCACCTGCCGTTTATGGGTGCCGGCCTGGTCTTTGAGGAGGGCGAGAACAAGGAGGCCGTCGAGTACCTGGCCGCCCACAACGAGCTCGTCGCCAGCGCTTGGGCAACCAAGATTGCTCACGAGATCGACCCCGAGATCAAGATCGGCTGCATGCTCGCCGCAGGTAGCTACTACCCCTACAGCTGCCGTCCGGGCGATGTACGCCAGGCGCAGCTCGATAACCAGGACAACTACTTCTTCGTTGACGCCCAGAGCCGCGGCTACTACCCGGCCTATGCCGTCAAGAAGCTCGAGCGTCTAGGCATCGATGTGGGCATGACCGACGAGGACCGCGAGATCCTGGCCGCCAACACCGTCGACTTCATCAGCTTTAGCTACTACAGCACCCGCTGCTCTGCCGGTGCCGATAACCCCGATGTCGAGCGCACCCAGGGCAACGCCTTCGCCGGCGCCAAGAATCCCTACCTGCAGGAGAGCCAGTGGGGCTGGGCCATCGATCCGCTGGGCTTCCGCATCACCCTTAACGACCTGTACGACCGTTATCAGAAGCCGCTGTTTGTGGTCGAGAACGGTCTGGGCGCCAAGGATGTTGTTGAGGAGGATGGTTCCATCAACGACGATTACCGTATCGACTTCCTGCGCCAGCATATTGCCGCGATGCGCGATGCGGTGACCGAGGACGGCGTTGACCTGCTGGGCTACACCACCTGGGGCCCGATCGACCTGGTGTCTGCCGGCACGGGCGAGATGTCCAAGCGCTACGGCTTTATCTATGTGGACCGCGATGATGCGGGCAACGGCACCCTCAAGCGCTCCAAAAAGAAGAGCTTCGACTGGTACAAGCACGTCATCGAGACGAATGGTGAGGACCTGTCCTAAGGAAGCTGAGACACTCGACTTCAGAGTTTCCTGACCAAGGCGCCCGGCGAGTATGTGCTCGCCGGACGCCTTGCCGTCTGCGGATTTTGGGACATGCGGCCCGCTTTTTCGACCCATCTGTCGGTACACTAAAGGCACTATGGGTACCCGCGAGCGACATATCGGCCACGCGGCCGCCCGGACCGCGCCGGTTGCGGATCCCAGGGGCGGCAGGCTCTTCGCCATGCCGCGATTCCTAGTTGGTATAACGCACCGTGCATATCGCCATCGCGTCTTCGCTATCGCCGGCGCCATCACCGCGCTGCTCCTCATGCTTTTGGCAGTCTTGCCGGCGCTGTTCGCCTTCGACCCCAAACTATCTAACGCCGTGCCCTCCTATAGCGAGGTGTCCGGAGAGGTCGTGGATGCGCTCGCCCATTCGAGCTCTCTCCCGCTGCTTGTCGCCGCAATTGTATTTTCGATCTGGGGCGTATCGGTCTATCTGCGCTGTTTGGACTATGTGTTGCGTCGCCGCCTTGTTGCCGTCGCCACCATCTGCGCCCTGTGGATGATCGAAGTCATTCTCAAGTACAAGTCGTTCACGCCGTTCTATGCCACCGTGCTGTGGTACCTGTACTACGTGCCCATGACGCTCATTCCGCTGCTCTACCAGCTCTGCGGCCTGCGCCTTGCGGGCCTGGAACAACACCGCCTGGGTCGCCGCTACTGCGCTGCGCTGTGGATTGCGGCCATCCTGCTTATCGGATTTGTGCTCACCAACGATTTTCATCAGCAGGTCTTCCGCTTTGACCGTACAAGCGACACCTGGAGTAACGATTACACGTACGGCTGGGGTTATTTTGTCGTTCTCGTGTGGACGGTCTTCGACTTCGTGGCCTTTTTTATCCTGGTTGGTCGGTCCTCGTCCTTTCGCATCCAGCGTTTCTCGGGCACGGCGGCGCTCGTACTGCTGGGCGGCGCATTCTTTGCCGTCTCGTATGCGTTACGCGTGCCCTGGGCATGGAGGCTCAACTTTTCGCTCGTCTATTGCGTCCTGTGCGTGGTGGCGATGGAAATCTGTCTCGATTGCGGTGTCATTCCGTCGTATCACGACATAGCCGGCATCTTCGACACCTTGCCGCTCGACCTCAAAGTTCTAACGCGCGACCTGCAGGAAGTCTATGCCACGCCGGTGTCAAAGCCAATCCCAGAGGGCGTGTGCGAGGAGTTGCGAGTCCAGGAGCACGGGCGTGCCCATGCCTTTGCCGTGGGGTCCGATCCCGACGTAATGTACCGTGCCTTTCCACTGCTGGGCGGATCGGCTCTGCTTGCCCAAGACGTGTCGGAGCTCAACGAGCTTAACCGTGAACTGGCACATCGTCGCATGGAGCTGCAGCGCCAAAACGAACTGCTCACGGCCGACTACGACCTTAAGACGCACCTGGCAGATCAAGAGGCCGAGGCCTTGCTGGTCCAAGACGTGGACCAGGCGCTTGCCCGCGCACTCGAAGGGATGTACGACCTGCTGAGCTCGCTGCCGCCGTTGACCGACGAAGCGTCTTCGCACGAGCGTTACCGCATGCTGCAGCGCGCCAAGATGCTCGTCGCCTATTGCAAGCGCAAGGGGTCGCTCACGTTGGCGCAGCACGGGGAGAGCGGTTTTGATCGCGACCGCATTCAGCTCATTGCCAACGAGCTCGCAAGCGACCTGCGCACCATCGATATCGATTGCGCTTCGATTATCGCCATACGGCGCCCGATGCACGCCAGTACGGTAAGCGCCCTGTACGACTGCGTGTATGACTTTGCGTTTTTTGCCTACACCACCGACCATCCGGCGCTTATGTATCACTTGGGCGACCATGACCGATGCAGTGTCGAGCTGCGCGCCACGCTTTTTTCCAACGATGATGAAGATCTTTCGCAGACGCCCGCTGCGCAAGAGCTCGAAAGCGCTCTGCAAGGGCGCAACGTGGCATACCGCCTTGAGGGCGAGTCCGGCCAGCTGCGCATGATCGTCTTGATGCCGAGGGCGGGTGAGTGACGATGCAGATTTCGCTCATCCTTCCCCAAATCGTTGCGCTCGATGTTGTCTTTGCCCTGGCTGCGTGTCTGCAGACGATCCACGTCCCGCTCATCGCATCGCGCCGCTCGTCCTATAACCGTAAGGTGATTTGCGCCTACGAGGCGAGCCTTGTGCTTCACCTGATGATTTCGGCGCTCATCTTATTCGCGTCGTCTGGCTCGTATCTGGTGGCGCCGCTTGACGTTTGCGCCAGGGCAATGGGCGGAGCGTTGTGGCTCAATGTCGCGATCTTCGCCTATGGCGTGGTACTTATGGTGCGCTATCGTCGCCCCGTCATGCTGGTCGAGCTGCTGCTTGTTGTCGCCGTTACACCGCCGGTGGTTTTTGCCATGGGCTCGGCGTGGACCGTTGTCCTTATCGCAGAGGGAGCGTTCTTCCTGTTCCGTTCCATCGCGGCGCTCTTGATGGACGTCCGTAACCGCCAGGAGGATATCACCGCGTTCTCGACGATCGAAACCATCAACGTGATTCCCGTGGGTATCCTGTATCTGGACCCGAGGGGCCGTCCGCTGCTCATGAACCGCTGCATGCGCAAAAACCTGGTGGAACTTCATATGTCCACCGATCTGCGTGACATGAGTAGCACATGGAACGACCTGCGCAAACTTAGCATGCAAATGCCCGAAAGCAGCGCTAATCGCGCCCATATCGACCTCGATCGCTTTGGTAGGGATCGCGCCGTGGTCGAGATCTCTCCTTCCGAGATTCGTCTGTTCGTGCGTGACTCCGTTACGGTCTCGGGCCGTCCGTTCGAGCGCGTCGTCGGCCTGGACGTGACGGAATACGCACACGCCTACGACCGCTTGGCGCAAGCCAACCACCTGCTTGAGCTTGCGGGCCAAGAGCTCCAGTCCCAGATCGAAGAAGTTAAAAAGGTTGCCGACAATGCGGCCTACCTACGTATGCGTGCTCGCGTTCACGATGTAATCGGGCAGCGCCTGTCCATCCTCCATCGCTATTTGGAGGAGGGGCGCCTGGACGACGAGTCGCTCGAGCAGATCGACCCATTGCTGCGCTCGATCGCCGCCGACCTGCGCAGTGGCGGTGCCAGTGAGCCTGCAGAGCAGCTGGGTGATATCGCCCACGCTTTTGGCCTGGTGAGCGTGCAGATCGATGTTGAGGGTGCGCTGCCTGAGGACGCGCGTGTCGCCGCCGCATTTTTGCAGATTATCCGCGAGGCCTCGACCAATGCCACCAAGCATGCGCAGGCGCATCGGGTCCACGTGCACCTGTGGCAGGAGGGGACGGATGCTGACGCCGTCGCGCACATGACGATTTCTAACGACGGGTCCCCGGCCCCCGTATCGTATCGCGAGGGAACGGGTATCCCAGGCATGAGGCATGTCGCGCAGAATCTGGGCGGCAGCCTTGAGGTCCATGCCGCCCCACCCTTTACGCTTACGGTATCCATTCCGCTTAACGCCAACGACACGTCCCAAAGGAGAAGCTCATGATCCGCGTGTTGATCGTCGAAGACCAGGCCATTCTGCGCGAGAGCCTGGCGCGCTCCGTTGGCGACCAGCCCGATATGACCGTTGTTTCCGCCATCGCCGATGCCTCCGAGGCCTTGGGTGCCGCGCTCAAGGAGCGCCCGGACATGATACTGATGGACGTATGCACCGAACATGATTCCAACGGCATCGTGGCGGCGGCGCGCATCAAGGAGCAGCTGCCCGAGTGCCGCATCATTATCATGACCGGCATGCCCGAGATCACCTTTGTCGATCAGGCCCGTGAGGCGGGCGTCGATAGCTTTGTGTACAAGAACGTCGGTATCGACGAGCTGTTCGCCGTGATGCGCTCCACGCTGGCGGGCTATTGCACGTTTCCCAAGCCGCCCGAGAGCATTTTTTCGGGCACGGCGGCGCTCGACGATGTCGAGCTGTCGATTTTGCGCCTTGCCTGCGAGGGCAAGAGCCGCCGCGAGATCGCGGCCGAGCTGTTTATGAGCGAGGGCACCATCAAGCGCCGCATCTCGGAGATCCTAAGCAAGACCGGCTACGACAACATCATGCGCCTTGCCGTGCATGCGGTGACCGAGGGCAGCATCGTTCCCAACATGGAGCGTTAACGTTCGTTACGCATCGGCATAAAAGCGACGGGGCCGCAGGATCATTTCCTGCGGCCCCGCCTGACATGTGCGCGGATGTGTCCGCCAATCCGCGGCTATCGGTGTCTGCCGTTACGCGATGGTTGCGCTGTAGGAGGCGACGTCCTCGTAGGAATCAGTCAGGTAGGCGTCGATGCCGATGGTCGTATTGACCAGGCTGTCAAGGCTGTCAAGCTCGCCGTTCGAGAACGTGAATTCCTCGGTGGCGTTGGTGCCGGGCATCAGGTGAGCCGAGAACCAGGGTTCCTTCATGGTGCCGTTGACGTTAGTCTTGCCGGAGGGAGCGTAGAAGGTCAGGTCCTTGTCGCTCTTGTTGGTGATGTTAACGACAAAGCCGATGTCGCCCCAGTCGTCCTTGAACTTCTCGGTGATGGTGATGGTGCACAGATCGTCATCGGCGACGGTGACGGCGGGGGAGATTTCGACGCTCTGGACATCGTCGTCTTCGACGGCCTCATCGATCTCCTCTTCCTTCTCGGCGTTCTCGCGATCCTTCTTTACCGTACCGGACAGATCCTTGTCGGACTTCGTAAAGATAAGCTTGTCGCCGTCCACCTCCAGGACGAGCTTGTCGTCCTTGAGCTTCAGGTCGTGCGACTCATCTTCGGCGGTAATCGTTACGGTGGTGGCGTCCTTGGCCTCCCATTTCAGGTCGGCGACCTCAAGGAACATGTCGAGGACGCCCGTGCCGTCTTCGTCGAGGATCAGGATGCAGTTGAGGCCCCACTCCTTGAGCATATCCATATACTCATCGGTGAGCTCTTCGCCGTCCAAGGTTCCACCCGAGTACTGCCAGCTGCCGACGAAGTTGGCCTTGGGGTCCTTGCCGCCGCCGCTGCAGCCCGTCAGGGCAAAGGCGAGCGCCAGGACGCATGTCAGGAATGCGAGTACGGACTTTTTGAACGTTGTCTTCATGGTGTCCTCCTTTATCGAACGAAACCCATAGAAGCAAATGCAGGGGTGGCGGAACCCCCGCCAATTACCAGATAAAGGGGCTAGGGCCTGGGTGTTCCGCAGTTGCTGCAGAACTTGCCGCCGTTTTCGCTACCGCAGTTGGGGCAGAACCACTTGGCCGGTGCCGGGGCGGGTGCGGGGCTGCCGCACTCGGAGCAGAACTTGCCGGTGTTGGTGGCGCCACAGCTGCAGGTCCATGCGCCGGCCGCAGGTGCGGCAGCGGGTGCCGGTGCGGGAGTGGGTGCCGGAGCCGGCTGCGGGGCGGCCTGCTGCTGTGCCTGGCCGGCGGCGAACAGCTGGCTGGCGTTCATGCCGCCCATGCCACCCGCCATGCCCATAAAGCCTGCCATCGCGCCGTTGGGGTTGGCGGCTGCCGCGCGCATTGCGTCGCTCTGGGCGCTGGCAATGTTGGCGGCTGCCATGGTGGGATCGCGCATGACCGCGGCTTTCTGCAGGTCCTTGATCATCTGCTCGTCCTCTTGCGAGGCGGCGATGGAGTTGACGCCAAAGCTTACGATCTCGACGCCGCGCAGGTCACGCCAGTCGGCAGAGAGGACCTCGTTGAGCGCGCGGGCGAGCTCGGTGGTGTGGCCGGGGATGGCGCTGTAGCGGATGCCCATCTCCGAGATCTTGGCAAAGGCGGGCTGCAGGGCGGTGAGCAGCTCGGACTTAAGCTGGCTGTCGATCTTGTCGCGCGTGTAGCTATCGGTCACGTTGCCGCATACGTTGGTGTAGAACAGCAGCGGGTTGGTGATGCGGTACGAATACTCGCCGTTGCAGCGCACGGAGATGTCGACGTCCAGGCCAATGTTGTTATCGACCACGCGGAAGGGCACGGGCGAGGCGGTGCCGTACTTGTTGCCGATGATCTCCTTGGTGTTGATGAAGTAGACACGCTGGTCCTTGCCCGCGTCGCCGCCAAAAGTAAAGCGGCTGCCGATATTGGCGAAGGTCTCCTTGATGGAATCGCCCAGGTTGCCGCTAAAGACGCTCGGCTCGCTGCCGGTATCGAAGACGAACTCACCGGGCTCCAGCGCGACTTCGATGATCTTGCCGTTTTGCACCACGAGCATGCCCTGGCCGTCGTTGACGGCGATGACGGAGCCGTTGGAGATGACGTTGTCCTCGCCGCGCGTGTTGGAGCTGCGGCCGCCGGTGCGCTTGCTGCCCTTGCAGGCCAAGACGTCAGCGGGCATCGATTCGCAATAGATAAATTCCTTCCACTGGTCGGCCATGACGCCGCCGGCAGCACCCAATCCAGCTTTCAAGAGTCCCATGGTGATCTTCCTTTCTCGTCAAAGGCCGGGTGGTATTGGTCAGAATGGCTAATCGTCCTTGTTGTCCTTCATGACAACGGTGGTCTCGGTGTGGCTGAAGGTGTCGTGCTTCTCGGTCAGGTCGAGCTCGCCGCAGTAGCAGTCGGCGTGGGTGGCCTCGTTGGCCGTCTTGAGCTGGCCTACCAGCAGCACGTCTGCGATGATCACGATGATCAGCGGCGCGACGATGTTGATGAGGATGCCCTCGACATCAAAGGTGAGGTAATCCGGATCGAAGGCGTTCTCGCCCATAAAGAGAATCTGGGAAAGGACAAATCCGATCGCAAAGAACAGCACCGAGGCGATAGCGAGCTTGGGCTTGGAGCAGGGAAGCTCGCCGACCATGCGGCCGGTTTGGCCGTTCATGGCAAACAGGTAACCCTTGCCGTTCCACGAGGTAGAGAGCATCCACACGGGGAACAGAGCATAATCGTTTTCTTCCCAGGTGTAGTCGAGCTGCTTGCTTTCGACCGTGGCGTCGTCGTGCTCGTCGACGACGGTCTCGCGCAGGGCTGAGATCGTGCTCTCCTCCATGCGGCGCTCGGCGCGCGCCTTGCAGGTTTCGCAATCCTCGTCATAGCGGTTGGCGATGTAGCCGGGCATATAGGCGACCGAGAACGGGCGCAGCGCGTCGTAGTCAAACGGCTCGATGGCGTCCATGTGGCCGTCGGGCATCTTGGACGATCCGTCGACGGGCACGCGCTCAAACGAGATATTGCCCTTACGGTAGGCGTCGTAGTGGTCGGTGGTCGTGACGGTGCGGTCGGATTCCTCGGTCACGGTCTCGTTGGTCGCGTCAAAGTACACTTCGCCGTCAACGCGGGCGCCGTAGAGCCAAAACGGCACGTAAACGCCTTGGACCTCGTCGATGTGGTTGCCGGTGACAAAGCTCTTGGGCAGCAGGATTTTACCCTTGTAGTGGTCTTTGAGCGCGGCCATGACATCGTCGCGCCCGAGCTTAAACGGAATCACCAGGTCGGGTGAGAAGTCGCCCGAGAGCTGGCCGGGTGCCACGGCGGAGTTGCCGCAGTACGGGCAGGTGGTGACGGCGACGGTGCCGTCGGACACGAGCTCGGCGCCGCACGACGAGCAGATGTAGCCGGCGTTTTGAGCCAGCTCCTGCACGGCATCGTCGACAGCAGGCTTGGGGGCCGCGGCTGCGGCATCGGCTTTGGCATCTGCCTTGTCCTGGCGCTCGCGATAGAGGGCCTCGACTTCTTCGACTTCAAAACGCGAATCGCAGTAGTCGCAGACGAGCTTTTGCTCGGCACTGGCAAAGTGAAGGGGGCCGCCACACGCGGGGCACTGATAGTTGACGCTCTCGAAGGCCATGATCGGTCCTTTCGCTGCCGGAGGCTATGCGCCGATGGCGCCGCCGCAGTATTCGCAGCGCCCGCTGGCATCGGGAATGGTGGTTGCACCGCAGAAGGGGCAGGTGACCGCGGTCTTGGGGGCCTTAGCGGCCACGACGCTGTCGCGCGTTTCCTGACGCAGCTGCACCAGCGCGTCGCGGACCTCGGTTGCCTGGCGCTTGGCCTCGCGGTATTCGATGGAACCGCGCTGATCGATGGTGGAGTCGTTCACGCGCAGGTTGATCTCGGTAAAGTACGGCGTGTTGACGTGGATGGTCAGGTTAAAGTCGTAATCCAGGTCGTAGCGCGGCGGATTGTAGCTCTCGCGCTCGCCGTCTTTTGTCTCGCGATAGATTTCGGTGCGGTGCTCGTCGATATCCATATCGCAGCCGAGTACCTGCGAGAACTCGATGATGTCGGGATTGGCGTCGCGCCAGCGGCTCTGCGAAGTGATGATCAGCAGGCCCGCGTCTTCGTCGAGCATGATGTTGGTGCGCCCGGCCGAGAGTGTGCGCGTGGGGTTGAACGACGCCAGGCGCTCGGCATTGGCCTCGCGGTAGGCGAGTTGCTCGCGGATATCGTCCGCGGTGCTGGAGCGATAGCCGTGGAAGTAGGGGGAGAGCTTGCCGGCACACTCTTTGCACAGGTAGCCTTCGCTGATCTTGGTCTTTCCCAAAAGTCCCAGCTCGGTACCGCAAATCGCGCACTCTTTCTTTTCGAACATCTTGTCAAAGAAGCCCATGGCTGCCTCCCATCAACAGGTAGCGTGTGTCACTTTTGATGATGGGGGAGTGCGCGATCTTTCACGATACCCAGACGGCTCAACGAGTCTCCACAACTGGGACATATGGCCCATTTTTGGCTAGTCGCTGGGGACACTCTTCGGCCACTCATTGGGGACGTACGCTGCTGGGGCAGTTGGGGCGACGAGCCGATGATGTCGTGATGTGGGATGGACTGGCACTTGCTACCGACGATTTTGGTGGGGATTTTGCACCCGCATGTTCCGATTCCGCGCCCGTGGAGGCAGCGGAGTTCACGCCCGATGAGTGCCTCGATGCCTTCGTTGCCGCCTTTGGGCTTACAGAGCGCGAGCGCGATATTCTTGAGGTCTTGGTCGTTTCGGACCAGAGCGTTCAGGACATCGCCGCAACGCTCTTCCTTTCGCGCTCAACGCTCTACCGTCACATTTCCTCGATTAACAAAAAGACCGGTGCCGCTTCGCGTGTGGCCCCAATCAACTTCTTCTGGTCCTGGACGCCCAAGGACTAGCTAATCCTCCAATAAGTTGCGGTGGAATAGTCCCTAAATCAAAGTCATGGGGCTTTAAACAGGAACTATTCCACCGCAACTGCTGAGGGGACAGACTGCGGCAGCGGCAGAGGCGTTGGCAGCTGTGGTAGTGGCAACGGCAGCTGGCAGGGTGTTTTCCGTCTGCTCGCTACAGCAGCTCGCCGTGGCGGGCAATGTAGCGGCGCTTTGCCAGCTGGGTGAGCGCGATATAGGCGGTAACGATGCCAATGAGCAGCCCAAAAAAGCTCGTGGGCAGCGTCATGAGGCCGAGCGCATCGGCGATGGGGCTTGCCGGCAGCCAGGTGACAAGCGCCAGGCCTAGCACGGTGAGAGCGCACAGTGCCGGCGCGGCGTGGTCACGTGGGCTCGGCAGATGCGGGGAGCGCAGCATGTGGACCACGAGTGTCTGCGACCACATGGACTCGACAAACCAGCCGCTCTGGAAGAGTGCAGCGAAGGTCGCCATACCCGCGACGTTGCCCGTCCCGGAGAGCTCGGACCAGCTTGCGCCCACGGTGGCGGGGCACACCACAAAGAAGAGCGCGGCGAAGGTCACGATGTCAAACAGCGAGCTCACGGGGCCCAGCTCGAGCATAAAGCCCTTGATGGACGCGGTGTCCCAGGAGCGCGGACGGGCAGTCCAGACGTCATCGACGGTGTCCCACGGCAGCGCGATGCACACGATCTCGTAGACCAGCGACAGCAGCACCAGCTGCAGGGCACTCATGGGCAAAAACGGCAAGAACAGGCTTGCGACGGTCACGGACAGCACGTTGCCAAAGTTGGAGCTCACTGTGGTCTTGAGGTACTTGAGCAGGTTGCCGTAGGTGCGGCGGCCTTCGATGATGCCGCGTTCGAGCACGCCCAGGTCCTTCTGAAGCAAGATGATATCGGCGGATTCCTTGGCAATGTCGACGGCCGAATCGACCGAGATGCCGCAATCGCTCGCACGCATGGCGGCGGCGTCGTTGATGCCGTCGCCCATAAAGCCCACGGTGTGGTCGAGCATCTCGCGCATGACGCGCACCAGGCGTGCCTTCTGCAGTGGCGAGAGCTTGGCGAAGAGGTGGGTTTTCTCGGCGCGCTCGGCAAGCTCGGCGTCATCGAGTGCATCGATCTCGGAGCCGAGCAAGACGTTGCTCGCATTGATACCAATCTGCTCGCAGACGGTGGCGGCGACGCGGTCGTTGTCGCCGGTCAGGACCTTGACCGCCACGCCCTTGGCTTCGAGCGTGGCGACGGCTCCCGCGGCACTCGCTTTGGGCGGATCGAGGAAGGCCAAAAAGCCCATCAGCACCATGTCGCATTCGTCGGCGATGCCAAACTCGCCCACGCAGCGCGGATCGGTCTTCTGTGCCACGGCAATCACGCGCAGGCCCTCGGCGTTAAGATCGGCGACCTGCTTGCGAATCTGGGCGAGCTTGTCTTCGGCGAGCGGCCGGGCGATGCCATCGACCTCGACAAAGGAGCAGATCTCGAGCATTTCCTCGGCAGCTCCCTTGGTAACCATCTGGGTTTTGCCTTGGGCGTCGGAGACAACTACGCTCAGGCGACGGCGCGAGAAATCGAAGGGAACCTCGTCGACCTTGGTGTAGCGGTCGCGCAGGCTCTGGCCCAGCATGGAATCGGGTGCGACGGTCGAGGGTGTCACATCGGCACGGTCGATTACGGCCAGGTCGATAAGATTTTTGAGGCCGGTCTGGAAGAAGCTGTTCAAAAACGCATGGCGCAGCACGCGCGCGTCCTCGTTGCCATCGGTGTTGAGGTAGCGCTCGAGCACGATGCGGTCTTCGGTGAGGGTGCCGGTCTTGTCGCAGCACAGGACGTCCATGGCGCCCAGGTTTTGAATCGCCGGCAGCTCCTTGACGATAACCTGGCGACGGGCGAGGTCCTTGGCGCCCTGCGACAGGCTCGTGGTCACGATGACGGGGAGCATCTGCGGCGTGATGCCCACGGCCACGCTCGTGGCGAACAGCAGCGCGTCGATGACGTTGCCCTTGGTGGCGGCGTTGATGGCAAAGACGGCCGGCGCCATAACGAGCATGAGGCGTACGAGCAACATGGAGACGCTCGAGACGCCGCGGTCAAACGCGCTCTTTTCGCCGCGCCCGTTGAGTATCTTGGCGATGCCGCCCAGGTAGGTGTCCGAGCCGGTGGCAACGACAAGCGCCATGGCGGTGCCGTTTTGCACGGAGGTGCCGGTAAAGACGATGTTCTTGCAGGCAGAGAGTGGCGGCGCGGAGCCGTCGGCACCCTCGACGACGGTGACGGCAGCGGTCTTCTCGACTGCCTCGCTCTCGCCGGTGAGTGCGGACTCGATGACAAACAGGTCGCGCGCGGTGATGACGCGGGCATCTGCTGGCACCATATCGCCGGCAGAGAGGCGGATCACATCGCCGGGGACGAGCTCGTCGAAGAGGATCTCGATGCGCTCGTCGTCGCGCAGGGCGGTGCAAGTGTTGGAGACCAGGTCCTTGAGGGCCTCTGCCGCATTGCCGCTGCGGGCTTCCTGGATAAACTTCATGCCGCCCGATACCAGCAGCATGATGCTGATGACGATGACCGTGGAGGGGTCGCGCTGCGGCTCGGGCACGGCGAGCACGTCGATGTAGAGTGAGACCAGCGCGAGCGCGGCGAGGATGCCGGCGAAGGGATCGATGAACGCGTCGGCGATGCGGCGGGCGAGCGTCTTGGTCGGCGCTTCGATGGTGTTGGGGCCGGCGGCATCCAGGCGCTCGGTTGCCTGCTCGGCGGTGAGGCCGTTTGCCGTGGCGTCAAGCAGTACGAGAGCGTCCTCGGCGCTATGGGTGGCGGCGAATATGGTGTTCTTGGACAGGCCGGTGCGAGCGGCAGGGCGCGCCGTGCGGCGGCGCTTGGAGATGGCTTCGAGAACCGTGGCGGTTTTGAGCATCAGCATAGGGTCCTCCTTGTTGAAGGGAGTTAGCGTACGTGTCGTATTGAGTTGCAAAAAACCTAGATGTCGCTCACGTCAAGCTCACGAACTACCACAAAGGGGACAGGCACCTTTGTGGGGGGGTTGACGATCTGCCGGTGGCGTTTATGCGTGTGCGGAGTCCTCGCGGCGTGCCGAGGGCGACATGCAGGTTTTTCGACTAGGACTGCCTTCCATGGCACACCTCCTAAAGGCTGAGCGCAGCGCGCTTTGGGTATCTCGTACCCCTTTTTAATCCGCCCGTATTCTTGATGAGGGGGTTTGACATGTCAACCCCATTGTTCGGAAAACCATTCCCTCTGACAAAGCCTTTACAGAATGCCGTGGCCCCAAAGCGCGCCCGCATCGACGCTTCGCCTGCGCTAAACTGGAAGGCACGTACGCGATTACGAGAGGAGCCCGCATGGAGGCTTACAAGCAAGAGTTCATCAAGTTTATGGTTGAGTCCGACGTCCTTAAGTTCGGCAGCTTTACGCTCAAGAGCGGCCGTCAGTCTCCGTTCTTTATGAATGCCGGCGCTTACGTGACGGGCTATCAGCTCAAGAAGCTGGGCGAGTATTACGCCCAGGCCATCCACGATAACTTTGGCGACGATTTTGACGTGCTGTTTGGGCCGGCCTACAAGGGCATTCCGCTGGCCGTCGTGACCGCAATTGCCTACCACGAGCTGTACGGCAAGGAGGTCAAGTACTGCTGCGACCGCAAGGAGGCCAAGGACCACGGCGCCGACAAGGGCAACCTGCTGGGCTATGAGCCCCAGGACGGCGATCGCGTGGTCATGGTCGAGGACGTCACCACCAGCGGCAAGTCCATCGACGAGACCTATCCCAAGGTTAAGGCTGCTGCCGACGTCGAAATCAAGGGCCTGATCGTGTCCCTCAACCGCATGGAGGTCGGCAAGGGCGGCGTGACCACCGCGCAGAAGGAGATCGAGGCCAAGTACGGTTTCCCCGTCGCGAGCATCGTTTCCATGGCCGAGGTCGTCGAGACCCTCTACAACCACGAGATCGATGGCAAGGTCGTCATCGATGACGAGCTCAAGACCGCCATCGACGCCTACTACGAGCAGTACGGAGCACGCTAGTTACGGCGTTTTACCAAACGCCGTAACCGGCCGACGCTGCGCGCCGCCCAGGACGACAATTTGTCATTCAAAAGGCGAGGCATGACCAGAAGGTCTATGCCTCGCCTTTTTCATGCCAACTTGTTCGTCCTGGACGGCGCTCGCTGTCCGTCCTCTACCTGCGTCGTTGTCTCGCTTCGGATGGGTGGTCATTGGGGACGTTCTTAAATGACTAGTCAGAAATGAGCGTGGATAATCTCCCGTTTTTGGCCCCCGTGTGGACTCAAAGTGGGAGATTATCCACGCTCGTTTTAATATGGCTGGGCTGCGGTGCCTATCTAATCGGCTCAGCGTCTTCCCTGAGAATCGAAAGATACTCTTCATACCCGTACTGTCGGTATCTCTGTCTTGACTCGTCGAGTGGACGGAGGATACCCAATTCTTCGAATGATTTGACGAGCGAGCTCGCGGTGCTCCTACCGATATCGAGTCGGGCAGCGATAAATGCGGTGTCGAGGATGGGATGCTCTTCAAGAAGGCTCAGCAGCCTTTGTCCGTTTGCGGCAGTCCTTCCGAGATTTTCGGTAATAGCTGCCGTCGAACGGTTGTGGAGATCAACAAGACTCTTTAAAGACCCTACCGAGTCCTTCGCACTCTCAAGAAGACTGGCGCAGAAAAACTCTATCCATTCCTCGTAAGTTCCTCGTTCCCTTACGGATGTGAGTTGTCGGTAGTACTCGCTTCGATTTTTCTTGAACTGGAACGATGGATAGAACAAGCAAGAATGAAGAACGCCATCATTGATGAGCATAAGTGTAATGAGAAGCCTGCCCAGGCGACCGTTTCCGTCTAGGAATGGATGGGCAGTTTCAAATTGGTAATGGACGAGCGCCGCCCGCACGATCGGATCCATTTCGACTTGAGGCTCATTGATAAATCGTTCGAGGTCCTGGAGCGTGTTGCTCAAATCTTCAATGTTTGGAGGGACGAACGATGCAGTTGCAATGGTGCAGCCTGAAGGGCCAATCCAGTTTTGTGAGGAGCGCAGCTCGCCTGGATTCTTCTCCGTTCCGCGCACTCCGTCCAGCAGGACCGCATGAACCTGCCTGAGAAGCCTCGTACACAAGGGCATCTTTTTGAGCAGTTCTACGCCGCGGTCGACAGCACGGACATAATTCACGACATCTGCGACATCTTTATGATGGAGTTGGGTTTGCGATGGACTAAGTAGGTCGTCAAACGTGCACTGGGTTCCCTCAATTTGCGAAGAAAGGAGTGCTTCTTTGCGCACATACATTGTCAGATACATGTCGGCGTTGGGAACAAAGTAGAGCATGCCTTCAAGCTCTCCAAGCTTTCGTGAGCATGTGGAAAGCGTGCGATAGGTTTCCTCAGTGAGGTTTAGCTGCCTCAATGATTGCAAGGGCGTTGGCAAAAACGAATAGTAAGCCAATTTCCCCGATAGATTATTGCGGAGCGTTCCCTGGCCGTTCTCCTCGATTTGCATCGCGCCCTCCATATCTTTAGTGCCGGAAACTCGCTATTAGGCTAATCATATCAATTCTAATAACGAGTTTATGGCGAAAATAGTTATTAGAGTCGATTTGAATAATCTAATGACGAGAAGTCGTTATTGCTTTGGTGCAAGGTGGTCGAGTGGTCCCTCGGGCGCAGAGGAAAACGGAGCATTCAACACGAGCGTGGATAATCTCCCGGTTTTGGCCTGTGTGCGGGCTCAAAGTGGGAGATTATCCACGCTCGTTAGATAAGCGTCCGAAAATCCGCGCTCGTCGCTACTTAAGCCTGGGCAGGCGGGTGTAGGGAAACGATCGCTCCAGGAATTCGGCGCAGCGGTCGTAGTCTTTGGCGAAGTAGCTGCTGTAGAGCGAATCGAGCACGTATTGCACGGCGATGTGGCTGGCGAACTGCGTGATGCGATGCGTCATACTCTCGTGGTCACTTACCGTGAGGTAGGCGGCAAAGCCAGGGTGAATGCGAGCGCAATAAGGCGTGCCGATGACGATGACCGGGACATGCCGGCTGCTGAGAATCGGCAAGATGTCCTTGAGGTTGGGGGCAAGGCCGCTGTAGGAGATGACGATTGCCGCATGGTCGGGACCCGAGGCGAGCGCCGTACGCACCTGGGCCTCAGCGCCGTCGTGGCACGTTGCGCTTTTGCCGGCGGAGAGCAGGCGGTCGCGGAACATTCCTGCTGGATAGAGGTTGTGCGAGCCCGTGTAGATGTCGACCTGTCGGGCGTTCGCGATGAGCTTGGCGGCGTGGTCAAGCTGCGTGGGGTCGAGCAGCTCCTGCGTTTCGGCCAGCGTGGTCTGGTAGAGCCCTTCCATGCGCTCCATAACCTGCAGGCGATACTCGGCTTATCGACCCGCGATGCAAAGGAGATACTCATCCCACGAGCACTACCGGGAAGGGCTTGCGATTCGAGCCCTCACCTTAGCAATTTGATCATTTGGCACTATAATCACCATAGGCATGCGCATAACGTTGCGCTTAATCAAGAGGAGAAAACGTATGGGTCTGTTTGACATGTTTAAGAAGAAGGCTGAGCCCGCGGCAGCTGCTGCTCCGGCCTCCATCTCTGCTTCTGCTGGCGCCGACGTGCTGTGCTCGCCTGTCAAGGGCAAGGTCATCAAGATGGCCGACGTGCCCGATCCCGTCTTTGGTGGCGAGGTTCTGGGCAAGGGCTGCGCTGTGTGGCCCGAGGACGACCTGGTCTACGCTCCCTGCGACGGCAAGGTGACCGTCACCATGGGTCACGCCGTGGGCCTGCAGTCCGATAGCGGCATCGAGGTTCTGGTGCACGTTGGCGTCGATACCGTCAACATGAACGGCGACGGCTTCGAGGGCTTCGTCAAGGCCGACGACGTTGTCAAAGCTGGTCAGCCCATACTCAAGATCGACCGCGCCAAGATCGCTGCCGCCGGCTACAAGGACTGCGTCGTCGTGGCCGTGTCCAACACCGCCGAGTTCGCTGACGTCGAGCTCGCCGTCGAGGCCGAGTCTGCCGTCGCCGCCGGTGACGCCATCGTTAAGGTCGTCCGCAAGTAGTCTGCGGCATCCAGAAGATGCGCAAGGGTGGTCGGGTTGTCCGGCCACCCTTTTTTAATAGGCTAAACAGGTGCATTTTATTGCAGGGGGCTTGCTTTACGGGCCATTCGTTCGTCAAATTGAGCCGCCTGCGCTTTTGCGACGCAGGGGGTTGGGCCGGGCCGCTAATATGGACTTGCTGTTACGACGTGCGCTGCGCAGGGAACGCGGCGCCGCTTGTTTGGAGGAATGTCATGAAAAAGAAGCTGCTGCTTGTGCCCCTGATGGCTGCCCTGGTCGCGTGCGTGGTTTTGCTTTCCGGCTGCGGAGGGCCTTCGGTGGAAGAGCTCATCACCAACGACCTTACGAGCCAGTTTGACGAGATCAAGAACGGCGGCGATGATTTCCTCTCCGGTCTGGAAGAGGCTTCGGGCGACGAGTTTGAGCAACTGGGCATCGATCCCAAGGAGTACGCCAAGAGCTATCTCGAGGGCTTTGATTACAAGATCGGCGATGTGACGGTCGATGAGGACAAGGGCACTGCGACCGCCGAGGTTACCATCACCTGCAAGTCCATGAATAAGATCGTCGAAGATTTCGCCACCCAGTATCAGGAGAAGGTCACCGCACTCGATACGATGCCTTCCGAGGATGACCTGTACAAGATGGCCGGCCAGGTCATGGTCGACGTGACCAAGGCCGCTAAGACCAAGGACACCAAGGTCACCTTTAAATATTCCGCCAACGAGGATAACGAGTGGTCTGCCGACGATTCCGCAACCACCGAGATGATGAATGCGATGATGAGCTAGGGGAGTTACGCGGTTCTACGAACCGCGTAACTGCTCGACGCTGCAAACGCCCCTAAGCGGCAATCTGACGTTCAATTTCAAGGGCGCGACCAGAAGGTCAGCGCCCTTTCATTTCACGTCACCTTGCTCGCTTAGGGGCGTTTTCGCTGTCCGTCCTCTACCTGCGATACTGCCATCGCTGGAGTAGCCATTGGGAAGGCGGCACTTGGGGACGTTCCTTTTCTGCTGGCAGTCGGGGACATTTCTTTGTTGCGGGGGCAGCTAAAAGAGCCCCGTCCCACATTAGCTGCCCGTGGGGGGATGGGCGGTTACTCGCCCAGTACCAGCGCCGTGAGCTCTGCCTGGGTGTCCACCACGTAGTCGGCGCCGGCGGCTTCCAGCTCTGCGCGGCCGCGGAAGCCCCAGCTGACGCCCGCGCTCTTAAGGCCGGCGTTGTGACCGGTCAGGATATCGACATTGGAATCGCCCACATAGAGCGTGGTTGCCGGATCGGCACCCAGCTCTTCCATCACATGCAGCGTGACGGGTGCTTCGGGCTTGGGCGGAAACGCATCGACACGGCCCTGTACCAGCGCAAAGCGCTCGGGACCAAAATACTTCTCGATAAGCGGAGCCGCCGAGACGTGGTCCTTGTTAGTGAGTACGGCTAGCTGCACACCCGCGGCGCGCAGGCGGTCGAGCATCTCGATCGTGCCGGCATAGGGGGCGGTGTGGTCCTCCTTGTGCTCGCCGTAGTAAGCCCTAAATTCGGAAAGCGTCTGCTCAAACATACGGCTGTCGCCCGCATACTCGGCAGGCATAAAACGCTCAACCAGCTTGAGCATGCCGTTTCCCACCTTGTAGCGGTACTCGTCGACGGCAAACGTGGGCCAGCCGTGCGTCTCGCAGGTATGGTTGCCGGCGGCCGCCAGGTCCTCGAGCGTGTTGAGGATGGTGCCGTCCAGGTCAAAGATCACATGGGAAAAAGCTGGTGCCATGAAAGCTCCCGTCATTGGATTTAAAACGCACCTCATAATACTGGGCTTCCGCGTTGGGCGTGCTTGGAATCTGAACATCTCCAGGGATACCAAGCCGCATCGCGCCGACCGTGCGGTTCCGCCCTAGCAAATTCTCGGCAGCTGCTCTCCCACGAGCATGTCGAGGATACGGGTCGAGTCCCAGCCGGTGCGCACGCGCACAGCGGGACGGGCACCCTCGGCAAGCGGCAGCACGCGACCGATGATGGCGGCATTCTCGCCGTAGCGGGCGGCGCGCATGGCGCTCAGCGCGGCATCGGCTTGCTCGGCCGGCACCACGGCGACCATCTTGCCCTCGTTTGCCACCTGCAGCACATCGTAGCCGAGCATCTCGCAGGCGGCCTGCACGTCGGGACGCACGGGCACGGCATCCTCGTCAACCTCCATGGCAACACCGCTTGCCTGGGCAAACTCGTTGAGCGTGGACGCCAGGCCACCGCGCGTGGGGTCGCGAAAGCAACGCGTGCCGGGCGCTGCGGCCAGAACGTCGGCAATCAGGTGGTTGAGCGGCGCGGCGTCGCTTTCTATCGTGCTCGAAAAGGCCAAACCCTCGCGCTGGCTCATGATGGCGATACCGTGGTCGCCCAGTGTGCCCGACACCAGGATGACGTCGCCGGGGCGGCAGTTGGCACCGCTGAGCGCCACGCCCGCGGGAACCTCGCCCACGCCGGCGGTATTGATGTAGACGCCGTCGGCCCCGCCGCGCTCGACCACCTTGGTGTCGCCCGTGATTATGGACACGCCCGCTTCGCGCGCCGTTTCGGCCATCGTCTGCACAATCTGGCGGAGCTTATCCATGGGATAGCCCTCTTCGAGGATAAATCCGCACGACAGGTAGCGCACGTTGGCGCCCGAGGTCGCGACGTCGTTGACGGTTCCGCACGCGGCAAGGCGGCCGATGTTGCCACCGGGGAAGAACTGCGGCGAGACTACAAAGCTGTCGGTCGACATGGCGATGCGCCCGCTCGCGGGCAGCGCGGCGACGCCGGCGTCGTTGCCCGCGAGCAGCTCGGGCGACCCAAAGGCATCCAAAAAGACCTCATCGATGATGCGTTTCATCATCTGACCGCCAGAGCCGTGGCCCAACAGGACGGTGCTATCGGTGATGCTATGGGACATATCCAAAACTCCAATCGTGGGTGGTGCCAGTGTGCGGATGCGTCCAGGCTAGTTACGGTAGCGGTAGTACGCCGCGCAGCTGCCCTCGGAGCTCACCATGCACGGTCCGACGGGGTGCTCGGGCGTGCAGGTGCGGCCAAAGAGCGGGCAGCTGTTCGGCGTAATGGCCCCGCGCAGCACGTCGCCGCAGCGGCATCCACGCGGCTCGACCGTCGCCTCAACGGGCACGTCAAAGCGAGCGCGGGCATCAAAGCGCGAGAACTCGGGGCGGATAGAAAGGCCCGAGTTGGCAATCGGCCCCAGCCCGCGCCACGTGGTGCCGCATGGTTCAAACACCTGCTCGACCAGCTGGCGCGCCACGGGGTTGCCGTCTGCGTTGACGCCACGGCGGTAGGCGTTGTCGATCGCGGGCCTGCCCTCGACAACCATCTGGACCAGCATGCAGATGCCCTGCAGGATATCGACCGGTTCAAATCCCGTGACCACGCCCGGGGTATTGAACTCGTCGACCAAAAAGCTAAAGGGCGCCAAGCCCGTGATGGTGGCGACGTGGCCCGGCAGGATAAAGCCGTCGATGGCGGTCTCGGGGTCGTTGGCGATGGCGCGCAACGCCGGCGGCGTGGTCTTGTGGGCGCAATAGACCGAAAAGTTCAAAAGCCCGCGTGCCTCGGCCTCCAAGATGGCGGCGGCGATGGTGGGCGTCGTAGTCTCAAAGCCCACGCCCATAAAAATGACCGGACGATCGGGGCTTTGCTCGGCGATGCCAAGCGCGTCGAGCGGGGAATAGACGATGCGGATGTCGCGCCCTGCCACCTTTTGCGCAGCGAGCGAGGTGGACGATCCGGGCACGCGCATCATGTCGCCAAAGGTGGTGATGATGGCGCCGTCTATGTTGGCGAGCGCGATCGCGTGGTCGATGTCGCGGTTGGCGGTTACGCAGACGGGGCAGCCCGGGCCACTCAGCAGCTTGAGCCCGGCCGGCATAATGGAGCGAAAGCCATAGCGGCCGATGCTCACGGTGTGCGTGCCGCAGACTTCCATAAGGTTGATGGTGCGGTCGCCGACGAGTTCATGGATGCGTTCGATGAGCTCGCGGGCCAGCTTGGAATCGCGAAATGCCGAAAAGTCGATACCGGAGCGAGCCGGCTGTCCGGCCGCCACTAGTATGCCTCGGCCGGGTTAGTGGCCAGCTGGTCTTCTTCGGCCAGTTCGGTCATGGTGTTGACCAGGTCGAGCGTCTCCTGCGCTTCCTGCTCGTCGACGATCTGGATGCCAAAGCCGGCGTGTACGAGAATATAGTCGCCAACCTGCGCCGTCGGCACGAGTCGTAGCGACACGGGGCGCTCGATGCCCATCATGTCGACGGTGGCCTTGAGGTCGTCGTCGCGTTTGACTACTTTACCGGGAACGGCAAGGCACATATTGTTCCCCTTTTAGACGCTTTGCGCTGGATAGGCGCTCAATAATCCATCAGTTGATGGTAGCGCTCGCGGGGTTTGCGGGCAAACGCGTTACGCCTGTGAGACGGCTGGGCACAGCGGCGTGTGAGGGCGAGCTACTGCGATGCAATCTGCGCAAGACGAGCGCTTGCGACCGCCGCCTGACCGTAGGCGATGCAGCCGTCATTGACGGGTACGGTGTGGGGGACCAAGACAGCAGGGCCCGCGTATTTGAGCTCGCGGGTGAGGAGCTGGAGCAGAAGTCGGTTCATGAACACGCCGCCCGAGAGCGCGACGGTGCCAATGCCCTCGCGCGCGCAGATTTCGGTGGCGATGCGCGCCGAGGAGCGCGCGACGGCGACATGGAAGTCGAGTGCGAGCCTGTCGGCGGGCGCTCCGGCTTCAATTCCCTCCAAAAGTGCCTCAAAGAGTGCTTTCTGGTCCAGCACATCGGGGCCGTCCAACCACGATGGGCCAGATGTGGAATAGCCGACGTTGTCGTCGGGAAAACGGGCGATTTTGCCGTCCAGTGCACGCCAAGCGGCGGCTTCGAGCTCGATGGCGGGTTCGCCCTCGTAGGTTGCCTGGCCGCAAATGCCCAAAATCGCGGCTGCGGCATCAAACAGGCGACCCATACTGCTGGTGCGCGGACTGTTGATACCGCGCTCGATCATCGTTGCCGTTATGCTGCGCGTTTGCTCGTCAAGGCTGTTCAAGAGCCCCACGGCTCCCGGGTGCTCGAGCAGATCGAGCTCGCTGAGCAGGGCAAAGGCGTTGCGGCGGGCATCGTGTACGGATGCGGCGCCACCGGGAAGCGCCCAGGTGCGCAGATGCGCGACGCGCTCAAAATCGGCGAGATGGGCGACAAGAAACTCACCGCCCCATATGGTGCCGTCGGTGCCGGCACCCGTGCCGTCGAAGGCGATGCCGAGGACGCGTGCATCGGGCGCAAGCCGGCCTGCAGCAATCGCCTCTGCCATGACGCTCGCGATGTGCGCATGATGGTGCTGGACTTCGATAAGCGGCAGATTGTGCTCCCGTGCCTGCTCGCGCGCCCATTGGCTCGACAGATAACTGGGATGCATGTCGCATGCCAAGGCGGCAGGCGCCAGGTCAAAGAGGCTTTCCAGACGCGAGCGCGCGGCGCTCCAAGCATCGAAAGTCGCGCCGTTTTCGACGTCGCCGATATGCTGCGACACAAAACAGGTCGTATGACCGTCCGAGTCCGTGCGAGTGAGTGCAATCGTGGCTTTTTGCTGCGGCCCACAGGCGAGCACGCAGGGCGTGGTGCCGTCGAGCGCCGGCAACGACAGCGGCTGCGGCGCATATCCGCGTGCGCGGCGCACGGGCATGATGTCGCCGTCGACCACGCGTACCACGGAGTCGTCATAGCGCGACAGAATTGCGCGGTCGTTACCGAGCAGCGCGTCGGCGATGCCGGCGGCAACGAGATGCTCCCATGCAAGGGCATCGTCGGTCTCGATGGGCTCTTCGCTCAGGTTTCCGCTGGTCATGACGAGCGCTTGCATGCCGTGCGCCGCGGCTGCGGCGAGCAGCAAATGTTGAAGCGGGGTGTAGGGGAGCATGACGCCGAGCTCGGACAAGTCGTGTGCGATGGATGGCGCGAGCTCGAGGGCGTTGGGGGAGCTGTGGGCGTCGCTACCGGCTGCGCGGCGACGCAACAGCACGATGGGACGAACACTGCCGGCCAGCAGGTTGCGCTCAACGCCATCGACGTGACATAGGCACTCGGCGTCGGCAAGACTGCGCACCATAACGGCAAGCGGCTTGTTGCTGCGACGCTTGCGACGGCGCAACTCGCACACTGCCTGTTCGTTGGCGGCGTCGCAGGCTAGGTGGAACCCACCGAGACCCTTGACGGCGACGATGCCGCCGCCTGCCAGCAGCTCGACGCAGCGTTCGATGATGGCATCGCTGGCCTCGCGCGTGGAGCCGACGGCTGGTGTCGCGTCGACCGCCGTCGGCTCCACGCCGCGGTCCGCCTCGCGCCACGTAATATGCGGTCCGCAATCAAAACAGGCATCGGGCTGCGCGTGAAACCGCCGATCGAGCGGGTCGGCATACTCTGCGGCGCAGGTGGGGCACATGGGAAAGCGATCCATCGAGGTGGCCGCTCGGTCATAGGGCAGCGAGCGAATGATGGTAAAGCGCGGTCCGCAGTTGGTGCAGTTGATAAAGGGATAGTGAAAGCGTCGGTCGGCGGGGTCGAACAGCTCGCGCAGGCAGTCGTCGCACGTGGCGATGTCGGGCGAGATGAGCGTCGTGTGGGCAGTTTGATCCTGCGACGCCACAATGCGAAAGCCCTGCTCGTTAGCGGCGTCCCAGTTGCCGGGTGCTAGGTCCACAACCTCGACATGCTCCACGCGAGACGCCGCAGGCGCATGCTCGGAAAGCGCGTCGACAAATTCGTCGAGTGCTTCGCCAGGAGCGTGCGCCTCGATATGCACGCCATCGCCCGCGTTAAGCACCCAGCCGCAAATGTCGTGCGCCATGGCCTCGCGATACACAAACGGTCGCATGCCGACACCCTGCACAATGCCCGTTACATGGATATGCGCATGTCGCATGCGACCCTCCTTCGTTGAAATGTGTGCTGTTACAGCCCCAGGCTCTGCTCGGTGGCGGCGCAGGTGAGCTCGCCGTGTTTAACGCCGCGCAGGCCCAGCAGACGGTCAGCCAGCTCGTAGACACGCTCGCCGCGACCCTTAAGTGCCAGAATCTCCAAACAGTTGTGGTGATCCAGATGCACGTGCATGGTCGATACGATCTCGTCGGTGTAGTCGTGTTGCACCTCGTCCAGGCGGCGCGTCAGGTCGCCGGTGTGATGGTCGTAAATCATGGTGAGCGACCCGATGACCTGCTCGTCGGGCGTTCGCATCTGCTCCTTGGCAATCGAGGCGCGAATCAGGTCGCGCACGGCCTCGGAGCGGTTGGCCACGTCACCGCGGCGTGCGATCTGCTCGTCAAAGCGGCGCAGCAGGTCGTCGGGCGCGGTGACCGAAAAACGGACCAGCTCGGAGGCGGAGCCGCTGCAACGGCAGCCCGCGTCGCCGGTCGGCCCGTGCGAATGCTCGTGCCCGCAGGTGTGCTCGTGCTCGGCCACGCTACACCAACTTTACGGAGCCAACGGAGTTGTGGTCGGCCTCGATGGCCTCCTCGTAGCCCTCGAGTGCGTCGTGCGCCTCGTGGAGCGCCGCCATGGCGGCCTCGAGCTTGGCACCAATGCGCTCCATATCAAAGTTCTCGGTTGCATGCAGCAGCTGATGGCTCCACTCGTGGGCGAGCTCGATCGTGTCGTCGACCTGCTTGACGCTCATGGCAAGCTGGCTCATGTTCATTCCGACGTCATGCATGGGAAATCTCCTTTTGTACGGGTCTATTCAGTGGTTCAGATTCTACTACGCCCGCTTTGCGCATCGCCGCATAAGAAAACGGGTGCGAGTCCGTCTGACCCGCACCCGTTCACTGGGGGCTGTTTGTGATTACCATACTATCCGTGGTCGCGGGCGCAGCACCCGGCTCTCCGGTGAGCGGCGCAAAACCGCTCATGGACGGCAGCACATGACCGGCGTATTACAGGTGCTTCTCAAGCAGCGCCTGCAGCCTGGCCTTGGGCAGCGCGCCAACGGAGCGGTCGATTTCCTCGCCGTTCTTAAAGACAACCAGCGTGGGGATGCTCATAACGCCAAACTTCATGGCCAGGTCCTGATTGTCGTCGACGTTGCATTTGGCGACGGCGAGTTTGCCGGCCAGCTCGTCGGCCACTTCGTCAACAATGGGCGAGAGCGAGCGGCAGGGACCGCACCACGGTGCCCAAAAATCAATCAGCACGGGAAGGCTGCCGTTAACGACGGAATCGAAGTTCTCGGGGGTAATCTGCTTAATGTCAGCCATGGTGACCTCCATAGTGCGACGCGGCTCGGCCGCGTAAAACTCAGTACGACCGTGCTTATACCCAACGGCCCGTAATGCAACCACTCGCAGGCGGCTCTTTTATATAATGGTGGGCACGCAAACGATTGGAGAGCGCATGCCCACGTCACAAAGCCAGAAAAAAGAAGCCATCGCCCAGGCGACCGAGCAGGAGCTCGCATCGCTCGCGGACCGCGGCGTGCGTATCGCAGGAAATGCGTGCTCGCCGATTGTGCTGGTAAAAGGTGATTTAGACGATGCCGAGCGTGCGGGCGGCGAGCTGGCTGCCGGTCCGGACGGTGCTGCGCTGCGCAAAGCGCTCGGCGCCATCGGCTACGCGCCAGAGGATTTTTGCGTGCTGGCAAGTGTTGCCGGCGCGGGCGATGGGGCGGTTGCGACAGGCGAGGGCCTGCCGTGCGAGCTGTTCCGCGAGGCGCTCGAGGCCTTGGACCCCGAGGCGGTCCTGCTGTTGGACGATCGCGCGGCCGATACCATGCGCGAGACCTATGCCGACATGCTCGTGGCAATCGACGACTTCGATACCGCCATGCTCAAGCCCGGCTTGGTCGCCCATGTGCAGGGTCGTCGCGTGCTCGCGCTCGACGGTTTTGAGGCGGCGCTCACTGACAAAGCCGCCAAGCAGCGCATGTGGGCATACATCAAGCAGCTGACCCCGGCAGCCGCGCCGCTGTAGCGGACCGGAGCCGGCAAGGCGGCCCTGACGGGTCGAGCGCGGCGCCGACTTGTCGCGCCCTTACATCACGGCGCGAAGCTCAAACCGGTCGCCGTTGATGCGAAACTGGCAGTTGCCGTTCATGCGTTCGACGGCAAGCTTAATGCTCTTGGTTCCAAAGCCGTGTCCGGTGTGCCCGGCTACGGGCATGCCGTCGACCATGCGCGGCGGGCGCCCAAACGTGTTGGAGACCAAAAGGAGCAGCTGCCCGTCCTCGCAACGCAGGTCCAGATCGACAAATCGCTTGCCTTGGGGAGCGGCGCTTGCGGCGACGATGGCGTTGTCCAGGGCGTTTGAGAGCACGCTAAACAGATCGACGTCGGCTACATGGACGCTCTCGGGCACGGCAGCGCGCAAATCGGCGGTGATGCCGTTTCGGTTGATATCGGAGCTAAATGACGAAAGCACGATATTGACCGTGTCGTTGGCGCAGTGGCGGCGCACGGCGGTGCGGTCGTTCGTCTCGCAGAGCTCGTCGATGCGCTCGAGTGCCTCGTCGATGCGGCCCTCTTCGATCAAAGCCGCAAGGCCGCGCAGGAAGTGCCGCATGTCATGGCGGAGAGCCGAAAGCTCGCGTCCAGATTGACGCCAAGCCTCGAGCTCTTTGATGGCTGCGCTGTCGCGGGTCGCAAGCATCCAGCGCTCGCGCTCGGCGGTTTCCTTTGCCTCGTATTCGCGCAGATACACAGCAAGAAACATGAGGTAGAACGCGCAAAGCGCAAACGCCAAAAACTCAACCGTCACCACGGAGCCCGAGTGGAAGAGCGTGGTGTAGACGTTGGTGGCGTAGTCAAAGATGTAATAGACGAGCGGCAGGATGAGCAGAATCTCGAGCTCGGTAGGGCTTTTGACCGCCAGACGCGGACCGATGTCGCTGGCCCAATGCAGCAGGATCGCAAAGACGGCGGCCGTGGTGATAATGCGTGCCACGTAGTACACGATTTGCGAGTCGGTGGCGGCGAGCGCGGCGATGCCCATCCAGTTGCTGAACTGGCAGCTCAGGTAGGCACTGGTAACGCCCAGCATAACGAGCAGCGGGCTCAGGCGATAGCGCGCGCACAGATAGATGACGAGCGGCAGATGCACGACGAACGGATATGCTTGACGGGCGAAAAGCTCGCCGCCGACGGCGTCGGCGAGGCCGAATGCGCATCCGGTTACGGCACTGACCATCACGAGCTCAAGTGCATGGCGCCGGTTGATCTCGATGCCGCAGAGCGCCGCCGAGGCAAAAACGCCAAAAAGTAGGGTCGTTGCGTGGTGGATTGCCCAAAGCATCATCTCGGTCGTGGGGAGCATTAGCACCTCCCGCCCTCGAACCGTGCCGCAAAGTAGGCATCCTGGAAACCCTGCTTGCAGCTGCGCGCCAGCGGAATGCAAGCGCCCGAGCGCATGACGATATCCGTACGGTTGAAGTGGTCGATATTGCGCAGGTTGACCTGGTAGCTACGGTGACATTTAAAGAAGCTTGCGTTTTTTGCCAGCTGGTCCTCGATGTTGCGGAACGGCTCGAGCGCCTCGATGTCGCGCCCGTCGCGCAGGTGGAATACCACGTGCTTGTTGCGGGCCTCGGCATATTCGATATCGGACAGGCGCAGGGCATGGTAGCCAAAGGACGTTTTGGTTACGAGCTCGTCGGTCACGGCGGGTCGCATGCTCGAAAGCTCGTCGAGTAGCTGCGCCAGGCGTTCGTAAGTCACGGGCTTGAGCAGATAGTCGAAGGCGCGGACCTCGTAGGACTCCAGTGCAAACTCGGGCGATGAGGTGAGAAACACCAGGCGCACGGCGGTATCGGCCTGGCGCAATTCGCGCGCGGTGTCCATGCCGTTGACGAGCGGCATGATCATGTCGAGCAGGATGATGTCGGCGCGCGATGCGGCATGGCGGGCTAGCAGGTCCTCGCCGCGCGTGACGAGCGCAACATCGACCGCCGTGCCCGTTTCGGTCGACCAACGGTCGATCATCCGGTGCAGTCTATCTAGAAAAGCGACGTCGTCGTCGCAGGCAATAATCTTGAGCATTCGGCCCCCTTAGTAGTTCGATTTTGCCACATTGGGTGTGTACCGCCCGCGGGGGTGCGCGCCGTTTGCGCCCCACGGCGTGCAACTCGCGCCAAGCGGCAGGGCGTTAGAAAGTGCGGCAGCAAAATAATCCGTGGATAAACATGTCCACAGATGCCGGCGGTCGGACGGGGAATCATGCCGACCGCCGGCGCCAAGCGATAGCGAACATTGCGAAAGCATAGGGGTAAGGGGAGCTGTGATGAGGGAGAAGAAGATGGGGATGCGCAGACTTGCTGCTTGCGTGCTGGCTGCAGCGCTAGCGCTCGGAGGTGCGGCGACGACGCTTGCCACGCCTACGGTGGCCGAGGCGTATCCGCAGGGCGCGACGTTTCCAATAAGGTCGAAGGATGACCTGTCATACTGCGAGAAAGATAAGCCTGTAGTGCTTAAGGCTGGCGAGGACTATGTCCTTACCGGCAAGGTCGATATTGACTATTACGAGGTTCAAGGCGGCACGGCGGAGAGCCCCACCCGCCTGTACTTTAGTAATGACAGATATCTGGGCGGTCCGCTGACCGATATGCGTAACAAGACGTACTACAGACTGCCGCTCTTCGTGGTCACGGGTGGATACGTCGAGTTCATCGGCGACTCGGGTGCCGCGACAAAGGTCGTTTGCAACGGCAAGACGTTCTTGGGCGATAGCGATAACTGGAGTCAATATCTCGCCGATAAGCCGAATACTGGCAAGAAGCTTAACCTTACCGTGAAGGATCTGACGCTCGTCGCAAACCTTGACCGTGATTGCGACCGCGCAATTATGCTGTACGGAACCATGGGCAAGGGTGAGACGGTAGCCTTCACTAACGTAAACGTCAGCAATTGGAACTGCGCAAAGAACGCTTGGAATTACTACTCCAACGATAAGAACACCTACACTGCATCTCCTGCCCCGGTGACCGTTCGCGGTTCTCAGGTGGCGGTTGATGCAACCTTTACCAATTGCACCTTTAGCAACAACGCCGATGACTGCGTTGGAGCCTTGAGCGTAGTCGGAAGAAACGCCAAGCCCCATGTAACGCTGGACGGTTGCAAGTTCGAAAACAATACGCAGTCGATGATCGCATGTGATTACTTGAAGGTCGAGGACAACCATGTCCATTCGGGCAATATCGTTGTCAGGAATGCAGACCTGTCGGTGAAGAACTGCAGCATTCGTTCTACACCAGATACGGGCTCGACTTCGTGGGATGGCCCCTGCGAATACATGATTAAAGACTATAAGATGCATATGACGAGTGGCATTGCGGTAGCGAAAGATGCTTCTTGCACCATCGAGAGCTCCACTATCGACGACTTATATGCATCGCCTTCTTATAATAATTACGGTCAAAAACTCGACATTCAAGATTCGCAGCGCTGCGCAATTTATGCCCTTGGTTCTGTGACGCTCGCCGGCAACACCAAGGTCACTACGGTCAAGGCGAAGGGCGTCGACGCGTCCGAAATCGGTAGCTACGGCAAGGTTCACGTCGATAAGTCTTTTACGGGGGAAGCCGTCCTGTCTGTCGACGATACCAAGTTCGATCCCGAGTCCAATAAGCAGTACTACTACTATGAGTATGTGAACCTTGGCACGAGCGATCTTTCGCAGGAGGATCTTGCGAGCAGGCTCAAGTTTGCTAATGCCGACCTTGCATACGACGTTACCGATGGCAAGGTCAAGGTTATCCATCGCAAGCATGAGCACGAGTGGAACTATTCCGTCAATCCGGATGGGTACAGCATCGCGGCTACGTGCAACGGACAGTACGAGGCCTCGCACTGTGTTTACTCCAGGGACGGCGAGACGATCTCGCTGATGTCATCCAAGAGCGGCGATCTGAGCTTTACCTACAACGGCAAACAGCGCGACGCCGTGCTTGCTACGACCAAGCCGTCTCAAAAGGACAACGCTGTAGCCCAGGGCAAGGTAAAGATTGTGAGCGCACGCTTTTACCGTTGCGCGGATGAGAATGACACCGTGGGCATCGAGATGGAAGGGTCGCAGCCGTGCGATGCGGGCACCTATCGCGTGGTGGCGACGGTTGCCATCGAGGGACAAAGCGATGTTACGCTCGAGCGCGTGTTCAAGATCAACCCCGCCTCGCTTGCGGAGAAGGACTCCAACCGCAAGGATCTTTGCAAGATCGAAGTCATCGGCTACGACAAGCTGAAGGATAACGTCAGGTTCAGCAACGGTGACGTGCTCAACGACGTTCCGTCTTATAAGTGGACGGGCGAGGAGATAACGCCTCGCATTAAGGTGACGTATAAGCTTGGCGACGAATGGATCGAGCTTAAAGAGGGCGTCGATTTCGAACGCCTCGCTTGGGGCGAATCGGTTTCGGAGAAAGATCCAGGTGCGTACCGGAGCCAGCTCTGGGGCCTGGGAAACTTCGCATCCTACGAGTCAATTTACTCCTGCAAGTTTTTCTACTGGAGCATCTACGGCACGCAGTTCGAGAATGTTCAGGCCAAGGGCTTTGACGGCACCTATGATGGCAAGGCTCACTCGCCGTCGGTGACGGTTGACAACGCCCCCGAGGGCATGCAGGTCGAATATAGCGTCGATGGTGGCTTGCTGTACGAAGACCGAATCCCCTCCTATACCAATGTTACGCGCGATGTCTATGACAACGTGTGTGCCGAGACAATTAAGTACCGCATTACCGCACCCGACTACGTGCCGGTGGAGGGAGAGCTTAAGATCAAGATCGCCCCCGCCGATCAGGCCGCTCCCAAGGATGTCAAGGCGACGGCCGCGACCGGGCATGCCTTGGCGGATGGCAGCATCGACGGGATTGATAACGCCTACGAATGGAAAGCCGAGGCCGCCGGCGACTATCAGTGGATTGCCGAAGGCGAGACGTCGGTTAAGGGCCTCGCCGCTGGCAAATACAGCGTTCGCCTTAAGGCCGACCGTAACCATAACGCCTCCGAGGCCCTGACGGTTGAGGTTAAGGACGGCCCTAAGAAGGCCGACGGTAGCGGTTGGAAACATGACGACGCCGAACACTGGAACACCTGCACCTGTGGCAAGGAGGACGTTGACCGCGCAAAGCATGACTTTGAGTGGGTCATCGACCAGGCCGCTACGGCTGATAAGCCCGGTTCCAAGCATGAGCGCTGCAAGACGTGCGGCTACGAGCGCGAGCCTGTCGAGATCCCCGCCTTCGGCATCAAGGGCTACTCGGGCACCTACGATGGCGAGTGGCACGGCGTGACGGTTGACACCAATACCATCGCATCTATCCAGTACCGCATGAAGGGCGATACGCTGTGGCTCGAAACGACTCCGAGCATCCGCGATGCCGGCACCAAGACCTTCGAGTTTAAGGCAAAGCTCGTGTCTGGTGAGTCCTGCAAGGGCGAAGTCGAGCTTAAGGTCGATCCCTGTCCGGTGACGGTGAAGCCCAAGGATGCTTCAAAGGTGTACGGTTATGACGATCCGAACTTTAAACTCGAGGCTGTTGAGGGCACGATCCCCAATGGCGAGTCGCTCTCTTGGCTCAAGATTCACCGTGAGCCCGGCGAGAACGTGGGCACCTATAAGCTGACGATTGAGCAGCGCGAGCCCCTCAACACGGTGGACAAGATCAGGCAGGGTAACTATGAACTGACGCTTCTCCAGACCGGCACGTTCGAGATCACCAAGCGCCAGATTGGTGTTGGCTGGACGGTCGGAACGTATACCTATAACGGCAAGCCTCAGGGCCCCAAGGTCACGGTCAGCAATGTTGCCGAGGGTGACGAGGGCAAGGTCTCCTATGAGGTCGAGAACGCGACGGGCATCGATGCCGGTAGCTATCCGGCAAAGGTGACGGGCCTCGCCGGTGACCCCGAGGTCATCAAGAATTACGCCCTTCCTACCGAAAACCTTGAGTATACCTACACGATTTATAAGGCCGAGCAGGAGAAGCCTCAGGGCCTGAAGGCTACCGCCGAAACCATCCGTGGCAAGTGCGACGGCAAGATCGAAGGCGCGCGCGGCGGCGTCGCCTACCGCCTGTTCCGCACCGAAGCCGGGGACGCCGATGGCGAGACCATGGTTTCCGAAGACAGTAAGATTGAGAATCTTGCCGCTGGCGACTACCAGGTCTGGTATGCCGAGACCAATAATTACATGCCGTCCACGCCTGTGGAAGTGCATGTCGGCAAGGGCAAGTACCTGAACGTCACCCTGTCCGAGAAAAATGACGCGTACTCGATAGTGTGGCATAGCCCGAACAGACTGCAGTGGCACGAAAGCGTGGAGTTCTCGGTAAAGATCTCCGATGGCTACTACGCGGGCGACGACTTTGCTGTCAAGGCAAACGGCGTGCTTCTCGAGAAGAACGAGGACGGAAGGTTCGTCCTGAGCGATGTCGAGGAGAATACCGCCATCACGGTTGAGGGTGTGCACAAGCACGAGGCCGTGAACGATAAGTGGCTCTCCGACGATAACGCGCACTGGCACGAGTGCACCTGCGGCGAGAAGATCGACGAGGCTGCGCACACCTTTGAGTGGGTTGTCGACAAGGCGCCCACGGCAACCGAGGCTGGCTCCAAGCATCAGCAGTGCACGGTCTGTGGACATGCGTTGCCTGCAGTCGAGATTCCGGCTGCCGCTATCGCTGGCTACTCCGACGAGTACGACGGTGCGTATCATACGGTCGATGCGACGAGACTGCCCGAGGGCGCGACGGCCCAGTACGGCACCGACGGCAAGAACTGGTCCTCCGAGGCCCCCAAGATCCGCGACGTTGGCACACTGACTGTTTCCTATAAGGTGACGATCGACGGTGTGAAGGCCGAGGGTGAGGTTACGCTCGAGGTCAAGCCGCGCGCGATTACGGTCACCGCCCAGGACGATTCTAAGACCTACGGCGAGGCTGACCCCGTGTTTACGTGGGATGTCACTTCTGGCAAACTCGTCGCGGGCGAAACGCTTCAGGGCCTCGAGATCGAGCGCGAAGATGACGACAACGTGCGCGAGGGCGGCTATGCTCTGCAGCTGACGCAGCCCGAGGGTGCAAACCCCAACTACAGCATCACGTTCGTCGACGGCATGTTCACCATCAACCAGCGTCTGCTCACTGTGACGTGGGGCACCACCGAGTTCACCTATGACGGCAAGGAGCACTGCCCTGTGGCCACGCTCGGCAATGTTATCGGCAATGATGACCTCGGCGCGACCGTCGAGGGCTCCCAGACCGAGGCCGGCACTTTTTACACGGCGACCCTCGGTGCGCTGACGGGCAAGGCCGCTGGCAACTACGCGCTGCCGACTGAGGGCCTGACGTGCGAGTTCTCCATCAAGAACGCCGCTCAGGACGCGCCGAAGGTCCAGGCCACCGCCGAGACCGTGAGTGGCAAGCGCGACGGCAAGATCACGGGCGTCGACGCCACCATGGAGTGGCGCGCCAAGGGCGCTGCCGAGTACCAGGCTGTGGGCGAGGGCGTGACCGAGCTCAAGGACCTCGCCGCCGGCGCGTACGAGGTGCGCTATCAGGCCAAGGCCAACTACGACGCGTCTTCCGTCACCGAGGTCACCGTGGCTACCGGTCGCAAGCTCGTCGTGACGCTGCCGAGCAGCCAGGTTGGCTACACGCTCACCTCGACGGCAACCGAGCTCGACTGGCACGGCTCCGCAAAGCTCGCCATGAGCATCGACAGTGCGTACTTTGCGGGCAAGGACTACGCCGTAAAGGTTGACGGTAAGGCCGTTAAGCTCTCCGACGCCGGCACCTTTGAGCTTAAGGACGTCGAGCACGACGTGAATGTGACGGTCGAGGGCGTGCTTAAGCACGAGCCCGACGGCTCCGGCTGGGCACACGACGCCAAGAACCACTGGCATGTCTGCCGCTGCGGCGAGATCCTCGACAAGGCCAAGCACACCTTTGAGTGGGTCGTCGACAAGCCGGCGACCGTTGAGGCCAAGGGAGAGAGGCATGAGGAGTGCACCGTCTGCGGCGAGAAGGGCAAGACCGAGGAGATCGCGATTCTGAAGCCCGAGATCATCGACGGTAAGGGTCAGGCGATTACGGTCGACACCGCCAAGAACCTGAGCTTCCGCTCGAACGCGCCGATCAGGTACTTCCAGAAGGTGCTGGTTGACGATAGGGAGGTCGCCGCCGAGAACTACGTGCTCACCGAGGGCTCTACGATCGTGACGCTCAAGGCGAGCTTCCTGAATACGCTCGGCGTGGGCGAACACAAGCTGAGCGTGGTTTCGGCTACGGGCACTGCCGAGACGACCTTCACCGTTGCCGAGGCTGCCAAGCCCGCTCCCGGCCAGACCACCACGACCACCACGACTACTACGACCACGACTACGACTTCCAAGCCTAAGAAGAAGGCTGGCAAGGAGACGCTGCCTCAGTCCGGCGACAGCGCGTACGCCATGGCCGGTGCCGTACTCGCTGCCGGTGTGGCAGCCCTGCTGCTGGCGTGGGCCATGAAGCGCCGCGCTTAACCGCGCGCCAGCTCCCAGCGGGCCCGGATCGAGCGATTCGGGCCCGCTTTTGGGGCCTGCCGGAAACCCGGTGGTCAAAAAGGGCCAAATATGAGTGCTGTTACCAGTTTGGTGGCAGCCAAATGGCCTCAAAAATCGGTGCCAGAGGCCAAAAGTGCATCGATTTTCGTTCTTCAGAGTCGCGATCGGGCTCCAAACAAGGCGATTTTGCTGCTCTGGACCGGAAAATCGATGCTACTAATTTGGTGACAGTACTCATATTTGGCCTTTTTTGACCACCGCTCCTTGGTCCAGGACAATGCGGGCCGCTCGAATCTTGGGGCGGGTCCATTTTCGACTATCCTCAGCTTGCCAGTTCGAAAATGGACCCGCCCCAAGATTGAATCTTTATTTCAACTTTACACCTGGCTTTACAGCTGTCTTGTCAGCTGTAAAGCCAGGTGTCATACTAAAGCCCCAAGATTCGCCAAAAGAGAGGGGCCTTGATGGCACAGAGCGCGAACATGGATGCGTCGGAGCTTGCACGCGATATCGCGGCCGGCCTGGCATCGGCAACGACGGCAACGGAGCGTGCGGCACTGGTGCCCGCAGAGCTCGTCGAGGCCATTCAGCAACTAAAAACCCAACGTGACGCGGTGATCCTGGCGCACTATTACGTGGCGCCCGAGGTCCAAGCCGTTGCCGATTACGTCGGCGATAGCTTCTACCTGGCAAAGCTCGCCAAAAGCCTGCCGCAGCAGACCATCGTGTTGTGCGGCGTGGAGTTTATGGGCGAGAGCGCCAAGCTGCTCAATCCCACTAAGACCGTGCTGCTGCCCGAGCCGGGCGCGGACTGCCCCATGGCGCACATGGTCAAGCGCGAGACGGTCGACGCGGCGCGCGCCGAGTACGGCGACGACCTGGCCGTGGTGTGCTACGTCAACTCCACGGTCGAGATCAAGAGCTGGAGCGACGTGTGCGTCACCAGCTCCAACGCCGTTAAGATCGTGTCCGAGCTGCCGCAGCAGCATATCCTGTTCATTCCCGACCAAAACCTGGGCCGCTTCGTAGCCGAGCAGGTGCCGCAAAAGCACGTCATCCTCAACAACGGCTACTGCCCGCGCCATCACATCATCACCGTCGAGCAGATCGTCGACGCGACGGAGGCCCACCCCGACGCGCTCGTGCTGGCGCACCCCGAGTGCAAGGCCGACGTTCTGGCCGAGGCCGACTACATCGGCTCCACCGCCGGCATCATCAAGTATGCCGAGGAGTCCGACGCGAGCGAGTTCATTATCGTGACGGTCCGTGGCGTGCTCTACGAGCTCGAGCGCCGCTGCCAGGGCACCGGCAAGAAGTTCTACTTCCCCGTGGTGCAGCCCACCTGCGTCAACATGGATCTCATCACGCTCGAAAAGCTCGTGCGCTGCCTGGAGACGGGCGAGGGCGAGGTGCAGATCGGCGTGTCGGACGAGGCTGCCGACCAAGCCAAACTCACGCTCGACCGCATGCTCGAGTACGCGGCGCGCTAAGCCAATGTGACATGAGGGACAGTCCCTTATGTCACATTACAAGGGAGAGGATTCCTGTGGAAACCAAACAATACCCCGATATGGAGTGCGACGTTGTCATTGCCGGTTGCGGCGTGGCGGGCCTGTACGCGGCCCTCAATCTGCCGACGAGCACGCGCGTGATCATGCTCTCCAAGGGCGCTGTCGATGAGTGTGACTCGATGCTCGCGCAGGGCGGAATCTGCGTGCTGCCTGAAGGCTCCGACTATGATGCCTTCTTTGAGGACACCATGCACGCCGGCCACTACGAGAACCGCCGCGAGAGCGTCGACATCATGATCCGCTCGAGCCGCTCGGTCATCAACGACCTGCTGGCGATAGGCGTGGATTTTGAGCGCAAGGCCGACGGCAGCCTCGACTTTACCCGCGAGGGCGCGCACAGCCGTCCGCGTATTGCCTTCCATGCCGACATTACGGGCAAGGAGATCACGACCAAGCTGCTCCAGGCCGTTCGCAAGCTGGATAACGTGCAGATTTTGGAGCACGTGGCCATGACCGACATCCTGACGGGCGAGCGTGACGGCGCCACGGTGTGCACCGGCGCCGTCGCCGTTCCCGTGGACGAGGACAGCTCTGTTCGTCCCGCCGACGAGCTGGCAAATGCCACCGAGGGCGTGCATGCCGGCGAGCCGTTTAAGATCCATGCCCGCCACACGCTGTGGGCTACGGGCGGTATCGGCGGCGTATACGACCATTCGACCAACTACCCGCAGCTCACGGGCGATGCCTGCTACATCGCTCAGGAGCATGGCATTAAGATGGAGCACCTGGACTACGTGCAGATTCACCCCACGGGGCTGTTCTCGCCGCAACCGGGCCGCACCTTCCTGATCAGCGAGAGCTGCCGCGGCGAGGGCGCGATTTTGCTCAACGCCGCCGGCGAGCGCTTTACCGATGAGCTTCAGCCGCGCGATGTGGTCGCCGCCGCCATTCGCGAGCAGATGAAGCAGGACGGTACCGAGCACGAGTGGCTGAGCTTTGCCCCCGTCGAGCGCGACGTGGTGACCGGGCACTTCGCCAACATCCGCGCACGCTGCCTGGAGGACGGCCGCGACATCCTGGACGAGCCCATTCCCGTCACACCCACGCAGCATTACTTTATGGGCGGCGTGTGGGTCGACAAGGACGGCCGCACCTCGATGCCCGAGCTCTACGCCGCGGGCGAGACAGCCTGCAACGGCGTTCACGGCAAGAACCGCCTTGCATCAAACAGCCTGCTCGAAGCGCTGGTCTGGGGTCGTCGCGCCGCTTGGCGTATGCGCACCGGCGAGTCGCTTGCCGTGGAGCAGACGGGCGAGCCCGCGCTCGATGGGCACCATCGCGCCCTGAGTTCCGATAACCTTGCAATCGATGATCTGGCCCGTGCCGCCGGCACGCAGGCCGTGGAGGAGTAGACCATGAATCCCATTACCATGAAGCTCGTCGTCGATGATTTGATTCTGCAGGCTCTGCGCGAGGACATTACCTTTGAGGACGTGAGCACGGCGAGCGTGTGCCCCACGGCGCGTCCCGCCACGGTGGAGCTTATCGCCAAGGCCGATGGCATTATCGCGGGCCTGGATGTGTTCGCTCGCACCTTTGAGCTGCTGGATTCGCAGAGCTCGGTGCTGTTTGATGTTGCCGATGGTGACGAGGTGCACGCCGGCGACCACGTGGGCCAGGTGCGCGGCGATGCGCGCGTACTGCTTTCGGGCGAGCGCGTGGCGCTCAACTACCTGCAGCGCATGAGCGGCATCGCTACTTACACGCATCGCATGGCAGCTGCGCTCGAGGGCACCAAGACCGTGCTTGTCGACACGCGCAAGACCACGCCGGGCATGCGTGTCTTCGAGAAGGCTGCAGTCGAGATCGGCGGTGGCAGCAACCACCGCTATAACCTGTCGACGGCTGTCATGCTCAAGGACAACCACATCGATGCCGCCGGCGGCGTGACGCGCGCGATTGAGATGGCGCGCGCCCATGCGTCGTTTACCGCGACGGTCGAGATTGAGTGCGAGAACCTGGATATGGTGCGCGAGGCAGTTGAGGCCGGTGCCGATATCATCATGCTCGACAACATGACCCACGACGACATGGCTGCCGCGATTGAGCTTATCGCCGGTCGCGCCAAGACCGAGTGCTCGGGCAATGTGGATGCCAGCAATATCCGCGCCCTCGCCGACCTGGGCGTTGACTTTATCAGCTCGGGGGCGCTGACGCACTCTGCGCCGATTCTCGACCTCTCGCTTAAGCACCTTCGTCTGCTGGACGGTAAATAATGGACGCCCGCGAGCGTCGCCGTGCCATCATGGGCGTGCTCGAGGGAGCCAAAGACCCTGTCTCGGGCAGTGCGCTTGCTCGTGAGGTGGGTGTGAGCCGCCAGATTGTCGTGCAAGACATCGCCCTGCTGCGCGCCGATGGGCACGATATCGTGGCGACCAATCGCGGCTACGTGCTGCAGGAGGCCCCCAGCAGCCCCGCCGTGCCCACGCGCCTGGTCAAGGTGCACCATGGCATGGAGCAGGCAGGTGACGAGCTCACGAGCATCGTCGACGCGGGTGGTGCCGTGCTCAATGTAATCGTCAACCATCGCGTGTATGGCAAGATCACAGCCGATCTGGACATTCGCAACCGTCGCGATATTGAGCGCTATCTTGAGGGTATTGCCAGCGGCAAGAGCTTCCCGCTGCTGACGGTGACGAGTGGCTATCACTTCCATCGCATCGCGGCAGAAGACGAGCAGACCCTCGACGAGATCGAGACCATACTCAAGGAGAAAGGCTATCTTGCCGATTTAATGCCCTATGAGGATGATTTGTCCTAGCCCGATACTGTCTTAATAAGTTGCGGTGAAATAGTTCCTAAAATCGGCACCTAAGCAATGAACCGGGAACTATTCCACCGCAACTGCCAAGGTAGCCCCGTCCCCAATTAACTGCCTATACAAACAAAAGGAGGCCTCCGCGGCGATGCGGAGGCCTCCTTTTTGTGCACGGTGTACTTTTGAGTGTGCAAGTGGGGAGTTGTTACTCCTCGACGATCTCGGTGATCGCGCCAGCGGGGCAAGCGTCCTGGCAAGCGCCACAGGCGACGCAGGAGTCCTCGTCAGCGACGGTGGCGACGTCCTGGAGCTCCAGAACGCCAGCGGGGCAGGTGTCGACGCAAACGCCACAAGCGATGCACTCGTCGGCATCAATTACGGGATGAGCCATGGTAGTTTCCTCTCTGTTGACCGACGCTACAGACGATGCGCGCCGGTTTGATTCGGGCAAAAACATACCACGGGAGCGACCGTTTGCAATACCCTCTGGCCGGCATCTTCATACCGTTCGCCGAGTATGCCAAGGTTTACTAAAAAACGTGCAGGTGGGGCCGTTGAGCTGCGCAAATGTTAGCTAAAGGTGACTTGAAATATTGAGCTATTGAGCGAGCTTTTGGAAAGCGCATCCCGTTATTTAGCCGTGAAACGGGTCGCGCTTTCCCCCGGGGTCGCCTCAAGCCACCCCATGCGGCCTCGGGCCCAAACCTCAGTCAACTCTACATAGATCTCGATAGATTTGCCGAGAACTCAATCAGCGCATCTACCTGCGCATTTAAGAACCTAAACTCTCAGAGATAAGAAATCTTATATGAATTGACTTAGATTTTGTATATTCCGGCCCATAAGGGGATACACTACATCCTGAAAGACAAGCCGAAGCGCCGCGCGAAAGACCGTCGAGGCGGCGCGAACGCACAAGAGAGAGGGAATTTCTAATGGGCAAGATTCTTGGTATCGACCTTGGTACTACTAACTCCGCAATGGCCGTTCTCGAGGGTGGTTCTCCGACCATTATCGTGAACGCCGAGGGCGACCGCACCACCCCGTCCGTCGTGGGCTTCCGTGCCGACGGCGACCGTGTCGTGGGTAAGGCCGCTAAGAACCAGGCTGTCACCAACCCCAAGAACACCGTGTTCTCCATCAAGCGCTTCATGGGCCGCAAGTACTCCGAGTGCACCTCCGAGATCAAGACCGTGCCGTATGAGGTCAAGGAGGGCCAGGGCGGCCGCGCCGTCGTCGACATCGAGGGCAAGGATTACACCGCCGAGCAGGTGAGCGCCATGACGCTCGCAAAGATGAAGGCCGACGCCGAGAAGTATCTGGGCGAGACCGTCACCGACGCCGTCATCACCGTCCCGGCCTACTTCAACGACGCCCAGCGTCAGGCCACCAAGGACGCCGGTAAGATCGCCGGCCTCAACGTCAAGCGTATCGTGAACGAGCCGACCGCTGCTGCTTTGGCCTATGGCCTGGACAAGCAGGGCACCGACCAGCGCATCCTGGTCTTCGACCTGGGCGGCGGCACCTTCGACGTCTCCATCCTCGACCTCGCCGACGGCGTGTTTGAGGTCCTGTCCACCTCGGGCGACAACCACCTGGGCGGCGACGACTGGGATCAGCGCGTCATCGACTGGATGGCCGATAAGTTCCAGCAGGAGAACGGTGTCGACCTGCGTCAGGACCCCATGGCCCTGCAGCGTTTGAAGGAGGCCGCCGAGAACGCCAAGAAGGAGCTCTCCGCCGCCCAGCAGACCACCATCAACCTGCCGTTCATTACCATGAACCAGTCCGGCCCGCTGCACCTCAACTACACGCTGACCCGCGCCGAGTTCGAGAAGATCACCCGTGACCTGCTCGAGCGCTGCAAGCAGCCTGTCACCAACGCCCTGCGCGACGCCAAGCTTAAGCTCTCCGATCTGACCGAGGTCATCCTCGTCGGCGGCTCCACCCGTATGCCCGCCGTCCAGGAGCTCGTCAAGACCATGACCGGCAAGCAGCCCAACATGTCCGTGAACCCCGACGAGGTCGTTGCCGACGGCGCTGCCGTCCAGGGCGGCGTGCTCACCGGCGACGTCGAGGGCATCCTGCTGCTCGACGTTACCCCGCTGTCGCTGGGCGTCGAGACCATGGGCGGCATCATGACCAAGATGATCGACCGCAACACCACGATCCCGACCTCCAAGACCGAGGTCTACTCCACCGCTGCCGACAACCAGACCAGCGTCGAGATCAACGTGCTCCAGGGCGAGCGCGAGCTTGCCCGCGACAACAAGTCGCTCGGTAAGTTCCAGCTGACCGGTATCCCGGCTGCCCGCCGCGGCGTGCCGCAGATCGAGGTCACCTTCGACATCGACGCCAACGGCATCGTCAAGGTCTCCGCTAAGGACAAGGGCACCGGCAAGGAGCAGCAGATCACCATCTCCGGCTCTACCGCTCTGTCCGACGACGAAGTCGATCGTATGGTCAAGGACGCCGAGGCTCATGCCGAGGAGGACAAGAAGCAGAAGGAAGAGGTCGAGGTCCGCAACCAGACCGACAGCCTGTGCTACTCCACCGAGCAGACCCTCAACGAGCTGGGCGACAAGGTTTCCGCCGACGTGAAGTCCAAGGCCGAGGCCGCTATCGCCGACGCCAAGAAGGCGCTCGAGGGCTCTGACGTCGAGGCCATCAAGGCCGCCGGCGAGTCCCTGCAGTCTGTGGCCTACGAGCTGGCTCAGGTTGTCTACGCCGATGCTCAGCAGCAGACCGACGGTGCCGCCGGCGCCCAGGCTGCCGACGATGACGTTGTCGACGCCGACTACGAGGTTGTGGACGACGAGGACAAGTAATCATGTCCGCCCGTAAAGCTCGCACGGAGGCGGCTGCCGCTGGCGCCGCCCCCGTTGACTCTGAGGAGAAGGACGTGAAGATTCCCGTAGAGGCCGTCGACGATACCGAGGCCAACGAGGCCGAGGCCGCCGAGGCTGCCGAGAACCAGGTAGAGGATTCCAACAAGGAGGCGACGATGACCGAGGACGAGATGGTGGAAGCCGCTATCCGCGCCGGTGAGGAGGCCGCCGACAACGACTTTAAGCTCAAGTTCGAGCAGGCCCAAAAGGAGCTTGCCGACGTGCGCAATGAGCTCGATGCTGCGGCAGAGGCCCAGAAGGCCGCCGAGGACAAGGCGAAGGACGCTACCGAGCGAACCGCTCGTCTGCAGGCCGACTGGGAGAACTTCCGTCGCCGCACCGCCAACGAGCGCATCGCCGAGCGCGAGCGCGCGACCGAGAAGCTTGTCACCGCGCTGTTGCCGGTGATCGACGATATCGAGCGCGCGATCGACCATGCCCGCAGCCAGGAGCTTTCCGACGACTTTAAGCAGTTCGTCGATGGCGTTGACGCGGTTCATGCCAAGCTGCTCGACGTGTTTGCGCACGAGGGCGTTGAGCCCATCGACCCCAAGGGCGAGGCGTTCGATCCGCTCGAGCACCAGGCTGTGGGTCGCGTCGAGGACGCATCGCAGTATGACGAGACCGTCAACGATGTGTACCAGAAGGGCTACCGCATGGCGGATCGTATCCTGCGTTCCGCGATGGTGACGGTGACCTACGGTGGCGAGAAGCGCCCCGCACCGGAGCCCGAAGCGGCGCCCGAGGATGCTACGGCCGATACGGCCGAGAGCACCGAGGAGTAATTGAGAAGGGCCCCGGGGCAACACCCGGGGCCCTTTCTGGCCTAGTGCCATATGACAGTATGAGCCGCCGTCCGCAGGGGCGGCGGATATAACAGGAGAGGAGCTACGATGGCTGCAGGCAAAACCTTCTATGACATCCTGGGCGTATCCAAGAGCGCCTCCGACAAAGAGATCAAGAGCGCGTTTCGCAAGCTCGCGCAAAAATATCACCCCGATGCCGGCGGCGACGAGGCCAAGTTCAAGGAGATCAGCGAGGCCTACGAGACGCTTTCGGACGAGAAGAAGCGCAAAGAGTACGACCAGATGCTCATGTTTGGCGGCATGCCGGGCGCAGGCGGCGCGTATGGCGGCGGCTACGGTGCCGGCGCGGGCGCCAGCGGCTGGGGCGATATCTTCGACAGCATCTTTAGCGGCAACGGCGCCTGGGGCAGCGATTGGGGCTCGGGCTTTGCCGGGGCTGCGGGTAACGCCGGTGCCGGCGCGGGTCGCAGCCGTGCTCGCAAGGGCGGCGACCTGTCACTGACCGTCGATGTGACAGCCGAGGACGCGTTCCGCGGCGTGACGCACAAGGTCACCTACCGCATTCCCTCGACGGGCGAACAGCAGACCATTACGGTCTCGGTGCCCGCGGGCGCGGTCGACGGCGGCAAGCTGCGCTACAAACGTCGCGGCGAGTATGGCGTTGCCGGTGGCGAGCGCGGCGACCTGGTCGTGACCACGCACGTGGAGGAGCACCCGCTGTTTAAGCGCAAAGGTGCCGACGTGACCATGGAGGTACCGGTCTCGGTCTATGAGGCGGCGCTCGGCTGCACGGTGGACGTGCCCACGCCCGGCGGTGCGACGGTTCGTTTGAAAGTGCCTGCGGGCACCCAGACGGGCAAGAAGTTCCGCTTTAAGGAGATGGGTGCGCCCGATGTTAAGCACCGTGGCTGCACAGGCGCGCTGCTCGTCGAGATCAAGGTGCAGGTTCCCACGAACCTGTCCAATGACGAGCGCGATGCCATGACCAAGCTGCGCGAGGCCGACACGCGCGACTATCGCGAGAAGGTCAACCGTTACAAGGCGACGTACTAGGGCGCCTGTGGCGCACGCCCGCGCCCGCGGGCTTATGATGGACGATAACGAGACGGAAAGGGGTCAGGTAGCATGGCCGAGGACAATAGGAACAAACCGCTGTACATGATCAGCGTGGCGGCCGAGCTGACCGGCATGCACCCGCAGACTCTGCGCGTCTACGAGTCCAAGGGCCTGGTGAATCCTCAGCGCTCGGGCGGTAATACGCGCCTGTATTCGCGTGCCGATATCGAGCGTCTGGAACTCATCAACCAACTGACCGACGAGGGCATCAACCTCGCCGGCGTGGTGCGCATCCTCGATATGAAGGAGCGTGCTGAGGAGCGCGAGCGCGAGAACGAAAAACTCCGCGCCCGCGTGCGCCAGCTCGAGGACGAGCTGCACGAGTACAAGATGCAAAAGAAGATCACCGCCCTGGCCCCGCGCGACGGCTCAGTCAACCCCGAGCAAGTCATGCGCAAACTGCTGGGCACGGGCGGCGACCTGTAGGCACTCATTGGGGACAGACTTAAATGAGTACCTGCAGAATGAGAGTGGATAATCTCCCGTTTTTTGCCTGTTTGCAGGCTCAAAGTGGGAGATTATCCACTCTCGTCATTTGAGCGTCTAAGTCTGCCTCCCCGGGACCCAACTCGTTCTCTGCTTTACTGAGATAAAGTGAACGTGTAGATTCGTAACCCGCTCGCAACCGTTCTATGGCACGATATTGAACGAATGTATGCTATGCGCCCAAATCTCTTGGGCAGAGTGGGAGACAGTATGGTCAAGCTGTACGAGGACGGCATCTACCTGCGCGGCGGCAGCGAGGTTGTGCCTGCGGTCGAGGCTGCCGAGCGCGGTATTACGCAGACGCCCGAGGATGCCAAGCGCGGCACCATCGCGTATTCGATCCTCCAGGCACACAATACGTCCGGAGATCCCGAGGCGCTCAAGATTCGCTTCGACGCCATGGCGAGCCACGATATCACCTTCGTCGGCATCATCCAGACGGCGCGTGCCTCGGGCATGGAGCGGTTCCCGCTGCCCTACGTGCTCACCAACTGCCATAACTCGCTGTGCGCCGTGGGCGGCACCATCAACGAGGACGACCACGTCTTTGGCCTCTCCGCGGCCAAGAAGTACGGCGGCATCTTCGTCCCGCCGCACATCGCCGTCATCCACTCCTTTATGCGCGAGAACTTTGCCGGTTGCGGCAAGATGATCTTGGGCTCGGACTCGCACACCCGCTACGGCGCCCTGGGCACCATGGCCGTGGGCGAGGGCGGCGGCGAGCTGGCAAAGCAGCTGCTGCGTGACACCTACGATGTTGCCTATCCCGGCGTCGTTGCTATCTACCTCACGGGTGCCCCGCGCCCCGGCGTCGGCCCGCACGACGTGGCACTCGCCATCATCCGTGCCGTCTTTGCCAAGGGCTACGTTAAGAACAAGGTCATGGAGTTTGTGGGCCCCGGCATCGCGAGCATGACGACCGATTACCGCAACGGCGTTGACGTCATGACCACCGAGACCACCTGCCTGTCGAGCATCTGGGCTACCGACGAGGACACGCACGCGTTTTTGACCATGCACGGCCGCGGCGACGACTACCGCGAGCTCAAGCCCGCCGATGTCGCCTACTACGACGGCTGCGTCGAGGTCGACCTGTCGAGCATCAAGCCCATGATCGCGCTGCCGTTCCATCCTTCCAACGGCTTTGAGATTGACGAGCTCAACGAGAACCTCGAGGACATCCTGCACGAGGTGGAGCTCGAGGCCGCCAAGATCGGCGAGGGCAAGACGCACTTTAGCCTGCTCGACAAGATCGTCGACGGCAAGCTGCACGTGCAGCAGGGCGTTATCGCCGGCTGCTCGGGCGGCAACTACGACTCCGTGGTGCAGGCTGCCCGCGCGCTCAAGGGCGCCAACACCGGCTGCGGCGAGTTCTCGCTGTCGGTCTATCCCACAAGCCAGCCCGTGGCGCTCGAGCTCACGCGTCGCGGCTATATGTATGACCTCATGGAGGCCGGCGCGATCGTGCGCACGGCGTTCTGCGGCCCGTGCTTTGGTGCCGGCGACACGCCGGCCAACAACGGCCTGTCCATCCGCCACACCACGCGCAACTTCCCCAACCGCGAGGGTTCCAAACCGGGCAACGGCCAGCTGAGCGCCGTGGCCCTGATGGACGCCCGCTCCATTGCGGCGACCGCGGCCAACGGTGGCGTGCTCACCCCGGCGACCGATCTGCCCGAGGACACTTGGGACGAGGCCTGCGAGTACATCTTTGACGACGCTCCCTACAAGAAGCGCGTGTACTGGGGCTTTGGCAAGGCCGAGCCTGCAGACGAGCTGGTCGAGGGCCCCAATATCAAGCCGTGGCCTGCGATGGAGCCACTCGGCGACGACATCCTGCTCAAGGTGTGCTCCAAGATCATGGATCCCGTCACCACGACCGACGAGCTCATTCCTTCGGGCGAGACGAGCTCCTTCCGCTCCAATCCGCTGGGCCTGGCCGAGTTTACGCTCAGCCGCCGCGACCCGGCCTACGTGGGTCGTTCCAAAGAGGTCGACGCCGTGGAGAAGCGTCGTGTGGCCGGCGAGGCCGCGGGCGACCTAGCGGCGCTCGATGCCGAGCTTGCCGGCGTGTTTGAGGCACTGGCCGGCGCGGGCGTCGCGGCCGATGCCAAGGCGACCGAGTACGGCTCCATGATTTACGCCAAGAAGCCTGGCGACGGCAGCGCCCGCGAGCAGGCCGCGAGCTGCCAGCGCGTAATTGGCGGCCTGGCCAACATCGTCCACGAGTACGCCACCAAGCGCTATCGCTCCAACGTGATGAACTGGGGCATGGTGCCCTTCCAGATGGAGGCGGAGCCCAACTTTGAGGTGGGCGACTACGTCTTTGTGCCGGGGATTCGTACTGCGCTCGATGGCGACCTGAAGAACATCGCCGCCTACGTGGTGCGCGCCGACGGCGCGGTCGAGCAGATTGAGCTCTACGTTGCCGATATGACGGCGGAAGAGCGTGCCATCGTCAAGGCCGGCTGCCTGATCAACTACAACAAGTTTAAGGCCGCTGCCGAGTAACTCTGCTGTACGCCCCGGCCACACCTCTCCCTCGTGCTCACGCGCTTCGCGAGGGTCGCCCGAGGGAAAGGTGTGGCCGGGGCTACCGCGACGTTCTCGTTGGGTCTTGAGGGACGCTAATAAATAGACTTGCTTGATGCCGCCTCTGTTAATGGGGCGGCTTCTTTTTGCCGAAAACCACCACAAAGGGGACAGGCACCTTTGTGGCGGTGGGGAACGAGCTCGATGTTGTTGTGATCGTTGAGCGGTATGTTAATGAGCGGCTCTACAGGATTTCATCTGGGCTGGTGGGCTTGGTTGTTTTGGGGATGCCGAGTTTGGATGACGCGAAATCGTCAACATTGTCCTTAATTCCGTCTTTGGTGTAGACAGTGACCATATAGGTGCTGTGTCCGAATTCGCCCTTGTCGCGTGTTGCCCAGGCATCCCAGTAGGCGGCCCCGTTTCGCCCTTTGATTTTTCCGACACGGCGGAGTTCTGTTCTCTTTAATTTCTGGTTGCTATAGATGGTTCGACCGGCCTCCTCGGTGAGCCCGCACTGTCCAAGCAGCTTGTCGAGGACTTGGTTCATGTGGCGCTCATCGGTGTTTGGTGCGTAGTCGTAGGCGAGGGTGATGGAGTCGAGGGGCTGGTCGTCGATTAGATAGTTTAGCGCCTGAGGTTCAAGGCAGAAATAGGGGGAGCATCCGTCGACCTTGCCGAGCAACGGTAACTTGGACTGCCAACTTCCGGTGGGAATTGCATATTCGTAGAACACGCCACGGCAGACAAAGGAGAGCGAGGTGGCGCGCGAACCGGCGTCGATCATCCCGCAAAGATCGAAGGGCGAGGCGATACCAAAAGAAAAGGGCGTGATGACGATAAGGAAGAGCATCACGATGGGTATGGCGAGAATGGCGATGACGTTGCGACCGGTGGAATGAGACGGCTTCATATGCGCTCCTCGAGACAAAGAGCTGTTGAGGATAGGCAGAAATGGATATGTTCAGAGAACAATTCAAGTTTAATCTCATGGCGTAAGATGGTCGACCGTTAGCGTCGAAAACCACCACGAAGGGGACAGTGAACTGCCTCCCATTTCCCGATGTCCAAGAAATGGGAGGCAGTTCACTGCCCCCTTTGTGG